>NZ_LT960614.1:0-656500 GCF_900231165.1 Hartmannibacter diazotrophicus
ATGGGCGAGCGGGAACTTCGATCGATGGAAGCTGCGGCAGGCAACAAGGCGAAAGACGCCTGGGCTTGCGTCAGGGCGAGGCTTCTGTCGGATCTCGGGGACGAAGTGTTTTCCTGCTGGTTTGCCGGCATGAAGCTGGAATCCATCGAAAACGGCATCGTGACCCATTCGGTGCCGAGCCGGTTCCTGAAGTCGTGGATCTCCACCTACTACCGCGACAAGCTCGCCGAACTCTGGAAGTCCGAGAGCGGACAGGTGCGCAAGATCGACGTGGTCGTCCGCACCCCGATCGTCGGCAAGGTCGACGTCGTCGCCCGGTCCGCAGCAAAGGATGCCGCAGCTCCCGAGAACGCCCGTCCCGTCATGGCCGCTCGTGACGTCGTTCAACCGATGCCCCGTCCTGCCGCGCCGCAGGCCGTCCAGCATTCCAGCGCCAGTGCGCAACTCGTCGAGGAGGCGGGCTCGCCCCTCGATCCGCGCTTCACGCTGGCAAGCTTCGTCGAGGGCGGTGCCAACAGCTTCGCCCTTGCCGCCGCCCGTCAGGTCGCGGCCGGCCCCGGCGCCACGGGCGTCAGCTTCAATCCGCTCTTCATTCATGCCTCGGTCGGCCTCGGCAAGACCCATCTCCTTCAGGCGGTCGCCAACGAGATCCGGGTCCAGCGTCCCGACGTGAAGGTGCTCTACCTCACCGCCGAGCAGTTCATGTATCGCTTCGTCCAGGCGCTGCAGTCGCAGTCGGCCATCGCCTTCAAGGACGCTCTGCGCGGCATCGACGTTCTCCTCATCGACGACGTCCAGTTCCTGCACGGCAAGCAGCTCCAGCAGGAGTTCTGCCATACGGTCAATTCGCTCATCGATGGTTCGCGTCAGGTGGTCGTTGCCGCCGACCGGCCGCCGATCGAGCTCGAAACGCTGGATGAACGCGTCCGTTCGCGGCTTGCCGGCGGCCTGCTGGTGGAAATCTCCGAACCGGATCAGGCCCTGCGCCGGGCGATCGTCGATCGCCGCATCGAGGTGGCGCGCCTGCAGCATCCCGATTTCACGGTGCCCGCGGAGGTCGTCGACTTCATCGTGCGCAACGTCACCACGTCCGGACGCGACCTTGAGGGCGCGGTCACCCGGCTCGTCGGTCACAACCAGCTCACGGGCGCTCCGATCTCGCTGGCGATGGCCGAGGCGACCCTGCGCGACCTCGTGCGCGCCACCGATACCCGCAAGGTGAAGATCGAGGACATCCAGCGCATCGTCTCCAAGCACTTCAATGTTTCCAAGCAGGATCTGCTGTCGAGCCGGCGCACCCGCTCCATCGTCTGGCCGCGCCAGATCGCGATGTATCTGGCCAAGTCCATGACGCCGCGCTCCCTGCCGGAAATCGGCCGCCGTTTCGGCGGACGCGATCACACGACGGTCCTCCATGCGGTGCGCAAGGTGGAGGACATCGTGCAGAACGACGACACCATCGCCCAGGAGATCGAGATCCTGCGCCGCATGCTGGAAAACTGAGCTTTTCCTGCGGTAGGACGATTGAAGGAGCTTTCCCGGGTGCGGGGAAGCTCCTTTTTGCGCAAAAAGGCGCCTGGGGAATGGCAAAATGGACCTTGAGATTAGCCCTTCCCTTGCAATTCTCGCCGGTGCAAGTTAAGCGCCCTTGTCACAAGACCAAGCCGAGCGGAACGGATAAGAAGCAATGCGTGTGACCCTGGAGCGGACCCATCTGTTGAAGTCGCTCAACCACGTTCACCGTGTCGTCGAACGGCGCAATACGATCCCGATCCTGTCGAACGTGCTGCTTCGCGCCGAGGGCGGCGATCTCCAGCTCGAGGCGACGGATCTGGACCTCGATGCGCTTGAGACGGTCCCGGCGATGGTCGAGACGCCCGGCGCGACGACGGTGCCGGCGCACATGTTCTACGACATCGTCCGCAAGCTCCCCGACGGCTCGCAGGTCAGCCTCGAGACCGCGCCCGACGGCGCCGCGATGACGATCCTTTCCGGCCGGTCGCGCTTCCAGCTCCAGATGCTGCCGGAGAGCGACTTTCCCGACATCACCGCCGGCGAGTTCACGCATCGCTTCACGCTGCCGTCGAAGGACCTGCGTAAGCTGATCGACCGCACCCAGTTCGCGATCTCCACCGAGGAAATCCGCTACTATCTGAACGGCATCTATTTCCACACCGTGGAAACGCCGGAGGGCATGAAGTTCCGCGCCGTCGCCACCGACGGCCACCGCCTCGCCCAGACCAACATTCCCGCGCCCGAGGGTGCGGCGGGCATGCCCGGCATCATCGTGCCGCGCAAGACCGTCGGCGAAATCCAGAAGCTCCTGGAGGAGCCGGAAGTCGAGGCGACGGTGGAGCTTTCGACCACCAAGATCCGTCTCACCGTCGGCAATGTCGTCCTCACCTCCAAGCTGATCGACGGCACCTTCCCGGACTATGGTCGCGTCATCCCGCAGGGCAACGACAAGGAACTGCGCGTCGAGAAGGCCGATTTCGCCGATGCGGTCGACCGCGTCTCGACGATTTCCTCCGAGCGCGGCCGGGCGGTGAAGCTGACGCTTTCCGAAGGCAAGATGGTGCTCACCGTCGTCAACCCGGATTCGGGCAGCGCGACGGAGGAAGTGCACGTCGAATATGACGCCGATCCGCTCGATATCGGCTTCAACGCACGCTATCTGCTGGACATCACCTCGCAGCTTTCCAGCGAGACGGCGGTCTTCAAGCTCGCCGATCCCGGTTCGCCGACGCTGATCCAGGAGTCCGATGATCCCGACACGCTCTATGTGCTGATGCCGATGCGGGTGTGACCGCTCTGAAGCAGCCCATGACGTCCCGGCGAACCTGAATGCCTGAGGACAATGCCTTTCCGGAACTGGCGGTGCCGGGCGGAATTTGCCCGGTCCGCCTGACCGCCCTCAAGGTGGCCGATTTCCGCAACTATGCGAGTGCGGCCATCGAGGTCGCCTCGAACGCGGTCGTGCTTGTGGGGCCCAACGGCGCCGGCAAGACCAACCTCCTGGAAGCGATTTCCTATCTCTCGCCCGGCCGAGGATTGCGCCGGGCGCGGCTCGGCGATGTCGCGCGCATCGGCGGGGCGGGCGGTTGGGCGGTCGCGACCGATGTCGAGGGCGCCGTCGGGCCTGCCCGCATCGGCACCGGTCTCGTCGCCGGCGAGGCGACAAGGCAGGTGCGGATCGACGGCACGCCGCAAAAGGGCACCGATATCCTCTCCGACCATCTGCGCGTGATGTGGCTGACGCCGGCGATGGACGGCCTCTTCACCGGACCGGCTTCCGACCGCCGGCGTTTCCTCGACCGGCTGGTTCTCTCCGTCGATCCGGCGCATGGACGCCGCGTCGCCGCCTTCGAGCAGGCGCTGACGGGCCGCAACCGGCTGCTGGAGGATCATCGCACCGATCCGGCCTGGCTCGACGCGACCGAGGCGCAGATCGCCGAACTCGGCGTCGCGGTGGCGGCGGCACGCGGCGAGACCGTCGCCTGTCTGGCGCGCCTTGCCGATGAGACGGGACCGGCGGGCGAGGCCTTCCCTCGTGCCGGCCTGACGCTGGAGGGCGATCTGGAAGCAGCCCTTGCCAAGGCAAGCGCCAGCGAGGTGGAGGACTGGTACCTGCGCGACCTTGCCGCCGCCCGCAGCCGCGATCGTGCGGCCGGCCGCACGCTTGTCGGGCCGCACCGGTCCGATCTCGCCGTCACCTATCTTGCCAAGGCCATGCCGGCCGCGCTCTCCTCCACGGGCGAGCAGAAGGCGCTCCTGATTGGCCTCGTCCTCGCTCATGCCCGGCTGGTGACGGAACTGGCCCGCATGACGCCTCTGCTTCTGCTCGACGAGATTACGGCGCATCTCGATCCCGGCCGCCGCGAAGCGCTGGCCGGTCTCATCGACGAGATCGGCACCCATGCCTTTCTGACCGGCACCGACCCGGTCATGTTCGAGGCCTTTTCCGGCCGCCAGGTGATTGAGGCGGTCGACGGGACATTGCGTTCGCTTGACGCCTGAGCCCATTTCTCGGCCGGCTGAGCCGTTTTCGGCGTCTTTTCTGTGGATGAGGCCGGATTTTCGGGGCGTGGGAGAGCGCGTTGCCCTCGCGGAAGGCGATTTTCATCGCCGCCGGCCGTTCTTCGGCTTCGGGACGGACGGTGCTCCGCTGCCGCGACCTCTGTAGGTATTGCCGTGCCGCGTGTCCGGCACCATATCTAGGATGCTGAAAAGCAACGGATTTTGGCAGGAAGTCGCCGCCTGTCGATCGGGCGGCTCGGCGCCATGGTCGCGTCTCTTCGCGAATCACGTGGCATTTGTGTCAAGCCGGCAAAAAACTGCATCGCGCTCGCGCCATAATCGTCTGCTATTTCAACTGTTTGGTGGCTCGGTTGCCGACGCCCTCCGGGCTCTCTATGACAGTGTTTGAACATGGCGTTCAAAATGACCCTCAAGGAATTTCATGTCTGAAGCTGTTGAAGCCGTCACGCCCGAATATGGCGCGGAGTCGATCAAGGTGCTCAAGGGGCTCGATGCCGTGCGCAAGCGGCCGGGCATGTATATCGGCGACACCGACGACGGATCCGGCCTGCACCACATGGTCTATGAGGTCGTGGACAACGCCATCGACGAGGCGCTGGCCGGCCACGCCACCGAAGTGCGCGTCACGCTGAACGCCGAGGGCTCCGTTACGGTGTCCGACAACGGACGTGGCATTCCGACCGACATTCACTCGGGCGAAGGCGTTTCGGCGGCCGAGGTCATCATGACCCAGCTCCACGCCGGCGGTAAGTTCGACCAGAATTCCTACAAGGTCTCCGGCGGTCTCCATGGCGTCGGCGTCTCGGTCGTGAATGCGCTGTCCACCTGGCTGGACCTGCGCATCTGGCGGGCCGGCAACGAGCATCGCATGCGCTTTCGCCATGGCGATCCGGAAGCGCCGCTGAAGATCGTCGGTCCGGCGGACGGGCGCAAGGGCACGGAAGTGACCTTCATGCCGAGCCCCGAGACCTTCACCATGATCGAGTTCGACTATGCGACGCTGGAGCGGCGCCTGCGCGAACTCGCCTTCCTGAATTCCGGCGTCAGGATCATCCTGTCCGATTTGCGCGGCGTCGAGCCGAGGGTGGATGAACTGCACTACGAGGGCGGTCTGGAAGCCTTCGTGCGCTATCTCGACCGCTCCAAGAAGCCGCTCATCGCCGCGCCGATCACCACCTCCACCGAGCGCGACGGCGTGACGGTCGAGGCGGCGCTGTGGTGGAACGACAGCTACCACGAGCATGTGCTCTGCTTCACCAACAACATTCCCCAGCGCGACGGCGGCACCCATCTGGCCGGCTTTCGCGGGGCGCTGACCCGGCAGGTGACGTCCTATGCGGAATCGAGCGGCATCGCCAAGCGCGAGAAGGTCTCGCTCACCGGCGACGACTGCCGCGAGGGGCTGACCTGCGTCCTCTCCGTGAAGGTGCCGGACCCGAAATTCTCGTCCCAGACCAAGGACAAGCTCGTCTCCTCCGAGGTGCGGCCTGTGGTCGAGGGCGCCCTCAACGAAGCTTTCGCCACCTGGTTCGAGGAGCATCCCGCCGAGGCCAAGGTCATCGTCTCCAAGGTCTGCGAGGCGGCCGCAGCCCGCGAGGCGGCGCGCAAGGCCCGCGAACTGACCCGGCGCAAGGGCGCGCTCGACGTCGCCTCCCTGCCGGGCAAGCTCGCCGACTGTCAGGAGCGTGACCCGTCAAAGTCCGAAATCTTCATCGTCGAGGGTGACTCGGCCGGCGGATCGGCCAAGAGCGGGCGCAACCGCGCCAACCAGGCGATCCTGCCGTTGCGCGGCAAGATCCTGAATGTCGAGCGTGCGCGCTTCGACAAGATGCTCTCCTCCGACATGATCGGCACGCTGATCACGGCGCTTGGCACCTCCATCGGCCCGGACGAGTTCAACGCCGACAAGCTGCGCTACCACAAGATCATCATCATGACGGACGCCGACGTCGACGGCGCCCACATCCGCACCCTGCTGCTCACCTTCTTCTTCCGCCAGATGCCGGAACTGATCGAGCGCGGCCACATCTACATTGCCCAGCCGCCGCTCTACAAGGTCACCCGGGGCAAGTCGGAGACCTATCTGAAGGACGAGCGTGCCTTCGAGGACTTCCTGATCGATCAGGGCCTTGAGGATGCCAGCCTGACGCTCGCCAGCGGCGAGGTCCGTGCCGGCGAGGACCTGCGCGCCATCATCAATCGGGCGCGGCAGATTCGTGCGATCCTGGAAGGGCTTCACACGCGCTACGATCGCGGTGTCGTCGAGCAGGCCGCAATCGCCGGGGCGCTCAACGCCGAAATTCTCTCCGATCACGAAAAGGCGCTCGTCGCGGCGGCCTATGTCGCCCGCCGGCTGGATATCCTGGCCGAGGAATACGAGCGTGGCTGGACCGGCGAGGCGCGCGAGGACGGTTCGCTGCTGTTCGAGCGCACCGTCCGCGGCGTGAGGGAGGCGACCGGCGTCGACCACGCGCTGCTTTCGTCGGCCGATGCCCGCAAGCTCGACGGTCATTCCCAGCATCTGCAGGAGATTTACGGCAAGGCGGCGATGCTGCGCCGGCGCGAGCAGGAAATGCCGGTGCGCGGCCCCAGCGCGCTGCTGGATGCGATCTTCGCCCTTGGCCGCAAGGGCATTACCATGCAGCGCTACAAGGGCCTTGGCGAGATGAACGCCGAGCAGCTCTGGGAAACGACGCTCGATCCCTCCATCCGCTCGCTGCTGCAGGTGAAGGTCTCCGAGGCGATGGAGGCCGACGACATCTTCATGCGCCTGATGGGCGACGAGGTGGAACCGCGCCGCGAGTTCATCCAGACCAACGCGCTCTCGGTGGCGAACCTCGACGTTTGAGGATGCAGGCCGCTCAGTCTCCCGGGCGCGGTAAGGTGCCCGGACGGGGGGGATGGCCTTCGTGGCTGGAATAGTCTTCCGGATCGAGGTCGACCACACCGTCGCGGCGCCGGAAGCCGCCGCCCGTCGTGCCGCGCGTTGCAACGGTCACGGTCATCCGGCTCTGGATGGTCGAGGCGATGGCGTGGCGGATCGGCGGCACGAGAAGCAGGAAGCCGAGGCCCGAGGTCACAAAGCCGGGCGTCAGCACCATCAGCGCCGCGACGGCGAGCAGGGCGCCCTCCACGAGTTCGGTGCCCGGAATGCGTCCGGCATCCATTTCCGAGCGCAAACGCGTGAGGACCCGGATCCCCTGCGAGCGCAGCAGCGCACCGCCGATGAGGATGCCGGCCGCCACCAGCCCCAGCGTTGCCAGGACGCCGATCTTCGCGCCGACGATGATGAAGACCGCGATCTCGATTGCCGGCAGCAGCAGAACGAAAACGGGCAAAAGAAACAAAAGTGGCATGCCGTGGCCTTTTTCCTTGGAACGCTTTCCTGGACGCTGGTCTTCCTGCTCTCTTGGTTAAGAGGCGGTGAACGGGGCCTGAAGCCTTCAACACGTTCTTCCCGAACGTGTTACGATACCGCTGCAATCGCCGGAAACCTCGCCGGCAGCTCGTTCCTCCGGCGCTGCGTCAACGAATTTCGTGACGGGCGATTGGATCGCGGGTAGACCTTTCTTACATAGGAGGGTATCGGCATGATCCCAATGCCCTCAACGAAATTAGACATGCGCGCTCGATGAACGGATTTATGGACCTGACCAGCCTCATCTTCCTGGTAATCGCCGTTGCGGTTTTCTGGCGTCTGCGTTCAGTGCTGGGCAGCCGCACCGGCAACGAGCGTCCGCCGGTGGACCCCTATTCCAAACGCGACGAGCAGGTGGCCAGCAACAACGACAATGTCGTGACGCTGCCGAGTGCGCGTCGCCGCGAGGGCGATGTGCCCGCCGAGGCGAACCAGCATATCGATGCGGTCGCGCCCGAGGGCACGGCGCTCAACGACGCGCTCAAGACCATCCTCTCCGCCGACAGCAGCTTCGATCCGGACTATTTCCTCGAAGGTGCGAAGGCGGCCTACGAGATGATCGTGACGGCCTATGCCAAGGGCGACCGCGGCGAACTGAAGTCGCTGCTGTCCACCGAGGTCTTCACGAGTTTTGCAAGCGCCATCGGCGAGCGCGAGAAGCAGGGCCAGAAGATGGACTTCACCTTCGTCGGCGTCGACAAGGCGGAAATCATCGAGGCGATGCTGAAGGACGGCGACGCCCAGGTGACCGTGCGCTTCGTCAGCCAGCTCATCTCCGCCACCTATGACGCCAACGGAACGCTGATCGACGGCGAGCCCACCAAGGTGGCCGAAGTCACCGACATCTGGACCTTTGCCCGCCCGGTCCGCGCGCGCGACCCGAACTGGAAGCTGGTTGCCACGGAAGCCGACGGCTGACGCCGCCTGACGGAGGCAACAGCCGATGACCTCGTCCCACCCGTCCGCCCGTCTGAAGCCGATCGGCTTTTCGGACCTTGAAGGCTGGGCGGGCGACGATCACGGCGCGGCCTTTTCGGCTTTCCGCCTGAGCGCGGAAAAAATCCTCGCCTCTCCTCCTTCGACTAAGGGGCTCGGCCTCTCCGGCGATGCGCTGGTCGGCCCCGCCGAAGCCGCCCTGCGCCAGGGCAGTGGAACCGACGCCGATACGGCGCGGCGCTTCTTCGAGCACTGGTTCGTGCCGCATCGCATCCGGCCGGCCGAGGGCGGCGGCTTCGTCACCGGTTATTTCGAGCCGGAGGTGGAAGGCTCGCGCCATCGCTCGGAGCGATTTCCAACGCCGCTCTACGCCAGGCCGATAGGCCTTGCCGAAATTCCCTCAGGCGCCGATCGCGGTTCTGTCCCGAAGGACGTCACCTGGGCGCTGGCAACGCCGGACGGCCTTGCCGAGATGCCCGATCGCGGCGCCATTCAGGCCGGCGCGCTCGATGGCAGGGGGCTGGAACTCGTCTATGTGAAAAGCCTCGTCGAGGCCTTCTTCATCCATGTGCAGGGCTCCGCCCGCATCAGGCTTGCCGAAGGCGGCTCGATGCGCGTCGGCTTTGCCGGCAAGACCGGCCATCCCTATTTTCCCGTCGGCAAGGTGCTGATCGAGCGCGGGTTGTTCCAGCCGCACGAGGTCACCGCCGATGTCCTGCGGCACTGGCTCGACACGCATCCGGAAGACGTGCCCGAGGTTCTGGCCCGCAATCGGTCCTTCATCTTCTTTGCCGAGATCGCAACGACCGATCCGGACCTCGGACCCGTTGCCGCCGCCGGCGTCCAGCTGACGCCCGGCCGGTCGCTGGCGGTCGACCGCAACCTGATGACCTTCCACATGCCGATCTGGCTGTCGCTGGATATTCCCCTCGACGGGATTTCGCGGGGAACGGCGGTCGAGCGTCTCATGATCGCCCAGGACACCGGCTCGGCCATCGTTGGCCCGGCGCGCGGCGATATCTTCTTCGGAACCGGCGAGGCCGCCTGGCGGCAGGCGGCGCCGGTGCGCCATGCGGCCGATTTCACGGTGCTCGTCCCGCGGGATGCAGTCGAGGGGGCTGGCCGCCGTGGCACGTGACAGGCGGCGTCGCGGCCTTTCGGAGGAGGAGCAGCGGCTCTGGACGGCTGTCAAGCAGACCGTCAAGCCGATGCATCCCGAGGCCCGCCAGCCGGAACCGCCGCCGGTGCCCGTCGAGGATGCGCCGGAATCGGCTGCCGCAGGCCGGGACAGGCTCAAGAGTTCGACCGCCGGCTCAAGCCCGAAGCCGCCAACGCCGCAAAAACCCGCCGTCAAACCGGCCCTGCCGCCGCTGCAGCCGGTGGCCCGCAAGACCCGCCAGAAGCTTGTCCGTGATCCGCAGCTGATCGAGGCTCGCATCGATCTTCACGGGCTCACCCAGGCCGACGCGCATCATCGCCTCGTCGGCTTCCTGCACACGGCGCAGGCGAGGGGCCTCAAGGTCGTGCTGGTGATCACTGGCAAGGGCGGAACGCCGTATCACGGCTTCACGGGCCTGCATCTGCCGGAACGCGGCGTTCTGCGCCGCGTGGTGCCGCAATGGCTGGCCCTGCCGGATCTGCGCCGCATCGTGCACGGCTACGAGGAAGCGCATGTCAGCCACGGTGGCGCGGGCGCCCTCTATGTCTTCCTGCGACGGGCAAAGCCTGGAAGACCGTAACGGGCGGCCGATGACGGCCACCCTGCCTTTCAAACCATTCCACAGTGCTGAAACCGGGCGATCATGCGTTCATGCGCCTTTGCGAGACCGCATGATACTCCAAATGAGTAGCCGGCTAACTGTCGGCTTTACCGGCCGACGTCGCGGGCGTAGTCGCGCTTCACGCGCCGGAAATACTCGTTCGGCGTGATGAGATGCGCGTCGACCAGCTTGGCGTTCTTGATCGCTTCATTCCAGAAGTGCACCTCGCTGTCGCGCAGGGCATAGCTCGACCGCTCGATCGCATACTGGCGGCGTGCGGCCTCCTCATAGGAAATCAGCCCCTTGTTGCGCCAGATGCCGATGTCCTTCTTCTGGTTCTCCACGGCCGGAAGGCGCGAGGAGGACGGCGGCAACTGCGGCGGAACGCCGACGCAGGCAGCAAGAAGGAGGGGAAAGCTGAGCGCACACAACAGCAGTTTTTTCTTCATGGGGCAGGCCTGTTTTGGACTGGGTTGGGCAAAGCGGCGCAATTGTGCCGTGAAGAGCCTAAGGATTTGTGACCCTGAAGAACGGCTTGCCTGCCGGGCACGCCATGACGCACGCCACGGCCGTCAAGGCGGTCCGCACGAAGTCAGAACGGTCAGGGGCGGGGTTGGTTCCCGCCCAGGTCAATGGGCCAGGGCAATGGGAAAGCGGCGAGGGCTCGCGCAGCGCCTAAAAGCCGAGCGCCGATCCGTCCTTGCGCTGATCGGAGCCGCCGCGAAGCAGGCCCTTCTCCCGGTCGATCCAGATCGCCTGCGCCCCGCCGATCGGGTCTTCGGCGGCAACCACGGTATGGCCGAGGGCGATCAGCGCCTTGCGCGTATCCAGATCGATCGTCGGCTCGACCTTGAGGGTCCCATCGAAGGCGAAGCTGCGCGGCGCATCGATCGCCGCCTGAATGTCGAGGCCCCGGTCGAGGACGCCGGACAGGAAGGCCGCATGGCCCGCCGCCTGATAGTGCCCGCCCATGACGCCGAAGGGCATCACCGCCGCGCCGTCCTTGCACAGCATGCCGGGAATGATCGTGTGCATCGGCCGCTTGCGCGGACCGATGGCGTTGGGGTGACCGTCGATGAGGCGGAAGGACGAGCCGCGATTGTGGAAGAGAACGCCGGTTTTCGGATCGAGCCGGCCCGATCCGAAACTGTGGAAGATGGAGTTGATCAGCGAGATGGCGTTGCCGTCCCGGTCGACGACCGACAAATAGACCGTGTCGCGGTGCTCGGCGCCGCTCCAGAGCTTCGGCGCCATCGCCTTGTCGAGGCTGATGCTCTCGCGAAGCTCGCGGGCGATGTCGCCGCCGAGCAGCAGCGCCGGATCGACCGACAGATGCTCCGGGTCGCCGAGCAGGGCGTCGCGGTGGTGATAGGCAATCTTGGCCGCTTCCGCGTGGAGGTGGATGCGCGCCGCCGGCGACAGGTCCTCGCCGAGATCGAAGCCCGACAGCATGTTCAGCATCATCAGCGCGACGACGCCCTGTCCGTTCGGCGGGCATTCGAAGACATCGTAGCCGCGATAGGACGTGGAGATCGGGTTCACCCAGTCGGCGCCGTCGACCGCGCTCTCGAAATCCTCCATCTCGTGCAGACCGCCGAGGCCCTTGAGGCAGGCGACCATGGACGCGGCGATGGGGCCTTCATAAAAGGCCTTGGAGCCACCCGCCGCGATGGCGCGCAGGGTCGCGCCAAGCGCCGGCTGCGCGTGGCGGTCACCGGCCTGCGGGGGCTTGCCTGCGGGCAGGAAGAGCGCGGAGGCGTGCTCGTCCCCCGCGGCGACGGCCTGATCGTCGGCCCAGTCGAAGGCAACGCGGGGTGTGACCGGGTAGCCGTCTTCCGCGTAGGCGATGGCGCGGGCGAACAGGCGGTCCAGCGGCAGGGACCCGTGTTCGTCGTGCAGCTTGCACCAGGCGGCGATCGCGCCGGGCACCGTCACGGCATGGGCGCTCGTCTCGCCGATCTCGGAAAGGCCGAGAGAGCGAAGCTTTTCGACACTTGCAGCGGCGGGTGCGCGTCCCGAGCCGTTGAGGGCCTTCACCGGACCGTTCGCCGCCTTGTAGAGCAGAAAGCAGTCGCCGCCGATGCCCGTCATCAGCGGGTCGACGACGCATTGCACGGCGACGGCGGCGATGGCGGCGTCGACCGCATTGCCGCCGAGCGCGAGAATTTCCAGTCCGGCGGAGGTCGAAAGCGGATGCGAGGTCGCGATCATCGCCTCGGTTGCCAGCGTCGTGTCGCGGCCGGGCCGGAAAAAGTCTCTCATCTCAATCGCCTGTCTATGATGAACGGAAGGGGCTGCATCGATCGCCGGCGGTCATGCCGCTGGCGGCTCAATCCATGCCAGAAAGGCATCGATCCGTTCAAGCGCAACCTCGTCGCCCACTTGCCTGCCGTCGAAACCGAGGTCGCCGATCGGTGACACCTTCATGCCCTTCGGCAGGACGAAGGTCACGGGCACGTCCGCAAGATTGAACAGGCAGAGCATTTCCTTGCCCTCGTGCCGGCGGACGAAGGCGACGGTCTCGTGTTCGGCCTCGATGAATTCGACGTCGCCCTTCACCAGCACCGGCGTCTGGCGGCGGAAGGCAAGGAAGGAGCGGAAGTGCTCCAGGATCGAGCCGGGCTGCCCCGTCTGCCGGTCGACGGCGAGCGGCAGGTGCTCCGCCGGAACGGGCAACCAGGGCCTTGCGCCTGAAAACCCACCGTTGACGGCCCCTTCGGTCCAGACCATCGGTGTGCGACAGCCGTCGCGGCCCTTGAACTCCGGCCAGAAGCGGATGCCGTAGGGATCGACCAGATCCTCGAAGGCGAGTTCTGCTTCCGTGAGTCCGAGTTCCTCGCCTTGATAGAGGCAGACCGAGCCGCGAAGGGAAAGGAGCAACGCGCAGAGCACCTTGGCGAGCCGCTTCGGGTCGGCGCTGCGCGAGGCAAAGCGCGAGATCGCACGCGGAACGTCGTGGTTGGAAAAGGCCCAGCAGGGCCAGCTGCCCTTCGAGCCGGCCTCGAAGCGACCGATGGTGGAGGTCAGGAACTCCCGCCCGTAGCCGTCGCCGAGAAGATCGAAGGTGTAGCACATGTGGAGCTTGTCGCCGCCGGACGTATAGGCGGCCATCAGCTCGATGGACCGCTTGCCGTCACCGACCTCGCCGACGGCCGCGGCCCCGGGATACTCATTGAGAAGCGAGCGAAAACGCTTCAGGAATTTCAGGTTTTCCGGCTGGTTCTTGTCGTGGATGTGGTCCTGATGGCCGTAGGGATTGACCTCGGGCGCATCGGCACCGAAGCCGCCGGTGGTGTTCGGCGGATTGTCGCGCAGTCGCTGGTCGTGGAAATAGTAGTTGACGGTGTCCATGCGGAAGCCGTCGACGCCGCGCTCGAGCCAGAAGCGCACCGTGTCGAGGATCGCGGCCTGCACCTCGCTGCTGTGATAGTTGAGGTCCGGCTGCGAGGTCAGGAAGTTGTGCAGGTAATACTGGCAGCGCCGCGTATCCCATTCCCAGGCCGAGCCGCCGAAGACCGAAAGCCAGTTGTTGGGCGGCGTGCCGTCCGGATTGGCGTCGGCCCAGACGTACCAGTCCGCCTTGTCGTTGTCGCGCGAGGCGCGGCTTTCGGCAAACCACGGATGGACGTCGGCGGTGTGCGAGATCACCTGGTCGATCATCACCTTGAGGCCGAGCCGGTGCGCCTCGGCGACGAGATCGTCGAAGTCGGCGATCGTGCCGAAGATCGGGTCGACGTCGCAATAATCGGAGATGTCGTAGCCGAAGTCCTTCATTGGCGAGGTGAAGATCGGCGACAGCCAGACCGCGTCGACGCCAAGGTCGGCGAGATAGGCAAGCCGGGACGTGATGCCCTTGAGGTCGCCGATGCCGTCGTCGTTGGAATCCTGGAAGCTGCGCGGATAGACCTGATAGATGACCGCGCCCCGCCACCAGTCCGGGTCCTGCGCCGCAATCTGGGTTGGCTTCGGCGACAGGCGCTTGGACGTCATGGGCAGCGGCTCCGGGAAGGAAGACCCTCGCGGGATGCGGGGGGCGTCAGACAAACGCCGCTGAAGTCGTCAAGTTGCATCGCTCCAGCGTCGTTGGCATTAGCCTACTGGGAATTCTTGCAAACTCGCAATCCTGTTCGCTCGTCATATGGCCAATCTCCGGCGGTGGCTCCGGTCGGCACGCAGCCTGCCGGCATTCGGCGCGCCCGGTCGGGGCACTGGCGAAGAAGGGTTCCGGGCCGTCGCGTCCGTTGTCCGGTTGGCCGCGAAACAAAAAAAAGTCCGCCGAACAGTCGGCGGACTTTTTTTGCGTGCCGGAAGTCTTCCCGGCTCCGCGCTGGCGATCCTGCAGGTTTCTGCGGCTCAGGCGCCGTAGATGGCCGAGCGGATCTGGGCGCGGGATTCGATGCCGATATCGCGCAGGGAACGATCGTCGAGGGCCTCGAGCTGGCGGACGGCGCGGCGCATGGCGGTGTAGCGGGCAAACTTTTCACGAATGGTCATGGTCTCAACTCCAATTCTTGTGCTCTTGAATTAGGCATTCCGCCTAAAAAATAGAACTCGGAAGATTGCAGTTGAGGCATGCGTCCGGCGCGGGGCATTGCCACTTGACGCGCCGGAATCGGCCACAGTCGTTAAGATTTGCCGGCTCTCCGTTAACTGTCTGGTTTAAGGGCGAAATTGGCGCACCAAAACGCGTCGCGACGTTGCCCCGAAAAGGCGCGGTGGACGACGCATCGGTGGTCGCGAAGGGCAGGGAGATTGCGCGCTGGAGCCGGGCCGGCTGATGATTCCGGCGGAGCGAAAAGACATAGGGGCCGCAAAAAGCAGAAAGCCCGCTGGCAAGCCAGCGGGCTTTCTTGCACTGCCTTCCATCGCCCTTGGGGCGGTCTGGACCGGCTCGTTCCGGACGGTCAAAGACCGATGTAAACGGCGTTGCGGGCTTCTTCGCGTGCCCGGGTCTCCCGGTTGCGCATATTGGAAGCGGAGCGCTGGCTGGCAGGCTTTTGTCCGGCGACATAGCGGACGATTGTTTTGGCGAAGGACATGATTGGTACCTCCTTGTTTGACAAGAGACAATTTACTGGCATGCCAGCAAATGAGAAGTCGAAAGTCGGCAGTGTAGCTATGCAAAAATCGCGATACGCAAATCGCCGGATATGACGTTCATGCGCGTCTTGTGGCCGTTGCGGGTCATGCTACCTTGACGATGGCGGCGGGGGCTTCAGGCTGGCTGCCGCATCTCCCGATCGCCAACCGACGAGGGCCCCGTGATCATCGGTCTTTGCGCCATCCTCCTCTGCCAGCTTTGCGGCGAGGCCATTTCCTACGAAACGGGCATTCCCGTTCCGGGCCCGGTCATCGGCATGCTTCTCATGCTCGTCCTGCTGGCTGTCGCGGACCGCCTGCCTGAGGCGCGGCGGGAGGCGGTCACCGGCAGCATCAACGGTGTCAGCGGCGGCATTCTCGCCAATCTTTCGCTGCTCTTCATCCCGGCCGGCGTCGGCGTCATCCAGAATATCGGGCTGCTGACCGGTCACGGCCTCGGGTTGTTGATCGCCGTCGCGGGCTCGACCGTGGCGACGCTGACGGTCACGGTCCTCGTCTTCGGCTTCGTGGCGCGTCTGACGGGACAGAAGGCCAACACCGCGACGGAGGGGGAGGACGCGCCGTGACGACCTCGGACTTTTCGCTCTGGGCCTATCTGTCGGGGACGCCGCTGCTGTGGCTCACGCTGACGCTCGTGGCCTATGCGCTTGCCGATGCCTTTTCGAAGCGGACCCGCCGCCATCCACTCGCCAACCCGGTGCTTCATTCCGTCTGGGTGATCGGCCTCGTCCTGGTCGTCTCGAAAACACCCTATCGGGACTATTTCGACGGTGCCCAGTTCATTCACTTTCTTCTCGGCCCGGCGACCGTTGCCCTCGCGGTGCCGCTCTACCGCAACCGGCAGATCGTGGTTCGCTCGCTCGTGCCGATGGTCGCTGCCCTTGTTGCGGGATCGGCCGCTGCGATCGTCTCCGTCGTCTGGCTCGGGGAACTCGCGAGCCTGCCGCGGCTGGTGCTGCTCTCGATCGCGCCGAAGTCCGTCACCGCCGGTGTCTCGATGGGCATCTCCCAGTCGCTTGGCGGCGACGTTTCGCTGACCGCAGTGACGACGATCGCGACCGGTGTCATCGGCGCCATTGTCGTCACGCCGCTGATGAATGCGCTCGGCATGAAGGATTGGCGCGCAAGAGGCTTTGCCGCCGGCCTTGCCGCTCATGGCATCGGCACGGCAAGAGCGCTGCAGGTTCATCCCCTCGCAGGCACCTTCTCCGGCATTGCCATGGGCCTCAATGCGGCCGTCACGGCCTTTCTTGTGCCGCTGCTGGTGCAGTATCTTCTGTGATGGCCGGCAGGGGTGCTGGTTCCGTGCGTCCAGATCCTGGCGGGAACCCGGAAGGGTGCAGACTATAACTCCAGGGTTATGTAAAATTCGCCAAATGTCATTTTACGCGGCGCCATGCGGCCAGTATTCGACTCTGACGGGGAAGTGTGCCCGGCGTCATCCATGTCTCGTGAATCACGCCGGAGGATGCAGGCCGCCGGACCGCTTGGGAGACAGGCGGACGGGATGGCCGGACGATGGGGGATCGCAAGAAGCAGTGGCCGCGCCCGCCGTTTATCGCTTTGATGAGTTTCTGTTGTCCCGGTCGATAAAGCGTGCTTCTTGAGGATGTTGCGGCGATCTTGAGGCCCACTGTGCGGGACGGTCGGTCACGGACCGGAACCGTCCCTCGGCAGGCGGGCTCTTCGGCGGGGTTGGCGGAACCCGCGCCGATCGGGCGAAAACACAAAAAATGACCTAGGGAGAGAAACGTCATGCACCGCAGAGATTTCATCAGGACCGCGAGTATCGGCGCGGCGACGCTCGCCATGCCGTCCATCGTCCGCGCGGCGGGCGTCGAGACCTTCAAGCTTCATCATTTCCTCGGCGCCAAAGCTCCGGCACAGACGAAGATGCTGGAGCCCTGGGCGAAGGCTGTCGAAGCCAACGCCGGCGGCGCCGTGAAGATCGAGCTCTATCCCGCGATGACCCTTGGCGGCCGCCCGCCGGAACTGATCCAGCAGGCCCGGGACGGCATCGTCGACATCATCTGGACGGTCAACGGTTATACGCCCGGTCTCTTTCCGCGCACCGAGGCCTTCGAACTGCCCTTCGTCTTCGTCAACGATCCGAAGGCGGCGAACCTTGCCATGGGCGAGATTTTCCAGAGCGACCTTGCCGGTGACTATGCCGGCGTCGAGGTCATGTTCCTCCATGTCCACGCCGGCCAGGCGATCCAGATGGGGACCAAGCTGGTGCGCAAGCCTGCGGACATGGCCGGCCTCAAGATGCGCATCCCGACGCGCACCGGCGCCTGGGTGATCGAGGCGCTCGGCGCCACCCCGATCGCCATGCCGGTGCCGGATCTGCCGCAGGCGCTGCAGAAGGGCGTCGTCGACGGCGCCTTCATTCCCTGGGAAATCATTCCCGCACTCAAGATCCAGGACCAGACCAAGTACCAGATCGAGGGCCATGACCGGGCCCGCTTCGGCACGACGACCTTCCAGGTCTCGATGAACAAGGGACGGTGGGACTCGCTGTCGCCCGAGATCCAGAAGGCGTTCCGCGACGCCTCCGGCCCCGACTGGCTGGCCGAGGTCGGCGACATCTGGCGCGCCTCCGACGATTTCGGCATCAAGGTCGCCACCGATGCCGGCAACGAGCACGTCACGTTGACCGAGGAGGAGACGGCGGCCTTCAAGGACGCGCTGGAACCGGTCGTCAACAAGTGGATCGACGAAGTGTCCGCCCAAGGCATCGACGGCAAGGGCCTTGTCGAAAAGGCGCGGGCCGGGATTGCCGCGCATCGTGGCAACTGACCGTGACGGATGAAGCCGGGATCGGGCGTGCGGGGCCTTCGGGCCTCGCTCGCCGCATCGTCACCGCCTGGGCGCTGCTTGGCGGCCTGCTGCTTGTCGCCGTTGTGCTGATCAATGTGATCACCGTCGTCGGCAGCGTCTTCGGTGTCGGCGTTCCCGGCGACTTCGAGATGACGGAGGTCGGCGTCGCGGTGGCGGCCTTCATGTTCCTGCCCTATTGCCAGTTCGTCGACGCCAACGTGACGGCGGACATCTTCACCAGCCGAGCCTCGCCGCGCTGGCTGGCGCTCTTCACCGGGCTTGCCTCGCTCGCCGCCCTCGTCTTCTCGGCGCTGATGCTGTGGCGCATGTATCTCGGCATGCTCGACCAGAAGGCCTATCACTACACGACCACAATCCTGCAGTTTCCGCACTGGGTCGCGTTCATTCCCATTCTGATGTCGCTGGCGCTCCTCGTCCTTGCGTCGGCGGTGACGCTGAAGGCCTCGGTCAGCGCCTCGGCCGGCGAGCAATCATGACGGATGTCCTGCTGATCGGCTTCGCCGGACTTGCCATTCTGGTGGCGCTCATCGCCATCCGCATGCCCATCGCCTATGCGATGATCCTCGTCGGTGGCATCGGCATTTCGCTGCTCAACGGACCGGCGATCTTCCTCAACCAGCTGAAGACGCTCGGCTACGGCCAGTTCTCCATCTACGACCTGTCGGTCGTGCCGATGTTCGTGCTGATGGGGGCGCTCGCCGCCCGCGCCGGATTGAGTCAGGCGCTCTTCCGGGCGGCCAACGCCTGGCTCGGCTGGCTGCGCGGCGGCACGGCCATGGCCGCGATTGGCGCCTGCGCTGCCTTCGGCTCGGTCTGCGGCTCCTCGCTCGCAACAGCCCTGACCATGGGCAAGGTGGCGCTGCCGGAACTGAAGCGCTACCGCTACAACGGCGCGCTGGCGACCGGCACTCTGGCGGCGGGCGGCGTCCTCGGCATCCTCATTCCGCCGTCCGTGGTGCTCGTCATCTATGCCGTGCTGGTCGAGGCGAATATCGTGACGATGTTCGCGGCAGCCCTCATTCCCGGCCTGCTCGCGGTCCTCTTCTTCCTGCTCACGATTGCCGCCTATGTGGCGATCAGGCCGGAGGCCGGCCCCAAAGGCGACCCGGTCGACCGCAGGGAATTTCTGGAGGCGACCCTCGGCCTCGTGCCGGTGCTCCTGATCTTCCTCATGGTGATCGGCGGTATCTATGCCGGCCTCTACAATCCGACGCCGGCGGCGGCCATCGGCGTCTTTCTTGTCTGGGTTTATGGGCTCGTGCGCGGCCGGCTCGATCTCCAGGCCCAGGTCCAGGCGCTGCTGGAGACCGCGCGCACCACGGGCATGATCTACCTGATTCTGCTCGGTGCCGAACTCCTCAAGATCTTCATGTCGCGGGCCGGCGTGCCGCAGGCCCTGGCCGAGGCGCTGGCGACCTCCGGCCTGCCACCGATGACGATCATGATCCTGCTGCTGCTGGCGCTCATCGTCCTCGGCTGCCTCATGGACAGCCTGTCGATGATCCTGCTGGTCATCCCCTTCTTCTGGCCGGTGCTGGTCGAGGTCAACGGCGGCCTCTACCAGATGGCAGACGGCTCCGGCTTCGGCATGAGCACGGAGGATCTCAAGGTCTGGTTCGGCATCATCGCGCTGATCGTCGTCGAATTGGGGCTGATCACGCCGCCCGTCGGCATGAACGTCTTCGTGATTTCCGCCCTCGATCCGGAAACGCCGATGCGCGAGACCTTCAAGGGCGTCATGCCTTTCTTCTTCGCCGAACTCATTCGCGTCGCGCTGCTGTTGGCCTTCCCGGCCATGACGCTGTGGCTGCCGAGAGTGCTGGGAGGGTGAGGTGATGATCGGACAGGAAAAGGCCGGCTCTCTCTCCGCCGGCGCGGCGCTCTTCACCCGGCTGAAGGCCCACGGCGTCGACTATGTCTTCGCCAATTCGGGCACCGACTTCCCGCCGATCATCGAGGGCCTCGCGGAAGCGAAAGCCAAGGACATCGCCCTGCCGCAAGCGCTCGTCATCCCGCACGAGCACGCGGCGATGGGCATGGCCCACGGCTACTACCTGATGGCGGGGCGCGGCCAGGCGGTGATGCTGCACACCAACGTCGGCCTCGCCAACGGCGCCATCGGGGCGATCAACGCGGCCTGCGAGCATGTCCCGATGCTCCTGATGTCCGGCCGAACGCCCGTCACGGAGGAAGGCCGCTTCGGCGCCCGCACCGTTCCCATCGCCTGGGGGCAGGAGATGCGCGACCAGACGGCGCTCGTGCGCGAATCCTGCAAGTGGGACTACGAGCTGAAGTTCCCCGAGCAGGTGCCCGGCCTGATCGATCGCGCCCACGCCATTGCGCATTCGACGCCAAAGGGGCCGGTCTACCTCTCCCTGCCGCGCGAAGTCCTCTGCGAGGCGACACCGCGCGAGAGCGTCGAGGCCCGGATCGCCATGGCACCGGCGATTTCGGCGCCTGATGCGGCGGCCCTGCGCACGGCCGCCGAGTGGCTGGCAGCGGCGGAAAGGCCGCTTGTCATCGCCCAGCGCGGCGCGGGCGATGCGGAGAGCTTTGCCGCCTTTGCAAAATGGGCCGAAGATTGGGCTCTTCCCGTCTGCTCCTGGTGGGCGACGCATCTGGCCATCTCCACCGAGCATCCCTGCCACGTCGGCGCCGACCCCGGGCCGTTCCTCGAGGAGGCGGACGTAGTCCTTGTCGTCAACGCGCTGGCTCCCTGGTGGCCGGACAAGCATCCGATCAGTCCCGACGCGCGCGTCATCCAGCTTGGCCCCGATCCGCTGTTCTCGCGCTCTCCCGTCCGCAATTTCCCCGCCGATTGCTCGCTCGTCGGCGAAACGGCTGCGGCTCTGACGGCGCTCATCGACGCGATGAGCGAGTTGCCGCGCGACGCGGCGGCCATCGCCGTCCGGCGTGACGAAATCGCCCGCAGGTCGGCGGCGACACGCGAAACGTTGAGGGCAAAAGCCCTGTCGGGAACCGCGCGCGGTCTCACCAAGGCGCATGTCAGCGCGGTGCTCGGGGAGGTGCTGGCGGGCCGAAAATCCAGCGTCTTTTCCGAACTCGGCACGATCCTCGGCGTCCTCAGGCGCGAGGATCATCTCTCATGGTTCCAGGAGCCGCATTCCGGCGGCCTTGGCTGGAGTTTTCCCTGCGCGCTTGGCGCAAGGCTTGCCGATCCGACCCGGCTCTGCGTCGCCACGATGGGCGACGGCTCCTACATGTTCGCCAATCCGGTGGTCTGCCACCAGATCGCCGAGGCGCTGTACCTGCCGATTCTGGTGCTGATCCTCAACAACGGCGAATGGGGCGCGGTGCGCGCGTCTGTGGCGAGTCTCTATCCGGACGGCTATGCCGCCAAGGCCAACGAGATGCCGCTGACGTCCCTGAAGCCGTCGCCGGACTTCACATTGACGGCGCAGGCAAGCCGGGCATGGACCGCGCGGGTGACGGCGGCAACGGACCTGCGGGGAACGCTGGAAGACGCCATCCGCGTCGTGACGGAGGACCGTCGTCAGGCCCTCGTCGATATTTCGGTCATTCCCGACGGCCCCTGAGTTTTCAGCTCCAGCCCGCGTCGACGACGAATTCCTGCGCGGTGCATTTGGACGAGGCGTCCGAGCCGAGGAAAAGCGCCATGTCGGCGATGTCCTGCGGATCGATCCGGTCGGGCAGGCATTGACCTGCTTCCATCTCCTTCAGCGACTCCGGATTGACCCAGAATTTGAGCTGGCGTTCGGTCATTACCCAGCCGGGCAGCAACGTGTTGACGCGCACGCGGTGCGGACCGAAATCGCGCGACAGCGAGCGGGTCAGGCCGTGAATCCCCGCCTTCGCCGTGGAATAGGCTGCCATGCCGCCCTGTCCGAGGCGCCAGGTGATCGAGCCGAAATTGACGATGGAGCCGGAGCCGAGGCGGATCATCTGCGGCAGCACGGCCTGCGCGGCGAAGAACTGCGGCTTGAGGTTGATCGCCATCCGCGCGTCCCATTCCTCGGGCGTCACGTCCAGCGTCTGGTGCCGCTCATCGTTGGCAGCGTTGTTCAACAGGATCGAGATATCGCCGAACTGACGGCCCGCCTCCTCGATCGCGCGGCGCAGGCCAGCGATGTCGCGAAGATCGCAGGGCAGGAACAGGGCATCGCCCTTGCCGGCCTGACGGATCGATTCGACGAGCGCCCGGCTCTCCTCCTCGGCGATGTCGACGAAGGCGACCCTGGCGCCCTGACGAGCGAAGGCGGTGACGAGCGCCGCGCCGATCCCGCTGCCGCCCCCGGTCACGAAGACGGTCTTGCCGGCGAGATCGGGATAGGATGCGCGCGAAGTGGACATGAGATCACCCGATCATGGACGAGGAGTGGGACGGTGGTCCCTCTTTAGTCCGTCGATCGGGTGTCGTCACGTCTCGATGGCCACGGCCGGTTCGAACGCGATCTCGACGCGGAGCCCAGGCTCGTTGTCGCACAGCCGCAGCTCGGCCTCGTGGAGGGTCGCGACCGCCTTGACGAGGGCAAGGCCGAGGCCATTGCCCGCCGTCGTCCGGCTGTGGTCGAGCCGGTGGAACGCCTTCGTCACATCCTCCCGCTCGTCCGGCGGAATACCGGGGCCGTCATCGGCGACGGAGACCAGCACCGCGCCGGGTTGGCGGCGGACGGCAAGGCTGATCGTCGAACCGTCCGGCGTGTGCCGGATGGCGTTCTCGATGAGGTTGGCAAGAATCTGCGCGATCAGCGCCTTGTCGCCGGTGACCTTCGCATCCTTGTCGATGTCGGCGGTCAGCGTGTGGGCGCTCTCCTCGGCGACCGCTTCGTAGGCTTCGGCCATGTCGGTGGCCAGATCGGAAAGGTCGAAGGGTGCGAAGGCCTCGCGCCGCGCCCTTGCTTCGATTTCGGCGATCCGCATCAGGGCCGTGAAAATCTCCAGCAGCCGGTCGACCTCCGTGATGGACGCCTCGGTGAGCTGTTCGTAGTCCTCGACCGTGGTCGCGCTCTCGTGCGCTTCCTCCAGCTTCTGCCTGAGCCGGGCGAGCGGCGTCCTTAGATCGTGGGCGACGTCTGTCGTCACCCGCTTCAGGTCGACCATCAGGGCCTGAATCCGATCCAGCATGTCGTTGATGCCGGCGGTCAGGTGATCGAGTTCGTCGTCCGTGCCCCGGTCCGGCACGCGGGCGGACAGGTCGCCTGCGACGATGGCGCGCGTCGTCTCGTCGATCCGCCGGATGCGGCCGAGGACGCCGCGCGAGGTGAGAAGGGCGCCGCCGAGAGCCACGATCACGGCGATGGAACCGCCGATGAGGAAGGCGTTGAGGATCGCGTTGCTTGTGCGCCGCAGCGCCGCGTCGCTCTGCCCGGCGGCAAGATAGGTGCCGTCGGACAAGACCTTGCCGACGCCGAGGATCGACAGTTCGCCGTCCTTGCGCTGCAGCTCGAACGGCCCGTCCTGGCGCGGCATCAGCGGAGGCAGGCTGCCGGTGAGGATGCGCCCGCGCGTATCGATGATGAGCACGCGGAGCGGGTCGACGCCCTCCGGCGCCTTGGCGTCGTCGGCCGCCGCCGCGACGAGGCCGGAAATGCCGAAGCGTCCGTGCACCTCCGCGAGCCGGTTGACCTCGTTGGCCGAAAAGGCCCGGATCTCCGTGCGCGCGCTGTTGACGGCGATATAGTGCACGACGAGGCCGATGATCGTGATCGAGGCGAGGAAGACGACCGAATAGCCGAGCGCGATGCGAAAGCTCGTCGTGCGGAGAAGCTCAGCCGGGCGCACGAAGGACATAGCCTGCTCCGCGCACGGTGTGGATGAGTTCGCTGTCGAAGCCCCGGTCGACCTTGCCGCGCAGCCGGCTCATGTGCGTCTCGACGATGTTGGTCTTCGGGTCGAAGTGGAAGTCCCAGACGTTTTCCAGGAGCATTGTGCGCGTCACCACTTCGCCGGCATGGCGCATCAGGTATTCGAGCAGCTTGTATTCCTGGTTCTGTAACTCGATGGGCTTGCCGGCCCGGCTCACCTGGCGGCTGAGGCAGTCGACCTCCAGGTCGTGCAGGCGCAGGACCGTTTCGCGCATCGGTCGCGACGAGCGCCGCGTCAGCGCGTTGACCCGCGCGTTGAGCTCGGCGAAGGCGAAGGGCTTGACGAGATAGTCGTCGGCGCCGGCCTCCAGCCCCTCCACCCGGTCGTTGAGGCTGCCCATGGTGGTCAGCATCAGGATGGGCGTCGCGTCGTCGGCGCCGCGCACGGTGCGCACGATCTTCATGCCGTCGACGCCCGGCAGCATCCGGTCGACGATGAGGAGGTCGTAGGATTCGCCGGCGGCGAGGAACAGGCCGTCGCGGCCCGAACGGGCGACATCCACCGTGTGGCCCTGCTGCTTGAGCCCGCGCGCGACATAGTCCGCCGTTTCCGTATCGTCCTCGATGACGAGGATTTTCATGGGACCAAAGTCTCCTGCTTTTGTGGGCAGGGGTGCCTCCTGCCCTCGTGTCTCTCAAGAATTTCGATGCGGAAGACTTAGCGCAACCCATCTCGCGGCTATGCGTCGCCAACATTGGGAATAATCAATGTCGCGTCGATATGGGCGTGAGGGGCAGGGGTGTTTCTTGTGTGTCATCGCTTCCCAAGCGAAGCAACGATTTGCAGACACACAAGGGATAGCTTGACATGCAGACCGAACAAAAGCCCAAACTTCTTGGCCGCCGCGGCCGGATTGCGGCTGCCGCGGCAGCCTGCCTGCTGACGACGGCTCTGGTCGCCCCGGCGCTCCTGCCGGCCACGTCTCCGGCCGAGGCCGCCCTCCCGGGCGTCGACTTCTCCGCCCTCGCCCAGCAGGTGCTCCCGGCGGTGGTCAACGTCTCCACGACCCAGAAGGTCGCGCAGGCCGGCTTCCAGATGCCCAACTTCCCGACGGGCACCCCCTTCGATGACTTCTTCAAGCAGTTCGGCAATGGCCAGTTCGGTCATGGCGGCAAGGACCGCGAAGTCACCGAGACCGCTCTCGGCTCCGGCTTCATCATCGATCCGGACGGCTTCATCGTCACCAACAACCATGTCGTGGGCGATGCCACCGACATCAAGGTGACGCTGCAGGACGGCACGGAAATGCCGGCCAAGCTGATCGGTCGCGACAAGAAGACGGACCTTGCCCTCCTCAAGGTCGAGCCGAAGAAGCCGCTTCCGTCGGTGAGCTTCGCCGCCGCCGATGAAATCAAGGTCGGCGAGGCCGTCATGGCCGTCGGCAACCCCTTCGGCCTCGGCGGCACGGTCACGGCCGGCATCGTCTCGGCCCGCGGCCGCGACATCCACTCCGGTCCCTTCGACGACTACATCCAGACGGATGCGGCCATCAACAAGGGCAACTCCGGCGGCCCGCTCTTCGACATGAACGGTCACGTCATCGGCATCAACACGGCGATCTTCTCGCCGTCGGGCGGGTCCGTCGGCATCGGCTTCGCCATTCCGTCCACGCTGGCGCAGCCGATCGTTCAGGAAATCCGCGACAAGGGCTCCGTCTCGCGCGGTTGGCTGGGCGTCGCGATCCAGCCGCTGACCGATGACCTGGCGGCCAGCATGGGCCTCAAGAACACCGATGGCGCGCTTGTCGCCAACGTGACCGACGACAGCCCGGCCAAGAAGGCGGGCATCGAGTCCGGCGACGTGATCACCGGTGTCAGCGGCCAGCCGGTCAAGGAGTTCCGTGACGTCGCCCGCCTCGTTGCCGCCGTTCCTCCGGGGACCGACACCAAGATCGAGGTGCTTCGCAACGGCTCGCCGATGACCGTTTCGGTCGACGTCGGCAAGATGCCGAACCAGGAAACCGCTTCGGCCGACGACAACGGTTCGCCGTCCGACACGGGCTCCTACGGCCTCGCCCTCGGCCCGATCACGCCGGATGTCGCCAACGAGCTCAACATCTCGCCGGACACCCGCGGCGCGGTGATCATGCAGGTCGAGCCGGGCTCTCCGGCCGCCGACCAGGGCCTTCGCCCCGGCGACGTGATCCTGCGGGTCGGTGGCAGGCAGGTCGCGGATGCGTCCGATGCCGCCAAGGCTCTCAATGCCGCCAAGGGCGACAAGAAGCCGGTGCTTGTCCAGATCGAGCGCGACGGTTCGCAGCGTTTCCTGGCGCTGAGCTCCAAGGCCGCCTGAGGCGGGCGTCACCGATGTGACGCAACGACTTTGCCCGGCGGGTTACCTCCTCCCTCGCTGCCGGGCAACTGCATCCGTCCGTCCGTCTCCGTCTCCCCCCTCCCGGACGGACGGATGCCCCTCTTTTCCGGCCATTTCGCCCCTGGAATGGCCGGCTTTTTTCCGTCCGGACAGGCTTGGTCAGTGAAAACGGCCGATTGACCGGAAAAATCCAAGATCAGGCGCATTCAGGTTGTTAGTATCGGCTGGCGGCAAGCGGGAATGACCGCGCGCCGGTCCGATCTGAATCCAGATTTGTTTCCTTGCGTGTCCATTACGACGCCCGGCCCGGATGGGCCCTGCGATGCTGCCAGGAGTTTGCATCGTGTCCTCTCCATCTCATGACACTTCCGAACCCGCGCCGATCGTTGCGGGATTGCATTTGCCGCGCCTCGTGCCGCCGCTCATCGGCCTCGTCATCGCGGGGCTCGCGCTCTTTGCGCTTGAGCACCTGCTCGCCGCGGTCACGCTTTCCGATGTGACGTCGGCGCTGACGACGATTGCGCCGCAGCGCATCGTCCTCGCCATCCTCGCAACGACCGCAAGCTTCGTTGCGCTCGGCCTCTACGACATCGTCGCGACCCGCTCCGTTGCCCCCGGCAAGGTTCCGCCGCATGTGGCGGGTGCCGCCGGTGCCGCGGGCTATGCGGTCTCCAACGCCCTCGGCTTTCCGCTTCTGACGGGCGGTGCCCTGCGCTGGCGCATCTATGCGGCGGAAGGGCTGGGCGCGGCCGACATCGCACGCATCGTCACGATCTCCTGGGGGGCGCTCTTCACGGCGATTGTGACGGTCATTTCGGCGGCCCTCATCATCGATCCGGCGGGAATCCGGCTTTGGCCCTGGCATGATGTGCGTATCGAAGTGGCCGTCGGCGGTGTCGGCCTGACGCTCGTTGCCGCGCTTCTCGTCTTCATGGCAACCGGGCCGCGCCGGCTTCGGTTTGGCCGGCTTGACCTGCCGTTGCCCGAAGGGGCCTCGGGCAGTGCCTATCTTGCCGCCGGAGTCGCGGACATCATCGCCGCTGGCGCCGCGCTCTACCTGCTGCTGCCCGAGGGATCGACAGGCAGCCTCGCCGGTTTTGCTGTCACGTATCTCGTTGCCATCCTGCTCGGCATCGCCTCCCATGCCCCCGGCGGTCTCGGCGTCTTCGAGGCGACCATCATCGGCGGGCTCGGGCTCGGAGAAACGCCGGAAGCCCTGGCCGCGCTTCTCGCCTATCGGCTGATCTACACCTTTCTGCCGCTCGTCGTGGCCGTTGCCGGCATCGCGGTGATGGAGCTTCTCCATCGCTTCACCGGCATCGAGATTGCCGGCCGCGCGGTCGGCCGGGTCCTGAAGCCGGTCGTCCCGCCCGCCATGGCCACGGTTGTCTTCCTCGGCGGCATCGTCCTCCTCGTCTCGGGCTCCACGCCCGCCCTGACGGATCGCATCGATCTCCTCTCCGATGTCGTGCCGCTGCCCTTCGTCGAGGCCTCGCATCTGGCCGCGAGCCTTGTCGGCGCGGCGCTGCTCGTGGTCGCGCGCGGGCTCTACCTGCGCATGACCCGCGCCTATGTCGCGGCGGTCGGCCTGCTCGCGGCCGGCGCGGTCTTCTCGCTCGGCAAGGGTCTCGACTGGGAGGAAGCGCTGGTGCTGACTCTCACCTGCGCGGTTCTTCTGGTGTTTCGCCGGGCCTTCTATCGCCGGCCGCGCGAGGGAGCCTTCCACCTCTCGCCCCGTTGGCTGGTGATGGTCACCGTCACGGTCGCGGCCATCACCTGGCTCGGCTTCTTCGCCTACCGCGAGGTCGACTACCAGAATGCGCTTTGGTGGCAGTTCGCCTTCGACAGCGCCGTCCCCCGCTTCCTGCGCACGACCGTCGTGCTGTTCGCGGCGCTGGCGCTCGTCGGCATCGACACCCTGCTCGTGCGCCGCCCGGAACGCACGCCGGCGCCGCCGGTCCCCGAGGCCGTGGAGGCGCTTGTCGCCGGCTCCCGGGATGCCTCCGCGGCCCTGGCGCTTCTCGGCGACAAGCAGTTTCTGGTGTCCCGGAATTCGGACGCCTTCGTGATGTACGCCCGCTCGGGCGGCAGCCTCATCGCCCTCGGCGATGCGGTGGGCAACCCGGAGGCCTGCGTACGCCTTGCCTGGCGCTTCCGCGAACTCGCCGACCAGCAGGGCCTGAGGCCGATCTTCTATGCGGTCGGGGCCGCGAGCCTGCCCCGCTATCTCGACATGGGCCTGACCGCGTTGAAGCTCGGTGAGGTCGCCCGCGTCGATCTTCAGGCCTTCTCTCTCACCGGATCAGCCCGCCAGGAATTGCGCTATGTCGATCGCCGCGCCGACAAGGAGGGGCTTGCTCTGCGGGTCGTCCCGAAGGACGAGGTCCCGGCGATCCTGCCCCGGCTGAAGGTCGTCTCCGACGAATGGCTCGCCGCCAAGGGCGGAACGGAAAAGGGCTTTTCGCTCGGCTCCTTCGACGAGGACTATCTCTCGGCCTTCGACTGCGCCGTGCTTGAAAAGGAGGGCGAGATCGTCGCCTTCGCCAACCTCTGGCGCGGGGCGGACAAGGAGGAAATCACCATCGACCTGATGCGCTATGTCTCCGGTGCCTCCAAGATCATCATGGATGCTCTCTTCGTGAAGCTGATGCTGGCGGCGAAGGCCGAGGGCTATCGCTGGTTCAACCTCGGCGCCGCGCCGCTCGCAGGCCTCGTCAGCCACCCGCTCGCCTCGCGCTGGAACCGGCTCGGCGCGCTCATCTATCGCCGCGGCGGCGAGGTCTACCATTTCGAGGGCCTGCGTGCCTTCAAGGCGAAGTTCCTGCCCGAATGGACACCGCACTACCTCATCTGCCCGCCGGGCCTCGATGTCCCGAGGGCGCTTGTCGACGTGACCCGGCTGATCAACAGCCCCCGTCCCAGGATGAAGAGGGCCGGCGGCCACCCGGTCAAGACCACTGTCACGTCCCGTCTCATGGAGGTGGCGCTATGAGACGCCGCTTCTGGATTGGCACGGCCGCCGTTGCCTGCCTCCTTGTCGTCGGCGCCGTCGCCGTCGGGGCCGACAGGCTCGGTTTTCACGTCCCCTACGTCAGCCGCTGGCTCGCCGGGACAACCTTTGCGGCGGACGATCTGTCCGGCGTCACCCTTGAGGAGCCGAAGAACGGCAAGGTCGAAGGCATCGTCATTCTTGTCTCCGACAGGGGCGGAATCCAGCCGGCTGACCGGACGCTGGCCGACGGTCTTCTCGCCAGCGGGCTGGCGACAATGACTGTCGACCTCGACCGTTGGCGGGCCGAACTCGACAAGCGCAGCGACGATTGCCTCTATTTCGACAGCGCCTTCGAGGAGCTTGCCAAGGACGCAAGCCGGGCGATGGGGCTGTCGGACTATTTCCACCCGGTGATCGTCGGCAGGGGCGAGGGCGGGGTGCTGGCTTATTCCGCCGTTGCCGACGCGCCCGATGCGACCGTCGCCGGCGGTGTCGCCCTCGATCCCGCCGAGGCACTGGTGACGAAGATCGGAGGCTGCCCCGGCGCGGCCGTCGATCCGGCGCCCGACGGGGTGGGTTATGTCTACGGGCCGCAGTTCGATGTCGTGAACGACCCGATGCCGGCGCCCTTCGTCTTCGTCTCGCCGACCGGCCAGCGTAGCGCGATGGCGAACTCCCTCGAAGGCCAGCCGAAAATCACCCTTGCCGAGGCGCCGACGGTGAATGCCCGGCGGGAAACCGTGATCGCCTCGGCGCTGCGGATTGCCCGGACCGATGCGGCAACCGCTTCGGCGCCGATCATCGACCTGAAGCCCAAGACTCCGGCCAAGGCGCTCGTGGTCTTCTTCTCCGGTGACGGCGGCTGGCGTGACATCGACGAAAGCATCGGCACCTGGCTGTCGCACAATGGCGTGCACGTGGTCGGCGTCGACAGCCTGCGCTATTTCTGGGCCGAGCGGACGCCGGACGACATGGCCAGGGACATCCAGTCGATCATCGAGCGCGCTGATCCGGGTGGAAGGCTGCCCGTTTCGCTCCTCGGCTATTCCTTCGGCGCCGACACGCTGCCCTTCGCGATTCCCAGGCTGCCGCAAGCGCTGCAGGACCGGGTCAGCCTGATCGGGCTGCTGTCGCCGGAAAAGAAAACCGGCTTCGAGATCACGGTGGAGGGCTGGTTTGGCAGCGTTGCGGGAGACCGCGACGTGGTCGAGGCGGTGCGCGCGCTCCCGGCCGAGAAGGTTGCCTGTCTCTACGGTGCCGACGATGCCGACGACAGCGCCTGCCCGATGCTTGCCGGCGACAACGCCATCACCATCGTGAAGACCGAGGGCGGGCACCATTTCGACGGCGACTACGAGTCTCTTGCCCGTCGCCTCCTGCAGTGGGCAACCGCTGGCGGTCCGCCGCGCAGAACCACATCCGCAGCAGTGCTCAGGCCACCGTTGCTGACGGTCGCCGCACCAGCACCGCCAGCATGAAGGCGAGGATGACGGGCGTGATGTGCAACAGCGTCAGGCTGCCCATCGACCGGGCGAGCAGCGGCAAAAGCCAGACGGTGGCCAGTAGTGTCTTCTCGTAGGGTCGGCTGTCGGTCTTCTCCTCTGCGAGCGACAAGGCTGCGTCTCCTTCGGTGATGGGAGTGCCAAGTCTGCCAGAGCGCGGCAAACATCGCCTTAACGCACGGGAGGCCGTGCCTCGGTGGACCTCGGGATGCGACCCCCGTTTTGCGCGGCGCCGGAAATGTCGTAAACCGCTGCAGAGTTTTTGCCTGCCGGCCGGCGATGGTCCCGAGACGACGGTCGCAGCCTTCCATCCGGAGTAAGACGTTCTCATGAAGCTCTACCGCTATCTGACCGGTCCCGATGATTCCGCCTTCTGTCACCGGGTGTCGCAGGCGCTCAGCGGCGGCTGGGAACTGGCCGGCCCCGCGACCCTTGTCTTCGATCCGGTGCAGGGCCGCGTGATCTGCGGTCAGCCGGTCATGAAGGAGGTTCCGGGCGAGGACTATTCGCCGGACATCAAGCTGTCGGACTACTGATGCCCGACCGCCGGCGGACCGTCGGCGCGCCACAGGTGGCAAAGTAAACATAAAGAAATCTTTATATCCTTATTGCGCGATCCTGGCGGCGGTCTTATAACCGGCGGCACAGGCGCCTCTCCGTCGTTCGACGAGAGTGCGTCGTTGCCGGCAGCGCGAGGTCTTCTGGGCCTTCGCCGATGGATCGGCGGTACAGGAATTCAGACAGAGACGCGGCGGCCCGGGATTTCCGCGCGCCGCAAGCAGACAGAGGACGACAGATGCCCGTTGCTTCCGAATATCACGTCAAGGATCTTGGTCTTGCCGACTGGGGTCGCACCGAAATCGACATGGCCGAAGTCGAGATGCCGGGCCTGATGGCCGTGCGCGAGGAATATGCCTCCGCCCAGCCGCTGAAGGGCGCCCGGATTGCCGGCTCCCTGCACATGACCATCCAGACCGCCGTGCTGATCGAGACGCTGAAGGCGCTCGGCGCCGACGTTCGCTGGGCGTCGTGCAACATCTTCTCCACGCAGGATCACGCCGCCGCCGCCATCGCGACTGCCGGCATCCCGGTCTTCGCCGAGAAGGGCGAGACCCTCGCCGAATACTGGACCTACACCGACCGCATCCTCGACTGGGGCAACGGCGAAACCTGCAACATGATCCTCGACGACGGCGGCGATGCGACGATGCTCGTCCTGATCGGCTCCAAGGCCGAGACCGATCCTTCGGTTCTCGCCAAGCCGGGCAACGAGGAAGAAGAGTGCCTCTTCGCCACCATCAAGCGCCGGCTTGAGAAGGATCCGACCTTCTATTCGCGCTGCAAGGCGGCCATCAAGGGCGTCTCGGAAGAGACCACCACGGGCGTGATGCGCCTCTACCAGCTTCAGGAGAAGGGCGAGCTTCCCTTCCCGGCGATCAACGTCAACGACAGCGTGACCAAGTCGAAGTTCGACAACAAGTACGGCTGCCGCGAGTCGCTGGTGGATGCCATCCGCCGCGGCACCGACGTGATGATGGCCGGCAAGGTGGCGATCGTCTGCGGCTACGGCGACGTCGGCAAGGGCTCGGCCCAGTCGCTCTCCGGCTCGGGCGCCCGCGTGCTCGTCACCGAGATCGACCCGATCTGCGCCCTTCAGGCGGCCATGGACGGCTACGAGGTCGTCACCCTCGAAGACGCTGCCCCGCGCGCCGACATCGTCGTGACCTGCACGGGCAACAAGGACATCGTCACCCTTGAGCATATGCGCAACCTCAAGGACATGGCGATCGTCTGCAACATCGGCCACTTCGACAACGAGATTCAGGTCGGTGCGCTGAAGAACTTCAAGTGGAAGAACGTGAAGCCCCAGGTGGACCTCATCGAGTTCCCCGACGGCAAGCGCATGATCCTGCTCTCCGAGGGCCGACTGGTGAACCTCGGCAACGCCACGGGTCACCCGAGCTTCGTGATGAGCGCCTCCTTCTCCAACCAGACGCTGGCCCAGATCGAACTCTGGACCCAGGGCGGCAAGTACGAGAACAAGGTCTACGTGCTGCCCAAGCACCTCGACGAGAAGGTGGCGGCGCTGCATCTGGCCAAGCTCAACGCCAAGCTGACGACGCTGACGCCCGATCAGGCCGCCTATATCGGGGTTCAGGCCACGGGCCCGTTCAAGTCGACGCACTACCGCTACTGAGCGACCGGTCCGCAAGACGGTCTCTTGTGGATAAATCGTCAATCTCTGACAGTCGGGGCGTCTCAGGGCGCCCCGATTTGTTTTTTGTCCCCGCCTGCGGGCATCGGTGGACGATAAATGAGGGCTGTTGCAAATCCGCCACGCATCTCGACCTGCGTCTTCCGGACCAGTCGGGCGTGCAGTCTGAGGCGGACATTCTTGCGTGGATCCCGGGGTCGGGAGTCGTTTCACGGAATTTTAGCGTCTGCCGAACGAACATATGCCGAAAAGGCGGGGCATAAGCGGCTCTGTTTTATTTCTTGGTTAACAAGAATATTTCCTCGTTCCTGCATCAAGACTCAAATTGATTCAGAAACTGATTCCCATTTGATTCGGTATTGATGGGAAAGACTCTGAAAAGACTCGCGCCACAATTGGCGTATTATGCACCAATTCGGTTGAAATCGGCGAAGCAAGTCTCAATCTTGATTTTCCACATCGCAAAACAAGTTGGTGGACTCTTTGAGCCCTTCTTCAAAGCAGCTATCGTCTGGTGATTCGAGCAAGACCGGGCCGCAGCGGCTGGCTGTGGTCGTTGCGTTATTGCTGCAAATGATTGACGGGGGTTCAACGGATGACGGGACGTTGCCGAATGGGGAGAGGTCGCCCCGATTCTGCAAGACGCCGTCTGCTCTTGGCGGGCACTACCGCGCTGACGATCTGGCTGGGGAGCGCCGGCAGCGCCGCCGCCCAACTCGTCCGATATGCGGAAGATGGCTCCATGCAACTCGATTCCTACGGAGTTGCCTGGTTTGCGGCTTTTTCAGGTTCGATCTGCTTTGCGGTGGTGAGCGCGGCGGCGCTCATCCGGGCGCGAGCACGATCGGAAGTCGAGTTGGCGCGGCTCAGGAAGGAAAACGACGAGTTGAAGCTCGTCGCCGACCGTTCCGAGGCAGCGCTGGCGGCAGAGGATCAACGCCTCATTGTCTGGTCCGGCTCCGACGAGGAGCCGCTTGTTGCCGGCTCCTTGCCCGAAAGCACCCGCTGCCCGACCTCACGGTCGGGCTTTCTGGCCTTCGGCACCTGGCTGGCACCGTCCTCCACCGCGCAGCTTGAAAAACGCATCGCCGCGCTGCGTGAAAGCGGCGAGAGCTTTGCCGACACCGTCGAGGCGCAATCGGGAACCGTTCTGGAGGCAACGGGGTGGGCCTCGGGCTCCCGCTTCATCGTTCGCTTCCGCAATCTTTCGCGCGAGCGCCTGGAATTCGTCGCCCTGAGCGAGGCCCACCAGGAACTGAGTCGCGAGGTGGCGGTGGTCCATCACCTGCTCGACGCTCTCGCGATGCCTGTCTGGCTGCGGGACGCCGCCGGCAAGCTTTCCTGGGTCAACAAGGCCTATTCGAGGGCCGTCGACGTTGCGTCCGCCGAGGCGGTGGTGGGGCAGCAGGCGGAACTGCTCGACAGCGCCGCCCGCCAGGCCGTGCAGCGCCAGCGCGAGAGTGAGCCCGTCTTTGCCCAGCGCCTCTCGGTGGTGGCCGCGGGCGCCCGGCGCATCTTCGATATCGTCGACGCCGCCTGCGGCGCGGGCAGCGGCGGCATTGCCACGGACGTCAGCGAACTGGAGAAGGTCCAGTCGGAAATCCGCCGCACGGTGGAAAGCCACGCCCGAACACTCGACCAGCTCGCCACGGCCGTCGCGATCTTCGGGCCGGACAAGCGGCTTCAATTCTACAACGAGGCCTACCGCTCGCTCTTCGGCTTCGACGCTGCCTTCCTCGAAGGCGCGCCGGAGGATAGCGCCGTCCTCGACCAGTTGCGGGCCCTGCGCAAGATTCCCGAACAGGCCGACTACCGCACCTGGAAGCGCGAGATGCTCTCCGCCTATCAGTCGCTGGAGGCGCGCGAGACCTGGTGGCACCTGCCCGGCGGCCAGACGCTGCGCATGATCGCCAATCCGCATCCCTCCGGCGGCGTCACCTACGTCTACGAGAATGTCACCGAGCGGCTGGATCTGGAAAGCCGCTACAACGCGCTGATCCGCGTCCAGGGCGAGACCCTCGACCATCTCAACGAGAGCGTCGTCGTGTTCGGCTCGGACGGACGGCTGCGTCTCTGGAATCCGGCCTTCATCGAGATGTGGTCGCTTGGCGACGCCGATCTCTCGCAGCGCCCTCACATCAACGAAATCATCGCGCGGCTGGCCCGTATCAACCGCGAGACCCGCGCCTTCGACGAGATCCGCAACGCCGTCACCGGTCTTTCCGAAACGCGCGAGCGCGTTTCGGGACGGATCGAGCGCCACGCCGGCAACATCGTTGATTTTACCACTGTACCTCTGCCCGATGGCGCGACGCTGGTGACCTTCGTCGACGTCACCGACAGCGTCAATGTCGAGCGGGCGCTGGTCGACAAGAACGAGGCGCTGGAGGAAGCCGACAAGCTCAAGAACGAGTTCATCCAGCACGTCTCCTACGAACTGCGCTCGCCGCTGACCAACATCATCGGTTTCGCCCAGCTCCTTGCCGACGAGAAGATGGGCTCGCTCAATCCCAAGCAGCGCGAATACACCGGCTACATCATGAATTCGTCGGGTGCGCTGCTGACGATCATCAACGACATCCTGGATCTGGCTACCGTCGATGCCGGCATCATGGAGCTGGAAATCGGCGACGTTGACGCCTCCGCGACGCTGGAGGCGGCGGCCGCCGGCCTGCGCGATCGGTTGCAGGAAGCCTCCATTTCGCTGACCATCGAGGTCGCGCCGGACATCGGCATGTTGCGCGCCGACGAGAAGCGCCTGCGCCAGATCCTGTTCAATCTCCTCTCCAACGCGATCTCCTTCTCCGAGGACGGTGGCCGAATCACGGTCAGTTGCCGCCGCGAGGGCGACGAGGTCGTCTTCGCGGTGCGCGATGAAGGCAGGGGCATTCCGAAGGCGTTCATCGAATCGGTCTTCGGCCGGTTCGAGAGCAAGTCGGCGGGCGCCCGCCGGCGCGGTGCAGGCCTTGGCCTTTCCATCGTCAAGAGCTTCGTCGAGCTCCATGGCGGCAAGGTCGACATCATGTCGGTCGAGGGGGCTGGCACCACGGTGACCTGCCGTCTGCCGGCGGAACCGAAGGCCATCTCCGAAGCGGCCGAGTGAAGGCGCGATGACGCGGCTCGCCGGTCCCCTGCGGCTGGAAGGCGAGGCGGCGACGCTCCGCCTTGCCGAGGATCTCGCGGCAATCCTGAAGCCCGGCGATTGTCTCTGCCTCGACGGCGATCTCGGTGCCGGCAAGACGACGCTGGCGCGCGCCCTGATCCGCGCGGTCGCAGGCAGCCCAGCGCTGGAGGTGCCGAGCCCGACTTTCACCCTCGTCCAGTCCTACGAGACGGACCGGCTCACGATCCATCACTTCGACCTCTACCGCCTCGCCGGACCGGACGAGCTCTTCGAGATCGGCTTCGACGATGCGCTGCGGGGTGGCGTCGCTCTGGTCGAATGGCCGGAACGGGGCGATGGCGAAATCCCCGAGGATGCGCTCTGGGTCCGGCTGTCGATCGCTGACGATCCGGACTCTCGCGAGGTCGTCATAGAAGGTTTGCCGGCAAACTTGGGCGAACGTCTCAACCGAAGCCTTGCGGTTCGCTCGCTGCTCGACCGGTCGGGCCTTGAGGAGGCCACGCGCCACTGGCTGCAGGGCGACGCATCCTCCCGCTCCTACGAACGCATTCTCACGAAGGATCGCTCGCTCGTTCTCATGAACTGGCCGGAGCCGCCAAGGGGAGCCCCTCTCGCAGACGGCCGCAGCTACGCCGAGGTCGCGCATATCCAGTCGTCGCTGACGTCATTCCTGGCCATCAGCCGGACGCTCAACGAACGAGGCTTTGTCGCGCCTCAGTGCATCGCTGCGGATCCGGCGAACCGTCTTCTCCTTCTCTCGGATCTCGGGGCCGACGGGATTATCCGCGACGGCAGGCCGGTGCCTGAACGCTATATCGCCGCCGCCGAACTCCTCGCGGACCTTCACGCCGAGACTTGGCCGGAGACCGTGGACCTTGGCGACTGTTTCGCAGATGGCGTGCACCAACGCCATGCCGTGCCGCCCTATGATCGCGAGGCCCTGTCCGTCGAACTCGGCCTGTGTCTCGACTGGTGGTTTCCCTACGCGGCGGGGCGCCCCGCAAACGAGGAAGAGCGGCAGGAGTTCTGGCAGGCCTGGTCGCCGCTGCTGGACCGTCTTGAAACGGCGCAAAAGAGCTGGACATTGCGCGATTTCCACTCGCCCAATCTGCTCTGGCAGGAGGACGGGGAGGGTCGGCGCCGGCTCGGATTGATCGACCTTCAGGATACGGTGTTCGGGCCGGCCGCCTATGACCTCGCATCACTGGTTTGCGACGCCCGCATCGACATGGATGCTGCATTGCAGCAAGAAATGCTGGAATCCTATTTTGCGCAACATGCCCGGCAGGGTGCAATGTTGGATCGCAGTAAATTTATGCATGCATACTGCATTTCGGTGACGCAGAGAAACACGAAAATCCTTGGCGGGTTTGCGCGTCTGGCCCACAGGGATGGTAAAACCGCCTATCTGAAGCACGTGCCGCGCATTCTGTCCTATCTGGACACCATCATGCAGGAACCCATTCTCGCGGGCCTCGCGCTCTGGTATGAGAGGCGGCTGCCGCGCCCGTGAGGGCCGGTTCCCCGTATCCGGCGGCTCCAGCCGCACCCTGAGCCAAGAGTTTTGCATCCGTCGATGTCAACCGAGACCCGCCATCCGATTTCCAAATCCTCGACCATTTCGATCCCGCGCAAGGCCATGGTGCTCGCCGCCGGCCGCGGCAAGCGCATGCGCCCCTTGTCGGCGACGACGCCGAAGCCGCTGATCGAAGTCATGGGCAAGGCCCTTGTCGACCATGTCCTGGACCGGCTGGTCGAGGCCGGCGTCGAGACGGCGGTGGTCAACGTCCATTACTTGGCCGATCTCGTCGAGGTGCATGTCTCCAAGCGGCAGGCGCCGGAGATCGTTGTCTCCGACGAGCGCAAGCGCCTGCTTGATACCGGCGGCGGGGTGGTCAAGGCGCTGCCGCATCTGGGATCCGAGCCCTTCTTCCATCTCAATTCCGATTCCATCTGGATCGAGGGCATCCAGCCCAACCTCATGCTGCTCGCCGAGCATTTCGACGCCGACCGCATGGACATGCTCCTGCTGCTCGCGCCGACGGTGTCGAGCGTCGGCTATGACGGTGTCGGCGACTTCGTCATGGACAAGAACGGGCTGTTGAGCCGGCGCCCCCAACGCGACGTCGCCCCCTTCGTTTATGCAGGCGCGGCGATCATCCATCCGCGTGTCTTTGCGGGCGAGACCGAAACGGCCTTCTCTCTCAACCGTCTCTTCGACCGGGCGATCGACGCCGGACGGCTCTATGGCATCCGCATGGAAGGCATCTGGCTGCACGTCGGAACGCCGCGGGCGATCGGCGAGGCGGAGGCGACCATCGCCGCCAGCGCGGCGTGAGCCTTGTGCTGCGGCCCTGACGCGGCGCCTACTCATGGGGATCGCATGAGCGCCTTTCACGCCGCTCCGCGCTCTTGAATTTGGAGACCAACGCAGGAACGAGACGCGATGGCGACGACAAGCGAACAGGACAGGGACGACGAGCCCCTTCCGCCGCGCGTCTTCTCCATCGATCCGGCGGTTCCCTTTCTGCCGACGCTGGTCGAGGCGCTGCTGGCCGGCGATCTCGTGCCGGGCTTTGTTCTCGCCGACGATCCTCTGGCGCTGGCCGATGTCACGATCCTCGTGCCGACCCGCCGTGCCGCCCGTGTCCTGCGTGGTGAGTTCGTTCGGGCTCTCGGCGGCCGGGCCGCGCTGCTGCCTGTCATCCGGCCCATCGGCGACATTGATGAGGAAGGCGACGCCTTTCGCGCCGACGACGATCTCGATTTGCCGCCGGTCATCGGCGAGGCCGAGCGCCTCCTGTCGATGGCGCGGCTCGTCATGCGTTGGCGCGAGGGCATCGCGCCGGAGCGCGAACTGACGCCGCACGGCACGCCGATCCGCATTCCCGCGTCGCCCGCCGATGCCATTCATCTGGCCCGCGATCTTCTCGCCCTGCTCGACCAGGCGGCGAATGAGGAGATCGACTGGGCGAAGCTGTCGGGCCTCGTGCCCGAAGACCACGCCGCCTACTGGCAGCTGACGCTCACCTTCCTCGACATCGCAACGAAGGCCTGGCCGGAGCATCTTGCCGAACGCGGCCTGATCGAGCCGGGCGAGCGTCACCGCCAGATGGTCCTCCGCCGCATCGACCAGATGACCAGGGCTGGCGGCGGCCCGGTGATCGCGGCGGGTTCGACCGGCTCCATTCCGACGACGGCGAAGCTGCTTGCGGCCATTGCCCGCCTGCCGAACGGCGCCGTCGTCCTGCCGGGTCTCGATACGCATCTCGACGACGAGACCTTCGGCCTTGTCGCGCCGGAGATTGGGCCGGGCGTTCCAAGCCACCCGCAGGCGGCGCTGGCTCATCTGGTCCGTGTGATCGGGATCGAGAGAGGTGAGGTTCGCGAACTCGGAGTGCCGGAACCGTCGCTCGCCATGCGCGGCCAGATCGTCTCAGAGGCGCTGCGCCCTGCCGAGACGACCGACCGCTGGCCGGCCTTTGCCGGGGACATGCCTCCGAAAACGCGGACCGATGCGCTCGACGGCCTGTCCATCATGGTCGCCCGGCAACCGGCCGAGGAGGCGCTCGCCATCGCGCTCTGCCTGCGCGAGACCGTCGAGGACTCCGAAAAGGTCGCCGCCCTCGTCACGGCGGACCGGGAACTCGCCCGCCGCGTCTGTCTGGAACTGCAGCGTTTCGGTCTCGCGGTGGAGGATTCGGCCGGCGAGGCGCTGCTCGACACCCCGCCCGCGATCCTTGCCCGTCATGTCGCCGACGTCGTCCTTGGCGGATTTGCGCCGGACGATCTGCTTGCGCTTTTGAAGCACCCGCTGGCCTCCTTCGGCCTGCCGCGCGTCGTGGCCCGCGAAGCGGCGCGGGCAATCGAGATCGCCGTGCTGCGCGGCCCGCGCCTTGCCGCCGGAAGCAGGCCTCTGGTGGAAGCGATTGATCGCGCGCTGGCGGACTTCGAGGGCAAGGAGGCTCGCATCCATCCGGTGCTGAGGATGCTCGGTCCCGAGGCGGTGCGTGAGGGTCGCGATTTGGCCCAACGGGTCGTCGAGGCCTTCGCGCCGCTGGAAGCGATGGTTGGCGGCCACGATCTGCCGCTCGACGATCTGCTGCGCGCCCATGTCGAGGTGTTGCGCGCGGTCGCAAGCGACGAGACCGGCTCCGACGCCCGCCTCTATACCGGACCTGCCGGTGAGGAATTGGCCTCCTTCCTCGCAGGCCAACTCGAAACCCATGCCCGCGCCTTCGTGATCGATGCGGCGCTCTATCCGGCCGTCTTCGAGGCGCTGATGGTCGGGCGGCAGGTGCACCGGCCTGTGGCCGCCGGCGCGCGGGTCCACATCTGGGGCCAACTGGAAGCGCGCCTGATGCAGGCGGACCGCGTCGTGCTCGGCGGCCTCGTCGAGGGCGTCTGGCCGGCGCGCACCGACACCGGGCCCTGGCTGTCGCGCCCAATGCGGTCGGGCCTCGACTTCGGGCCGCCGGAGCGGCGCATCGGCCTTGCCGCCCATGATTTCCAGATGCGCTTCGGCACGCGTGATCTGATCCTTTCTTATTCGGCTAAGAAAGAGGGCGCGCCGACGGTCGCGTCCCGCTGGCTTCAGCGCGTCACCGCCGTTCTTGGGCCCGAGCAGACGGAAGAGCTGCGACAGCGCGGCGAACGCTGGCTCGGGGTCGCCCGCCGCATCGACGACGGCCCGCGCAGCCCACGCCCCGCTCGCGCCTCCGCCTTGCCCCCTGTCGAGGCCCGCCCGAAAGCGCTCAACGTCACCGATATCGAGACCTGGGTGCGCGACCCCTACGCGCTTTACGCCCGGCGTATTTTGAGATTCGAGCCGCTCGATCCCCTCGGCCGGATGCCGGACTTTGCAACGCGTGGCACGGTCATTCACGACGCGTTGGCCGAATTTGCCAGCGACGGCGGCCCGCATGTCGGCGAGGAGGGCCTTCGCCGTCTCATTGCCATCGGCGAGCGCTATTTCGCGCCGCTACGCCTGCGGCCGGAACTCCATGCCCTCTGGTGGCCGCGCTTCTTGGAAATGGCGCGCTTCCTTGTCGAAAGCTTCGAGGAGGCGAAAGGCGAGACGACGCGGCGCATCGCCGAATGCAAGGGCAGTCTCGTCATGGCGATTGACGCGGAGGACTTCACGCTCAACGGCCGCGCCGACCGGATCGACGTCGGCCTCGGCGGCGAGGCGGTGATCGTCGATTTCAAGACCGGCGCGGCGCCGTCCAAGAAGCAGCTTGTCACCCTGATGAAGCCGCAGATGCCGCTGGAAGGCTTCATGCTGCGCGAAGGCGCCTTCGAAGGGCTTGGCCGCATGGAGGCCACGGCCCTTGTCCACGTGATCCTGAAAGGGCTTTCCGGCGCGGACAAGATCGACCTCTTCGACGGCGAGAAGGCGAAGAAGGGCGAGGAGGCAAAGACGCTCGCCGACATCGTGGGTGAATCCGCCCGTCAGCTGGCCGGCCTCGTGAGGGCCTACCGCGATCCGGAACGGGCTTATCCCTCGCGTCCGCGCGTTCTGTTGAGCCGGCAAACCGGTGGCGCATACGACCACCTCGCTCGCGTCGCCGAATGGCAGGCCGCCGGCGGCGAAGGGGAGGGCGAGGAATGAGCGCGCCCGCCAAACCCATCGAGGTGCCCGAGCGCACGCGCCGCGATCAGGCGACCGCGACCCATCCGCGCCACTCCGTCTGGGTGTCGGCCAATGCCGGCTCGGGCAAGACCTATGTGCTCTCGCGCCGGGTGATCCGGCTGCTGCTCGCCGGCGCGGACCCGGCGGCAATCCTCTGCCTCACCTTCACCAAGGCGGCCGCCGCCGAAATGGCCAACCGCGTCTTCGAGACGCTTGGCCAATGGACGTCTCTCAGTGATGCGAATCTGGCTAACGAACTTGAGGCGCTGGAGGGACGAGCCGCAAATGAGGAGAACATTGCGCGTGCGCGGCGGCTTTTCGCGAGGGCTCTGGAAACGCCCGGCGGGCTGAAAATCCAGACGATCCACGGCTTCTGCGAAGCCCTGCTGCAGCGCTTTCCGGTGGAGGCGGGCATTGCCGGCCGCTTCAAGGTGCTGGACGACATGGAGGCCGAAAGCCGCCTGCAGCAGGCGCTCGATGCCGTGATCGTCGCGGCCTCCGCCGATCCGGACAGCGCGATGGGCCGGGCTCTCACGCAGCTCGTCGCCGAGCGCGGCGACGACACGATCCGCAGGGCCATCGTCGCCACCATCCATCAGCGCGACGCCTATCTCGGCTGGATCGACGGCGCGGGCGGCTTCGATGCGGCGCTCGCCGGCCTGCGCAAGGCGCTTGGGGTCGCGGAAGGCGAAACCGTCGCGGCGATCGATCGCGCGGTGATCGCGGAGAGCGGCTTCGACGAGGACTTCGTCGCGCGCCTGCGCACGGCCCTGCGGCAGGGGGCGGCGACCGACCAGGCGCTGGACGAGCGCTTTGCCGCTGTCGAGGTGACCGACGACATCGCGCTTGCGGCCGGAAACTGGCTCAAGGTCTTCATGACAGGCGATGGCGCGAAGAGGCAGCCGCGCAAGTTCTCAAGCTTCTGCACCAAGGCGATCAAGACGCAGTTCCCGGACCTCGAAGCCATGTTCGAGGAAGAGATCACGCGCCTCGAGGCTCTGGAGGACCGGCGCGCCGCGACGGCGACCTTCGAGCGGACGGCGGCCCTGATACGCCTTGCGGGCCGGGCGATCGATCTCATCGAGGCCGGCAAAGCCGCCTCCGGCGCGCTCGACTTCGACGACCTGATCCTGCGCACCGCGCGTCTTCTGTCTCATTCGGATGCGGCGGCATGGGTGCAGTACAAGCTCGACCAGGGCATCGACCACGTCCTCGTCGACGAGGCCCAGGACACAAGCCCGCGAGCCTGGGAGGTGATTGCGGCGCTCACCGACGAATTCTTTGTCGGCGAGGGCGCGCGGCGCGGCTCGACCGGCGTGCGCACGCTCTTCGCCGTCGGTGACGAGAAACAGTCGATCTACTCCTTCCAGGGAGCGGCGCCGCATCTCTTCGGCGCCATGCGGCGGCGCACCGGAAAGCGCGCGGGCGAGGCCGGCATCGCCTATGACGATGTCGCCCTGCAGCTTTCCTTCCGTTCCACGCCGGATGTGGTGAAGGCCGTCGACGCCGTCTTCGCCCGGCCGGAGACCCATCAGGGGCTTTCGGCCGATGCGGCCGGCACGGTGCACGAGACGGTTCGCAACCGCGACATCGGTCTCGTCGAGATCTGGCCCGCGACGGTCGACGAGGAAACCCTTGAGCCGGAGAACTGGACCGACCCGGTCGACGAAACGAAGCTCGGCAGCGCCGAGGCCCAGCTTGCCGACCGCATCGCCCGCGCCGTGCGCGGCTGGATCGCGCGCGGCGAGACCTTGCCCGGCGGGCGGCCGATCCGCGCCGGCGACGTCCTCGTGCTGGTGCGCAAGCGCGCCGGTTTTGTCTCGCTGCTCTCGCGCGCGCTGACCGAGATAGGCGTGCCCGTCGCGGGCGCCGACCGGCTCCAGCTCATGAGCCACATCGCGGTGATGGATCTGCTGGCGCTCGCCCGCGCCGTGCTGCTGCCCGAAGACGACCTTACGCTCGCCGCCCTTCTGAAGTCTCCGCTGATCGGCCTGAACGAGGACCAGCTCTTCCAGCTTGCCCACGGCCGCAGGACCTTCCTTTACGAACGTTTGCGGCAGGAAGCGGACCGCGATGTCGTCTTTCGCGCCGCCCACGAGCGGCTGGCGCGCTGGCGCGGCCTTGCCGACACCATCGATCCGCACGCCTTCTTTGCCCGCGTCCTTGCCGCCGACGCTGGCCGCCGCGCCTTCCGCGCCCGATTGGGGCCGGAGGTCGACGACGTTCTCGACGAGTTCCTGTCTCTGGCCCTGAGCTTCGGCAAGGACCGCACGCCGAGCCTTGAAGGCTTTCTTGCCTTTGCCGCCGCCGCCGACCACGAGATCAAGCGCGAGATGGATGCGGCGCGCGACGAGGTCCGCATCATGACCGTGCATGGCGCCAAGGGACTGGAAGCGCCGGTCGTCTTCCTCGTCGATCAGGGCGCAGCACCCTATCACCCCTCGCACCGACCGCTGGTGCTGCCGCTGAACGAGAGGGATCACGAGGATATCGGCCCGGTTCAGGCCGCGCCCCTCGTCTTTGTCGGGTCCGGCCGGCAGGCACCTAGCGTCGAGGCCGCGCTTGAAGCCAAGGCGAATCTGGCCCGCGAGGAATACCGCCGCCAGCTCTATGTCGGCCTGACCCGCGCACGAGACCGGCTCGTCGTCTGCGGCATGGCGCCCAAGAAGGCGGTGAGCGAGCCGCGCTGGTACCAGATGGTGCATGACGCGCTGGTGCCGGATGCCACGGAGATCGAGGGCGAGGGTGGCGATGTCGTTGCCTGGCACTGGCGCTTCGGCGGTCCGGAACGCGCGGTGGCTCTCGCCGGGACGACAGCTGCCAGGCAGCCCGTCGAGGAAGACACCGCCGAACCAGCCGAAGACTTGCCGGACTTTGTCCGCCGTCCTGCGCCGGTCGGCGAAGCGCCGATGACCCTCAATCCCTCCTCGGCCGAGGCGGTGCTCGCCGAAATCGAGGCGCGCGACGTCGAAACGCCCTATCCCGCCGCTCATGCGCTGGAGGCGGCGCGTGCCGGCGAGAGCGCGGCCCTTCGCCGGGGCAGCCTCGTCCACCGTCTGCTGGAGGCGCTCCCGGGTCTCGCGCCGAAGGACCGCGAGGCACGGGGCAGGCGTTATCTGGCGACAAGCGGCCCGGATTTTTCCGAAACCGAACGCGAGGCTTTGCTTGCGAAGGTTCTCGCCGTCCTGTGCGAGCCGGCCTTCGCGCCCGTCTTTGCGCCGGGCAGCCGCGCGGAGGTGGCGCTCGCTGGCGAGGTGATGCTGCGATCAGGGCGAAAGGCCGAGGTCTCCGGCCAGATCGACCGCCTTGCGGTCAGCAAGGACGCGGTCCTGATCGTCGACTTCAAGACCAATCGCCCCGTGCCGGACGCGATCCCCGAGAATTACCTGATGCAGCTTGCCGTCTATGCCCGCCTGATTGCCGACATCTACCCCGGCCGGCAGGTGCGCGCGGCGATTCTCTGGACGGAATCGGCGCGGCTTGATGAAGTCCCCACCGACGTCCTGCAAAAGGCGATCGGCCGTCTCTTTTGATCGTCGTTTTTCAAGAAAAAGTGACTGTCCGGGGAAAGCCTCTGGCGGCGCAAATTTCTGCCCGGCAGCGGCCGGAAGCCGGCAATTCATGCCGTCATTTCCGCAGCCGGTAGAATGCGGGAGGGATGCCCGCTGCCGGGCATTCCCCTCCCGTCATGTCCCGACTTGACGCCACTTTCGCCGCTCCCTACCTTCTTGCCACTGAAAGATGATCGACTTGATAGCCTGCCCCTTGGAGCTAGCCCTTCACGCCGACCGTCGGGGTCCGCCATACCACGTCAGCGCCTCTCGTGAGCGCCTGTCGGGCCGGGTGGATCTTTCAAATCTCGCTGGTGCAAGGCTGGTTCGAGCGAACGGCCGCAAGCCGGCATAGCGAAAGGGTGGTTCTCTGATGAGCACCGTGAAAGTTACCGATACCTCCTTCGAGAGCGACGTGATTGGCTCCGGCAAGCCGGTCGTCGTGGACTTCTGGGCCGAGTGGTGCGGCCCCTGCCGCATGATCGCGCCGGCGCTGGAGGAAATCGCGACCGAGTTGGACGGCGCCGTGACCGTCGCCAAGCTCGACATCGACAACAACCAGAACACCGCCATCAAGTATGGCGTGCGGTCGATCCCGACGCTGATCATCTTCAAGGACGGCCAGCCGGCGGCGATGAAGGTCGGCGCTGCCTCCAAGACCGATCTGAAGAACTGGATCCAGAACACGATCTGATCCCGGTCGAGAGAGCGTGAATGTCGAAGGGCCCGGACGGCAGCGTCCGGGCCTTTTTTCGTGCCCGGGTTCCAGCCGCGGTTACTTCTGTTGCGGCGGTGCCGGGACGACTTTGTTCATGAGGGCTTTGGCTCCGCGCGGCCAGGCGTAGTTGGCGCCCATCCTGAGGCCGGAGAAATGGTTCGCCTCCATCTGGCCCGTGTCCGCGTCGCGGACGACGACTTGAAGCGTATATTCCGTGCGGCTGACCCTTGCGATCAGGCCGGCCATCGACTGGTCCGCGCCGAGCTGGCGGGCGGCAGCGGCTTCACAGCCGTTGCAGGACTTGATCCCGCCGGCTGCCGCAATGCCGTCCTCCGCCGTTGCCGTGTCGACCACGTCATAGCGGCCGGAATCGGCGAGGATGCGTTTGGCCTCCTCGGTTGCCTTGCGAAGATTGTCTTCGTCCATCGCGTCCGCCGTGCGGATGCCGGCTCCGGCGCTGCGGTCGTCGAGTTCGAAGTCGAAGACCGCGATCTTCAACGGGCGAGCCTCCTCCGCATGCGAGGGCAGGCTGGCGGGCAGCAGGGCCGCTGCCGCAAGGACGAGAATGGATGCTCCGCGCCCGGGCACAGGGCGAAAATAGTGCCTGGCAGGTTTTGTTTGCATGTGACTGGTCCCCTCCCGCTCGTTATGCGACCGGAGGGATGATCTGTCGCCGTGTCACTCCCTGAAGACCGGAACTGCACCCTCCTGCGAGCATCGAGGCTAGCGCGGGTTAAGGTCGGCAGCCATGGAGCTTTGCCCGTCCCGAGACGGGCAATTTTCCTATTCGGCGGCGGCTTTCCTGCGCGCGCGGTACTTGATCGTCTCGAAGCGCATGGAGAGCGTGTCGACGAGGAGCAGGCGGCCGATCAGCGGCTCGCCGATGCCGCAGACAAGCTTGATGACCTCCATCGCCTGCAGCGAGCCGAGAATACCGGGCAGGGCACCGATGACGCCGGCCTCGGCGCAGGAGGGAATGCTGCCCGCCGGCGGCGGCTCGGGAAAGAGATCGCGATAACCCGGATTGGGCTGGCCGGCCTCGTTGGCCTCATAGGGCTTCAGCACGGTCAGCGAACCGTCGAAGGCGCCGATGGCGCCGGAAACGAGCGGCCGGCGCTCGGCCTCGCAGGTGTCGGCGAGAAGATAGCGGGTGGAGAAATTGTCGGACCCGTCAACGACGATGTCATAGGCGCGGACAAGCTCGGCGGCATTCTCCGCCGTCAGCCGGGCGGCATGCGTCTCGACGCTCACATGTGGATTGATGCGGGCGACGGTTTCCTTGGCGCTTTCGACCTTCAAAGCGCCGATGCTGTCGCTGCCGTGGATCACCTGCCGCTGCAGGTTGGAGAGCGAGACCACATCGTCGTCGACGAGCCCGAGCGTGCCGACGCCGGCGGCGGCGAGATACTGGATCGCCGGCGCGCCGAGACCGCCGGCCCCGACGACGAGCACGCGCGCGGCCTTCAGCTTCTGCTGGCCAGGCCCCCCGACTTCGCGCAGCACGATGTGGCGGGCGTAGCGTTCGATTTCTGCCGTTGTGAGCGCCATGGGTCTGAAGCTTTCTGGTCGGGCCGTCGCCCTTATCTATGTCCTGCCCGCCGGTCAGTCGAGAGCGGTCGGCGTCAGGCTGTCTGGTGCGCCGAGCGCCTGCGCGATTTCCTGCACCATCTTCCGGCGGACGGCGGTTCCGAAGGTCGTGGTCTCGTCGACCACCATGACGAAGGCGCCGAGCCCGCCCGTGACGTCGCGCTTGTAGTGCTCGACGAGATCCTCCCCGCCCATCGCGGAGGAAAAGCCGCCCGGCCGCTGGATGACGAGACCGTTGACGGTGATGCCGCGCCTCACGGCATCGTCGCGGGCCGCCTGCACCGGTCGTCCGCCGATATTGGGCCCGTCGCCGGAAACATCGATCACGGCTTTTGCGCCCTCGATGTCGTTGGTCTCGATCTTGTTGACCGAATAGTCGATGGCGGCGGAGATCGAATTGTAGCCGAAGGCCGCGCGCGGCGTTGAAACCAGCCTGTCGGCGAAGTCCCGCGCCGAGGCCTCGTCGCGGATCACGGTCCAGTCGACGATCGTGTGCTGCGAGGCGGCCGAGCCCCACTCCACATAGGTGATCGCGATGGCGCCGCGATAGCCGGCCCGGATGACGTCGAGCACCTCCTTGCTCGTCACCGCGTCGGCATAGCCCTGTCGTTGCAGGGCAAGCTCATCGTCGTCGATCGAGCCGGAGCCGTCGGCGGCGAGCACCAGCTCCACGTCGACCGGTTCCGCGTGAGCGGGCAACGCGAGAAGGAAGCCGGCGAAGGTCGCGACGATCCCGATGGCATGGCGAAGAGGCGGCATTGGCGCTGTTCCCAAGGCTGGTGACCCCAGGGCAAGGTCAACCATGCAAGGGGCAGGGTCAATGCCGCGCTGCTGGTTGGTTACAGGATGAACTGGCTGAGATCCGCGTTCTTGGCAAGATCGCCGACGCCGGTCCGCACATACTCTTCGTCGATGGTCACTGTCTGTCCGCCCCGGTCGGCGGCGGCAAAGGACAATTCGTCGAGCACCCGTTCCATGATCGTCTGCAGGCGGCGGGCGCCGATGTTTTCCACGCTGGCATTCACCTCCACGGCGATGTCGGCGATGGCGTCGATCGCCTCGTCGGTGAAGGCAAGCTCCACGCCCTCCGTCGCCATCAGCGCCACATACTGCTTGATGAGGCTTGCTTCCGGCTCGGTGAGGATGCGCCGCATGTCGGCGCGCGACAGCGCCTGAAGCTCGACGCGGATCGGCAGGCGGCCCTGTAGCTCCGGCAGGAGATCCGACGGCTTGGCGACATGGAAGGCGCCGGACGCGATGAAGAGGATGTGGTCCGTCTTCACCGAGCCATGCTTGGTGGAAACCGTCGTGCCCTCGATCAGCGGCAGCAAGTCGCGCTGTACGCCCTCGCGCGAGACGTCGCCGCCCGAGCGGCCCTCGCGAGCGCAGATCTTGTCGATCTCGTCGAGGAAGACGATTCCGTTGTTCTCCACCGCCTCAATGGCCTCGGCGACGAGCTGCTCCTGGTCGAGGAGCTTGTCGCTTTCCTCGCCGATGAGCAGGTCATAGGAGTCCTTGACGGTCGTGCGGCGCGTCTTCTTCTGCCCGCCCATCATCTTCGACATCATGTCGTTGAGGTTCATGACGCCGATGGAGCCGCCCGGCATGCCGGGAATGTCGAAGCTCGGCATCGAAGGCTGGGCCGAGACCTCGACCTCGATCTCCTTGTCGTCGAGTTCGTTGCCGCGCAGCTTCTTGCGGAAGCTGTCGCGCGTCGCAGGGCTTGCACCGGGGCCGACGAGGGCGTCGAGCACGCGCTCCTCGGCCTGCTGGTGGGCCTTGGCCTGCACGTCCTTGCGCTTCTTCTCGCGCACCAGCGTGATGCCGACCTCGACGAGGTCGCGCACGATCTGCTCCACGTCGCGGCCGACATAGCCGACCTCGGTGAACTTGGTGGCTTCCACCTTAATGAAGGGCGCGCCCGCGAGCCGTGCGAGGCGGCGCGAGATCTCCGTCTTGCCGACGCCGGTCGGCCCGATCATCAGGATGTTCTTCGGCAGCACTTCCTCGCGCATCGCACCTTGAAGCTGCTGACGCCGCCAGCGGTTGCGCAGGGCGATCGCGACGGCGCGCTTGGCGTCGGTCTGCCCAACGATGTAGCGGTCGAGTTCGGAGACGATCTCGCGGGGGGAAAAATCGGTCATCGGCTGAGTGTCCGGTTCAAAAAGGTCAGGTGGGTCCGGCCGGGCCGGGCTTCAAGCCGCATCGAGGCTTTCCAGAACCACATTCTCGTTGGTGTAGACGCAGATTTCGGCGGCGATCGCCATCGCTTTGCGGGCGATCGTCTCGGCGCTCTGGTCGGTGTCCATCAGGGCGCGCGCGGCGGCCAGCGCATAGTTGCCGCCCGAGCCGATGCCCATCACGCCGCCTTCCGGCTCCAGCACGTCGCCGGTGCCGGTGAGGACGAGCGAGACGTTGGCGTCGGCCACCAGCATCATGGCTTCGAGGCGGCGGAGGTAGCGGTCGGTGCGCCAGTCCTTGGCAAGCTCGACGGCGGCGCGGGTGAGCTGTCCCGGATACTGTTCCAGCTTGGCCTCCAGCCGCTCGAACAGCGTGAAGGCATCGGCGGTTGCACCCGCAAAGCCGCCGATGACGCTGCCGCCGGCAAGGCGGCGCACCTTCTTGGCGGTATGCTTGATGACGGTCTGCCCCAGCGAAACCTGTCCGTCTCCGGCGACAACGACCTTGCCGCCCTTGCGGATCGTCACGATGGTGGTTCCATGCCATTGCGGCATGCTGTGGGCGTCGGACATGAAGGGCTCCATGAAGGCAGGAGAAGGAAAAATCCGATATCCCGCCAAGTCTTCGAGAGGAAAGTCAGGCGCCATATGTAGGCGCTGTGGTCTAAGATGCAAATGGCGCGGGCAGACGCCGTTCCGGCGCGGCGATGCAACCTTGCCCGATTCATTTCGTTCGTGCGACAAGGCGCGATCTTCACGCTGCGACGAGGTCTTGCCGTGCCCTTTCTCAAGGCTGATGTGCGCCACCCCATGGCGCTGCCGGACGGAACCGTCGTTCCCGGGCTGGTTCACCTCAAGGTGGCGATCGATCATCCACGCATCGAGGTCGGCGAATTCAGCTACTACAGCGACCGCGCGGTGCCGGATGACATCGCCGGAACGATCGCGCCCTATCTCTTTGCCTTCAGCCGCGAGAAGCTGACGATCGGCAAGTTCGTGCAGATGGCCGAGGGCACGCGTTTCATCACCAGTTCGGCCAATCATCCGATGGGCGGCGTCACGACCTTTCCCTTCCGCGTCTTCAATCCGGCGACCGTCATGGGCTACCTCGACCTGCCGGCGAAGGACACGGTCGTCGGCAACGATGTCTGGTTCGGCCACGGCGTGATGGTGATGCCGGGTGTCACCATCGGTTCGGGCGCCATCGTGGCGGCGGGCTCGGTCGTCACGCGCGACGTTCCGCCCTATGCCATCGTCGGCGGCAATCCGGCGGGTGTCATTCGGATGCGTTTTCCGGCGGAGACGGTCGAACGGCTGCTCGCCATTGCCTGGTGGGACTGGCCGGTGGAAAAGATCGAAGCGAGGCTCGCCGCGCTGGAACAGGGCGATCTCGCGGCACTGGAAGCCTGACGGGATGCCGCACGGAACGATGACGGGAAGGTTTGCTTGATGCGTCTGTTCATTTTCGGAGCCGGTTATTCCGGTCTTGCCCTTGCCCGGCATCTTGCCGGCAAGGCCGACTGGATCGGCGGCACGACCCGGCATGCCGAGCGTCTCGACGAACTGGCGGCCGCCGGCATCGAGCCCTTCGTCTTCGATGGCGAAAGGCCGGGCGAAGGCGTCCGCGAGGCGCTCGCCGGAGCGACCCATATCGTTCTTTCCGTCGCGCCGGGCGAGACAGGCGATGCGGTGCTGGCGCAGCATGCCGACGACATTGCCGCCGCGCCCGATCTCGAATGGATCGGCTACTGGTCGACCGTCGGGGTCTATGGCGACTATGGCGGAGCCTGGGTCGAAGAGACGACCAAATGCCATCCGAAAGCCCGCAGGTCGCGGGCCCGCCTTGCCACCGAGACGGAATGGACCGGCTTTGCCGCCGGCATCGAGTGCCCCATCGCCATGCTGCGCCTTGCCGGCATCTACGGTCCGGGGCGCAACGCCTTCGTCAAGCTTGCCGAGGGGACGGCGAAGCGCCTCATCAAGCCGGGCCAGGTCTTCAACCGCATCCATGTCGACGACATCGCGGCGATGACGGCGGCGGCGATGACGGCGCGGGCCGACGGTGTCTTCAATGTCTGCGACGACGAGCCGGCCCCGCCGCAGGACGTGATCGCCTATGCCGCCGGGCTCATGGGCGTCGAACCGCCGCCGGAGCAGGATTTCGCGAGCGCGGACCTGTCGCCGATGGCGCGCTCCTTCTATGGCGAGAACAAGCGCTGCTCCAACGCCAAGATCAAGACGACCCTCGGCCTTGAGCCTGTCTATCCGACCTATCGCGAGGCCCATGCGGCGATGTGGGCGGCTGGAAACTGGCGCGGTTGACGGGGGCTGCGGCCGGAAAAGAAACCGGCAGCCCTCAGAACTGGGACTCGATGGCAGCTTTGTCGAGGATCGACCTGACGTCGATGATCTTCCCGTCCCGGAACTCGTAGAAGACGTGTTCTGAGAACCGCACGCGCCTGCCGTTCACCGGAAGGCCGAGAAACGTGCCGATCGGCGTGCAGTCGAAATCGAGGCGGCAGGCGACGTATGTCGCATCGGCGACCAGCAGCGCGATCTTGAATCGCAGGTCCGGGATGTCCCGATAGTCCCGTTCGAGCATGCGGCGGTATCCGGAAAGCCCGAACGGCTCGCCGTTATGCCGGACGTCATCGGCGACGAAGGCGCCGAGCGATAGCCAGTCCTGCCGGTTGAGGCAGTCGATATAGCCACGGTAGATCGTCGCAAGGTCGGTCTTCGAACTGTCGGTCTGCATGGCTTTGAATCCGGCTATGCGTCTTGCGGCCCTGGCTCAGGCCCGGACGTAGCGCTCCGCTTCCTCGATGAACCGCGTCAGCATCGCATCGAGCATCGCGCGGCTGCGCTCGGCTTCCAGATCGCCAAGATCGGTGAAGGCGGTCGCCGCTCCTGGAACGGATATCTGCTCGGGGATCACCGTCGCGCCAAGGCCGATTTCCAGCACATGGCGGATCTGCAGGAGGCTGCGCATGCCGCCGTAATATCCGTTCGAGGCCGCGCCGATGGCGAAGACCCGCTTCTTGAACGCGGAGCCGGCACCGGGGGCGGGCTTCACGCGGCTCACCCAGTCGATCGTGTTCTTGAGCAGCGGCGTGATCGAGGCGTTGTATTCGGGGCTGGCGATGAAGATGCCTTGATGGGTGGAAAAGAGCTTGTGCAGCTTCACGGCGGCCTCGGGTGGGCCGCTTTCCTGCTCCAGATCGCCGTTGTAGAGCGGCATCTCGTAGTCGGCGAGCGAGATCTGGGTCACGTCGACGTCGCGCAGGGCGAGTTTCTTGGTCACGAGCGCCGCAAGCTGGGCGTTGAAGGAGCCCCCGCGGGTCGAACCGGCAAAGACGAGGATCTTGGGATTCTGTCGCGGCATCGTGTTGTCTCCCTTTCGCCGTCCAACGGGTCGCGCCGGCGTCGCGGCGGACGCTCGAACTTGGTATGTCTACGGATGCGTGGCCGCTTGCGCAACGGTCGGTCATACCTTAGATCGTACAAATCAGAATTATTCTAATATGAGTGCCTGCGCATGTTCTCTCTCTCCCGACGCAACTTCTCCGATCTCTCGGAGCAGGAGGTTCTGGCTCTTGCGATTTCGTCCGAAGAGGAGGACATGCGCATCTATGCCTCTTATGCCGATGCGCTGAAGGAGGAGTTTCCCGCCTCGTCCGCCGTCTTCGAGGAGATGGCCAAGGAGGAGATGGCGCACCGCGACCGGCTGATCGAGATGCACCGCGAGATCTTCGGCGAGACCATCCCTTTGATCCGGCGCGAGCATGTGCGCGGCTTCTATGCCCGCAAGCCTTACTGGCTGGTCCGCCCTCTCGGGCTCGACCGGGTGAGGACCGAGGCGCAGGACATGGAGGTTGCCGCCGCCAACTTCTACCTGAAGGCCGCCTCGCGCACGTCGAACGCCCGCATTCGCACACTGCTGGGCCAGCTTGCCGCCGCCGAGCGCCGCCATGAGGCGCAGGCGCACCAGCTTGGTGCCGCAAAGCTCACCGATGTCGCCATCGACGAGGAAAAGGCCGCCGAGCACCGCCAGTTCCTGCTCCAGATCGTCCAGCCGGGACTGGCCGGCCTGATGGACGGCTCGGTCTCGACGCTGGCACCGGTCTTCGCGGCCGCCTTTGCGACCCACGACACCTGGCAGACCTTTCTCGTCGGCATGGCGGCCGCCGTCGGCGCTGGCATCTCGATGGGCTTTACCGAGGCCGCCTCCGACGACGGCTCGCTGACCGGACGCGGCAGCCCGTTGGTCCGAGGGCTTGCCGCCGGCATCATGACCGCCGCCGGCGGCCTTGGTCACGCCCTGCCCTACCTCATTCCCGACTTCACGACCGCGACGGTGATCGCCGTCATCATCGTCCTGTTCGAACTCTGGGCGATTTCCTGGATCCGCTGGAAGTATATGGATACGCCCTTCCTCTCGGCGGCGTTCCAGGTTGTCGTCGGCGGCTTTCTTGTCTTCCTGTCCGGCATTCTCATTGGCATTTCCTGACGAAGCCGGAGAAGTCCCGCGTCAGAAAGAGAGATACCGTTCGACTTCCTCGCGTGAGCCGGCAACGATTGGCGCGCGGGCATGCAGGCCCTCCGGCACACGGTCGAGCAGCCGGCCGCCAACGCCGTCGGTCGCAAGCCCGCCGGCCTGCTCGATGAGTAGCGCCATCGGGTTCACCTCGTAGACGTGCCTGAGGCGACCGACGCGGTTTTCCGGCCGCTTGTCGGCGGGCAGCACGAAGATGCCGCCCTGTTTCAGGATGCGGTGGAGGTCGACGACGGCGGCCATCATCCAGCGCAGCCGGACGTCCGCACCGCGCGATCCGTCCTTGCCGAGAAGGCAGTCGTCCACATAGGCGGTGGGGCGTTCGTGCCAGTGCCGCCGGAAGGAGAGGTCGACACCGATCTCCGCCGTCTTTGCCGGCAGCACGACCGGCGTCTGACGCCCCTTGAAGACACCGTCCACCGGGTCGAGCGTCAGCATGAAGACACCCGCGCCGAGCGTATAGCAGAAGACCGTCTCCGGCCCGTAGACGAGATAGCCGGCGGCAAGCTGCGCCGATCCAGGCTGCTGGAAATGTTCTCCGTCCGCCGCAAGCGACAGAACGGAAAAGAGTGTCCCGCAGGCGCCCGCGATGCCGATATGCGAGGAGCCGTCGATCGGGTCGAAGGCGACGGCAACGCGCCCGTTCGGATCGCCTGCTATCGGTTCTTCCGCCTCCTCGGATCCGATCACGGCCGCGCCGCCCTTGTGGCTTGCTTCGACGAAGATGCCGTGCGCCTCGACGTCGAGCGCCTTCTGCTTGTCGCCGTCGCTGTTGATGCCGACGATGCGGGCCGGGTCGCCGTGGAGTGCGCCCTCGGCCAGCCGACCTCGGACCTGCTTGCCGGCCTCGGCGAGCGCCAGCAGCAGGGCCTTCACGGCCTGGCGGTCCGCATCGCCGGCCGGCCAGGCACCAAGCTGCTCTTCGAGGGTGAGCAGGGGAGCGGCGGCGGCTGTGCTGGTGGCCGGCTCGGCGGTCATGGTCATTGCGATTCCTTCTGGCGAAACGTCTGGATGCCGTTGTGCCTTGCTACCAGCGGAAGGCGGGAAGCACCATGTCGGGCCGGACACCGAATCGCTGGTATTTCTCTTCCAGTGCGCCGTCCGAGTTGCCTTCGTTGAGGCCGGTGCGCACGAGGACGGCGAAGGCGCCGAAGCGTTTCGCGCCGACGATGTCATGCTCGACGCTGTCGCCGATGCAGGCGATCTCGGACGGATCCGAGCAGCCGCTGAGCCCGAGGGCCCTCGCGTACATGTCGGGATAGGGCTTGCCGATATAGGTGACCGCGCCGCCAAGTTCCTTGTAGAGTTCGGCGATCCGTCCCGCGCCGAAGGCCGGCCCGCCCGGCGTCAGCATGATCTTGTCCGGGTTGGTGCAGAGCGCCGGAGCGCCACGTGCCGCCGCCGGACGAAGCAGATCGCGATAGGTCTCGATCGGATAGATGTCCCCGCGGCTGCCGGCAATGATGACGACATCGGCCGTCTCGCCGTCCGCCGCGTCCTCGAACCCGAGTGCGGTGGCAAGCGAGCGTTCGCCGACACCGGAAATCGTCAGGCATCGCGTGCCTCGATCGAGGGTGACGGGCAGGGCGCCGCGCGCGACCAGATCGAGGGCGAGATCGCCGGACGTGACGAATGCGTCGTAGCAATCTTGCGGAAAGCCGAGGCGTTCCAGGCGCAGCACGTTGTCATGCGCCGGCCGGCCGGAATTCGACAAGAGCAGGATCGATGCGCCCGTCGCCTTCAGCCGCTTGAGCGCCTCGACGGCGCCGGGGTAGGGCCGGGATCCGTCGTGCAGGACGCCGAACTGGTCGATGAAGAAGTGGGAGAAACGCTCGCTGAGGGTTGAAAGGCCGGCCATCGCCTCCGCCAACTGAAAGCGTGGCGGAACGCCTCCCTTGCCGGATGCCGCTCGCCCACATGGTGCATTCTCTGCCGCGGGCCTGCGAGGCGACGTCCGACGCGGACACCGGCTCAGGCATGCCTGACAGAGCCCCGGCACAAGATCATTCCTTGACCGGCATGTCCAGTCTGCCGCAGTGCACAACCGGAAACGGCGGCAAAAAAAATCCCCCTGCGGCGATAGCCGCAAGGGGTTCCCTGTCAGGACGCGTCAGGGTCAGAAGCGATAGGTGAGACCGGCCGTGACGATCGTCGGATCGAGCGTCACATCGGCCTTGACCGGCGTTGCGCCCAGCACGCCGGTGGCGTCGGTGCTCAGCCAGACGTGCTTGACGTCGACGAAGAGGCCGAGCTGCTCGGAGAGCATGACGTCCACGCCCGCCTGCAGAACCGCGCCGAAGGCGTTGTCGACCTTGAAGTTGGTCAGCGCCGCGTCCTTCTCGTTGAAGAACATCGTGTAGTTCACGCCCGCGCCGATATAGGGCCGCACGTGGTAGAACTCGGGGAAGTGATACTGGACCGCCAGCACCGGCGGCAGGTAGTTCAGCTTGCCGAGCGCGCCGAGGCCGCTGAGGCTCCCCGCACCATTGACCACGGCGAGCGGTGCATTGGCGAGGGTCAGCGACAGCGAGATGTCGGGCGTGACGTAGTAGCCGATGTCCAGTGTCACCGCGAGATCGTTGTCGATCTTGGCGTCCGATCCGGCGACGGCCGCACCGCCCGCGCTGACGTCGGCCGATTCGGAGAAGAACACGCCCGCCGGACCGACGTGCAGGAACCAGTCGTAATTCGCGACCGGCGCCGCCATCGGCGGCTCGGCGTCCATCGGCCCGATATCGGCCGCCATCGCTGCCGCACCCGACATCACAAGTGCCGCCGCCGCAACGCCCAGTCCCCACGTCCCACGAAACATCGTCATCATCCTTCAAACGGGGCGAAAACCATTCTGGTAACCGCCAACAACTCTTGGTGGGATGATGCTGCTCCGGCGCGTTTCCGAAGATCTTGATCTAGATCAAACTAGGGGCTGGTTCCCGCTTCGCTTCATCCGATGTTGCATATGAGCAACAAGCTCTTACGCGTAAGCGGCGACCGGGGAACTGCCGAGGAGCGAACGCCGGACGTGGGCTTCCAGCCAGTTGATGGCCGGGTCGCCCATCGACAGGTTGTGACGCAGGATCTGCATCTGGAAGTCCGGGAGCTGGATGGGCGGCGGATAGGCGACGAGATCGAAATAGTCGCCGAGCTTGCGGCAGACGCGCAAGGGGGCTGTGAGAATGGCATCGGACTTCGCGACGGCCGCGAAGGCGGGAATGAACTGCGGCATCACCATCGCGATGCGCCGGACTGCGCCGATGGTTCCGAGAACCTGGTCGACCGCACCATGGCGGTCGCCGGTGAAGGACACAAGAATGTGATCGAGCGCGCAATAGAGACCGAGGTCGAGCGTATCGCCGATCCGGGGATGGCCGCGCCTTGCCATGACGAGGAAGCTCTCCTTGTAAAGCGCCGTCGGCACGGTTCGGCCGTCGGGCGTCCTCGTCTTGCTGAAGGCGCCGATCGCAAGGTCGATCGCACCGGTCGCGATAGCCTCGATGGCGGCCTCCATCGGCATCGTCATGAAGGTGACGCAGCAGGACGGCGCTTCGTCCGCAAGAATCGTCAGAAGCTCCGGCGCCAGCTCCGTCATGGCGCTGTCGACGGCGGCAATGGCGAAGTTTCTTCGGGATGTGGCGGGATCGAAGCCGTGCCCGATCTGGATGGCGAGGCGGATCGAGGCGAGCGCCTCGGAGATCGGATCGGCCAGTTGCCGCGCCCGCGGCGTCGGGGTCACGCCCGAACCGTTCCTGAGGAACAGCGGGTCGCGAAAAATCTCCCGCATGCGGCCGACCGCGTGGCTGACGGCAGACTGGGTGAGGCCCAGGTCGTCGGCGACCGCACTCATCTTGCCGCTGCGCATCAGCGCCTCGAAGACGACGAGCAGCGACATGTCCAGCCGCCTGATATGAACGTTGTCGATATTTCTCATGAAGCAAATTCGGTTTCGTTGATAATCATAAGTGATATATCGGATTTGGAACAAGTCAAAACAGGCGGAGCAACCGCCGATCTGCCCGTCCCTCCGCCGGACGGGGTTCTTGCTGTCGGGACGGGCAACGGCGATCCGTGCATGGAGCGTCGCCTTTGCGGACCGGACCCGGCGAATATCCGGAGAAGATCATGATCAAGTTGAAGATCAACGGCACCGAGCGGGAGATCGATGCCGATGAAGACACGCCGCTCCTGTGGGCCCTGCGTGACGAGTTCGACATGACCGGCACCAAGTTCGGTTGCGGCGTGGGCCTTTGCGGCGCCTGCACGGTGCATCTCGACGGCGTCGCCGTGCGCGGTTGCCAGACGGCCATCGGCGATGTCGGTGCGTCGGAAGTGACGACCATCGAGGGTATCGCGGGCAAGGCCGCCGAGGCCGTCAAGGCGGCGTGGGTGGACCTGCAGGTGCCGCAGTGCGGCTATTGCCAGTCCGGCCAGATCATGAGCGCGACGGCGCTTCTGACCGACAATCCCAAGCCGTCCGACGACGACATCGTCACCGCGATGGATGGCAATGCCTGCCGCTGCGCCACCTATGTCCGCATTCATGCCGCCGTGAAGCGCGCATCCGAAATGATGGAGGGCTGAGACCATGCTGCACTATCTCCAAGAGCCTCGCGCCTTCCGCTCCTCGCTGCCGGCCGCTTCGCGGCGCGGCTTCCTGAAGGCCATGGGCGGCACGACGGCCGGCCTCGTCATCGGCTTCGCCATGCCGGGCATCGTTTCGCAGGTCGGAGAAGCCCGGGCCGCCGACATGGAGGCTGCGTTCAATCCCTTCGTCCAGATTGCTCCCGACGGCACGGTGACCGTGCTGATCAAGCATCTCGACAAGGGACAGGGCATCGCGACGGGCCTCGTGACCCTTGTCGCCGAGGAACTCGGTGCCTCCGTCGGACAGATGAAGGCCGAATTCGCTCCGGCCAACGTCGAGCTCTACAAGAACCTCTTCTTCGGCATCCAGGGCACCGGCGGGTCGACGTCGATGGCCAACTCCTTCGAGCAGTATCGCAAGGCCGGCGCCGCCGCCCGCGAGATGCTGAAGGCCGCCGCCGCCAAGGACTGGTCCGTGCCGGCCGGCGAGGTCACGATTGCCGATGGCAAGCTCGGCCACGGCGACAAGAGCGCCGGTTTCGGCGACTTTGCCGCTGCCGCGTCCAAGCTCGAGGCGCCGCAGGACCCGCCGCTCAAGACCCCCGAGGAATGGGTCTATATCGGCAAGTCCTTTCCGCGTGTCGACGTGCCGGCCAAGTCCGAGGGCGGGACCGGCCTCTACGGCCTCGACGTCAAGCGCGATGACATGCTCGTCGTCACCGTGATTCGTCCGCCGAAGTGGGGCGCGACGGTCAAGGACTTCGATGCCGCCGAGGCGCTCAAGGTTCGCGGCGTCGTCGACGTCAAGTCCGGGCCTTTCGGCGTCGCGGTCTTCGCCAAGACCACCTGGCCGGCGATCAAGGCCCGAGACCTCGTCAAGGTGACCTGGGACGACAGCAAGGCCGAGACCCGCGGCACGGACGAACTGCTGGCCGAATACCGCAAGGCGGCCGACATGCCCGCCGCCGTGGTCAAGGACGCCGACGCGGAGGCTGCCCTTGTCGCGGCTGCCGAAACGGTCGAGATGGAATTCGCCTTCCCCTTCCTCGCCCACGCGCCGATGGAACCGCTCAACGTCACGATCCTCGCCGATCCCGGCAAGTCGGTCGAGATCTGGACGGGATCGCAGATGCAGACCGTCGACCAGATGGTTGCCGGCTCGATCCTCGGTGTGACGCCCGACAAGGTCACCATCGACACCCGCTGGGCCGGTGGCTCCTTCGGCCGCCGTGCTGTCTACAACAGCGAGTATGTGGCCGAGGCCGCCCTCGTCGCCAAGGCGTGGGGCAAGGTCCAGCCGCTGAAGATCGTCTGGACCCGCGAGGACGACATCAAGGGCGGCTACTACCGGCCGATGTATGTCCACAAGGTCCGGGCCGGCGTCGACGCCGAAGGCATGATCATGGGCTGGCAGCACCGCATCGTCGGCCAGTCGATCTTCACCGGCACCGCCATGGAGAAGATGGTCGTCAAGGACGGCATCGACGAGGCCTCGGTCGAAGGCATCGCCGACACGACCTATGCCATCAACGGCTTCCGCCTCGAACTGGCATCGCCGAAGGTCGGCGTTCCGGTCCTGTGGTGGCGCTCGGTGGGCCACACCCACACCGCCTACGTGATGGAGACGGTGATGGACGCGCTCGCCGCCAAGGCCGGCAAGGACCCGGTTGCCTTCCGTCTGGAGCATCTCAAGGACGATCCGCGCAAGGTGGCGGTCCTGAAGCTCGCTGCGGAAAAGGCCGGTTGGGACACGGTTCCCGCCAAGGGCCGCTATCGCGGCGTTGCCGTCCACAAGTCCTTCAACACCTATGTCGCCGAGGTCGCGGAAATCACCTACGACGCCGGTAACTTCAAGGTCGAGAAGGTCGTCTGTGCCGTCGACTGCGGCGTCCCGGTCAATCCGGACAACATCAAGGCGCAGGTCGAGGGCGGCGTCGGCTTCGGCCTCGGCGCGGTGATGCGTGATGCCATCACGCTGACCGGCGGCGAGGTCGACCAGTCCAACTTCGACACCTACGAACCGCTGCGCATGTCCGACATGCCGGAGGTCGAGGTGCATATCATCCAGTCCGCCGAGGCGCCGACCGGCATCGGCGAGCCGGGCGTGCCGCCGATCGGACCGGCGGTGGCCAACGCCATCTTCAAGGCGACCGGCAAGCACCCGCTAAAGCTGCCGTTCACGACGGGCGACTTCGCCTGAGCGGGATTGGATATGCCTGAATGAGAAAGGCGCGGGAGGTTGCTCCCGCGCCTTTTTCCTTGCCTGAATTTCCTTGCAGGCCTGTCAGGCCGCCTTGGCTTTGGCCGCCAGATCGTCGACGACGCTCTTCAGGAGGTCGCGCACTTCCGTCGCGACGGCGCCGAGCGCCGGATTGTCGACGGCCTGCATCGATGCCATCGGATCGATGGCCGACACCTCCACGTGGTCGCCCTTCTCCTCGACGACGACATTGCACGGCAGCATGGTGCCGATCTTCGGCTCGGCCTGCAGCGCCTTGAAGGCGAAGCCGGGATTGCAGGCGCCGAGAATGACATAGGGACGGAACTCGGCGCCGATCTTGGCCTTCAGGGTTGCCTTGACGTCGATCGTCGTCAAAACGCCGAACCCCTTTTCCTTGAGCGCGGCCGTCACCGTTTCGACGGCCTGCTCGAATGGCTGGTTGAGAGTGGTGGTGAAGTGATAGCTCATGGTGTCCTCCTGTCCGCGTCGACGGGTCTGTTCGCGTCAGGGAACGGGAAGGGACGCGTGGCAGTTCCCGCCCGGATCGACCCGGTCAGTGTTATATTAGCAATGTGTAAAATACAAGGCGCATCAGATCCGCGGCTAGCACCGCTCTGATGGGGCGGCGCGATCAGGCCCTGTCGGCTTCCGGTGCCGGATCGATCGGCCTTTGCTCGATCGGAAGCCTCAGGCAGCACAGCAGCCCGTGTGGTTCGACGTTCCGCAGCTCCAGTGCCCCCTTGTGGTCGGTCGTCACCTGAAGAGCGATGGCAAGGCCGAGGCCGAAGCCGCCCCGGCGGTCGCCGCGCCCGTCCTTGTCGTCGGCCCGCACGAAAGGCTTCATCAGTTGTTCGCGGAGATTTTCCTCGATCCCCGGCCCGTCGTCGTGGATCTCGATGATGATCCGCTGGTTCTCCTCGTCCGGCCGCAGGGACAGGCCGACGTTCGTGCCGAACTTGAAGCCGTTTTCGACGAGGTTGCCGACACAGCGCGTCAGGGCTTCCGGCTGGACCGAGGCGACAAGACGCGCCGGCAGGTCGCAGTCGAGCTCCAGACCCATTTCTGCATAGGTGTCCGCCAGCGAGGAAAGCAGGGAGGCGACGTCGACCCGCTCGAAGGGTTCGGCCACCGAATTGCCGCGCAGGAAGGCGAGTGCCTTCTCCGTCAGCCGGGCGAGCCGATCGATCTCCTCGATCATTTCGCTGCGCGTCACGTCGTTCGCGATCGTCTCCGAGCGCAGCCGCAGTCTCGTCAGCGGCGTCCGCAGGTCGTGGCCGACGGCGGCCAGCATTTCCGTTCGCGCCCGGATCATCACCTTCTGGCGATCCCTGAGCCCGTTCAGTTCATGCGCCAGCTGGCGAACCTCCCGCGTTCCCTCGCCGACGAAGTCCGGCCCGTCCAGCGAGCCCTCCACGGTGGCGACGCGGGCCGAGAGGCGCTCCAGCGGCGCGATCACCGTGCGCTTCATCAGAAGCAGCAGCAAACCGGTCGTGAGCACGATGGCGACCGCCCCGAACACAAGGACGATGACGGGCGGCGGCGGCTCGGGGACATCGACGCCGGAATGGCTGAAGAGAAGATACTGGCCGTCGGCAAAGCCGACCGCCACGTCCGGATAGCGGCTGCCCGTGCGGGTTGGCGGCAGGAGGCGGAAATCGATGTTCGCCGGCAACCTGTCGCGCAGCACGCTGGGGATCAGCATGACCTCGTGGCTCTTGTCATCGAGGCCGTGCGGCTCGACGTCGGGCTTCTCGGCAAGAGGCCGCACATGCGGCACGGCCCGCAGGACGAGCGCGATCATCTCGTCCTGCTGGTCGACGGGCGTTTCGGCGACCATGGCCGATGTCGTCACGATGCGCGTGACGAAGGCGAGGATGTCCTCTTCGGAGCCACGGACGGGCGGGGGGCCGCGAAAGTGATTGAAGAAAATGACGCTCAGGATCACCAGGATGTTGGTGACGACGATCGACAGCGTCACCAGCAACGCGATCTGCACCGCGATCCGCTGCAGCGCTGGAATGCGGGCAAGGAGCCGGTTCATTGCTTCTCGCGCACCTCGGCGGAGAACATGTAGCCGACATTGCGAACGGTGTTGATGAGGCCGCCGTCGTCGGTGTCAGACTGCAGCTTGCGCCTGAGCCGGGAGACCATGATGTCCACGCTGCGGTCATAGGCGCCGCCGCTCACGCGCCCGCGCGTCATTTCCAGAAGTTGTTCGCGCGGCAGCACCCGTCCGGCATGGCGGCAGAAGGTGACGAGCAGGTCGAATTCGCCGCTCGTCAGCGAGACCCTCACGCCCTCGTCGTCATAGAGCTGGCGGCGCAGCAGATCGACGGTCCAGCGGTCGAACTGGATGCGGCCGCCGTTGAAGATGTCGCGCGCCGGCTGGCTGGAGGCCGCCGGTTCTTCCCAGCGCCTCAGGATCGCCCGCACCCGCGCCAGGAGTTCGCGCGGATTGAAGGGCTTGACCATGTAGTCGTCGGCGCCGGTCTCCAGGCCGATGATGCGGTCGACATCCTCGCCGAGCGCGGTCAGCATCAGGATCGGCATATGCCTCTCGTTCGACCGCAGGCGCCGGCAGATGGCAAGGCCGCCTTCCCCGGGCAGCATCAGGTCGAGAACGATGAGATCGATGGACGCCTCGGCGAGGATCGCGTCCATGGCTCGCGCGTGCGCCGCGCTCGACACGCGGCATCCGTTTGCTGCGAGAAACTGTTCCACCAGATCGCGGATGACGGGATCGTCCTCGACGACGAGAATATGCGGTGTCTCCATGACCGGCCAAACCGTTGCTGAGCCGCGCGCGGGCATCATTCCTATCATGTCCGTTCCTTCTCCTTATACGAACGACGAACGGCCGGAAAGCATGGGAGTGCCATGCCCCGGCCGCCGCCATGAGGCAGCGTGACCCCGTATATGCCGTCAGGCGGCCTGATCGAACAGTGAAACAAGATCGATCGTCGAACTGGAACTGCTGCTGTAGGCCGAACTGCTGGCAAGAATGCTTGCCAGATCGCTGCCGCCGCCGAAGCCCTGGGCGCCGCCAGGTCCACCGCCACCCGGAGGGGGGGGAGGCGGTCCGCCGGCACTGCGTTCTTCGGCCTGAGCCTGCTTGTAGCTCTGGTCTTCGTCTTCACTGATCTCGCCGTCACCGTCGCTGTCGATGGTGCTGAAGAGATCTTGCGAATCTTCAGAGGAAATGCCGATCTCGTCGCCCTTGGCCGAGAACTCGTCGCCCTTGGCCGAGAACTCGTCGAGCGACAGGGTTCCCGAGCCGTCGGTGTCCGTGTCGGAGAAGAAGTCGCCTTCTCCACCGCGCTGGCCACCGGGGCCACCCGGACCGCCTGGACCGCCCGGAGGCGGCGGCAGGCCGCCGGCACCGAATTCCTGAGCGGACAGAAGCGAGGATGCCGTTTCGGATGAAAGCTGCGAGATGCCGGTGGCAAGCTCGTCGCCGGACACAAGTCCGTCCGAATCGGAATCCAGGGTGTTGAAAAGATTGGTAATGTCCTCGTCGGACGCATCGGTCTGGTTCGTCGCGCCGAATTCTTCGAGCGACAATCCTCCGTTCACGTCCGTGTCGGCCTGACTCAGGATACGTGAGGCAAAGCCGTTGGCGGGGTTGAAGCCGCCAATACCGCCGACACTCATGGGTTACTCCTCCTGTTCTTGGAGAAAGGATGTGAATGTCCCCGCGCCGCGCGGAGACTTGGGTATCATGTTCATGAAATAAGTGGCGCCGGGGTATCATTTTGTTTCGTTGGCGGGAAGAATATGCCCGATTTTAACTATCCGTTCAGAGTTGGATGCTGGTCGAGCGGACGTGTGTCTGCTTGGCGTTGAGTGGGTGTTCTTCGATCCTCGCTTGAAGGCCGGCAATTTTCGCCCGGTCGTTGCAGGAAGGCGCGATCGTTCCGATTTATCTGGGACCAGAACGCCGTTTGTCATGGTCATGCAGGATGATCGGCCGCCTCCAGAGTCAGCAGGGAGAAGCCTCCATGAGCGAAGTGACGAGCAACGATCCGGCGGACGCGGCGATGCGCGAGGAAAGCGACACGATGGGAACCATCGCGGTTCCCGCCAGCCGCTACTGGGGCGCCCAGACCCAGCGCTCGATCGGCAACTTTCCGATCGGTCGGGACCGCTTTGTCTGGGGCCGGCCGATTGTCCGGTCACTCGGCATCCTCAAGCGTGCCGCCGCCGAAGCCAATGCGGAGCTTGGCGAACTGCCGCAAGACATTGCGGCGTTGATCGTCAAGGCGGCCGACGAGGTCGTTGCAGGTCGTCTCGACGGCGAGTTCCCCCTTGTCGTCTTCCAGACGGGCTCCGGCACCCAGTCCAACATGAACGCCAACGAGGTCATCGCCAACCGGGCCATCGAACTGGCTGGCGGCGAGCGGGGATCGAAGAAGCCCGTTCATCCCAACGATCACGTCAATCGCGGTCAGTCGTCCAACGACACGTTCCCAACGGCCATGCACATTGCCGCGATGGACGAAATCGTCGCGCGGCTCCTGCCTGCCGTCAAACGCCTTCGCGACACGCTGGCCGAAAAGGCCGCGACCTACGACGATCTCGTCAAGACGGGCCGAACCCACCTGCAGGACGCAACGCCGATCACGCTGGGACAGGAGATCGGAAGCTGGGTCGCGGGCATCGACTTCGGTCTGGCCGAGGTGGAAAAGGCAAGCCAGGGGCTGCTGGACCTTGCCATCGGCGGCACGGCCGTCGGAACGGGTCTCAACGCCCATCCGAAGTTCGGCGATCTCGCCGCTCAGAAGATTGCCGTTCTCACCGGCCAGCCATTCCGCTCCGCCGCGAACAAGTTCCATGCGCTTGCCGCTCATGACGCGCTGGTGGCGACATCGGCGGCTTTGCGCACGCTGGCCGGCAGCCTGATGAAGATGGCCAATGACGTGCGCTGGCTGGCGAGTGGCCCGCGCTGCGGCATCGGCGAGCTGCTGATTCCGGAAAACGAACCGGGCTCCTCGATCATGCCGGGCAAGGTCAATCCGACACAGTGCGAGGCGCTCACCATGGTCTGCGTCCAGGTCTTCGGCAACGACGCGGCGGTGGCCTTCGCCGGCACGCAGGGCAATTTCCAGCTCAATGTCTACAAGCCCGTGATGGTCCACAACGTGCTGGAATCGATCGCGCTTCTTTCCGACGCCTGTCTTTCCTTCAACGACCACTGCGCCGCCGGCATCGCGCCGAACCTGAACCGGATCGAGGACAATCTGTCCCGCAACCTGATGCTGGTGACCGCCCTTAACCGGCATATCGGCTACGACAAGGCGGCGAAGATCGCCAAGACCGCCCAGAAGGAAGGCCTCTCCCTGCGCGAGGCCGCGCTCGGCTCCGGTTTCGTCAGCGCCGAGGACTACGAACGCTTCGTCGTTCCGATCGACATGACCCATCCCTGAGCGAGGCAGCTTTCAGAACCGTTATGTCCCGCTTTCAGAAAATCCGAAACGCGAGGAAAGTATTTTACATTCAGGTATTTGGGTCAAGCCTTAGCCGGCCTGCGGCATCATTGCCGTCGTGCGTGCGGCCTCCTTCGGCTTAAAGCCGGGGAGAGAAGGTGTGGCGCTGCGGCTGATTGCCGGCCACTCCAAAGAATTGGACGCGCGCGATGCCGTCCGGCTCCACCAGCCGGATAGCGTCGTGGCCAAGGGAGGCCCCAATGCCCAGTATCGCCCATGCCGAAGCCCTGCCTGGTGCCGGCCACCCGCTTGCCGATGACGACTTCACGCCCGTCTTCGAGCTGCTCTTCAACCTGCTCGCCGATGTCGTCCGGGTGCGTCGGCCGGAACTCGTCAAATACCTGTTCCAGACCGGGTCGAGCCTCATCATCCCCGAAGACCTGCGCGTGCCGGCGCTTCAGGTAACCGGCATCTGGTTCCAGCTTCTCGGCATCGCGGAGGAAAACGTCGCCCAGCGCACGCGCCGCCAGATGGAGACGTCCGGCGGCCCCGATTCCGTCGGCGGCACCTTCGCCAATGTCATCGGCTCCATCGCTGGTTCCGGCGCGTCACCGGAAGATCTGGCCGCCGCGCTCGCTCAGACCGAGGCCGTGCCGACGCTGACCGCTCATCCGACCGAGGCCAAGCGCGTCACGGTGCTGGAGATCCACCGCCGCATCTATCGCGGCCTCGTGGCGCTGGAGACCGACCGCTGGACCCCGCGTGAGCGCGACGGGTTGGTCCAGAGCCTCAGGACCGAGATCGACCTTCTCTGGCTGACCGGCGAACTGCGCCTTGAAAAGCCGACGGTGGAACAGGAGATCGCCTGGGGCCTGCACTTCTTCCAGGAAACGCTCTTCGAGCAGGCGCCGCAGACGGTCGAAAATCTCGCCGCCGCCCTGAAGCGCCATTATCCGGAAGCCGCGATTCCCGTCCCCTCGCTCCTGAGTTTTTCCAGCTGGATCGGCGGCGACCGCGACGGCAACCCCTTCGTGACCGCCGAGACCACCCGCAATGCCCTGGCCCTGTATCGGGGGGCGGCGCTGGAGAGGCTGATCGAGCGCTGTGGCGAGATGATCCGCCTTCTCTCCATCAGCAGCGCCAATGTTGAGATCCCGGCCGTCTTTCTGGCCGCGCTCGATGACCTTCTGGACGCCTCGGCCGATGGCGAGGAGATCCGGCGGCGCAATCCCGGCGAGGTCTTCCGCCAGTTCTTCGTCGCCATCGTCGAGCGATTGGAGGCGACGCGCGACCGGGACTTGCCGGCAAGGCCCTTCGCATCGCCGGAGGAGCTTTCCCGCCTGCTTCTCATCGCCGAGCGCGCCCTGATCACGCTTGGCGCCGACGATCTCGCCCTGACCCGGCTGAGGCCGCTCCGGCGCGAGATCGACATCTTCGGCTTCCGCACCGCTTCCCTCGACATCCGGCAGAACTCCTCCGTCGTGAACCGCACGCTGGTCGACATCTGGACCAAAAGGCTGCCGGAGGGCGTCGAGACCGTTCCCGAGCCCAACTCGCCGGAATGGCGCGCGCTCGTCTCAAGGGAATTGCAGCGTCAGGAACTGATGCCGCCGGACCGGGAGGCCCTGACGCCCGAGGCGCGCGAGATGATGGCGACCCTCGACGTGGTGCGCGAATCGCACGAAGGCCCGGACAACAGGGCCATCGGTGCCCTCATCCTGTCGATGACCACCAGCGCCGCCGATATCCTCGCCTTCTACCTGCTCGGCCGATTTGCCGGCATCGCCTCGCCGGAGGAGGACGGATCGGGATCGGTCGCGGTGATCCCGCTGCTGGAGACGATCGAGGATCTGCGCAACGCCGAGGGCATCCTGCGCGAGCTTTTCGCCGAACCGGCCGTGCGCCAGGCGATCCGCGCCAACGGACGGCGCCAGGAGGTCATGCTCGGCTATTCCGACAGCAACAAGGACGGCGGCTTTCTCTGCTCCAACTGGGAGCTCTACAAGGCCCAGGAACGGCTGGTCGAGGTCGGTCGCAAGGCCGATGTGCGCATCTCCTTCTTCCATGGTCGCGGCGGCTCGGTGAGCCGTGGCGGCGCCCCCACCGGCCGCGCCATCGCCGCCCAGCCGCCGGGAACGGTTGAGGGCTATCTGCGCATCACCGAGCAGGGCGAGGTGGTCTCGTCGAAGTTCGCCAATCGTGGCGCGGCGCTCTTCAATCTGGAGCTTCTGGCCGCAAGCGTCGTCTCGCACACGCTGTCCTCCAAGAGCGAAGGACACATGCCGGGCCGCTACGGCGAAACGGTCGAGGCCTTGTCGGGCCTTTCCCATGCCGCCTTCGCCCGGCTGATCGAGCAGCCCGGCCTCATCGACTATTTCAATGCGGCAAGTCCCGTGGAGGAACTGGCGCTTCTGAAGCTCGGCTCGCGTCCTTCGCGCCGTTTTGGTGCCAAGTCGCTGTCTGACCTCAGAGCCATTCCGTGGGTCTTCGCCTGGTCGCAGAACCGCCACCTCATCACCGGATGGTACGGTCTTGGAACGGCGTTCCAGTCCTTCCTCAAGTTCCGCGGCGACGAGGGCCGGGATCTTCTGAAGGAGATGTTCGAGCGTTCGCGCTTCTTCCGGCTGATGATCGACGAGGCGGAAAAGACCCTCTATCTCGCCGACATGGATCTCGCCCGCCGCTACGCCTCGCTGGTCACCGACGAGGACGCTCGCGACCGCATCTTCGGCATGGTCGAGGCCGAATACGCCCTGACCGTCTCCCACGTGCTGGCGCTTTCCGGAAGCAGCAGGCTGGCCGAGCGCTTCCCCGTTCTTAGCCGGCGTACCGAGCACGTCCGCCCGATGATCGACCGCACCAATCGCTGGCAGGTCGATCTCCTGCGCGAGTTCCGGGCCGCGTCCGGAAACGAGGCGCGTCAGGAGGCCATCCTCGCACCGCTGCTGCTGTCGATGAACTGCATCGCCGGCGGCCTCGGCTGGACGGGCTGATCCCGTTTCTCCGGCATGGATCGGTGCGTTGGCGTCGTTCGGTGGCGCAAAAAGAAAAATCCGGGCTCTTGAGCCCGGATTTGCCTGATGCACGACAATGGGCGGCCAGTGCCGCCCATTTGCTTTTGGATCAGTTCATCGTGCTGATCGCTCTGGACGTCGTCGCCACGCTGGAAACCGGCGAGATCACGGTTCCGATCAGCGCCAGGAACTTCTGCAGTTCCGTCAGTCGCGCGTTGGCCACGTAAATGGCGTCCCCGCTGGCGACCTCGAAATTCTGCGCCAGGAACAGCCCGGACGGCGAGCGAAGGTCAAGCTCGTAGATGACCGGAATGCGGGATCCGAAGCCCGTCGAGAGCAGCTTGCTCTGCGGGTTGAGGCGCGCGACCACGTTCCTGTCTTCCATGCGATAGACGAAGACACCGGCCGGGTCGGCTCTCGCGTCGCTGAGGCCGCCTGCCTTGGCGAGCGCCTGCGAAAGATTGAGGTCCATCTGGCCGAAGTCGATCTGGCTGTGTCCGCCCGTCGCGCCGAAGGAGGTGAAGCTCTTCGGCTCCCGGCTGATCGTGATCACGTCGCCGGCGGCAACCGAAATGTTCTCCGACGGATTGTTGATCACCTTCTGGAGCGAGACCTTGCCGACGCGGTTGCCGCGATTGACGGTCACATACGCCTCGTAGGCCGGAAACTGCACACCGCCGGCAAGGGCGATGACGTCGAGCAGATGGTCGCCGCGCGGCGTCAGCGGGATGCGTCCGCCCTGCGGCAGCGGGCCGGTGACGGTCACCGTGTTGGCGACGCTCGTCGTGACGGTCACGAGAACCTGCGGTTCGATTGCCTTGCCGATCAGGGCGTTCTCGATATCGGCCTTCACCGCCTGCGGGGTGCGGCCGGCTGCCCGGATCTGTCCGGCGTAGGGCACCACGATCGTGCCGTCGGAATTGACGATCTGCTGCGGGATCTGTGCGCTGTTGGCGCCCGTGGCCACGGCGCCACCCAGCGGCGAGGACGAGGCGAAGAGGCCGCCGGAGCCCGCCTCCCAGATCGTGACCGACACGACATCACCGACGCCGATCAGGCCGACCGAGCCGCCCGCGTTCTTGCCGAACGTCGACCCGAGGTCATCACTGTCGCGCGTCGACAGTATGGCGAGGATGTCGGGCGAAAGCGGCATCAACTCATAGGCAAGCGCTCGTGGGGACGGATTTTCGCTGTCCGATCGGATCGAACTGGCGGAAGGACCTTCGCTCGGAAGGGCCGAGCAGCTGCCCAGCGCAAGTGACACCGTGAGCAGAACTGCGATACGAAGCTGCATCCTGTCGTAGTCCCTTCCTCAAGCACTCGTGCGGGCCGCAAGGCCTCTTGCCGCGCCACGTCATAGTCAAGCGCCCAGTCTCATAACCCAAATGGACGCCATCGTCATGACCGAACCGGCAGAAATCCGGTTCACTCGTGCGGCATGCGCGCTGGGGTAAGGGTATGACCCGCTCACACTTAATAGACTGTTACCGACCGATATTGTCAACACATTGATAACTATAAACAAAATGTCATATTACAAGGCTTTTCCGAGGGTTGCCGCGGAAATCCGAGCATTGCGCCAACGGTTTGCAGGGCGCGGGAAGGGACGATTGACGGTGAGGTGTTGCCCATATGCAGCATCGCGAAAGTGTCGCTCTGTCCGGGCGGCATCACGGGCTGGCCTGTTCCGGCTGAATCCCGGATTGCCGGAAACCCGCGTGGCGGCGCGGTAGTGGCGACCGGGAGATTTTTCTTTTGCGCCCGAAGGCGGGGCGATAGACCGGAGGCGCGGCCGTTCGCGCGACGGACATGAAACCGTCCCGGCCGTGAGGGGAGACAGGCAACCATGGCCGCAACGCGATTCGGCACGCTCGCAAATGGCGCAGCCGTCGATGAAATCATCATTGGCACCGGGGGGCTGAGGGCCTCGATCCTGACGCTTGGCGCCATCCTTCGCCGCCTCGACGTGACGCTGCCGTCCGGTCGCCGCAATGTCGTTCTCGGATTTTCCGATCTTGCCGCCTATGAAAATGGCGCCGGCTATTTCGGCGCGGTTGCCGGCCGATGCGCCAACCGGATCGCCGGCGGCCGGTTCGTGCTGGATGGCAGAACCTATGCCTTGCCCTGCAATGAAATCGAGCGCGGCAACCAGTTGCACGGCGGCGCCAACGGCTTCTCCAACCACATCTGGCAGGTGGAGACGGCCGACGAAACGTCGGTGACGCTGACGCTCCGGTCTCCCGACGGCGAGGAGGGCTATCCGGGGGCGGTCGAGGTCCGCTGCACCTACGAGATCGCGGACGGGGCAACGCTTGTGATCACGCTGACGGCGACCACCGACGCGTCGACGCTCGTCAATCTCGCGACCCACAGCTACTTCAACCTCGACGCCGGCGCGGACATTCTCGGCCATCGCCTTCAAATTTCAGCCAACACCTACTGCCCTGTCGACGACCGGTTGATCCCGACAGGCGAACTGCGGCCCGTCGAGGGCACGCCCTTCGACTTTCGTGAGGCCCGGTCCGTCGCCGGGCCAGACGGCCGTTCGCCGGGCTACGACCACAATTTCGCCGTTGCCATGGAGCCCTCAAGCGCACCGCGTCAGATGGCCCGCCTGACCGGCGCAAACGGCGATCTGGCGCTGGAGATCCTTTCGACCGAGCCGGGCGTCCAGTTCTATGACGGCGGCGCGGCTGGACTGCCGTTGACGAGCGACAACGGGCATCCCGTCGGCCCGCATGCCGGGCTTTGCCTCGAGCCGCAGGCATTTCCCAATGCCATCAACACGCCGGGCTTTTTCGCACCGGTGCTGAGGCCAGGCGAGGTCTATCGGCAGGTGACGGAATACCGCTTCTCCATCCCCGGATGAAAAAAGCCGGGTGCATGGCCCGGCTTTTTCGTCTTTCATCCAGCGATCGGAACCCGGATCAGGTCTCCGCCTTCTTCGCGGCCATCCTGTCGGCGTAGGTCTCGCCGGCCTCGCCCCAGTTGATGGGGTCGACATCCTGAAGCATGACGGTGACGGCGCCCGGCGAGCAGCCGAGGACGGCGCAGGTCGTCTTGGTCAGTTCGGCGATCAGCTCGCGCCGCTTCTCCACGGTGCGGCCGGGGAACATCTGCACGGTAATGTTGGGCATGTCTTTGGCTCTCGTCCTTACATCTCGTAGCCGAGCAGCTTGCTGACCGCCTCGACGTCCTTGTCGCCGCGTCCCGAAAGGGAGACGAGGATGACTTCATCCTTGGCCATTTTCGGGGCCATTTCGATGACATGGGCGATGGCATGGGCCGATTCGAGCGCGGGGATGATGCCCTCCAGGCGGGTCATCAACTGGAAGGCGTCCAGCGCCTGCTTGTCGGTGGCCGGCACATAGGTGACGCGGCCGGTTTCCTTCAGCCAGGAATGCTCCGGCCCGATGCCCGGATAGTCGAGGCCGGCGGAGACCGAGTGGCCTTCCAGGATCTGGCCGTCGTCGTCCTGCAGCAGATAGGTGCGGTTGCCGTGGAGAACGCCCGGCTTGCCGCCGGTCAGCGACGCGGCATGGCCGTTGAAGACGTCGAGCCCGTGGCCGCCCGCCTCCACGCCGTAGATCGCCACGTCGGGATCGTCGAGGAAGGGATGGAAGATGCCGATGGCGTTGGAGCCGCCGCCGACGCAGGCAACCACCGCATCCGGCAGCCGGCCTTCGGTCTCCAGCATCTGCGCTTTCGCCTCGTTGCCGATGATCGACTGGAAGTCGCGCACCATCTCCGGATAGGGATGCGGGCCGGCAGCCGTGCCGATCAGGTAGTAGGTGCTCTCGACATTGGTCACCCAGTCGCGCAGCGCCTCGTTCATGGCGTCCTTCAGCGTGCCGTTGCCGGCGGTGACGGGATGCACCTTGGCGCCGAGCATCTTCATGCGGAAGACGTTGGGCGACTGACGCTGAACGTCCGTCGCGCCCATGTAGACTTCGCAGGGATAGCCGAAGCGGGCGCAGACGGTGGCCGAGGCGACGCCATGCTGGCCGGCGCCGGTCTCGGCGATGATGCGGGTCTTGCCCATCCGCTTGGCGAGCAGGATCTGGCCGAGGCAGTTGTTGATCTTGTGGCTGCCCGTGTGGTTCAACTCCTCGCGCTTGAAGTAGATCTTCGCGCCGCCGAGATGCTCGCTCAGCCGCTCGGCGAGGTAGATCGGGCTCGGGCGTCCGACATAGTGGGTGTGAAGGCTGGCAATCTCGGCATGGAACGCCGGATCGTTCTTGGACTCCTCATAGGCCTTTTCCAGGTCGAGGATCAGCGGCATCAGCGTCTCGGCGACGAAGCGTCCGCCGAAGATGCCGAAATGACCGCGCTCGTCCGGGCCGGTGCGGTAGGAATTGGGGGTGACGCTCACGCCAGAAGTCCTCAGGCCAGTAGTTCTCGGGAATGCGCAGCGGAAAGCGGCCGGCCGGCCGCCTCGCGCACCTTGTGGACGAAGGCCTCGATGAGGCCCTTGTCCTTGGTTCCGGGCGCGCTCTCCACGCCCGACGAAACGTCTACGCCGGCCGGATGGAGCCGGTTCACGGCCTCGCCGACATTGTTCGGATCAAGGCCCCCGGAAAGCATGAAGCGAAGGTCCGGGTCAAGGGATTCAAGCACGGACCAGTCGAAGGTCGCCCCAAGGCCGCCGGGCCGGGTCGCATCCTTGGGTGGCTTGGCGTCGAAGAGCAGCCGGTGGCCCGCCTCGGCATAGGGGCGCGCGGTCGCGACATCCTCGCGGGTCGCGATCCCGAGCGCTTTCATGACGGGGATGCCGAAGCGGCCTGAGATCTCCGAGGCCCGCTCGACGGTCTCTTTCCCGTGGAGTTGCAGGAGATCGGGCCGCGCCGCCTCCGCGATGCGGGCGAGGCGCTCGTCGTCGGCGTTGACCGTCAGGACGACAATCCCCGCCCGTCCGCGCACATGGTCGGCCAGCATCGCCATCCGGTCCAGATCGACGTGGCGGGGACTTTTTTCGAAGGAGACGAGGCCGATCAGATCGGCGCCGGCCGCGACGGCCCAGTCGAGGCTTTCGGTCGTCGACAATCCGCAGATCTTCACGCAAAGGGCAGGCGCGGCGCCCGGCATCGGTCTTGTCCAGCTTTTCGGTATCCGTTCCCAATCCAACTGGCACGGATCGCTTTGCCGGACAAGGGCGTCGATGGCAGAAAGAGGCGTCTCAGCCGAGATCGGCGCGGCGCGGGTAGATATGCCGCGGCGGCAGCCAGTGGTGCAGCGTGGCGATGCCGACGAGCAGCACGCTGCCGGCCGCCACGACGAGCGAGAGCGTTCCGACATGGATCGCCGAGGTGGCGGCGACGATCGGGATGGCGCCCGCCGGCGGATGGGTGACGCGCAGGAACAGCATGACCGCGATTGCCGCACCGACGCCAAGAGCGGCGGCTGGCCAGCCGGCGGGCAGGGCTAGCAGCACGCCGACGGTCACGCCAAGCGCCACGAGATAGCCGCCGATGACGTTGGCCGGTTGGGCGAGCGGGCTGGCAGGCTGGCCGAAGAGCAGGACGGCGGAGGCGCCGAAGGGGGCAATGAGGAACGGAAGCCCCGTGAAGGCGGCGAGCGCGCCGGAGGCGCCGATTCCCACGAGGCCGCCCATGCCCGACTTCAGGTGAGCCAGCGGAGCGGAGGAAATTGGTTCATGACGGCGAAAGAAATGCCGGAGCTGCGTCAGCATGGCGCCTCACGATTGCCTGTAAAGTGATCATTTGATCTTGAAGTAATCACGGAAGAATTGATTACAAAATAATCAATTGCACACATAGCATACAGCGTCTGTCAGCAGAAACACGTAGCGACGACATCTGGCCGATCGTCCAGGGCATGGCCAAGCCGGGCCCGCGACCCGAATGCCCGGAAAAGTGGGATCTTTCCCGCAACAATGTTGCCGGAATGGAAAAGATGCTTTGCGGTTCATTTCCGCAGGCCGGGGGATCGGCTATCCTGAGAGACCTCAAGGTGACTGAGGGAACCGATAAGGAGACTGCACCATGGATGCGGCTGTCCAATCGACCGAGCTTCAGATCCTCGTCTGGAGCGTGATCCTCCTGATTCTGCACATCGTTATCCAGACCCTGTCCCTGGTGAAGGACGCGGGCCTGTCCTATGCCTTCAGTCCGCGCGATGAGGTGCCGGGTCTCAGCCGGCTGACCGGACGGCTGACGCGAAGTCTGCGCAATTTCATTGAGACCTATCCGGCGTTCATCGGCCTCGCCCTGGCATTGGTCGCGACCGGCATGACCGGCGGCATCGGCGCGACGGGCGCGGCCCTCTGGTTCTGGGCGAGGGTGATCTACGTTCCGGTCTATGCGATCGGTCTGCCTGTCGTCCGGACGCTCGTCTGGCTGGCGTCGATCGTGGGGCTCGTGATGATGCTCCTGCCGCTGCTCTGACGGGCCGGCTTGCCTCTTTTTGGTGCGGCGGCATGGCGATTGGTGCTGTTACGGGAGTTTCATTTGCGGGCGAAATGGCCTAAATCCGTGCCAACGTTTCTAAATGCGCGGCGGCATGGCCGCCCGGCCGGAAAGAGCCCAGAATGACCAAGACCCGGATCGATGCGACCGTTGCCCGAGTGAAGGGCGAAGGCCGCCCCGCACTCGTGACCTTCGTGACCGCCGGCGATCCCGACTACGAGACGTCGCTGAAGATCCTGAAGTCGCTGCCCGGCGCGGGCGCCGACATCATCGAGTTCGGCATGCCCTTTTCCGATCCGATGGCCGAGGGACCGCCGATCCAGGCCGCGACCCTGCGCGCCCTCCATGGCGGCCAGACCATGGTCAAGACGCTGGAGATGGTCCGCGCCTTCCGCGCGGAGAATGACGAAACGCCGATCGTGCTGATGGGCTATTACAACCCCATCTACATCTACGGCGTCGAACGCTTCCTCGTGGATGCCAAGGCGGCCGGCGTCGACGGCCTCATCGTCGTCGACCTGCCTCCGGAAGAGGACGAGGAACTCTGCCTTCCGGCGATCAAGGCTGGCATCAGCTTCATTCGCCTTGCCACCCCGACCACCGACGACAAGCGCCTGCCGGCGGTGCTCGCCAACACCTCGGGCTTTGTCTACTACGTCTCGATCCTCGGCATCACCGGCACGGCGGCCCCGGACGCAAGCCGCGTCAAGGTCGCCGTCGAGCGCATCAAGCGGCACACGGACTTGCCCGTGATGGTCGGCTTCGGCGTCAAGACGGGTGAACAGGCGAAGACGCTTGGCAAGGACGCCGATGGGGTCGTCGTCGGCTCGGCGCTGGTCAACGCCGTCCGTGATTCCCTCGACGATGAGGGCAAGGCGACGGACGCAACCGTTGGCGCCGTCATCGCCCTTGTCGGCGAACTGGCCGAGGGCGTGCGCGCCGCGCGGTAGCGACTGCCGTCCGAGACAGGGGCAGGCATGTCGCGGGGATCGAGCGACTTCACCGTGCGATCACGCTTGCGCCAGTGCGCCGGCTGCCCTGTTGCGCCGCCGCTCGCGACTGCTTACCTTCGTTCCAGAGATTTCTGACTGCGGACCGCATGGGGACCACGCGGTGATCCGTTTCCTGTTCCGGCTATTCGGCTTTGTCATCTTCACGGCGGCCTTCATCGCGATGATCGCCGACGGCGTTCGCTCGATCGCGGCGGACCGCCTGATCCTGACAAAGCTCGGTGAGACCTGGTCGGCCATCAGTCCCGCCAGCCTGATCGGCGCGCAGACCTCGGTGACGAGCCATCTCGGGCCTCTCGTCTGGGATCCGCTGGTCGTGTCGCTGCTTCTGCTGCCGACCTTCGCGGTGGGATTCGTCCTCGGGCTTGCCCTGATGGTCATCGGAAAGGACCGGACGGCGCAGTTGGAAGATTGAGACGCTTGAACGACCCCGCGGAAGGAAGTGCTGCGGCGACGGCCGTTCCCGTCATGAGGAGAGATGCCATGTTTCTCGCGGACATGCTGAACCGGAAGCTGAAGCTGCCGACGCCCGAGGAGGCGATCCCGGGCCGCGCCCAGCCGATCCCGACCGCCGCAACCCATTTCGTCAACGGCAACCCGCTGAAGGGCCCCTATCCCGACGGGATCGAGACCATCGTTCTCGGCCTTGGCTGCTTCTGGGGCGCGGAGCGCAAGTTCTGGCAGTTGCCGGGCGTCTGGGGCACCGCCGTCGGCTACGCGGCGGGTCTCACCGAGAACCCGACCTATCAGGAGGTCTGCACGGGCCTTACCGGCCACAACGAGGTGGTGCTCGTCGCCTTCGACCCCAAGGTCGTCTCGCTCGACAAGGTGCTGAAGACCTTCTGGGAGAGCCACGACCCGACGCAGGGCATGCGCCAGGGCAATGACACCGGCACGCAGTACCGTTCGGGCATCTACGTGAGTTCGCCCGAGCAGCGCGCCGTCGCCGAGGCCTCGCGCGCGATGTACCAGGAGGCGCTGAGCCGCGCCGGCCGGGGCCAGAAGATCACCACCGAGATCCTCGATGCGGGTCCCTTCTATTTCGCGGAAGGCTACCACCAGCAGTATCTTGCCAAGAACCCGGAAGGCTATTGCGGCCTTGGCGGAACGGGCGTTTCCTGCCCGCTGCCGACCGGTGTCGCGGCCGCTGGCTGACCGAAAACCATTCATCGCCTCGCGGAGCGCCCCTCTGCTGGGCGATGACCTCTATCCGGCCTTGGGGCCCAGACCCAATCCTTCCAGATAGGACAGGATCTCTTCCGCCGCTTCGCGCGGATCGGGGTCGACCAGCAGTTTGCCGCCGCCGCCCGCCGCCTGCGTCGCGGCCTTGAGCCGGTCCGCGGCGGACGCGCCGGCCGCCACCTTTGCCATCATCTTCGGGCGCTTGCGATAGGGCCGCTCCTCGAAGGCCTGAGCACCAGTGGCCACCTTCTCTTCAATCACGACATCAAGCCGCTGGATTGCACCGCGCCGCGCCGCTCCAGCGGCAAAGGGCAGGGGTGCGGGCGCCGAAGGGCTTACCGCGATCACCGCAGGCGCGCGAACCACGAGCCGTCGACGCGCGCCGCGCCCGAGCGCCTGTTCCACGGCCAACACCCCGTCCCCTTTCGCCTCGATTGAAACGACATCGCCGACCACCGGCCAGCCAAGGGCCTTGGCCAAAAGGTAGGGCAGGAGGCCGGTATCCTCGCCGCCCTGTCCCTGCTTGCCGGTCAGGACAAGATCGGGCCGAAGCTCGGCAAGGACGCTCGCCAGCGCCGGAACGGCATCGACCGCCGTATCGATCGGCGCATGCAGGATCGTGGCAAGCCCGTGTCCGAGCGCATCGGCGATCCCGTCCACCGTCGGTCCGGCATGAAGGCCGATTGGATCGCCGCAAAGCATCCTGCCGAGGCGAATCGCCTGCAACTCGTTGCGCGACGGCGCCCCCTTGCCCGAGACCGGGTGACGGGCGGCGGCAAGACAGACGACGACCTTCATGGCGCTGTCCTTTCCGCGACAAGATCGAGAAGCGCCGGGATGACCTTTTGCGCGTCGGCGACGATGGCAAGGCCGGCCCGCTCGATCATCGCCGCATGCAGGTCCGTGTTGACCGCGATCACATGCTCGCAGTCGGCAACGCCCTGGAGGTGCTGCGGCGCGCCGGCGATCCCGAGCGCGAAATAGCAGGTCGCCGAAAGCACGGTTCCCGACGCGCCGACCTGCGCTGCGCGCGGCATGAGCCCGGCGTCGCAGACGACGCGGCTTGCGCCGGGTGTGCCGTTGAGCGCTGCGGCAAGCTGGCGGAAGCCGGAAAAATCGCTGACGCCGTTGCCGGCGGAGACGACGAAGGTCGCATCGGCGAGCGACACCGTCGCCGGATCGGCCGGCACGAAGACGGCATCGGCGAGCGCGCGATTGCTTGTCGAAACGGACAGGTCTGTCTTATGGGCGATATCGCGTGCCTCGGCCCGATCGCCGCTGTGGGGCGCAACCGCATCGGGCGCAAGCGAGATCATCCGTGGCAGCTTCCCGCGTTGCTCGATCCGGCGGCCCTTTGCGGCCCGGGTGATGGCGGATGCCGAAAGGCTTTCCGCGCCGGCAAAGAGCGGCTCGCCGATCTCCGCCGCAACGCGCCGGGCAAGGTCGCCGCCGTCGATGCTCTCGCAAAAGAGGATGTGCCTCAGCGACAGGCTGCCGGCAAGGGCCGTGACGAAGGCGGCGGTGCTCTCCGGGTCGTAGTCCCCGGCAAGGTAGACAGAATAGTCGATCACGCGGTCCGCGCCGACTTCGCCGAGCCCTTCGCAGGCGCCGTTGACGAGCGCGAGAACGGCGCCGCCGCCGGCATCGGCCAGCAGGCGCGCCGCGCCGAGAAGCTGGCGGCCATGCGGCGTCAGCCGGCCTTTTGCCGTCTCCGGCAGGGCCGCGACGAGGAAGGCCGGACTGTCGATGATGCGCAGCCTCGGCGCCGCCGCAGCCGCCGCGACACCCTCGCCAATGGCCGTATGGCCGCCGTCGCGTCGCGCCCGGTCATATCGCGGCCTCGGCTCCAGCCGCAGGCGCGAGGCAAGCCAGTCTCCGCGCGGATCGCGCCGGGGCCGGCCCGTCGGCCCGACCTCTGGCGCGGCGGCCGTCTGCACCTCGATGCCGAAGCGCGGACGACCGCTACCGGGTACAATCCGTGCGGCACGGTCCGCCCTTGGGTCGCGTCGGGTCCGGTTCATTCCGCCGCCTCCCGCAGCGGGGCGGTGCCCGCAGCCTCATGCGCCATCAGCATCAATTCGGCGATATCCTTCACCTCGGGCCGGTCGCCCGTGACGCCTTCCAGCATCGCCGTGCACATCGGGCAGGCGACCGCGACGATTGGCGCGCCCGTCTCCCTGGCCTGTCCCATGCGAAGGTCCGGGATGCGCGTGTCGCCGGGAATGTCGGCAACCGGCGCGCCGCCCCCGCCGCCGCAGCACATCGACCGCTTGCCCGAACGCACCATCTCGGCGCGATTAAGCCCCAGCGCATCGAGAAGCGCGCGCGGCGCCTCGATCTCGCCGTTGTAGCGGCCGAGGTAGCAGGGATCGTGATAGGTCACCGCGCCCGAAAGGCTGCCCAGTTCGATGCGGCCCGAGGCGGCGAGATCGGCGAGGAAGGCCGAATGGTGCCCGACCTCGAACGCGCCGCCAAACTGTGGATATTCGTTGCGGATCACGTGGAGAGCGTGTGGATCGGCGGTGAGGATCCTGTTGAAGGAGCGCGCGCGGAGCGTTGCGATATTGGCCTTCGCCAGCATCTGAAACGTCGCCTCGTCGCCGAGCCGGCGGGCAAGGTCGCCGCAGTCGCGCTCCTCGGGCCCAAGCACCGCATAGTCGACGCCGGCCGCGTCGAGCAACGTGACGAGGGCCCGGAGCGTGCGGCCGTAGCGAAGCTCGAAGGCGCCCTCGCCGAGCCAGAGCAGAACGTCGGCACGCTCGCCCTCCTTGAGGACCCTGAGCGGACGCCCGGCGGCAAAATCGGTGCGGCTGGCGAGCGCCCGTCCGCCGGGCTCCTCGGCCTGCCGCATGTCGAGGAGAGGCTGGGCCGCCTTTTCCGGCGGGCGGCCGAGTTCCATGGTCTGGAAGCGCCTGAGATCGACGATGGCGTCGACATGCTCGATCATCATCGGGCATTCCTCGACGCAGGCCCGGCAGGTGGTGCAGGACCAGAGCGTATCCGGATGAATCATGGCGCCCTCGCCGATGATGGCCGCGTGCGGACCGCCGCTGCCGGCGACATCGCGCGCATTCGGATAGGGGCTGCCAGCATAGGCCGGTGCGTCGGGCACGAGGCTTGAGACGAGGTCCTGGATCAGCCGTTTAGGGTTCAGTGGCTGCCCACTGGCAAAGGCCGGGCAGGCAAGCTCGCAGCGTCCGCACTGGATGCAGGCGTCGAATCCGAGCAGTCGGTTCCACGTGAAATCGGCCGGCGTCTCGGTGCCGAGCTTCTCGTCCTTTTCCAGATCGAGCGGTCGCAGCGCGGTCTCGCGCCGACCCTCGAAACGCCCGCTGCGGGGATGGGCGGCCAGATGCAGCGCGCCGGCGAGCGCGTGGCGCAGCGGGCCGTTATCGAGGAAAACGACGAGGCCGGCGCCGCCGATGGCGGCGAGCACGAGACCCGCGCCGGCGAGGACCGGAGAGCCGGCCGCGTTCCCGATGGCAGCGAGAAAGCCCCCGATCCCGTAGCCGACGAGCAGGAAAGGAAGGGTCTGGAACCTTCCGGCGGACAGGTTCTTTGGCCGCGTCGGAATGCGCCGCCGCCCGACCATCACGCTGCCGGCGAGCATGACGCCGAAGGTGAGCGCCACGAGCCACCAGTAGGGCCGGGCATGGCCGAGGACCGGCAGGAGGCCGAGGAGCGCGAGGCCCGAGCCCGCCAGCAGGCCGCCGGCGACCAGCGCATGCATGCGGGCCGTGAAGGGGTCGCGGGCAACGACATCATGGACGTCGTGCAGGTAGCGCCTGGGCAACGCCTTGAGCCCGTCGAACCAGTCGACGGCCGCCGGCTTGCCAATGCGCCACAACCGCGCCCGCTTCAGGGCGACGGCTACCGCCGCAAGGGCGAGCGCGAGGATCAGAAGGGGAAAGAGGAGGGTCATGGCGTCCCCCTCACATGTCCTTCACGAGGCGAAGCGCGTCGTAGATCGCCGCGTGGATGTTGCGTCCAGCGAGCGCGTCGCCGATGCGGTAGAGCTGGTAGCCCTGACCGAGCGGCCAGGGCTGCGGCTTGCCGGCGATGACGCTTGCCTGGTCGATGATCCCCTCGTTGACCGAGCCTTCGACGAGGCCGTTGTAGAGCTCCTCGACCGGCAGGGTGCCGTAGTCGGCGACGACGCGGTCGATGACGCGCTCTTCCTCGGCGTCGGTCATCGTGTTGCGGAGCACGGCGATGAGCCGGTTGCCTTCCGGGTAAACCTCCATCAGCTCCGTGTTCGGGGTCATGATGACGCCGAGCTTGTAGAGTTCGCGCAGGTGGATCGGCTGGTTGGTCGTGCCGACCTCTTCAGCGACCATCCGGTCGTGGGTGACCACCTCGACGAGGCAACCCTTTTTCGCCAGCACTTCGGCGGTGGAGGAGGCGTTGTGGCCGCCGATCTCGTCATAGACGAGCACGGTACCGGTCGGCTCGACCGAGCCGGTGAGGACGTCGGCGGTCGTCACCACGTGCTCATGACCCTTGGCGTAGCCCGTCGTGGCCGTGCCGCCGGTGGCGAGAATGACGATATCCGGGTTTTCGGCCTTTACCATCTCGGGCGTTGCGGCCGTTCCAAGACGAAGGTCGACGCCCTTCTTGACCACTTGCGCATGCAGCCAGCGCGGAATGCCCGAAAGCGCCTCGCGCCAGGTCGCCTTGGAGGCAATGTTGATCTGGCCGCCGGTGACCGTGTCCTTTTCAAAGAGCACCACGTCATGGCCGCGTTCGGCCGCAACCCGCGCCGCCTCCAGCCCGCCGGGACCGGCGCCGACGACGACGACCTTGCGTTTGGTGTCCGCCTTTTGGATCACGTGCGGCATGGTCGCCTCGCGGCCCGTCGCGGCATTCTGGATGCACAGCGCGTCGCCGCCGACATAGATGCGGTCGATGCAGTAGCCGGCGCCGACGCATTGCCGGATGTCGTCCTCCCGGCCTTCCGTCAGCTTCTTGACCAGATGCGGGTCGGCAATGTGCGCGCGGGTCATGGCGATCATGTCGACATGACCTTCGGCGACGGCACGTGCGCCGGTGGCAAGATCGGTCACGCGCTGGGCGTGGAAGACGGCCACGTCCACCTCGCGCTTGATGGCGCTCGGCAGGAACAGGAAGGGCGCGACCGGGAAACTCATGTTCGGCAGCGAGATGGCATGGGCGATGTGGTCGCGCGCCTGCCCGCCAATGATGTTGAGGAAGTCGACGAGGCCGCGCCGGGCGTATTCCGTCGCGATCGCCAGGCAGTCCTCCTGCGAGAGCCCGTCCTCGATCATCTCGTCGCCGGACATGCGCATGCCGATGACATAGTCGTCGCCCACCGCCTCGCGCATCGCGGAAAGCACCTCGATGCCGAATCGCATGCGGTTCTGAAGGCTTCCGCCATATTCGTCGCTGCGCAAGTTGATCGAGGGCGACCAGAACTGGTCGACGAGGTGCCCGTGCGCGGCGGAGATCTCGCAGCCGTCGAGGCCACCGTCCTTGCAACGCTTGGCGGCGGCGGCGAAATCCTTGACGATGCGGCGGATCTCGGCTTTTTCCAGCTGCTTCGGAATGGTGCGCGAGGCCGGCTCCCGCCGGGGGGAGGCGGAAACGGTCGGGAACCAGTTTTCCGTGTCCCACTTGGTGCGCCGGCCCATGTGGGTGAGCTGGATCATCAGCTTGGCGCCATGCCTGTGAACACGGTCGGCAAACTCCTGGAAATAGGGAACGACGCTGTCGTCGGCGACCGAGATCTGGTTCCACGGCGCGGCCGGGCTGTCGAGCGCGACGGACGAAGAGCCGCCGAACATGGTGAGCCCGATGCCGCCCTTGGCCTTTTCCGCGTGATAGAGCTGGTAGCGCTCCTGCGGCTTGCCGTCCTTGCCGTAGCCGGGGGCGTGCGAGGTCGACATCACGCGGTTGCGGATGGTCAGGCCCTTGATCGTCAGCGGTTTGAGGAGCGCGTCGGCGTTGGCGATCATGCGTGTCGTTCCCGTTTGTCGGTCTTGGGCCGGATCGGGCGCAACCTTTGCCCGCCCGGCCGATAGGATCAGTAGGGTCTTGCGGTCACGGTGCCGCCGGAGGTCCCGCATCCGGCGGGCGGCGTCTGTCCGGCCGGAACCGCGACACCGCAGGAATAGCTGTTGCCCGTCGCGGTGATCGTCCCGTCCGGCGTCTGGCGGATCGTTGCCGTCCCGACGCCGACCCCGGCGCTGCAGGCGGAAAGAAGCATGGCGAGGATGAAAGGCAGGAGGCGCATGGGCGATGATCCTTTTGCGGTTCTGGTGCCTTGATCCTAACCCATGACCTGGCCGATCCGGTGATCCTGCGGCTTGCCTATTTGTCGATCACGAGGTCGGTCTTCGGCCGCGAGCAGCAGATCAGCACCATGCCCTGGTCGATCTCGCGCTGGCGAATGCCGCCGGCATGCTTCATCTCCACCTCGCCGGAAACGAGCTTCGACTTGCAGGTGCCGCACATGCCCTTGGTGCAGGAGGCGGGCAGCCGCATGCCGGCCTTGCGCGCCATCTCCAGCACGAAGGCGTCCTCGGGCACCTCGATGACCTTCTTCGACTTCGCGAACTCGACGCGGAAGGTCTTGACCCCGGTGTCCTCGGCGGCCGTGACCTCGGCGGCGACTTCCGGTTCGGCGGCGGAAAGCTCCTCGAAATTGAAGCTTTCCTCGTGGTGGCGGACCATGTCGAAGCCCGCCTCGCCCAGCATCATCCGCACCGCCATCATGAAGGGCGAGGGGCCGCAGACGAAAATCTCGCGCTCCATGAAGTCCGGCGCGATGAGCTTCAGCATGTCCAGCGTCAGCCGGCCGGAAAAACCGTTCCAGCGCTCGGCGATCGTGTCGCCCTCGCAGACTGCCGCGAAACGGAAATCGGGCAGGTTGCGCGCCATCAGCGCCAGTTCGTCGCGGAAGATGATGTCGGCGGGCGAGCGGGCGGCATGGACGAAGACGATGTCGCGCTGCTCCGCGAGGTCATGGAAGGACCGCGCCATCGACATCAGCGGGGTGATGCCGCTGCCGCCGGACAGGAACAGGTATTTCGGCGCCGGGTGGTCGACGCAGGTGAACTCGCCCATCGGCCCGACGGCGCGGATCTCCGATCCGGCCTTCAGCGTGTCGTGCAGGAAGTTCGACACAGGGCCGTCCGGCACCCGCTTGACCGTGATCGAGATCGTGCCCGGACGCGTCGGCGCGGACGAGATCGTGTAGCAGCGGTTGACCCGCTCGCCGGCGATATCGAGGTCGAGCGTCAGGAACTGGCCCGGCTTGTAGGCAAAGCGGCAGGGAGCCTTCGGCGCCAGCACGAAGGTCTTGACGTCGTGTGTCTCCTCGCGCACCTGGCGCACGACGAGCGTATCGTCCGCCTCCGGGTCCCAGAGCGGGAGCGAAGGGTCGAGAAAGCCGGCAATCGCGTCGGTCATCGTGCGGGACAGTCTGGTCAGAGGCCGTGCACTTCGGTCATGCGACCGACGTACCAGTTGCAGAATCGTTCGACCAGCATCTCGGTATGCGGCGAGTAGGGGCCGGGCTCATAGGCCGGGCTGCGCGCGCCGGTCTGGCAGTATCCGACGAGGGTGGAATCCTGGTCGTTGGTGGCGACCCACACCGCCTTGAGGTTCTCCACGTCATAGTCGACGCCTTCCACGGCGTCCTTGTGGACCAGCCACTTGGTGCGCAGCAGGGAATGCTCGGCGTCGAGCGGCAGGACCGAGAAGGTCACCGCATGATCGGCCATGAAGTGGTGCCAGGAATTGGGCTGGGTCCAGAAGTGCAGGGCGCCCATCTTGTGGTTCGTGAACTTGCCCATCAGCTTCTTGCAGGCGGCCTTGGTGTCGAGCGTATGCGACTCGGCATCACCGTCGAGCGGCAGGCGCTCGGCGCGGTAGCCGGTGACCATGTCGTCGAGATGCTCCTGGCAGCGTGACGGGAAACCCGCCTTTTCCCAGTCGCCGTGGTTCTCGTTGACCAGGCAGCTGTAGCGTTCCGCCTGCAGGCGGCCGGCCTCATCGAGCGATTCCGGCGCGAAGCCGAAGCCCTCGGCGAAAAGCGGCACGGTCAGTTCGGGATGGTTGCCCGCGCAGTGGTAGCACTCGCGGTTGTTTTCCATCGTCAGCTTCCAGTTGCCCGGCTCGACGATGTCCATCTCGAAGGCGACCTTGGTGTTGCGCAGGTCGTGCGGGGCAAGATAGGGCGCCATCACGGCGGCCATGTCGTCAAAGTCGGCCGGCGGTTCGTCGGCAAGGCACAGGAACAGCAGGCCTTCGAGCGAGCGCAGGTGCACGGGCTTCAGGCCGTGGCAGCTCATGTCGAAGTTTTCGCCCATGTGCTCGGCGAACATCAGCTTGCCGTCGAGGCCGTAGGTCCATGCGTGATAGCGGCAGACGAGATTGCCGACCGTCGTCTTGTAGTCGTGCACGAGACGCGCGCCGCGATGGCGGCAGACATTGTGGAAGGCGACCACATTCATGTCGTCGTCGCGCACGATGACGACGGACGTGCCGCCGATATCGACGACCATGGCATCGCCCGGCTCCGGCACGTCCGGCTCGACGCCGACGAAAATCCAGTGACGCTGGAAGATGGTCTCCATGTCGGCGGCGAAAATCTCCGGCGACAGGTAGAAGGGCGCCTCCAGCGAATAGCCGGGGCGGCGGCGATGCAGCAGGGATTTCAGCGGCGTGCTGGTGATATCGAGCATGGGACTTTTCTCCATCCCCCACCCGCCGTGGATGCGTCGCTCCACGGCGCTATACGCTTTGGACTGTGACGCCGGAGCCCGGTCGTCGACTTGCGCAAAAACGACATGATGACGCTTTCATGCGACATCCGCGGGCATGCCCGGATTTTGGGCCTGTTCCGCTATTCGAAGACGCGCTGCCCCGCCAGCGACGGGGCCGATGCCGGCGGCGGATTGACCGCCCGCGAATTCGACGGCGTGAAGCCGTGCAGCGCCTTGAACTGGCGCGAGAAATGGGCGCAGTCCGAAAATCCGGCGTCGAGCGCGATCGCCGTCACGGACCGGTCGGTGGTGTCGAGCAGGAAGCGGGCGTAGCGCAGCCGGAGCTGGCGGTAGAATTCCGCCGGCCGCTGGCCGAGCATGGTCTGGAACAGCCGCTCCAGCTGGCGCGTCGAAACGCGCACCTTGCGGGCGATGTCGGCGATCGGCATCGGGTTGGCGATATTCTGCTCCATCATCAGGAGCGCGCGGCGTACGCGGTCGTCTTCCACCTGTTCGGCGATGGGCGGATGCGGCTGCGCCTCGCCGCCGGCGCGGGCTCGGTCGAGCATCAGGACGTGCCGGCTCTTCTGCGCGACCGAGCGGCCGATGTGCTTCTCGATGAGCGTCGTGGCAAGGTCCGCCGCCCCGCCGCCACCGGCGCAGGTGATCCGGTCGCCGTCGATAATGTAGAGACGGTCGGCGACGGGCTGGTGATGCGGGAATTCGTCGAGGAAGTCCTGGTAATGATACCAGGACACGCAGCATTTGCGCCCCGTCATCAGGCCGGCGCGGGCGAGCACGAAGCTGCCGGTGCAAACGCCCACGAGCGGTATGCCGAGCTTGGCCGCCTTTTTCAGATACTCGATCGTTTCGGCATCAAAGGCCGACCCGGCGTGGAGCAGGCCGCCGATGACCACGATGTAGTCGAAGCCTGTCGGATCGGCGAGCTCGGACGTTCGCGAGACGAGCACGCCGCAGCTCGATCGAATCTGCTCCGGCCGGGACGCCATCACCTTCCAGCGCGCCATGATCGGCCGCGACCGGTCGCCGTCGTCGGCGGCAAGGCGCAGATGATCGACGAAGAGCGCGAAGGCGGACAGCGTGAAATTGTTGGCGAGAAGAAAGCCGACGTTGAGCGTTGGAATTCCCGCGCCAAGCTTCGCCGTTCCAAGACGATCGATCGGTTTCATGCCCGCTGTTCCCACGCGCGCCACGAGGGCATGCGGTTTCTTGCTGTCAGATCGTTACAATCTACAGCAATTTGCGGGCCACAATATGGAAAACTTCAAGACTGCTGCATGGCGACGCCGGTGCCCGGCACCTGCCAGGTCTGGCGCCGGTCGCAGGGTCTCCGCCGCCTCAGGCGAACTCGCGCCGGGCCTCCTCCAGATAACGCCAGACATAGTCGGCAAAGGACCGCCAGACGTCGATCTCGAAGCGGGTCTCGTCCGTGCGCGTCAGGATGATCTCCGCCTTGCCGAAGACGGTCCGCGTGCACATGCCGACCGGAAAGGCCGCCAGCGAGAGATCGAGCGGACAGGCCTCGTTGATGACGAAGGCCGCCTGCGGTCCCGTGACGGCGATGGAAAGGCTGCGATGACTGACGTCGGTCAGCGAATGCGGCAGGCCGGCGAGCGCACTGTCGAGCGCCTGACGGAGCGATGCCGCGTCGTCTTCGGTCGTCGTCAGCATCCACTCGTCGGGCCCTAGCCAGCGGGCGCGCCGGGCATCCTTCTGCACGAAGCGGCAGGCCTCTTGCGGCAGATCGATGCCGAAGGCCTTGCCCGCGGCCTCGATGGCGGCGGGACGACCCCGGAAGTTGAGCCGGACGGCGGGTGCGAGGGCCATCACGCCGACGGCGGGGATCGCCTTCGAGACGGCAATGAGCGGTTCGAGCGCGTGGCTGCGCCGGGCACTGAGGTCAGCCATCGAGGCGTTTCCCTTCCTTGTCGTAGAAGACGGGATCGGTCACCGTTACCTTGATCGTGCGGCCGGGCATCGGCACGTAGAGCGTCTCGCCCACGCGGGCGCGGCCGCCCTTGATCATCGCAAGGGCGATGGACCGGCCGAGTGTCGAGCTCGGATAGGACGAGGTCACATGGCCGATCATCGGCATGGGCACCGGCGCGTTCGGGTCGGCGACGACCTGCGCGCCTTCCTCCAGCACCTCGCCCGCCACCTCGGTCAGCAGGCCGATAAGCTGCTTGCGGTCCGGTGCCATCAGGGCCGGGCGGGCAAGCGAGCGCTTGCCGACGAAGTCCTTCTTGGTCTTGCCGATGGCCCAGGAAAGGCCGACGTCGTCCGGCGTCGCCGTGCCGTCTGTTTCCTGGCCAACGATGATGTAGCCCTTCTCGGCGCGAAGAACGTGCATGGTCTCTGTGCCATAGGGCGTGATGCCGAAGGCTTCGCCGGCGGCAAAGATCGCCTCCCAGACCGCGCGGCCGTAGTCGGCCGGCACGTTGACCTCGAATCCGAGCTCGCCGGTGAAGGAAACGCGGAAGAGCCGGGTCGGGATGCCCTGGATGTGGCCTTCCTTGACGCTCATGTGCGGCATCGATTCGGCCGAGAGATCGATGTCGTCGACGAGTGTCTCCAGCACCTTGCGGGCATTCGGCCCCTGCACGGCGATCACGGCCCACTGCTCGGTGGTCGAGGTCAGCCAGACGTCGAGGTCCGGCCACTCGGTCTGGAGATAGTCTTCCATCATGTTGAGAACGCGCGGCGCGCCGCCGGTCGTCGTGGTGACGTGGAAGCGGTCCTCGGCAAGCCGTCCGACGACGCCGTCGTCAAGGACAAAGCCGTCCTCGCGCAGCATGACGCCATAGCGCAGCTTGCCGGCGCCGAGCTTCGTCCAAGCGTTGATATACATGCGGTTCATGAACTCGGCCGCATCCGGGCCCACGACCTCGATCTTGCCGAGCGTCGAGGCATCGAAGATGCCGACCGAGTTGCGCACGGCGAGGCATTCGCGGGCGACCGCCGCGTGCAGGTCTTCCCCACCCTTCGGGAAGTAATGCGCGCGCTTCCACAGCGAGACGTCCTCGAAGGCCGCGCCCTGCTCTGCCGCCCAGGTATGGATCGGCGTCGTGCGCACCGGGTCGAAGAGCGCCTCGCGCGCCGCGCCGGCAAAGATGCCGAAGGTGGTCGGCGTATAGGGCTGACGGAAGGTCGTCAGGCCGATCTCGGTCACCGGCTTCTTCAGCGCGTCGGAGACGATGCCGAGCGCGTTCATGTTCGACGTCTTGCCCTGGTCCGTGGCCATGCCCGTCGTCGTGTAGCGCTTGATATGCTCGATCGACTGGAAGCCCTCGCGGGTCGCAAGCTTGATGTCCTTGGCGGTGACGTCGTTCTGCCAGTCAACGAAGGCCTTGGCGAAATTGGGGTTGCGGTTGTGCGGCGCAGCTCCGATGAAGCCGTCCGTGCCCGCGTCAGCGGCCTTGGCCGTGAAACTGCGTGACGGCGTGGTGGTGGCGCCGGCATCCTTGGCCGCGGCCGCGCCTTGCGCGAAACCGTCGGCCAGCACCTTGTCGAGGCCGTAGAGACCCCGGCACGAACCGGCCGACCGCTCCGCTTCGACGGAAACGTCCGGAAGATAGGCGCCGAGTTCGCCGTTCCAGCCGAGCTTGCCGCGCGACTGCGAGAAGAGATGCACCGACGGCGTGAAGCCGCCCGACATCAGCACGAGATCGCAGGGCATCGGCTCGGTCGAGCCGACCGACCCGTCGGATTTCAAGCTCGCAAGATGGGCCTGCGAGACCCGCAGGCGGCCGCGCGTCCCGACAACCGTTGTGGACGTGCGCACGTCGATGCCGGCGGCGCGTGCCATCTCCGGCAGCGGGCCGTTCGCCTCCTTGCGCAGATCGGCTATGACCGCGATCTCGACGCCGGCGGCCTTGAGATCGAGCGCGACGCTATAGGCTGAATCGGCCGCCGTGAAGATCACGGCGCGGTTGCCGGGCTTGGCCGCATAGCGGTTGGCATAGGCGCGTCCGGCTTCCGCCAGCATGACGCCTGGGCGGTCGTTTTCCGGAAAGACCAGCGGCCGCTCGTGGGCGCCGGCGGCAATCACCACCTGGCCGGCCCGCACCTGCCACAGGCGCTCGCGCGGCAGGTCGCTATCGGCAACGCTCATGTGATCGGTCACCCGCTCGCAAAGGCCGATCAGGTTGTGCGGATAGTAGCCGAAGGCCGTCGTGCGGCTGAGCAGCGTGACGTTGGCCCGGCCCTTGAGCTCCGCGACCGCGTCCGCCACCCAGTCCATCGCCGGCTTGCCGTCGATGGTTGAGGAAAGGTCGGAGAGCAGCGAGCCGCCGAACTCGTTCTGCTCGTCTGCGAGGATGACGCGCACGCCCGTTTCCGAGGCGGCAAGGGCGGCGGCAAGGCCGGCCGGTCCCGCGCCGACGACAAGCACCTCGCAATGGGCGAAATGCTGGGTGTAGCGGTCGCCGTCGGCCTCTTCCGGCGCGCGGCCGAGACCGGCCATGGCGCGGATCTTCGGCTCGTAGAACTTTTCCCACGCCTTCGCCGGCCACATGAAGGTCTTGTAGTAGAAGCCGGCCGGGAAGAAGGGCGCGAGAAGGTCGTTGAACGCGCCGGCGTCGAAATCGAGCGACGGCCAGCGGTTCTGGCTGACGGCGACGAGACCGTCGTGGAGTTCGACCTGCGTGGCGCGCAGGTTCGGCGAGAAATGCGCATCGTCGCGGCCGACGCCGACAAGGGCGTTCGGTTCGTCCGATCCGGCCGACAGGAAGCCGCGCGGGCGGTGATACTTGAAGGACCGGCCGATCAGGTGCTGGCCGTCGGCAATCAGCGCCGAGGCGAGCGTATCGCCGGCAAAGCCCTTGCGCGAGCGGCCGTCGAAGGTGAACTGGATCGGGCGCGAACGGTCGATGCGCCCGCCGGAGGCAAGACGGAACGGGCTGGTCATTTCGTGCTCTCTCCAGGGCCTTCGATGTCGGGACGCGGCTGGCCGGTCTCGTAGGTGGCGACGAAGAAATCGGTCGTGGTGTCGCGGACGGCGTTGAAGAAGCGACCGCAGCCGGCCGCATGCCGCCAGCGCTCCGCATGAAGGCCGCGCGGGTTGGACCGCTGGTAGAGGAACGTGCCCCAGGTCTCGTCGTCGAGCCCGGACGGATCCGCCGGCCGGGCGACATGGGCCTCGCCGCCGTAGCGGAATTCAAGCTCCGGCCGGGGGCCGCAATAGGGGCAGGCAATGATCAGCATCGGGCCGATCTCCACGAACAGGGGGAATGAGAAGGGGCGGGGGTAGACCGGTCGGTCATCGCCGTCCCGCCTTAGTGGGCGACGGCCGCCGCGGCCGCCTCGTCGATGAGGACGCCGTCGCGGAAGCGCTCCATGGTAAAGGCCGCGTTGATCGCATGCGGCTCGTCCTTGGCGATCGTGTGGGCGAAAACGTGGCCCGCGCCCGGCGTCGCCTTGAAGCCGCCGGTGCCCCAGCCGCAGTTGACGTAGAGGCCCTTGACCGGCGTCTTGGCGATGATCGGCGAGCGGTCCGGTGTCAAGTCGACGATGCCGCCCCAGTTGCGCAGCATGCGCATGCGTCGGAACATCGGGAAGAGTTCGCAGATCGCGTCCAGCGTGTGGTTGGCGATATGGATGCCGCCGCGCTGGGTGTAGGACGTATAGGCGTCCGTGCCCGCGCCGATGACGAGTTCGCCCTTGTCCGACTGCGAGATATAGGCGTGGATCGTGTTCGACATCACGACGCAGGGGAATACCGGCTTGACCGGTTCGGAGACGAGCGCCTGCAGCGGATAGCTTTCGAGCGGCATCCTGAGGCCCGCCATCGCCATTACCACCGAGGTGTTGCCGGCCGCCGAGACGCCGATCTTCCTGGCGCCGATGAAGCCCTTTGAGGTCTCCACACCTTGGACCTCGCCGTCCGGTCCGCGCCGGATGGCGGTGACCGCGCAATTCTGGATGATGTCGACGCCGCGCGCGTCCGCGCCGCGGGCATAGCCCCAGGCGACGGCATCGTGCCGGGCTGTGCCGCCGCGCCGCTGCAGCGCACCGCCGAGCACCGGATAGCGCATCGTCGAGGCGTCGATATTGAGCGGCGGGCAGAATTCCCGGCACTCTTCCGCGCTCAGCCACTCGTTGTCGACGCCGTTGAGGCGGTTCGCATGGACATGGCGCTTGAAGGACTGAACGTCGTGAATGTTGTGCGCGAGCATCAGGACGCCGCGCGGCGAGAACATCACGTTGTAGTTCAGTTCCTGGGACAGGCCTTCCCAGAGCTTTAGGGCATGGTTGTAGAGCCCGGCGCTCTCGTCGAAGAGATAGTTGGAGCGCACGATGGTGGTGTTGCGCCCCGTGTTGCCGCCGCCGAGCCAGCCCTTCTCGATCACCGCGACATTCGTGATGCCGTGGACGGTCGCCAGATAGTAGGCTGTTGCCAGGCCATGGCCGCCGGCACCGACGATGATGACGTCGTAGGAGGCCTTGGGCTCGGGAGTGCGCCATTGCCGCCCCCAGCCCTGATGGCCGCCAAGGGCCCGCCGGATCAGCTTGAAGCCGGAAAACTTTTCCATGACCGCCTCGATCATTTGCAGAGTGGACGCGAGTATCCGTTGCCCGGTCGAGCCCTGCCCGCATGCTTTCGGCTGTTCCGTTGTACGGACGCGACATGACATGCCGGATCTGTCCGGTGCCCGGCGGTCTCGGTGATGCTGTCCAGGGGATCGGACGACGGAGTGCGCGAAGGCTTCTAGCCCGTGCGCGGGCCGAAGCGACCCGCGGGCGGCAGGTTCAGCTTGGCCGGCTCGATGATCAGATTGAAGCGCGGGATGTCGCCCCACTCTCGTTTCATCGTGATCCGCATGCCGGCGACGGTCCGGTCGATCGGGTCGAGATAGTCGATGGACCGGAGCAGGCCGGATGGCATCGGCCAGCTCTCGATGCGGAAGACGGTCTCGATCAGCGACTTCATGCGTGCCTTGGCGTCGTCGGCGCCGTCGCGGTCCTCAAGGTTCATCTTGACCCGGATGAGCCGCAGATGCCCCTGAAGATCGCTCTGGGCGAGGACGAAGAGCGAATTCTGGGGTGCGTCATTGCCCTGGCCGCTCTGGGCTTTCTTGCCGGAACCGGTGGTCGCGCGCTGGTCGCTGACGAGGATCAACTCGGAGGTGCACTGGGTCAGCTGCGGCGAAAGGACGGTCGCGTGGCTCTCGCTCATCGGGATGCCGGCATCGCCGAGCAGCTTGCAGAAGGTGACCGGCGGCACGGAGGCCACCTGCCGGAATTCGGTGCCATAGGGGGCAGGCGAGACGGCGCTCTTGCGTGTCTTCGGATCGAGCGAGGCCAGCGGATCCGGCGGCGTCCATTCCGACGCGGGCACAACGGTCTCCTGTCCCTGAAACCCCACCCAGCGCAAGGGAAGCTGACCGCTCAGCAAGGCCGCAGCGGTGACGATCGCGATCGCGGTCAGGAGTGTCGGAACGGGTGGTGGTGTCACGGCGGCAACAGTCTGGCCAGGCGAAGGGACGACCGATTTGGACGAAATAATTCACTCCCCCAAATTTTCATGGATCTGGGCGAAAAAGGACTCGTTTCAGACCTCGGCACCCTCATCATGTCGCTCAAATTCATAACAAACTGCATTGCGAAGCGGCATAAAACGCGGGCTCGGCCGATCTTCGGAAAAAAATTCGGCGCGAGAAGGGCGATTCGCAAAAAAACCTTGGCGTCGCGCGGAACAACATGTGGTAATGGTATTTGCGGAGCGGTTCTTCATATTATTCGGTCCTGATTGCGTTCGGCGTCGCGGCTCAAGTAGCCAAACAGGAAAGAAGTATCTGGATTAGCTCTGTTGCGATTGATGTCCGCATCCATTTCTCCGGTTGGGTGCAGGCTGTGCTTTTGGATGGCGGAGACGAGAACGTTAGAATGGGTAAGGGTAAGGACTTTCGCCAGCCGCGTCGGCGCGGCGGATTTGATGACGACATGCCGCCTCCTTTCGAGATGCGTAGCGAGCGGCCCGCGCGGCCGATGGGCGGCTCAGGATTCGGCGGTGGCGCGGAAGCGACAGGTCCGGTTGTGGACGCCACGGTTTCCTGGTTCAACCCTGAGAAGGGTTTCGGCTTCACGGCGCTGACCGATGGATCGGGCGACGCCTTCCTTCACATTGGAGCGCTGCAGGCGGTCGGTCGCGACACCGTTGCTCCTGGCTCGACCTTGAAGGTCCAGGTGGCTCAGGGCGCCAAGGGCAAGCAGGTTGTGAAGGTCATCGACGTCGATGAAAGCACGGCTTCCGAGCCGGCCCGCGGTCCGCGCAGCTTCGGCGGCGGAGATCGCAGCTTCGGGGATCGGCCTCCGCGTGCTGGCGGTGGTGGTTTCGGTGGCAGCCCGCGTCCGCCTCGCCGGACGGTGGACATGTCGTCCGCGATGCCGCTCGAGGGCACGGTGAAGTGGTTCAACCCTGAAAAGGGCTTCGGCTTTGTTGCCGGCGAGGACGGCGGCAAGGACGTCTTCGTGCACATCTCGGTGCTGCAGTCCGCCGGTCTGGCCCATCTTGACGATGGTCAGCGGGTGTCGATGCAGATCGTCGAGACGCCGAAGGGCCGCGAGGCCGTTTCGATCGAATTGGGCGACTGAGGGTTTCCGTCAGTCTTTGCCCGAAGAATCGAGCGCCATTCTGCCCCCGTGCAAGCGGGGACAGGGTGGCGCTTGTTTGTTTGATGCTAGATGGTTGACTCTTCGCCGCCGGGCCTTTGCCGGCGGCGAAGAGTCAAGCCGTCAGAACGCCAAGCACTGTGCGGAAAGCCCGCGCGGTGCTTTTTTGCTTCTTGGGATCCCGCCACGCTTGCCCGTGTCTCTTGCCCCCGCTTCTTGCCCGAGTCCGCCCGGCCTCTCTTCGCAGGGCCGGCAGATGACGCAGGGTCGGGGCAGATGGCTTGCCGGACGTTGTCCCGGTCAGGCCTGGTCCTCGAGCCTGATGGTGCGGCTGATCTCGATGCCGAAGCCGCCGAGGCCGACATACTGCCGGTTCTGCGAGGCAAGAACGGCGATCGAGACGACCCCGAGGTCGCGCAGGATCTGCGCGCCAACGCCGACTTCCCGCCACCGGTTCATGCGCTTGATCGCACTGCTGTGACCCTCGCCGTCCTTCGGTCCTTCGTCTGGTGTGTCCGTTGCCCCTGTCGTCGACATTTCAGCGAGGTCGTCGGCATGGGGGGTGCGCAGGAACATGAGAACGCCGCGTCCGTCGCCCTGTGACCGGATAGCCTCGAGCGCCCCGTCGAGCCAGAAGCCCTTCTGCGCCGACCGGCAGAAGAGGTCCAGCACCGGCTGCTCGCGGTGGATGCGGGTGAAGATATCCTCGCCGTTGCCGATCTCGCCGAAGACGGCGACGATGTGTTGCAGCGGATCGAAGGGCGTCTGGTAGGCATAGACCATCGCCTTCATGCCGCCGATCGTCATCGGCTGCGCCGCCGCGCGCGAGACGAAGCGCTCGGTGCGGATGCGATAGGCGATCAGATCCTCGATGCTGATGATCTTCAGCTTGTGCTCGGCGGCAAAGGCCAGGAGTTCGGGCAGCCGCTTCACGGTGCCGTCGTCGTTGACCACCTCGGCAAGAATGCCGACCGGCTCGATGCCGGCGAGCCGGGCAAGATCGACGCCCGCTTCCGTGTGGCCGGAGCGGGTCAGGACGCCGCCGGCGCGCGCGATCAGCGGAAAGATATGGCCGGGCCGCAGGAAGTCGCTCGCCTGGGCATTGTCGTTGGCGAGCGCCCTGGCGGTGTTGGCGCGTTCTTCAGATGAAATGCCGGTGGTCATCCCGACCTTGTAGTCGACGCTGATCGTGAAGGCCGTGCGCATCGGATCGAGATTGTTGGCGACCATCGGCGGCAGGTTGAGGGTGTCCGCGCGCTCGCCCGTCATCGGCACGCAGATGATACCGCTGGTGTGGCGGATCATGAAGGCCATCGTCTCGGGCGTGGCCTTCGATGCGGCCATGATCAGGTCGCCCTCGTTTTCGCGGTCGGTATCGTCAACGACGATCACGAGTTCGCCGTTGGCAATGGCGGCGATGGCCGCTTCAATCTTGTCGAGTTTCATGATGAGCCTGAAGAAAAGAGATCGTGAGCTTGTAGACCTCATGGGCGGAGGGATCAACGTCGCACCGACCGATGATCCGGGGCAAGCAGGACGATGGATCAAATCCCGGCGGGTCGCCGGGGTGCCGGCTGGCGCCGCGTCCCCGTCGACGCGCCCCCGTCAACGCGCGCCCGTCGATCAGCCGGCCCGCTCGCGCGCATCCATGTGCTTGGCGAGCAGCGAGGCCAGGTGGTCCGGCTGCAGAGGCTTCGACGCCCAGTCGTCGAAAAGGCCGCCCTCACAGCTCTCCCGCGTCGCCGGCATGACGTCGGCGGTGAGGGCGATGATGAGCGGATGATGCGCCGTGTCGGGAATGTCGAGCGAGCGGATCCGCCGTGTCGCCTCGAAGCCGTCCATTTCGGGCATGTGCAGGTCCATCAGCACGATGTCGAAGGCGCGGCCGGATCGGACTGCCTCCTCATAGGCGGCAACGGCGTGGCGCCCGTCGACGGCGACGCTCACCGAATGCCCCTGCCGTTCCAGGAGACCGCGTCCGAGCAGGACGTTGATCTCGTTGTCGTCGCACAGCAGCACGTGGCAGCCGGGCCGGGCGGTCGGCTTCGGCTCGCTGTGCATGTCCGGGCGCTCGTCCTGGGGGGAGAAGATGGCCTCGCCGAGCAGCGTGCGCACGGTGAGCACGAGAGACGAGGAGCGCACCGGCTTGACCATATAGGCGCCGTAGCCCGCATCGCTGAATTCCGCCAGTTGCGGGCGCTGCAACGGGTCGATCACGATCCCGACCGGTGTCGAGGTCATCGCCCGGATGCGCTCGATCATGGCGATCGGATCGCCGACCGCCGCATCGACGAGGACGACATCGGCCGGAGGGCCGCCCATCAGGTCGGCCTCGACCTGCTGCTGGGTCAGGAGCCGGACATCGGCGCCGCGCTCGAACAGCCGGCGCAAGATCAGGGGACCCTCGATGAGCGCATGCGAGACGAGCACGATCCGCCTGCCGGCAAGTTCGCCGCCTTGCGCCTGGGGTAGGGGTGTGCTGGGGGGCGTGTCGGCGGACGCGCCCTCGTCCACTTTCGCTTCCTCGCTGGCGCCGGCCATGTCGGCTGCAACGGATAGACCGGGCCCTGCTGTTCCGTCTGGTCGCATGTCCAACGGATCGTCCTGGCGGCTCAGGAGTGCCTCAATCAGCATCTGCTGATGGGCCCGGGCGCCCGCGCCGGGACCAGGCGCAAAGCTGAAGCTGGGAACCGGGATCGTCGGCGCGGCGGCTGTCCCGGGAACGGTCCCTGACGGATCGGCCGTCTCGTGCTCGGTGTCCAGCCGGATCAGGAAGGAGAAGCAGGCGCCGGCGCCGAGAGCCGATTCCAGCCGGATTTCGCCGCCCATGAGGTGGACGAGCCGCCGCGAGATCGCAAGCCCGAGCCCCGTGCCGCCAAAGGATCGTGCCGGTCCAGGCTCGGCCTGCTCGAACTCGCGGAAGATTCGGTCGCCGTCCTGTGGATCGATGCCGATGCCGGTGTCGCGGATCTGGAACAGGACACCGACCCGTTGACCTTCGTCGGCCGCGCGCACCCGGAACACCTCGATCGCGACGCCGCCCTCGGCCGTGAACTTGATGCCGTTGCCGGCAAGGTTGAACAGAACCTGGCGCAGGCGCGCCGCATCTACCCGGAGAGAGGGCGGAAGGTCCGGATCGATATAGGCCGCAAGCTCGATGCCCTTGGCCTGTGCGCGCGGGGCCAGAAGCTCGGCCAGCGCCTCGACGAGTTCGCCGATATTGGCCGCCTCTGGCATCAGGTCGATACGGCCGGCCTCGATCTTGGAGAAATCGAGCAGGTCGTTGATGAGCAGCAGCAGGGCGTCGCCGGATGTCTCGATGGCGCGGGCATAGGTCTGCTGCTCGGACGACAGCGACGTCTGCTGCAGCAGGTTGATCATCCCGAGAATGCCGTTGAGCGGGGTGCGGATCTCGTGGCTGACCATGGCGAGAAAGCGCGACTTCGCCTCGCTGGCCGCCTCGGCCATGTCGCGCGCCACCGAAAGCGCCGCTTCCGTCGCCTTGCGGTCGGTGACGTCGCGGCCGATGCAATGGATGACGGACTGGTCTCCCTCGTCCTTGAGACAGGTCTCGGTCCAGGAGAACCAGCGCGTTCCCTGCGCCGTTTCGACCGGCACGTCCCGGACCGGCAGCAGATAGGAGCGTTCACGCCCCTCCTCGTCCGTCGAAAGGGGATGCCCGTCGTCCAGCCTGATCACGTCGAGGAGTTTCCGGCCGATGACCTCGTCCTCGGAAATGCCGAAGAGCCGGATGAAGCTCTCGTTGACGCCGATGATGAGGCCGGTCTTGTCCCGCTGCAGGACGACGTCGCCGCTCGCCTGGATGATGCCACCAAGCTGCTCGAGCTGCTCGCGCGCCTCCCAAAGGTCGTCCGTCAGCGCCTCGATATCCGGACCGGAGGCGGGAGCGGACTGGCTGTCTGTCGCCGCAGCCGGGCGGCGCTTGCGCGCCCTGCGCAGAAGCCGGGAAATCAGGTCGACGGAGCCGCCGCCGAGAACGAAGGCGGCGGCAAAACCGAGAACGGGATTGCCGGTGATCGCCGCGGTAATGAGAAGAAGGGCCGCGGCAGCCGTGAGGCCAATCATGCCAAGATCGAGGGCTGCCTCGGCCAGCGTTCGGCTCTTGCGGCCAGCGGCCGGGATATCAGCCTCGACGATGCCCCACTCGGTCCCCACCGGCCGGGGCGCAGTTGCCTCGTCGATCCGTGCCGGATGCTCGCGCGGCAACTCGGCATGGACCTTGTCCTGCCGGTCGGTTCGGCCGTTCAGCTTGATCATCACCCGTCCTGCTCTCATTCGCGTGGCGGACAGGATGAAGGAACATCCTTGAAATTTCCTTTTCCCTGCAGTCCTGAATCGATGGTGATCGATGACCGGCGAGGACCGAGGGCAGCGCGGAGAGCGGCCGTTGAGCCGCCGGCTTTAGCCCGGAAGCCGCTGCGGGGGCGGTGGACGACCTGGCACCTTGATCCCGTCATCCCGCCGATCCGGCGATGGTCCAGACGCCGATGCATGATAAGCCGGATAAATTTAGCGCGTAGGCAATGCTGCGGCTTCCGCCGCGCGCCATCAGGCGGCCGTTGCCATCCGGTCCGTTTGCGGCCGGTAGGCGAGCGCCTCGGCCACGTGCAGCCGGCCGACGCGGTCCTCCCCGTCGAGATCGGCGAGCGTGCGCGCCACCTTCAGGACGCGGTGATAGGCGCGGGCCGAAAGCCGCATCATGTCGGCGGCATCACGCAGCAGCTGGGCGGCGCTCCGGTCGGGCTCAGCAATCTCTTCGATGACCCGCGACGGGGCATCGGCATTCGTGCGCAGATGCGGCAACTGAAGGGCCGCGAAGCGCTCTGTCTGGCGCATCCGTGCCTGGGCGACCCGCTCGGCGACGACGGCACTCGTTTCGCTCGATCGCGGCAGTTGCAGGTCCGCTGCCGAAACCGCGCCGACCTCGATGTGAAGATCGATACGGTCGAGCAGCGGCCCGGAAAGCCGCGCCTGATAGTCGGCGGCGCAGCGGTCGCCCCTCCGGCAGGTGAAGCCGGGCGTTCCCGCATGGCCGCAGCGGCACGGGTTCATGGCGGCGACAAGCTGGAACCTTGCCGGATAGGTGACCCTATGATTGGCCCGGGCAATGACGACGTCGCCGGTCTCCAGCGGCTGGCGCAGGCTGTCGAGAACGGTCGGGTTGAACTCCGGCAGCTCGTCGAGGAAGAGGACACCGTTGTGGGCCATGGACACCTCGCCCGGCCGTGCCCGAAGGCCGCCGCCGACCAGCGCCGCCATCGAGGCCGAGTGATGCGGCGCGCGAAAGGGCCTCCGGTCGGAGAGCTTGCCGTCGGCGAGCGTTCCGGCAATCGAGGCGACCATCGAGATTTCAAGCAGTTCGCGCGGGCTGAGCGGCGGCAGGATGGAGGGAAGCCGCTGCGCCAGCATTGATTTGCCAGCGCCCGGCGGGCCGATCATCAGGAGGTTGTGGCCGCCGGCGGCGCAGATTTCGAGCGCACGCTTGGCCGTCTCCTGTCCCTTCACATCGGCAAGATCGGGCAGGGAGGTGTCCATCTCGCTGCGCCGGGCAATGGGGCGGCTCAGCACCTGCGTTCCCTTGAAATGATTGGCGATGGCAATGAGGCTGAGCGGGGCGAGAATCGCCATGTCGGGGTCGGCCCAGGCGGCCTCGCTTCCCGACGCCTTGGGGCAGATGAGGCCCTTGCCGTTCGCATTGGCGGCGATGGCGGCCGGCAGCACGCCGGCGACCGGAGACAGTGTCCCGTCGAGCGCAAGCTCGCCGAGGACGACGAAGCCCTCCAGCGCGTCGGCCGGCAGGGCGCCAATCGCCGCCATCAGGCAAAGCGCAATCGGAAGATCGTAGTGACTGCCTTCCTTCGGCAGGTCGGCCGGGGCGAGATTGACCGTGATCCGCCGCGCCGGCAGGGCAAGGCCCGAGGCAGTCAGCGCCGCCCGAATGCGCTCCCGGCTTTCGCCAACCGCCTTGTCGGCCAGTCCCACGATGGTGAAATTCGGCGAGCCGGGTGCCACATGCACCTGGACATCGACATCCACGGCCTCAACGCCCTGAAAGGCGACCGTTGTCACCCGACTGACCATGGCAAGACCCCCGCCTCCACTGGAACTTGCGGAAGGGTTGCACAACCAGACAGGGCATTCAAGAATAAAACGAGAACAAAAGCAGGATTTCTGTTCGGGTCTAGTCAGCCTTTGCGGCGACCTTGGCCTCAATGGCGTCCCAGATCCGCGCCGCGATATCCGGGCCGCCGAGCTTGCGGATGGCGCGGATACCGGTCGGGCAGGTCACGTTGATCTCCGTGAGAAAGCCGCCGATGACGTCGATGCCGACGAAGAGAAGGCCGAGGCGCTTCAGCTCCGGTCCGATGGTGGCGCAGATTTCGGCTTCCCGGTCGGTGAGTTCCGTCGTCTGGGCGGCCCCGCCGCGCACCATGTTGGAGCGAAGGTCGTCGGCCGCCGGCACGCGGTTGACCGCGCCGGCGAACTCGCCCTCGACGAGGATGATGCGCTTGTCGCCGGCGCGCACCGCAGGCAGGTAGCGCTGCACGACGAAGGGCTCGCGCGACAGCGAGGTGAAGAGGTCCATCAGCGAGCCGAAATTCTCGTCCTCGGGGCGCACGCGGAACACCGACTGGCCGCCGTGGCCATAGAGCGGCTTGATAACGATGTCGCCATGCTGCTTGCGGAAATCCTTCACCTCCTGCACGTCGCGCGTGATCACCGTCTCCGGCATCAGCTGCGGGAAGGTCATGACCAGCACTTTTTCCGGGGCGTTGCGCACGCTCGCCGGATCGTTGACCACCAGCGTCTTCGGATGAATGAGGTCGAGCATGTGCGTGCTCGTCACATAGGCCATGTCGAAGGGCGGCTCCTGGCGCAGAAGCACGACATCGGCGTCGGCAAGGTCCATGCGATAGGCGTCGCCAAGCGCGTAATGCGCGCCCTCGACGTCGGCGACCTCGACCGGCTCCACGCGGGCGGCGACGCTCTTGCCGGTCATCGCCATGCGGTCGGGCGTGTAGTGCAGCAGCCGGTGGCCTCTCCGCTGGGCTTCCAGCATCAGGGCGAAGGTGGAATCGCCTCCGATCCTGATCGTGGAGATATGATCCATCTGGACGGCAACTGTCAGGCTCATGGCAAATCTCGTGGGGCTGGCTGCGCAAGGAGGGACGGTGCGCGGAGGGACATCTCGTCAGGCACATATGGACCGCGGCACGGCGGCCCGCAACGGGGCAGGCACACCGAAGGTCCTGATTCTGTCCGGCGCGGTTCGGGCGCGACGCAGGTCAGTCGTCGGCAAAGAAGGCGGACGGGACATGGACGGGCCAGCGCCGGGGACGCACCAGCGCCACGTCGAAGCGCTGGTCGCATGCGTCGAGATGCGGGTTCTTCTGCATGTAGAGCCTGGCTGCCTGGATGACCCGGCGCCGGGTCCGTGGGGTCACCGCTTCGGCGGCGGTGTCGATGTCGCCGCGTGCCTTCACCTCGACGAAGGCGACGAGCCGGCCGCGCCGGACGACGAGGTCGATCTCGCCCACCGGTGTGCGATAGCGCCGGGCAAGGATGCGGTAGCCCTTGAGGCGCAGGGCGATGGCGACGACATGCTCGGCCATGATGCCACGCTTTTCCGCCTTCTGCCGGCGCTCCCTGGCCGTGGGGCCGGACGGCTGGCGGACTGTCACGGTGCCTCGTCCTCTTCGGGTGCATCCGTCGGGACGAGCGCCTTGAGTGTTTGCGCCCGCGCGTAGACCTCCTTGCGCGGCCTGCCGGTCACCTTGGCGATCTCCGCCGCCGCCTTGCCCATCGGCATCTGCGAGAGGGCATCGATCAGGAGGGCGTCGAGATCGTCCTCGCTCGCTTCTCCCGGCACATAGGGACCGGCCAGCAACACGATCTCGCCGCGCGGCGGGGTGGCCTGCGCCCCCTCGGCAAGATCCTTGAGAGGCCCCCGGCGCACTTCCTCGAAGCGCTTCGTCAGTTCGCGCGCAAGCGCCCCGGGCCGGTCGGCGCCCAGGACGTCCGCCATGTCGGCGAGGGTTTCGGCCGCCCGGTGCGGCGATTCATAGAAGACGAGCGTGGCGCCGAGTTGGGCGAACTCGGCAAGGCGCTGACGCCGCGCGGTCTGTCTGGACGGCAGGAAGCCGCCGAAGAGGAAGCAGTCCGTCGGAAGACCGGAGGCGACAATCGCCGTCAGGATCGCCGATGGGCCGGGGATCGGCACGACCTTGTGGCCCTCCTCGAGCGTCGCCTCGACGAGCTTGTAGCCGGGATCAGAGATGAGCGGCGTTCCGGCATCGGAAATCAGCGCCACGGCCTTGCCGAGCGTCATCGCCGCTGTGAGCCGCGGGCGTTCACGGGCGGCGTTGTGCTCGTGATAGGCGACGAGAGGCCGATGGATGCCGTAGCGGTCGAGCAGAACGCGCGAGACCCGCGTGTCCTCGCAGGCGATGAGATCCGCCCCGGCAAGCACCTCCAGCGCCCTCAGGCTGATGTCCGCCAGATTGCCGATGGGCGTCGCGACGGGATAAAGGCCGGGCTCGAGAGGCCGAACGCTGACCGTTCGGCCATCGATCGCGTAGCTGCGCTCCTCGCGCGCCGGAGCGTCCCGGTGGGTCGTGTCCTGATGGGATGGCATCCTCGTCCTGTCCCGAAATTGTTGCCGCAGTATCGTCTAGAGCAAATCGGTGAAAAACGGGAACCGGTTTTCCATCCGGATGTGCGCTGAGCCATGTGCTTTGGCCAGACAGTACGGCCTGCGGTGCAAATGGCAAACCGGCCGGCCTTTGCCTGCAGCATGCGGCGCCGGATGGTTTGGCGGGCTGGCCGCGTTGAAAATCGTCGATATTTGATGAAGATATTGCTTGGATTCACGAGAATTTTGTCGAACGCGGTTGCCGTCTTGCACCATTTTCCGTCAGATAAGGACTGTGCAGGTGCGGTAGATCGCCGGACCGAGGCGCTGAACGTGTTGGCAAAACAGTTGGTGGGACAAGGGCAGGTGCGATGACGGCAGATCATGGCAGGGGATCGGGAGGCGATCGGACGCCGGCGCCGAGCCGTCGCGGAATTCTCATGGCCGGCGTTGGCGCGCTGCTCGCCGGCTGCTCGCAGCAGCTGTCCGGCGGATTGGGCCCGGGAACAGGAACCTCCGGCGCGGTGCTCGATCCCAACCTGCCGCCGCCGACCGGCAACACGATTGGAACCGGCTCGGTGAGGGTCGCATTGCTTGTGCCCCAGTCTGCGACGGGCGCGGCGAGCACGATCGCGACGGCGCTGCGCAATTCTGCCGCGATGGCGCTGCAGGACTTCGCCGGAGCCGACGTGACGATCCTCGTCAAGGATTCGGCCGGTACGGCGGAAGGCGCGGCCGCTGCCACCCAGGCGGCACTGAGCGAAGGCGCCCAGCTGATCATCGGCCCCTTCTTTGCCGCCGAGGTGCGCGGCGCGGCGCCCGTGGCCAAGGGCGCGCAGGTGCCCGTCATCGCCTTCTCGTCCGATCCCGGCGTCGCCGAGCCCGGCGTCTACATCATGGGCTTCCTGATCGGCGACGAGATGCAGCAGATGGTCGCGAAGTCGGCGGCGCTCGGCCGCAATTCGGTGGCGGCGATGATCAGCAATTCGGCCGCCGGCAACCTGGCCGAGGCGTCGCTCAGGTCCCATGCGACCCGCTACGGCATCAGCATCGTCGCCGTGGAGCGCTTCGAGCCCAACGCCGGCGACATTTCGGCCAAGGCCGCCTCGCTGGCCGGCAACAAGGCGCGCATCCAGTCCATCTTCCTGCCCGATGGCGGGCAGCTGGCGATTCAGGCCGCCGGAGCGCTGACGTCCGTTGGCCTGTCGCCAAGCGAAGTGACCTATCTCGGCTCCGGGCAGTGGAACGATGCGGCCGTCTTCGGTTCGACCGCGCTTGCCGGCGGTCTCTTCCCCGCGCCCGAGATCGACCGGTTCAACGCCTTCGCGGCGCGCTATCGCACGTCCTTCGGCGTCGAGCCCTATCCCAAGGCGACCCTTGCCTATGACGCGGTGCTGCTCGCCTGCGGCCTCGTCAAGCAGGTGCCCGGTCCGCGTCGTTTCGATCCCGGCATTCTCGCCAATCGCCAGGGCTTCATTTCCTCGGTCAACGGCCTGTTCCGCTTCAATACCAACGGAACCAACGACCGGGCTCTGGCGATCTACCAGGTGACGGGCGGCGCGCCTCAGCTCGTCGATGCCGCCGCCCGGTCCTTTGCCGGAAGCTGACGGGGGGAGTGGCCACAAGGCAATGGCTTGCCGGGTGGGGATGGGCCGAAGTCTGCCGATTGGCCTTGGCCCGGGGTGCTTCTGAAAAAATTCTCCCTATATTCGGTAGTCTTCCGGCCGCATCGCACGGAAGAGCCAGGCCATTCGCCATGTTCCGCCCGGATGCGGCGCGCAGGCTTTAGGCCCGATGGCGCCGGCGGCGCGTGCGACCCGGCGCAAGAAGAGCAAGAAACGAGGAGACACTATGCCCAGACTGGCAATCGATTCCGACTATCTGTTGCAGCGGCTCGATACGCTGCTCTCGATTCCCAGTCCGACCGGCTACACCGACATGGTCGTTCGCGAATGCACCGCTGAACTGGAGCGTCTCGGTATCGAAGCGGAGCTGACGCGCCGCGGTGCCATCCGCGCCGTCCTGCAAGGCTCCGCCCGCCGTCCGGCCCGCGCCGTCATCGCCCATGTCGATACGCTTGGCGCCCAGGTGAAGGCCCTGAAGGACAACGGCCGTCTGGAGGTGGTGCCGATCGGTCACTGGTCGGCGCGCTTCGCCGAGGGGGCTCGCGCCACGATCTACACCGAAAAGGGGGCCTGGCGCGGCACCATCCTGCCGATGAAGGCCTCGGGCCACACCTACAACGAGGAGGTCGATACGGCCCCCGTCGGCTGGCAGCATGTCGAATTGCGCGTCGACGCGCTGGTACGCACCAAGGTCGATTGCGAGCGTCTGGGCTTCTCGGTCGGCGACTTCGTGTCCATCGATCCGCAGCCGGAGTTTCTCGACAACGGCTTCCTGGTTTCGCGCCATCTCGACGACAAGGCCGGCGTCGCGGTCATGTTCGCAGCTCTCGAAGCGATCCTGCGCGAGGGCGCGCAATTGCCGGTCGATGCCCACTGGCTCTTTTCCATCGCCGAGGAGGTCGGCGTCGGCGGGTCGTCGGTGCTGACGAGCGATGTCGCCTCGCTGATCGCCATCGACAACGGCACGGCCGCGCCGGGCCAAGCCTCCGACGAATTCGGCGTCACGGTCTCCATGGCCGACCAGACGGGTCCCTTCGACTATCACCTGACGCGCAAGCTGATCCGGCTCTGCCGGGACAACGACATCCGCTACCAGCAGGACGTCTTCCGCTTCTATCGCTCCGACAGTGCCTCGGCGCTGGAGGCGGGGGCCGACGTGCGCACAGCGCTCATCACCTTCGGCGTCGACGCCTCGCATGGCTACGAGCGCACCAACATCCATGCCCTGCGCTCGCTCGCCGAACTGGTGACGGCCTACCTGACGAGCCCGATCGAAATCCAGCGCGATGCCAAGGAGGTTTCCGGCATCGAGGGCTTCACCACCCAGCCGATGGAAGAGGCGAAGGCCGCCCATGAGCCGGTGACGCCGCGGCCCTATCGCACGAAGGCCTGAGGAAGGGGAACCGGCACGCCGGGTTTGCCTCGACTGGAGTGGACAGGATGCCGTCGTTCGAAGTCCTTTTGGCCTTTTTTCTCGCGACTGCCGTCTTCGCCTATATTCCGGGGCCCGCGATGCTCTACGCGGCGGCGCAGACGGTGGCGCGTGGCCGGCGTGCCGGTCTGATGGCCGCGCTCGGTATTCATATCGGCGGCTACGCGCATGTTTTCGCCGCGGCGATGGGTCTGACGGTCCTTTTTCATGCTGTTCCGCCGCTCTATGCGGCGGTCAAGCTTGCTGGCGCGGGTTATCTCGTCTGGCTCGGTGTCCAGATGATCCGTCGCAGGAACAGCGCATCGGTCGAGGAGACGCGCGGAGCCGTATCATCTCCGCGCGCGGCCTTCGTCCAGAGCATCTTCGTCGAGGTGCTCAATCCGAAGACAGCGGTCTTCTTCCTGGCCTTCCTGCCCCAGTTCACCGATTCCGCGGCCGGTCTGCCGGTCGCGGGTCAGTTTCTGATCCTTGGCACCGTCGTCAATCTCATGTTCTCGTCGGCGGACATCGTCTGCGTTCTGCTCGCGGGAGCGATACTTGACCGGCTGCGGCGATCCGGTGGCGCACAGCGGATCGCCCGCTATCTCGGCGGCGGCATCCTGATCGGCCTCGGGGCGCATATCGCAGTTCAGCGCAACTGATCGCACCGTGATATTAGGGCGCCTCGCTGGAATCCGGTTCCCCGCCGTGCCCGATCGTCAGTGCAGCCGCCCCGACGACGCGGGCAATGCGCTCCGAAAGGAGCGGATCGGAAACGGCGCGGGCAAGCATGGCTCCACCGCTGAGCATGGCGAGCAGTTCGATCGCACGGTCTTCCTGTGCGGCATTGTGCTGAAGAGGGGAGGCGTGCGGCAGGCCTGCGGCCAACTCCTTGATGAGGCGTTCCAATTCATGGGTGTAGGCAAGTCGGGTCTCTTCATCCGATCGCATGACGTCTGACGAGAGGCTCGGCAGGGTGCATGCGTCGCCGAGGCTACATGTCCGCTTGTAGCCGAGATAATAGCCAATAAACGTTGGTAGCCACCCGTCAGATCGTTCGACTCTGAGCATCGCAATCCCCTGACGCAGCTCTTCCAGTCCAGCCAGAACGGCGGTGCGGAACGCCTCGCTCTTTGATTTGAAATGCCCGTAGAAGGCGCCGTTCGTGACGCCGGCCGCCTTTGTCAGCGCGTCGATACCGGCACCACCGTATCCCTCTTCCCGGAAAACACGTCCTGCCGCTCCGACGATTCGCGTATGGGTTTCTTGCTTGTGCTCGACGCTGTAGCGCATTTTCAACCTTTTAAAGAGTGAATGCTCTTTATTCATTGCATGCAGAGCGAATGCTCTCTATAGATAGAGAGCGATCAGTATATATCGATGATCACACGCCTACAAACAGGAGAGATCAATGCCCATCACGCTTACCGTTTCTGAAGGTGTGCTGTCGGCCGAAGCCGAAGCGCAAGCCTTGGCCGGCCTGACCGATGCGCTCCTCGACGTTGCTGGACTGACTGGAAATGCCTTCATGGCGGCAAATATCGTCGGCTCGATCAATGTCCTGCCGAAAGGCCGCGTCCTTGCCGGCGGCAAGCCCGTCACCGCCGCTTTTGTCGAACTCAAACTCCCGGAAATTGCTTTGGCGGATTCCGAGGCCAAACGTGCGTTCATCGAAAAGGCGACGGATATCGTGGAAAAGGCTGCTGGTGGACAGCTGAAGCGCGAGCACATCTGGTCGAATATCGTCTATGCCCCGGAAGGAGCCTGGGGGATTGCCGGCACCAGTTACAACAACGCCGATCTTGTCGGCGCCATCGCGGCTTCATCCGTGGGTCAGGCATAAGCGATGCTGCTCGCCAACTACCTGTTCTTCAGGACCGACTGCGAACAGGCACTCGCTTTCTATACGGAATGCGGTCTTGGCGAGGTGACGAGCCTCATGCGCTACGGAGACCTGCCCGATCCACTGCCCGACGAGGCCCTTCGAGGAAAGATAAGGCATGCCCGCTTTGAAGGGCCGGGCATTCTGTTCTTCGCTTCGGACAATCATGACGCCGAGCCGATGCGTGGCTCTGCCCATATGCTCATCATGGAGAGCCGCGAGAGGACAGACCGGCTGTTTGCACGTCTCTCCGACAACGGCCGGGTGACCACGCCGTTAGGCGTGCAGCCGTGGGGAAGTTACTACGGCAAAATCACGGATCGCTTCGGCGTTCAATGGATGCTGGATTGTGCGGATGGCGAAGGCCGTGTGTCTTGATTTGCCTTTGCTTCAGCAAGCCTTCGCAGGAATAGGTCTCCTTGCGAAGGCTTGCTGAGACATCTCACTCCGCCGGTGCGGCAAGCACCGGAACGGTGTCGTCTTCTTCCTCGTGATGCCGGTCGGCATGGCCGAGCAGGCTGTAGAACATCGGCACGACGAAGAGCGTGAACAGGGTGCCGATCGACATGCCGGTCGCGATGACGAGGCCGATGGAATAGCGCGCTGCCGCACCTGCGCCCTCTGCCATGATCAGCGGCACCATGCCAACCACCATGGCCGCCGTGGTCATGAGGATCGGCCGCAGGCGAACCTTGGCCGCCTCGATGATAGCGTCATGCTTGGAAAGATGGTGCAACTCGCGCTGCTGGTTGGCGAATTCGACCATCAGGATGCCGTGCTTGGTGATCAGGCCGACCAGCGTGATGAGGCCCACCTGGGTGTAGATGTTCAGCGTCCCGAGGCCGACGTTGAGGAAGACGATGGCGCCGAAGATCGACAAGGGCACGCTCATCATGATGATCAGCGGATCGCGGAAGCTCTCGAACTGCGCCGCGAGCACCAGGTAGATCACGATGACGGCGAGCCCGAAGGCGACCAGGAGGGCATTGCCCGCCTCCTTCTCGATGCGCGACTGGCCGGAATACTCGACATAGTACCCCTCGGGCATGACCTCCTGGCCGATCCTCTCCAGTTCGGCAAGGCCGTCACCGGTGGAGACGGTGGGCAGCGGCAGCGCCGAGATGGTCGCCGAGTTGAGCTGGTTGAACTGCTCGATGGCCGGCGCCGAGGCGACTGTCTCGATCTTCACCACGGACGACAGCGGCACCATCGAGCCGGATTCGCTGCGCACGAAGAACTGTCCGAGATTTTCCGGATTCTGGCGATCCTTGCGCGGCACCTGGGTGATGATGTCGTAGGAGCGCGAGTCGCGGTCGAACTTGGAGATCGAGGCTCCGCCGACGAGAAGGTTCAGCGTCGTTCCGATCTCGCGCACCGAGACGCCCAGCGCCGCGGCACGGTCGCGGTCGATCAGGACGCGAACCTGAGGCGCTTCGAAGGACAGCGAATCCTGCACGATGATGAACTTGCCGGAGGCCTGGGCCTGGTTCTTGATCTGCTCGGCGATCTCGTAGACGCGATCGGCCGGATTGGTCGACTGCACCACATACTGGATCGGCAGGCCGCCGCCGGAGCCCGGCAGCGTCGGCGGGGCGAAGACGAAGGCCTGCAGGCCGGCGTTCTGGCCAAGCCGTCCCTGGATCTCCTGCATCACTTCCGCCTGGCTGCGCTCGCGCTCGCCCCAGGGCTTGAGGCCGAAGCCGGCAAAGCCCTGGTTTCCGGCGTCCGCGCCGGTGATCGCGAAGCGGGCGTCGATCTCAGGGATGTCGTTCACGAGCGGACCCTGGATCTGGTCGACATACATCGAGGTGTAGTCCGACGTCGCATATTGCGGGCCGGTCACGACGCCGAACATGAAGCCCTGGTCTTCTTCCGGGGCAAGCTCGGTGGTCGTGTTGAGGAACAGGAAGACGGTTGTCGCCAGCAGCGCGACGACGACCAGCAGCGTCACTGGCCGATACTCAAGCGAGCCGGTCAGCCGCCGCCCGTACCAGTCCGCAAGTCGTTCGAAACGATGGTCGACGAAATGCTGGAACCGACCGCCGCCGGCGGTCAGCAGCCGGCTGCCCATCATCGGCGACAGCGTCACAGCGACGAAGCCGGAGATGATGACGGAGCCGGCCAGAGCCACCGCGAATTCGCGGAAGAGCGAACCGGTGAGCCCCTGGGTGAAGGCGATCGGCGCATACACCGCCGCCAGCGTGATGGTCATGGCGACGACCGGGCCGAAGATCTCGCGCATGCCCTCGATGGCGGCGGGGATGGGTTTCTTGCCCTCCTCGATGTGGCGGTGGATGTTTTCCACCACGACGATGGCGTCGTCGACGACGAGGCCGATGGCGAGCACCATGGCCAGCAGCGTCAGCGTGTTGAGCGAATAGCCCAGCGCATAGAGCATGAAACAGACGCCGATCAGCGACAACGGGATGGTCGCGATCGGGATCAGCACCGAGCGGAAGGAGCCGAGGAAGAGCAGGATGACCACGATCACGATGACCACCGCTTCGCCGATGGTCCGGAACACCTCCTCGATCGACGCCGTGATGAACTTGGTCGAATCGTAGACCACTTGGATGGAGGTCCCGCGCGGCATGATCTCCTGGATGTTCGGCACTTCCTTGACCACCGCCGCGGCTGTGTCGAGCGGGTTTGCGGACGGCGAGGCGAAGATGCCGATGAAGACGCCTTCCTTGCCGTTGAAGCGCACCTTCACCTCGTCGGATTCAGCGGCAAGCTCGATCGAGGCGACGTCGCGCAGGCGCACGACCTCGTCGCCGTTCGAACGGATGGGCAACGCACCGAACGCCTCGGGCGTCTGCAGCGTCGACTTGGTCTCGATCGCGTAGGCGACGAGCTCGTTCTTCGTCTTGCCGGGCGCGGAGAGGAAGTTGGAGTTGGAGATCGCCGTATAGACCTCGGAGGCCGTCACGCCGCGCGAGGCGAGCCGGATCGGATCGATCCAGACGCGCATGGCGAAATTCTGCCCGCCGAGCACCTGGGCGTCCGCGACGCCGGGCACGGTGGCAAAGCGCGGCTGCACGACGCGGGTGATGTATTCCGTCATTTCCTGCGCGGTCATTACCGTGCTCTGGACGGTCAGGTACATCAGGGCGAACTGTTGCCCGGTGCCCTTCTGGATGATGGGGTCGTCGGCATCGTCCGGCAACTCTCCCTTCACCTGCTGCACCTTGGCGATGACCTCGGTCAGCGCGCTGTCCGGATCGGTGTTGAGGCGCATGTGCACCTGGACGACCGACGTGCTGAGGCGGCTCGACGACGTGATGTAGTCGACGCCTTCCGCCGAGGCGACCGACTTGGCGATGGGCGTCGTGATGAAGCCCTGCATCAGGTCGGCGCTGGCGCCGGCATAGGTCGTGGTCACGGAGATGACCGTTTCCTCGACCTTCGGATACTGCCGGATCGACATGTTCGTGATGCCCTGCGCGCCGAGCAGCAGGATCATCAGGCTCACGACGATCGTCAGGACGGGTCGCCGGATGAAGAGTTCGGAGAAGTTCACGAGTTGCCCTCACCGAGCTTGATCTTCGACGGATCGATGGTGTTGTCGACAACCACGAGGCTGCCGTTGGAGAGCCGGTTCTGTCCGGCCGTGACGACCTTGTCGCCAGGCTTCACGCCTTCGAGGATCTCGATGTCGCCGCCTGAGCGCCGGCCGGTCCGCACGAAGACCTGATCGACGGCGAGCTGCGGCTTGGCGTCCGCGTCGGCTTGGCCTTCCGGCTTCTTCTCGGTCAGCACATAGACATAGGAGCCATAGAGGCTGATGGTCACGGCGGTCTGCGGCAGGGCGATCACATTGTCCTCCACCGGCAGGACGACCTGCGCGAAGATGAACTGGCCCGGACGCAACTGGCCGTCGGAATTGCGCACCCGCGCCTCGGCGGTCACCAGCCGCGAGGCCGGGTCGATCTTCGGATCGATGCCGGTGATCTCGCCCTCATAGGGGTACTCGCCCTCCGCGAGGCCGAAGCGCACCTTCTGGCCGATGGAAAGCTCCTGCAGGCGCTGTTCCGACACGGTGAAGTCGACCTTCATCGTGTCGAGATCCTGCAGCGTGGCAATGCCGGTGCCCGCCGCCAGATACTGGCCGAGGTCGATCTTGGCGATGCCGATGGTGCCGTTGAACGGCGCCTTGATGCTCTTCTGGTCGAGCACGGCCTGGAGGCTCTGGAGCTGCGAGCGGGACGCATCCAGCGCGGCCTGGGCTGTTTCCAGCGTCGCCGTCGAGCTCACGCCGCGGTTCGTTAGCGCCTCGGCGCGCTCGAGCGCCTGCTGGTCGCGCGTCACGGCGGATTCGGCGGCGATCAGGTTGGCCGTCTCGACCGCATTGTCGAGTTGCACCAGAAGCTGCCCCTTCTCGACCTTGTCGTTGGCGTCGAAGAGAATCTCCTTCACGACGCCGCCGACTTCGGAGGCGACGTCGACGCCGTTGTTGGCATAGACCGTTCCGATGGCCTCGATGCCGGGCATCCAGGACGTGGCGGCGACGTCGACCGTGGACACCGTCACCGGCGGCTGCTTCATGTTGGCGAAAAAGTTGCCGATGGCTTGCGCCCGGAACATGTTGAAGCCGACGAGGCCTCCACAGACGATCGCGATCAGGACGATGGCGATGATGAATCTCTTGACCATGACTGGAGAACCTCGTCGGGCAAAATCAGGAACAATGCCAATCGAAAGCGGGGAGATTGGCGCAACGGGTCTAAGAACTGATGAATTGATGAAACAGCATCACGGACGGACTGCCGGTCGGCGCGTTTTGGTCGCGCCTGATCCGGACGTCCGGGAACCCGATGACGGGACCGGCCGCAATGCTGCGATGCCGAGGCTACCATGTTAGGTCGCACTTGACACGAAGGGGCATTACTGTACCGTCCGGACGGTTCTGTCAACCGGCAGCTGTCTTCGCCGGTTGGCCTTCCTGATGCTGTTGCTGCGATGCAACAACATGTAGGTGAGGAAGATTGATCCTAGGCTCCCGATACGGCCGAAGAATGCCGGGGGGAGCGGCAGGGGGATTTGGCGATGGCCAAGGTGAATGGCATGCCCGGCACGGATGTCGCCGTGCGCGCGAAAGGTCGGCCGAGTTCGCGCGAGCGGATCGTTTCGGCGGCGGGTGATCTGGTGCGCTCCCAGGGAGCGGCACGCCTGTCGCTGGAAGCCGTGGCGGAAAAGGCGGAGATTTCCAAGGGCGGGCTGCTCTACAACTTTCCCACCAAGGGTGCGTTGGTCGGGGCGCTGATCGCGGATTACGTCGAACAACTGCAAAAAGCCCGCGCCTGCCATCTGGAGGCGTTGCAATCGTCAGGCGAGCGCAACAGCGTCGTGCGCAGTCACATCATGGCAAACGCGACCATCTGCGAGCGCGCAGGCCCGCCGCCGGCGGGCATTCTCGCCGCCATCGCCGAAGACAACACATTGCTGGAACCGATCAGGGCCTACGCCAGCACGCTGGTCGAACGCATCGAGGCGGACGACGACGCCGATCTCTCGCTCATCGCCTATCTTGTTGGCGAAGGGCTTTGCGCACTGGAGCTGTTCCAGACCAATACCCTGACCGAAGACCAGCGCAAGCGGGCGCTGACATTGCTCGACCGCCTGCTCGCGGGCGGCGGCGGACCGGCGCAAGCCGCCGCAAGCCCCGGGGAATGAAGCGGATTCCCGTACAGTCGTATCCGGACAGCCTGACGGTCGTTTTCGTGCAATGTCGAAGGCGGCGCTTGTGACGTCCTGCCGCGATCGGGCATCATGGACCGGGGCAGGCTCGCCGGGCGAAGGATTGTCGTCAACGTGATCAGCATTTTCGAGTTGTTCAAGATCGGCATCGGTCCGTCCTCCTCCCATACGGTGGGGCCGATGAAGGCCGCGCACGCGTTCGTCGGCAATCTTCGCGACGCGGGGCTGATGGACCGTCTCGCCGAGGTCCAGGTGATTCTGTTCGGCTCGCTCGCCTGGACGGGCAAGGGCCACGCGACGGACAAGGCGGTGATTCTCGGGCTCGCCGGAGAACTTCCCGAGACGGTCGATCCGGACCGGGCCGATGCCATCGTCGCCGAGATCGACGAGCGCGGCCGGCTGCGCCTCGGCGGCGGGCCGGGAATCGCCTTCCTGCGCGACAAGCACCTGATCTTCGACGGCGAGACCCTGTGCGAAAAGCATCCGAACACGCTTGCCTTCAAGGCTTTCGATGCCGACGGTGAGGTGCTGCGGGAAGAGCGCTGGTGTTCCGTCGGCGGTGGGTTCGTGGTGCCGGAGGATGAAGTCGGCGCGCCGCCGATCGCCACCAATGTGGCCGTTCCTTATGACTTCCGATCCGGGCGGCAACTCCTCGACCTCGGCCGGCAATCGGGCAAGTCGATCGCCGAGATGGTCATGGCCAACGAACTGGTCCTGCGTCCGCGCGAGGAGGTCGACATGCACCTTTCCCGGATCGTCGACACGATGATGCTTTGCGTCGACCGTGGGCTGTCCACCGAGGGCGAACTGCCCGGCGGCCTTTCGGTGCGGCGGAGGGCACGGCGGATCTTCGACAAGGTCGAGGCCGGACGCGGCGTCAACGTGCGCCGGGCCAACGAGCCGATGGACTATGTCTCGATCTTCGCCATCGCCGTCAACGAGGAGAACGCCGCGGGCGGGCGCGTCGTCACCGCGCCGACCAACGGGGCGGCCGGCGTCGTGCCGGCGGTGCTGCGCTATTATCGCGATTTCTGCGAGGGCGCCAACGAGGCGGGGATGCACACCTTCCTGCTGACGGCGACGGCGATCGGCGGGCTGTTCAAGATGAACGCCTCGATTTCGGGGGCCGAGGTCGGCTGCCAGGGCGAGGTGGGCGTTGCTTGCTCGATGGCGGCGGCCGGGCTCGCGGCAGCGCTTGGCGGCACCAACGCCCAGATCGAGAATGCCGCCGAGATCGGTATGGAGCATCATCTCGGCATGACTTGCGATCCGGTCGGAGGGCTCGTGCAGATCCCGTGCATCGAGCGCAATGCCTTCGGTGCGGTGAAGGCGATCAACGCCGCTTCGCTCGCCCTTCACGGCGACGGCGAACACCATGTTTCCCTCGACAAGGTCATCGCCACCATGCGCCAGACCGGCCTCGACATGCAGTCGAAATACAAGGAAACGTCGCTCGGCGGGCTGGCCGTGAACCTGGTGGAGTGCTGATCCGGGCCCTGGCCGGACGCCAAGGATTTTTTCCGTCCGGCCGGCGGTGCCATATGGCTCTGCCCATCGCTCTGAAGTAGTATTGCTCCGTGAACCGGGGAGTGCGGCGATGTTCTTCAGCAGTCAGACCTTCGTGCTCGTTCATGTCGTCATCAGTCTCGTTGCGGTCGTCGCCGGCTTTGTCATGCTGGCGGGTTTCCTGCGCAACGAACGCAGGGAATTCTGGTCGCAGCTCTTCCTGGTGATGACAATCGCCACAAGCGTGACCGGATTCCTGTTTCCGATCAGCGTCTTCACCCCGGCGCTCGCCTTCGGCGTCCTGTCGATGGTGGTGCTGGCCATCTGCGTCTATGCGCGGTATGGGCTGGGGCTCGCCGGACGCGGGAGGACGATCTATCTGGTCACCGCGCTCTTCGCCCTTTACCTCAACGTCTTCGTCCTGATCGCCCAGGCCTTCCAGAAGGTGTCCGCGCTCAATGCGCTGGCTCCGACGGGGTCGGAGCCGCCCTTTGCCATCGCGCAGGGGCTCCTGCTGGTGGCATTCCTCGTCTTTGGATTTCTGTCCCTGCGGCGCTTCAAGGGGATTGCCGCTGCGGCGTGAGCCGATCGGGCCGGCGTTCCCTTCAAGACGCTCCGCTCAGAGCGACGGGGCCACCTCGTCGAGCGGCGCGGCTGTTTCCAGGAACATGGCGCCGGTATCGCAGCGCATCAGGTCCGCGAGCGTCATGCCTTCCATGGCCAACAGGGTTGCCGCATAGACGTCACCGAACACCTTGCGGATGGCGCAATTTTCCTCGCTCTTGCAGTCGGGGCAAGGCCGATAGGCGGTCTTGGACAGGCAGGGCAGTGGAGCGATCGGACCGTCGATCATGCGCAGCACGTGGCCGAGCGAGACAGTCGCCGGATCCTTGATCAGGATATAGCCGCCGTGACGGCCGCGCCGGCTGGCGATCAGGCCGTTGTTCTTGAGTGTCAGAAGGATATGTTCGAGGAACTTCCTCGGCACGCCCGTCTGGGCGGCGATGTCCTCGATCTGCATCGGCTCTTCGCCGCTGGGTTTGGACAGGAAAAGCAGGGCCTTGAACGCATATTTTGCCTTCTGGGTGATCACGCGGCCAAATCCTGTCCAAAAATGCCTTCGGTGCGCCGGATTCCCGCCTGAGGACGGTCCGGCCAGCTTGTCTCATGCGCTCGGTTGCCAGTTATGTGCGCTGTCCGCGTCCAAAGGCAATGCCGGGATTGATCCGGATGCAACAAAACGGGCGGCTCTTCGCAAGGAAAGCCGCCCGCGCGTTCCGGATTTGGAACCTGCTCACCCCGAAACTTATTCGGCTTCGTCCGCGGAGGCCGCGTTCAGAAGGCCGTAGCGCTCGACGCCGATCTTCTCCAGAAGGCTGATCTGCGTTTCCAGGAAGTCGATGTGGCCTTCCTCGTCTTCCAGGAGATCCTCGAAGAGTTCCATGGACACATAGTCGCCTTCCTCACGGCAGATCTCGCGCGACTTCTTGTAGGACGTGCGCGCGTCGTACTCGCCGGCAAGGTCGCACTCCAGCACTTCCTTGATGTCCTGACCGATGCGAAGCGGCGCCAGGGTCTGAAGGTTCGGATGGCCTTCGAGGAAGATGATGCGGGCGATCAGCTTGTCCGCGTGGTTCATCTCCTCGATCGATTCGGCCCGCTCCTTCTTGGCCAGCTTCGTGTAGCCCCAGTCCTCCAGCATGCGGTAGTGCACCCAGTACTGATTGACCGCGCCAAGCTCCAGAAACAGGGCCTCGTTGAGGCGCTCGATCACTTTTTCAGAACCCTTCATGGCAGTCTCCGCTGTCGATATGTGGATGGGGTGGGCAACCTTAGCGCAAGCGGCATCAGGCGGGAAATTTTTTGAATTATTCTAATATGCGCAAGAAGGCCGCTTTCCCATACCGTATTCCGCCGCCTCGCCGTCATTGTCAGGGATGACCTGTCCGGGTCATCCGAAGAAGCAGGGGCGAGCCTAACGCAATCGCAGCCGCCGTGGAATTGGTCCAGATCAAACGTCCGTGGGTAATCGGGGAATTCGTGCAGAAAAATGCAGGCGGTTAGCCCGCTTCAAATGAGAAAGCCCGGACGAGGCCGGGCTTTGAACAGGTCGGGATCGGTGAGGAAACTGCGCCGGCAGCCACGGCCAGGCGGCCGCCAGGTCAGCCGTATCGGCGACCGGGTATGCGCTCGCCAGCGGCGGGAATGGCGGGCACGCCGTTCGGCTGGCCCTGTTCGCGGCGGTGACGTGCAAGATCGTCGCGCTCGTGGCAATGATCGACATAGTCCGCGATGACGGCGATCGCGTTGCGGAAGCAGCCGCAACAGCGACCGCGCTTGCCCATGGTCATGTAGACGAGACCGGGCGTCAGGACCCGAAGAGGATCCTCGGCGAGCAACTCGTCGACCGTGCGCCTGATGTCGAGATCGGAGATGACGTTGCAATGACAGACGATCACGCCTTGCCTCCCGCATGGTCGAGCGGGACCTTGCAAAGGCACGCATACGCTATGCCGGCAGCTCGCGGCTGCCGCTGAAGTCTGGTCATCGTCGCAACTCCCAAGCATCCGGAGGTCAAGGGTCCGGGGAAAGGATTGCTGAATGCTAGTCACAAGTATTGGGTCGGGTCAAGCCTCGTCCCTTGCCTTACGTATCACGACGGAGTGACGCCGCCGCCGATACCGGGTGAGACGCGGTGTCGACCGCGTCCATCATGGCGTGCCTGGCCTCAGTTGACGGCTACGGCCGCCATCGGAAGATCGAGCAGGAAGCGGATGTCCGGCCGGTTTTCCGAAAGGTCGGCGATGGTCTTGGTGTCGAGCACGGCCAGGAAGGCGTTGAGCGCCTGATGCAGAAGCTGATTGTAGTCGCAGGCCGAGATCAGCGGGCAGTCCTGCTTGGCCTCGTCGAAACAGTCCGTGAGGATGAAATTTTCTTCCGTCACGCGCACGACCTGCCCGACGGTGATCTCCGACGCCGCCCGGGCCAGCAGCACGCCGCCCTTGCGACCGCGCAGCGTTTCCACGAAGCCGCCGTCGACCAGCACCTTCAGGATTTTGAACAGATGCAGTTCGGAGATGCCGAACGCGGCCGCAACATCGCCGACCTTTGCCGGACGCCCTTCCGAGGCGGCACAGTAGATCAACAGGCGAATGGCGTAATTGGTTTGCTGTGTCAGGCGCATAGCTATTTATATGGGGAACTGGTCCATGCTCGTCAATTAGGAAGAATTCCAAACTGGTGTCCGAGACACCACTTTTCCGCAGCATTGACAGGAAACTGACAGAAAACTCTTGAAAAAAGAATTCGGACCCGAAACAAATTCGAGTTTATATGGCTGTCGACAGGGCGGCGGCCCGTCCTCCGTTGTGCGTTGAAGGGTCAGTCTCGATGGAAATGCGTCCGAGCCAGGCGTTGAAACTGTGGCATGACGTCATGCTGGATCAGGTCCGCGACGACGAGATCGACCTGACGGTGCGGCAGACGACGATCCTGCTGACCATCTATCTCGAGCCGCCGCCGCACACGGTGCGCGGCCTTGCCGCCAAGCTGAATGTGACCAAGCCGGCCATCACGCGCGCCCTCGACACGATGGGACGCGCCGGCTTCGTCTCGCGCAAGCGCGACGAGGCGGACCGCCGCAACGTCATCGTCCAGCGCACCGTCGCAGGCGCCCTCTTCGTCCAGCGCCTCGGTGACCTGATCGTCGGCAAGGCGCAGGAGTTGCCGCGATGACCGCCTTTGACCGCCGCCTGACCCCGGCGCGGGGCGATCTTGCGGCCGAGCATCTGCGCGGAACAATCAAGGCCGAGCGCTATGTCGAGGGCACGCGGCGGCGGATCGCGGCTCCGGTCGTCGATATGCGGCCCGAACCGCGCAACGACCTTGGCATCGACACCCAACTCGTCTTCGGTGAGGCGGTCACGGTCTACGAGGAAACGGCGGAAGGCTGGGCCTGGGTTCAGAATGAGGCCGATGGCTATGTCGGCTGGATCTCGTCCGATGTGCTGGCCGATCCGTCGCCGGAGCCCTCCCACGTCGTCGCCGTGCCGCGCAGCTTCGTCTATCCCGTGGCTGATATGAAACATCCGGTGCGCATGGCGCTCGGCCTCGGCAGCAAGGTCATGGTGACCGGCACCGTCCGGGTGCGCGACCTAGACTACGGCCTGCTGGCGGGCGGCGGCGCAATGGTGCTGAAGCACCTGAAGCCCGCGACCGAGGCGCCTGAGACCGACTTTGTCGCCGTCGCCGGACACCTGATCGGGACGCCCTATCTCTGGGGCGGTCGCACGCCCTTCGGGATCGACTGTTCGGGATTGGTCCAGGCCTCCCTCGCGTCCTGCGGCGTTGCGGCCCCGCGCGACAGCGACATGCAGGCAGGCGGATTGGGAGAGGTTCTCGCAGTCGCAGGCGATGATTTGCCGGCTTTGCGGCGCGGCGACCTGCTGTTCTGGAAGGGCCACGTTGCGATCGCCATGGATGCGGAGCGGATGATCCACGCCAGCGGCCACCACATGATGGTCGTCACCGAGCCCATCGGCGCGGCGCTGGCAAGGATCGCGGCGGCGGGCTCGCCTCTCACCGGCGTGCGCAGGATCGCCGGAGCGCCGGTCGGCGCTCAGTAGCCCCGCCGTCTGTCCACGACATTCTTCAGCGGTTCGCCGCGCGCGGCGGCCCTGATCTGGCCGGCCACGTAGCGGGCGATCGCGCGTGGATCGCTCTCGGCGGCGACATGCGGCGTGATGACGATCCGCTCGTCGTCCCAGAGCGGGCTGGTCTCGGGCAGGGGCTCGGTCTGGAAGACGTCGAGGCTCGCGGCGATCAGATCGCCCCGCTCGAGGGCCGGGATGATGTCGGCCTCCACCTGCAGGCCGCCGCGTCCGGCATTGATCAGCACAGCGCCGCCGAGGGGACCGTCCTTGGCGAGTTTCGCGAAGAGGGCGGCATTGAGAATGCCTCGTGTCTCGTCCGTCAGCGGCAGCAGCACGACGAGAATGTCCGTCCGCGCGAGGAAGGCGTCGAGACCGGCGTCGCCGTCGTAGGTCGCAAGACCCTCGATCGTCTTCGGCGTCCGGCTCCAGCCGGCGACATCGAAGCCAAGCATCGTCAGCGCCCTCGCGGCATCCTGGCCGAGAACGCCGACGCCCATGATCCCGACCCTGACGTCCCGGGCGGCCACCTGGGAATGCGCCCGCCATAGCCGCTGGCGCTGCTGCGCGTCATAGAGCCGCTGGCGGCGATGCTGGAGCAGCACCTGCAGCACCACCCATTCCGTCATGCGGGCGGTCAGATCCGCGTCGACGACGCGCACGACGGTCACGTCCGGCAGGGTCGGATCGTCCATCAGATAGTCGACGCCGGCACCGATGGAAAAGACAGTTTCAAGATGGGGCAGGCTTTTCAAAAGTCCCGCCTGCGGTTTCCAGACCAAAGCATGACGCACGCTTGAAAGGTCGACGCCGGGATCGCCGGCAATGACCACCTCAAGGGACGGATCGGCCTCGTTGATCGCCTTGACCCAGCTGTCGGGTGAAACACCGGTGAACGCGAGGAGAAGTGACATGGCGGGGTCCGTCGGATCGGGAGGAAGGGAGCACGTCGAGGGATGACCGTCCCTGCCTATCATCCCGTGGCGCGTTCGAAAACCGCCCTCGGCCGGTCTCCGGCATCCTCGAAGCCGAGCGCGTCGATCCGGTTGCCGCGCCGGGTGATCTTGTCGGCGGAAATCAGGATCTGGTCGAGATCGCCGGTCGCCTGACCGAAATGCTTCTGGAGATTGAGACAGCGGTCGCGCAGCCGTGCGACGTCGTCCATGAGCTGGCTCACCTCCGACTGGATGACATGCGCCTGTTCCTTCATCCGCACGTCCCGCAGCACCGCCTGCACCACCTGGACGGAGAGCATCAGCAGCGACGGCGAGACGATGAGTACCCGGAGCCGGCTGGCCCGGTCGACCACGTCGGGGAAGAATTCGTGGATGTCGGCGAAGATCGATTCCGACGGCACGAAGAGAAAGGCCGTCTCGAAGGTCTCGCCCGGCAGGAAATAGCGCTGGCGGATGTCGGCGACATGCTTGGCAAGGTCGCGCTTGGCCTGATTGCCTGCTGCCTGCCGGTTGTCTTCGTCCTGCGCCTGCCGCCGCCGCTCGAAGGCTTCGAGCGGAAACTTGGCATCGATAACGAGGGACGGACCGTCGTTCGGCAGATGAACGAGGCAGTCCGGCCGAGTGCCGTTGCTGAGCGTTGCCTGGAAACTGAACTGGCCCGCCGGCAGTGCGTCGGAGATGATCGCTTCCATCCGTCCCTGGCCGAAGGCGCCGCGAAGTTGCTTGTTCGACAGAATATTCTGGAGTTCCAGCACCTCGCCGGCAAGGTCCGACATACGCGCCTGCGCCCGGTCGATGGTCGTCATCCGCTCGTTGAGCCGGGCAAGCTGTTCGGCGGTCATGCGTGCGCTTTCCGTCATCCCGCCGCCGACCCGGTGGGCAAGGCCGTCCATGCGCTCCGACAGGGCGCGCGCAAGATCGGCCTGTCGGGTGGAGAACACCTCGGCGATGGTCTGCATCCGGCCGGCCATCTCTCCCTGCAGGCGCATCAGTTCGGCCATCCGCGCCTCGGCGACCTCGGCCGTGCGTCGTTCGCGGCTCCGCTGCATGAGGAGCGCGACCATCAGGATGGCCAGCACGGCGCCGAACACGATCGCCGCCATTTGCGGATCGCGGGCGATGATCGCGGAAAACCGTTCGAAAAACTCGGTCATGGCCCAGCCCTAGCACAAGGGAGATGAATATAGGAACAAAAAAAGAACAAACAAACCCTTAACAGCGACAGGTCCAGTTGACCGGAGAACGGCGATCCCATATTTCAGCGTCATGACGATACGACCGCTTGTAATCATTCCCGACCAGCGCCTGAAGCAGGTCTGCGAGCCCGTCGCCCAGGTGGACGACGAAGTGCGCGCGCTTGCCGACGACATGCTGGAGACCATGTACAAGGCGCCGGGCATCGGCCTTGCCGCCTGCCAGATCGGCGTCATGCGCCGCGTGCTCGTGCTCGATGTCGCGCGCGAGGACGAGGAACCGGCACCGATCGTGATGGTGAACCCGGAAATCACCTGGTCGTCGGAAGACCTCAGTACCTATCAGGAAGGCTGCCTGTCGATCCCCGACTACTATGAGGACGTCGAGCGGCCAGCCGCCGTGCGTGTGCGCTTTCTCGACCGCAACGGCAAGGAACAGGAGATCGAGGCCGCCGGCCTTTTGTCCACCTGCATCCAGCACGAGATCGACCACCTCAACGGCATCCTGTTCATCGACCATATCTCGAAGCTGAAGCGCGACCGGGTGATGAAGAAATTCGCCAAGGCGGCGAAGGAAGCCGGCCGCTGATCGGCACCGCAGTCGCGGGGGTCAAGCCGGATCGAGGCCGATCCGGCCCCATCCGGGCAGCTTGATGGCGGGGCGCATCAGGTCGATCCCCGCAACGAGGCCGAGGACATTGACCTCCAGGCCCTCCACCTTCGCCACCGTCACGCCGAAAAGGCCCCCGGCGGAGATTTGCCAGCCGCTGTCGCTCACCGCCGGTCCGGCATAGAACCAGCCGTCCCTGAAATCCTTTCCGAGCGCGGTCGGCAGCAGTCCGGGCGCAAGCGCCGGTTCGGCGGCGGCGATATGAGCGATGAAGCTGTTGGAATTGGGCCCCGGCCATATCCTGTAGTCGCCCCAGCGGGAATAGGGATAGGTGGAGATCGCGGCGTCGATGGCGCCGATGGCCCGCGTGGCCGCGTCGCCACTCAGATGCACCATGATTTCGGGGTCGTTGCCGTACCAGCGGCCGTCGGCAACCTGGGAGTTTCGGCGCACCGGCTGCCCCCAGCCGACGACGTCGTAGCGGATATACTGTCTGGCGCCAGCCGGTTTCAGGACGATCCAGCTGTGGTGCGCGAAGATGCCCCGCCAGCGGCCGACACGGCTGGCAAGAAGGTAGACTTGCGCCTCGGGGCGGCTGTCGGCTTGCGGAAGCAGTCCGGCCGACGACCAGTTCGCCGAACGCCATGAGGCCGGCCATCCCTCGAGGACGGAATAGGCCGCGTAGCTGCCAAGCGGCGCGAGATAGGCAAGGGCGAAAAGGGCAAGGCCCCGGCGCCACCATCGCCTGGGTCGTCTGGCTGCGCTGAGAGTCTGCTGCATCGTCATGGCATCACAAACGATGCACGGTCCGGGCGCGAATGCCAGTCACAATGCCGCCAGATGCGGAAACCGGCACCGCCTGCTGCTGCGGGATTGACGCACGGGGCGGCTTCGGGGCATCACCCCGCCAACGATCATCACCGGGAAAGCCGTCTTGAGCCTGCGCATCATCTTCATGGGAACGCCCGATTTCGCCGTTCCGACCTTGACCGAGATCGTCGGGCACGGCCACGAGGTCGCCGCCGTCTATTCCCAGCCGCCCCGTCCGGCCGGCCGGGGCATGGCCCCGCGTCTGTCGCCGGTTCATGCCCGCGCTGAGCAACTGGGTCTCAAGGTGCTGACGCCGGAGAATTTCAAGGCGGAGGAGACGCGGGCCGAATTCGCCGCCTTCGACGCGGATGTCGCTGTCGTCGTTGCCTATGGGCTGCTTCTGCCGGAGGACGTTCTGGAGGCGCCGGATATGGGCTGCCTCAACCTTCACGGCTCGCTTCTGCCGCGCTGGCGCGGCGCCGCGCCATTGAACCGTGCGATCATGGCGGGCGACAGCCGCTCCGGCGTGATGGTGATGAAGATGGAAAAGGGCCTCGACACGGGGCCGGTCGCGATGGCCGAAGAGGTGGCGATTACCGCCGACATGACCGCTGGCGACCTGCACGACCGCCTTTCCGCCGTCGGCGCGGACCTGATGATCCGTGCGCTTGCCGCTCTTTCGCGCGGCGGACTCGTCTTCACGCCGCAGGCCGAGGACGGCGTGACCTACGCCCGTAAGATCGAGAAGGCCGAGGCGCGGATCGACTGGTCCCCTCCCTCCGCCGAGGTGAGCGCCCATATCCGGGGGCTGTCGCCGTTTCCCGGCGCCTGGTTCGAGGCCGATCTCGGCAAGGGCGTGGAGCGGGTCAAGGTCCTGCGCACCTTCGCGCTCGACGGGAATGGCGCACCCGGCACCCTGCTGACGACGGAGGGCGATGTCGCCTGTGGCGAGGGCGCCATCCGGCTCGTCTCCGTCCAGCGCGCCGGCGGCAAGCCGATGGCCTTTGCCGATTTCCTACGCGGCACGAAGCTCATGCCGGGCGAGAGTCGGCTGGCTATGGAGGCGGAAGGCTGACCTGATGCCCCGATACCGCATGCTCATCGAATATGACGGAACGCCCTTCGTCGGCTGGCAGCGCCAGGCGAATGGCGTTTCCGTGCAAGGGGTGATCGAGGAGGCGATCGGCAAGATCACGCCGGAAAAGATCACGCTGAAGGGGGCGGGCCGCACGGACACGGGCGTTCATGCCACCGGGCAGGTCGCCCATGTCGATCTTGAAAAGGTCATGCCCGCCGATACGCTGCGCGATGCGACCAACTTCCATATCGAGCCGCATCCCGTTTCGATCCTTGCCGCCGAGGTCGTCGACGAGACCTTCGACTCCCGGTTTTCGGCAACGAAACGGCATTATCACTACCGCATCGTCGATCGCCGCGCGCCGCTGGCGCTCGACCGTTATCGCGCCTGGCACGTGCGCAAGCCACTGGATGTGGACGCGATGCAGGCGGCGGCCGGTGTCCTCGTCGGCCATCACGACTTCACCACCTTCCGCTCCACGCATTGCCAGTCGAAAAGCCCGGTGAAGACGCTCGACGGCATCGACATCACCCGCGAGGGCGAGGCGATTGTCTTTCACGTCTGGTCGCGTTCCTTCCTGCACAACCAGGTGCGTTCGATCGTGGGGTCGCTGAAAAAGGTCGGTGACGGAAGCTGGACGGCCGGCACGCTGGCCGCCGCCCTCGATGCCCGTGACCGCAGGGCTTGCGGGCCGGTCGCCCCGGCGCACGGACTGACGCTGACGCAAGTCGATTACTGATCGGCACGTCAATTCTTTGACTTTGCCTGCGGGAGACGGAAAATTAGCCAAAAGTCAATGCGATCCATGCAAGAACAACGAAGACGAACGACGGATCGGTGGGGACGATGGCGACGGAAGAGGGCAGCGGCGAAAACACGGACATCTTTGCCGCGCGGCCGTGGGTGAAGAGTTATCCCGCAGGCGTTCCGAAAAATGTCGATGACGACGCGATCCCGACGCTCGCCGACCTGATCCGCGACATATTCGAGCGCCACGCCGGCAAGCCGGCCATGGAAAGCTTCGGCGTTCGGATGACCTATCGCGATGTCGCAAGGACGGCTGACGCCGTTTCCGGCTGGCTGCTGCAGCAGGGCGTCGGCAAGGGCGACCGCGTCGCGCTCATGATGCCCAACGTCATGGCCTATGTGCCGACGCTGTTCGGCACGCTGCTCGCCGGTGCGGTGGCCGTCGGCGTCAACCCGCTCTACACGGCGCGCGAACTCGTTCATGTGCTGCGAGATTCGGGAGCGACCGTTCTTTTTGTCCTGGAGAATTTCGGTGCGACGGTCGAGGCCGCGCTGGCGGACATCGAATCCTCCGGCGGCACGAAGCCGAAGGTCGTCGTCGTCTCTGCCGGCGATCTCCTCGGCCTCAAGGGACGGCTGATCGATTTCGTTGCGCGCCACGTGAAGAAGATCGTCCCGGCCTCTTCACTGCCGGGCGCCATCCGCTTCGCCGCCGTTCTTGCCGAGGGAGCTGGTGCACCAGGGGCGCGGCCCGAAATCGCCCCGTCGGACATGGCCTTTCTGCAATACACCGGCGGGACCACGGGCGTTGCCAAGGGGGCGATGCTGACCCACCGCAACGTGGCGGCCAACATTCTCCAGTCAGAGATCTGGCTGAAGACGAGCCTGCAGGACAAGCCGAACCCCGTGACCGTCTCGGCGCTGCCGCTCTATCACATTTTCGCGCTTCTCGCCTCGGCGCTTGTCATGTCGCGCTTCGGCGCCTGCCAGATCCTGATCGCCAACCCGCGCGACATCAAAGGTCTGGTGAAGACCCTGAAGAAGAGGCGTTTCAACGTCATCCTCGTGATCAACACGCTGGCGCGGGCGCTCCTCAACAACCCGGATTTCCGGCGGCTCGACTTTTCCGGTCTGCGTCTTTCCGTCGCCGGCGGCATGGCCGTGCAGTCGAGGGTCGCCGACGAGTGGAAGGCGGCGACCGGCCGGCCGCTGATCGAGGGATACGGCCTGTCGGAGACCTCGCCCGTCGTTTGCCTCAACCGGGCGGATATTGCCGATTTCACTGGCGCGATCGGCTATCCCCTGCCGTCGACGGAGATTTCGATCCGCGATGAGGCAGGCAACGTCGTCAGGGCCGGCCAGAAGGGCGAGCTTTGCGTGCGTGGGCCGCAGGTCATGGCCGGCTACTGGCGCCGGCCGGACGAGACAGCCAAGGTGATGACGCACGACGGCTTCTTCCGCACCGGCGACGTTGCGACCATGGACGCCCACGGCCTCGTGACCCTCGTCGACCGCCTCAAGGACATGATTCTCGTCTCGGGCTTCAACGTCTATCCGAACGAGGTCGAGGATGTGATCGCGGCCCATCCGGCCGTTGCCGAGGTCGCCGTGGTCGGACGCCGGGACGAAAAATCCGGCGAGGCGGTCGTCGCCTATGTCGTGTCCAAACCGGACACGGAGGTGGACGAGGCGGCGCTGCGCGAGCATTGCCGAAAGAGCCTCACCGCCTACAAGGTGCCCCGCGAGGTGCACTTCATCGAGGCCATACCGAAATCCAATGTCGGCAAGATCCTGCGCAAGGACTTGAGGCTCCTTGCCGACGGCGGTTGAAGCCGGTCGCGCAGGCCCGATGGCTCCGCAAAGAAGCCATGAATCGAGTAGGTTTGGATCGCTGCAAAGACTGACTTGCGGCAACGATCGATGACTGTTCACTTTGAGCGAACGGTCTCCTTACCATCCTTTCCTTTGTCATGAGGCCCCGAAACCCGATATCGGTCGCATGTGTTCCTGTTGGGAGCGGCCATGATCCTGCGGCTTGCCGCGAGGCTGTTCGCGCCGCTCCGACGCCATGAATATGGAGCATGCCCTTGTTGGCCGGACCCGGTCCGCTCGGGAAATGCTCTGGAGGAAGGAGAAGCGGCCATGTCGCTCGAACTCGGCGGTATCCACCATCTGACGGCCATCACGGCCGATGCCCGTGCCAATGTCGCCTTCTACACGCAGGTTCTCGGCATGCGGCTCGTCAAGAAGACCGTAAACCAGGACGACACCAGCGCCTATCATCTGTTCTACGGTGACGGTGAAGCGACGCCGGGCTCCGACATCACCTTTTTCGAATGGCCGGTGCCGCCGGCCGGCCGCGGCACCCATTCGGTGATCCGGACCGGCTTTCGCGTGTCGGCAGACAGCCTCGGCTGGTGGCATGAGCGTCTGTCGGCTGCCGGTGTCGTCGTCGACGAAGTGGGGTTGCGCGACGGCCGGCTCAGCCTCGGATTCGAGGACCCGGAAGGCCAGCGCCTGATGCTGGTCGACGATGGCGGCGCCTACGAGACCCATCCCTGGACGGACAGCCCCGTGCCGCCGGACCACCAGATCCGCGGCCTTGGACCGATCGTGATGAGCGTGCCGAGGCTCGATCGCACGGAGCCGGTGCTGACCGCCCTCATGAACATGCGCGAGGTCAGGACCTATCCCCTGCCGGAGGCGCCTGAAAACACCGTCCACGTTTTCGAGATGGGGCCCGGCGGCCCAGCGGCCGAACTGCATGTCGCCGTGCAGCCTGGATTGCCCTTTGCCCGGGAAGGCGCGGGCGGCGTCCATCACGTTGCCTTCCGCACCCCCGGATACGAGGAACTTTCCGCCTGGACGCAGCGCGTCTCCGAAGCCCGCGTCCGCTCGAGCGGCGAGGTGGAACGCTATTACTTCCGTTCGCTTTATTTCCGTGAGCCCAATGGCGTCCTCTTCGAGATTGCCACCGATATTCCGGGCTTCACGGCGGACGAGCCGCTGGAAACGCTCGGCCAGAACCTGTCCCTGCCGCCTTTTCTGGAGTCTCGGCGGGCCGCGATCGAGGCCGGTCTGAAGCCGGTCTGATCGGGTGCAGGGAGTGAAGACGGCGCAAGCCGGAAGGACAAGAACATGAACGTCATGGACCTTTGGAAGAGCACGGGCACCGGCCCGCATGCCGGCCAGCCCGTCAGCCACGTCGGGGCGCCGCTGGACAAGGCCGCCGCCGCCATGATCCTGCTGCACGGACGCGGCGGCAGCGCGCCGGACATTCTTTCGCTTGCCGAGGCCTTCGGTCGTTCGGATGTCGCCTATCTGGCGCCGCAGGCCGCCCACAACACCTGGTGGCCGCAACGCTTCATCCAGCCGGTGGCGGCGAACCAGCCCTATCTCGATTCCGCACTCGACACCGTGGGCACCCTTGCCGAGACGCTGGTCGCGGCCGATATACCCCGCGAAAAGATCGTGCTGCTCGGCTTCTCGCAAGGGGCGTGTCTGGCGCTGGAGTTCGCCGCCCGCAATCCGAGGCGATGGGGCGGCGTGGTCGGTCTCAGCGGCGGCCTGGTGGGGTCCGACGACGAGTTCGGCCTTCGCCAGGGCTCCTTGGCGGCAACGCCCGTCATTCTTGCCTGCAGCGACCGGGATGCCCATATCCCGCTGCTCAGGGTCAGGATGTCGGCGAAGGTCTTCGAGGCCATGGGCGCCGCTGTCGATTGCCGGATCTATCCCGGCATGGGCCATACGGTCAGCATGGAGGAGGTCGGCCTTGTGCGGGACCTCATGAAAGCCGTAACCCTCGCCGCCTAGACATAGCGGCAAACCGGCCTGTCACTTGGGCGCGGGCCGGGCCGGGGCAAGGATTGCAGGAAGGGATTTGGGATGAGCGATGTCGTGACGCCTCCGAAAACGGTGACGCGTACGAAGACCGAGCGCCCCAAGCTCTACAAGGTCGTCCTGCTCAACGACGATTTCACGCCGCGCGAATTCGTGGTCATGGTCCTCAAAGCGGTCTTTCGCACCACCGAGGACGAGGCCAGCCGCATCATGATCACGGCGCACCAGAAGGGCGCCTGCGTGGTCTCGGTCTATCCGCGCGACGTCGCCGAGACCAAGGCCATGGAAGCGACCGATCTCGGTCGCCAGGCCGGGTTTCCGCTGATGTTCACCGCCGAGCCCGAGGAATAGCCGCAGGGCGGCAGGCAGCACGGCTTCAGAAAAAGAGGGCGGCAACCGTGACCGGTCGGCCGCCCTTCAGTCTGTCCGCATCCGATCACCAGGGGCGTGAGTGGAGGCGGGAAGACGACGTCGGTTCGCGCGAGACGTGCCGCGCCACGCCCTCGATTTCGCTGCGGCTGAGGCCGATGTCCTTCAGTGCGGCGTCGCTGAGTTCGCCAAGGCGCATCGCGGTCTTCTGCATGGCGCGATGGGTCTGGTAACGGGTCCAGAGACGCCGTAGCGTGGCAAGAAGGCGGACGCCGAACTGTTCGGCGCGGCGGACCTCGTGCGATGAAGCAACAAGACGAAGCATGATGATCTCCCGATGTGATTGACCGGCGGTCTCGCCAGTCCATGATGCGATCATGCGCCATGCCCCCTGACACCGTTGCGTCAGGAAGTTTTGGGGAGAAGGCCCGGCTGCTGACAACGTGGTGTCAGGAGCGTTAGGCTAGAAGCCGCGCCAGTCATTCCTCAGCCGGTGGGAGATTTTTCGTGCGCAGAGCCGATCGACTCTTTGAAATCATTCAGCTTCTGCGCCGGAAGCCGACGGTGCGCGCCCGCGATCTGGCCGAAGCGCTGGAAGTCTCCGAGCGCACGATCTACCGCGACATCCGCGATCTCATTGTCAGTGGCGTGCCGATCGAGGGCGAGGCGGGAATCGGCTACGTGCTGCGGGCGGGTTTCGATCTGCCTCCGCTGATGTTCAAGGAGACCGAGATCGAGGCACTCGTTCTCGGTGCCCGCATCGTCGAGACCTGGGGCGACAAGGAGCTCTCCGAGGCGGCTTCCGACGCCATCGCCAAGATCGAGGCGGTGATTCCCGAGCAGCTGCGCGGCTACATGGCCCAGACGGCGCTGCTGGCACCCTCCAACTACCGCATGGAGCCCATCGAATTCGACCTTGGCGAGATGCGCCGCGCGGTCCGCAATCTCCTGAAGGTTCGCTTCTGCTACAAGGACGTGCTGGGTCACGGCAGCGAGCGGACGGTCCGCCCCCTGTCGCTCGCCTATTTCGGTCCGGTCTGGGTTCTCGCGGCCTGGTGCGAACTGCGCGACAATTTCCGCACCTTCCGCCTCGACCGGATGGCGGACTTCGCCGTGACCGAAGAGCATTTCCGGCAGGAGCGCGGCAAGACCCTGCACGACTTTCTCAAGCGCCCGGAGACCTGGACGCGCGGCCCCCTGTCGCCCGAAGGTCAGCAGGACTGAGGCTCCGATCCCACCTGGACGTGACGCCTTGCTCTGTGCGCATCCGGCCTCTGGCCCTTGGCCGCGATCCGCTGTAGGGTCCGCCCGATTTTTTGAAAGGCGGTGCGAGGTTCGCTGGCTTCCGCATCGCCGCGACCGTTCGAGGGAAGGACCGGGACGACCATGACCGATACATCGCTTGCCGCTGCCATCGAAGCCGCCTGGGAGGCGCGCGCCGACATCACCACCGCCACGACGGGCGACGTGCGCGATGCGGTGGAGACCGCGCTCGCCATGCTTGATTCGGGCAAGGCACGCGTGGCCGAAAAGGTCGACGGCGCCTGGCAGGTGAACCAGTGGCTGAAGAAGGCAGTTCTCCTCTCCTTCCGTCTCAACGACATGTCGGTGATCCCCGGCGGTCCCGGAAACTCGACATGGTGGGACAAGGTCCCATCCAAGTTCGAGGGCTGGGGCGCGGCCGAGTTCACCGCCGCCGGCTTCCGCGCCGTGCCCAACTGCACCGTGCGCCACTCGGCCTACATCGCCCCCGGCGTCGTGCTGATGCCGTCCTTCGTCAACCTCGGCGCCTATGTCGACAGCGGCACCATGGTCGACACCTGGGCGACCGTCGGCTCCTGTGCCCAGATCGGCAAGAACGTGCATCTTTCGGGCGGCGTCGGCATCGGCGGCGTTCTGGAGCCCATGCAGGCCGGCCCGACCATCATCGAGGACAACTGCTTCATCGGCGCCCGCTCCGAGGTCGTCGAGGGTGTCGTGGTCGGCGAGGGCTCGGTGCTTTCCATGGGCGTCTTCATCGGCGCTTCGACCAAGATCGTCGACCGCAGCACGGGCGAGATCCACATCGGCAAGGTGCCGCCCTATTCGGTGGTCGTCTCCGGCTCGCTGCCCGGCAAGCCGCTGCCCGACGGCACGCCCGGCCCGTCGCTCTACTGCGCGGTGATCGTCAAGCGCGTCGACGAGCAGACCCGCTCCAAGACGTCCATCAACGAACTTCTGCGCGATTGATTTTCGCGGGCGGGCGGGGCTAGATCGGCGCCATGACAGACCATGCCCCGCCCACCTCCGCCGATCCCGTCGCCCTCGCCAGGGCCCTGATCGAATGCCCCTCCGTGACGCCGGAAGAGGGAGGCGCCCTGGCCTTTCTGGAGGGCCTTCTGGCGCCGAAGGGATTCGACGTCGATCGTCCGGTCTTTTCGCAGAAGGGAACGCCGGACGTTGAGAACCTGTTCGCGGCGATCGGCAAGGGCGAACGGCATCTGGTCTTCGCCGGCCACACCGATGTGGTTCCGCCCGGCACCCTGACCTCCTGGCGCCACCCGCCTTTCTCCGGCGCGATCGAAAACGGCGTCCTCTATGGCCGCGGTGCGGTCGACATGAAGGGCGGCATTGCCGCCTTCCTGGCCGCCGTGCTCGACTTCGTGGCCGAACGGGGAGCTGATTTCGGCGGCCGCATCTCGCTGCTCATCACGGGCGACGAGGAGGGGCCGTCCATCAACGGCACCGCCAAGCTCTTGAAATGGGCGGACGAACGCGGCGAGCGCTTCTCGGCCGCCATCGTCGGCGAACCGACCAATCCCTCCGCGCTCGGCGACCAGATCAAGATCGGACGGCGCGGCTCGCTGTCGGGCGAGGTGTCGATCCGCGGGCATCAGGGCCACGTCGCCTATCCGCATCTGGCGGACAATCCCGTGCGGGCGCTCGGGCCGCTGCTGGCCGCCTTGATGGACCCGCCGCTGGACGCCGGCACGGAGAATTTCCAGCCGAGCAATCTGGAAGTGACCTCGGTCGAAACTGACACCAAGGTGTTCAACGTCATTCCGGCGCGCGCCGACGTCCGCTTCAACGTGCGCTTCAACGATCTCTGGACGCCTGAGACGCTGAAGGCCGAGATCGCGGCCCGCGTCGAGCGGGCAAGGGCAATGCCGTCCCTGCGCCGCGAGGGGCTGGCGCCGGTCGATCTGAGGCTCACCTACCAGCCGGTGGTCTCCGATGTCTTCATCACCCATTCGCCGGACCTGGTGGAGGGCCTGGCGAACGCCGTCGAGGCCGTCACAGGCCGCCGTCCGGAACTTGGCACCGGAGGCGGCACCTCCGACGCGCGCTTCATCAAGGACTATTGCCCCGTCGTCGAATTCGGCCTCGTCGGCGATACCATGCACCAGATCGACGAGCGTGTTCCGCTTGCCGATCTTGTGACATTGGGTCGTATCTATCGCCGCTTCCTCGATGACTATTTTTCTTGAGCGCGGCCCGTGCCTCATGGCATCAATACCCCGCCACGGCGGAGCGGGTCGACGGGACAGCAACCCCTGCTGGTGTGCGGCCCCGAGGCGGCGAGCCGGAAAGGGTGTCGTGGATTGTTCCGGACGGCGTTCGTGATCCAGAGATGCGGAAGACTGATCTTTTGATTTCGTTGCAAGAAGTCGAGGCCCGGACCTCTGACTGGAACCGGGATGTGATCCGGTCGGCGGGGGCGGCGATGCCATGCTGACCTTCGCCGAGATTTCCGGTTCGCTCTATGCGATCACCGACATGGTTCGTGGGCGCCCGCATGCCATGAAGCGGCTGGACACGAGCTACGAGGGCTTCTGGCGTTCCTTCCTCGTGATCATCCTCCTGCTGCCCTTCTTCGGCATCGTCCACGTTGCCGAACGTCATGCGCTGATCGAAAACAGTGCCATGACCGAGGATCTGTTCCCGACCGGCCGCTTCCTGGTCCTGCGGGTTCTCGGGACTTTGGTGGATTTCGTCGATTTCCCGCTGTTGCTGGCACTGATCGGCGGACTCCTCGGTATCTCCAGGCGCTATGTTCCCTATGTCGTCGCGCTGAACTGGTTGACGCCGCTCATCGTCATCCCGAGTTCGCTGATCTACCTCGTCTATCTGATCGGGCTCTATGGTATCGCGACGGCGACGGAACTGGCGCTGCTCGTCTCCATGGCCGGGCTGTGGCTGGAATTTCTCGTCACCCGCGCGACGCTGCAGGTCTCGATCGCCTTCGCCATCGGCCTCGTCGCCATGCATTTCGCCCTGTCGATCGTTGCGATCCTGCTGGTCTCGCGCCTCGCGGGAATCTGATCCGGCCACCGAGGCTCGCGAGGGGCCGTTGACGCTCAGCCGGCATGAGCAGTCCGCTTGCGGCCCGATACTTCACTGCGCCGAGATGGCGTCCAGCTTGACGATCCGTCCAGCCGCGCCGCAGGCGAAGGCATGGATCGTGGCCGCGATGCCAGGCCGCACCAGCGCCTTGTAGGCGCGCAGAACCTGCTTCTTCTCGAAGGTCGAGCCGAATTTGTAGAGTTCGGGCAGATTGACGTAATAGGCTTCTCGGCCAGTCTCCTGGAACGTCATGCCGCGCGGTAGCCCGTTTTCCTGCGTGACATCGACGATCGTGCCTGTAGCGGAAAAGGCCCGGCAGTCCGCCGCCTCCGTCAGGCCGGAAATGGCGACGATGGACTTGCCGGCATCGGTTCTCACCTGAACCTTCGCCGCCGCCGGCCCGGCCGGCAACGCGGCCGATGCTGCGATGACCGCAGCCATCACGGCGAGGCGGCACACCTCCGGTCGTCGGGTCATCTTGTGGCCGCCGCTCCGTCCATGCCGGGCCGGACAATCCGAACCATTGTCTCTCCGCCGTCCGGTCAGTTGTCGGGCGTCATCAGGCGATCGAGATAGTCGAGCTCCATCCGCGGGCGGAACTGCTCGGAGAAGCGCCGCCTGAGCTCGTCCAGCACCCGGCGCGCCCGCTGGATGTCGATCTCGCCCGGAACCTTGACGCTGTCGCCATATTCGGGGCCCTGCGCGCGTTCCTGCGGCTGGCGTCCGAGCGGGTCCTCGCCGCGGTTGCGGGCCTGTCCAGGCTGGCGTCCGCCCTCCTGGTCGCCCATCTGTTCGGCAAGCTGCTGGGCACCTTGGCGCAGGGACTCCAGCGCCTGACCCTGATCGCCGACCGCCGCGCCGGGTTCGCCCTGGCCAAGCTGGTCGCCGGCCCGGCCCATGGAGCGGCCCGCCTCGCCGAGCTTGTCGCCCGGTTCCATGCCCTGCTGCTGCATCTTGTTCTGGAGTTCCTCCAGCTTCTTCTGCAGCGCCTGCTGGCCCTCCTGCAGCCGCTTCATGGCGTCGGCGCGCTCCTCGGGGCTCATCTGCTCGCCCTGGCCCGGCTGCTCACGTCCGTTCTGGCGTCCGTCCGGCGACATGTTGAACGTCTCGTCCATGAGCTTCTGCTGCTCCTGGATCATCTTGCCGAGTTCGTTCATCGCGTCGTTCATCGGGTTCTGCTGTTGCTGGCCGTTCTGCGGCCGGCGCGCGGTCTGCATGTTCTCCAGCATCCGGTCGAGCTGGGAGAGAAGCTGCTGCGCCGCCTCGCGGTCGCCGAGCTTGGAAAGCTCCTCCATCTTGTCGAGCATCCGCTCGAGCTGCTGCGGCGTGATCGTCTGCGCGTTCGGGTCCATCTGGCTCATGTCGGACTGCGGGTTCTGCCGCATCTGTTCGGCCAGCGCCTGCATGTACTCGTTCATCGCCTCGCGCAGTTCGTCCATCAGCTTGGCGATTTCCTCGTCCGAGGCGCCATTCTCCAGTGCCTCGCGCAGCTTCTCCCGCGCTTCGCGCAGGCGCTGTTCGGCGATCGAGGCATCGCCGCCCTCGATGGTCAGCGCCATCTGCCACAGATAATCGGCGGCTGCGCGCAACTCGTCGTCGTTCGTGGCCGTGCGAACCAGCTGCTCGCCATGCTGGAGGCCGAGGTAGATCGCGGCGTTGTCGATCGTCGTGTCCGCATGCAGCGTCAGATCCTGCAACACGTTGGCGACGAAGGTCTGCGTGCGGCCGTCGAGCGCGAGGATGCGCCGCTGTTCCACCAGCATCTTGGCGATCGGGTTGTAGAAGGGCCGCTGCGGCAGCTCCAGCGTCGTCTCGGGGCTCTTGCCGACGTTGCCGGCATCGTCGCGGGCGACAAGCGTCAGCTTCAGCGGTGCACCGGCGAAGGGATGGGCCGTCAGGTCGCGGTAGGTCTCCGCCGTCTGCGAGGCGTTCGACCGGCGCGGCAGCGAGAGGGCGAAATCGGGCAGGCCGTAGAGCGGATGCGCCTCGCCCGGAATGACGGCGCCTTCGAGCTTCGGCATCGACAGCGCGCCGTCCGCCTCGAATTTTGCCTCGGCCCCGGCAACGCCGTGGTCGTCGCTGACCTCGTAGACGAGATGCAGCGCGTCGCGCTCCGTCGCCTCCGGCGCCTTGACGAGGTGGATCTCGGGCGCCTTGTCGGGCGTGACGTTGAAGATCCAGCTTCCGATCGCTCGCCCGTCACGGGTCACATCGAGCCGGCCGGAGGTTTCAAGCGTCCATTCGAAGGACCGGGGGCCCGTTGCGGCGGCCTTGCCGGTGGCATCGGCCTTGTCCCCGTCCGTCGCCGCGGCGGCGTCCGTCTTCACGGGATCGACCGCCACGGGCGTGGCATCAGTGGCTGCGTCACTCGGAACCCACGTGACGCCGGCATCGCTGAGCCCTGCGATGCGGACGGTGGCAAGGCTCTTCTGCGGCACTTCCACCTGCCGCGTTCCGTCTTCGCTTTCCGTGCCCGCCGCCGCGCCGGATTTCGACAGGAACACCGGCGGCCGGCCGGTATAGGCCGGCGGGGTCACCCAGGCGTCGATGCGGACATTGGCGCTTGTCAATGCGGGCATCCGGAAGGCGTCGACGAGGGGGGAGACCGGATCGCGCCAGCTTGCCGTCAGGCCGACGACGGCGATCAGGAAGACGACGGTTCGGATCGCGTAGGGGTCGCGGCGGTCGACGCGCGGCGAGGGAAGGGCGATGCGGATGGCCGAAAGGCCCTCTCCAACCCGCTTCAGATGCGCCTGCCAGAGGGCGCGGGCGAAGGGATCGTTGCTGCCGGCGGCAAGCTCGTCAGAAAGCGTGATCAGCGGGCGGTGCTGGTAGCCGCTGTCGCGTTCGATTCGGGTGAGGGCCTCGGCGCGCAGCGGCAGCCGCAACCGCAGCAGCGGCCACAGCGAGGCAAGGGCGGCGAGGCAGAAGAGACCGATGATCGAAAGACGCAGCCAGTCGGCAAGGCCGATGAAGAGGCCTGTCCACGCAAGCCCGCAGAAGAGGCCGACGACGACGAGCAGGGGGGTGACGGCCGGCCACAGCCGCTCCCAGAAAATCGCCGCCCGCGCCTGCCGGGCCTTGCGCCCAAGGGTCTCCAGCGGCCGTTTCGAAAGATTGGGATAGAGCCGGGCAAAGGGGCCGCGCCGGGGTGCCGCCCGCTGCGCCTGGTCTTCGCCAGACAGCGCCGCGTCCGTGGAACCGTGCTGCGGATTGTTGGGCTCGGCCAATGCCTGTGTCTCCTTCGCGCGGCAGAGCCGCCGCCTTCAAGAAGGAGGTTGCCGGTACAATGTGCCGGAAATCGGTCGGACGCTGGCGTGGCGGAAGACCGTTCCCGGCCCTTGCCACACGTCGTCGGATCGATCGGGCCACGCAGGATGGCAACCGCGTCTCTTGTTTCAAGATAGCACATGCAAACGGAACGCCAAGCCGGGCGGCCAAGATGTGATCTGGCAAGACCGCGAGGAATGGGCGCGCAACGCTCACAAGAGGGCCTTGCGGGACAGGCTGTGCTAAAACTGCCGGGCGATCGCGGCAATCTGCTGGACACGGTCGCAACAAAGATCAGACCCTGCTTCAGTTCGGGCTGATCTCGGAAACTCCGAACGCACCTTGTATAAAAGTCATTTGGTGCCCTCCGAAGAATTCAGAGGGCCGGCGTTTAGGTCGTCCGCGAACTTGCGAATGAGCCGCACGAGGTCATCGATATCCTGCCGGTCCCAACTGGCAAAAATCGCGTGACCCATACGCTCCCGTGCGCCGTCGACCAGATCGGTCATGGCCTTGCCTTTCGCTGTGACGACCGCCTCGCGAACCCGGCGGTCGGCGGCGTTGCCGTGACGCTCGATCAGCCCAAGGCTCTCCAGCTTCGCGACCTGACGGCTCACCGTGGTGTAGTCGCGACCGACGCGATCGGCCATCTCCACCACGCCGATCGGGCCCAACCGCTCAATACCCACCAGTAGTGGAAACAGTGCCCGGTCGAGAGAAATACCCGCCTCGCGAACCATGTCCTCATCGCGCTGCGGCCGGTTCATGACGCTGACGATGTCAATCAAGGCGCCGTGAAGCTGACGAATCTGATTGCTAATATGTGTATTTTGCACTTTCTTTCTTGACGCCATGCCGCTTCTCCTATTATGTGCATATTACACCTATGGAGACCGAAATGACAGACAAATTCGCAGCAGATGTGCTGATCTGCGGCGCGGGGGCGGCTGGCCTGACGCTCGCAATTGACTTGGCTCGCAGGGGAATCTCGTTCCGCCTGATCGAGAAGATGGAGGACCCGTTCCGCGGCTCTCGCGGCAAGGGCATCCAGCCGCGAACGCAGGAAGTTTTTGAGGATCTCGGAATCCTCGACCGGATTGTCTCGGTGGGAGGCGTCTATCCGCCGCAGCGAGACTATCGCGCCGACGGCAGCTTTACGGACTCGGACGTCGTGGAGCACGAAGACCCGACGCCTGCCGAACCCTATCACTTGCCGCTGATGGTGCCGCAGTTCCTGACCGAAGGTGTGATGCGCGAGCGCCTCCTTGAACTCGGACACCGCCCGGAATTCGGCTCTGAACTTGTCGGCTTCGAGCAGGACGCGAATGGCGTGAGTGCGCGGCTGAACGGAAAACACGGTGACGAGACCATTCGGGTGCGCTGGCTCATCGGCGCCGATGGTGGCCGTAGCTTCGTGCGCCGTGCCCTCGATATCGGCTTTCCCGGAAAGACACTCGGCATTCGCGCCATCGTCGCTGATGTTACATTGTCCGGCCTCAGTCGCGATGTATGGCACCGTTTCGTTGAAGGCGACATGGAGCGCCAAATCTCATTCTGCCCGCTCGCCGGAACGGACCTGTTCCAGATGCAGGGACCGATCCCGCTGGAGGGCGAGGTCGATCTCTCGGCCGTTGGACTGACTGCTCTTGTGGCGGAGCGCACAGGACGCGACGATATTCGCATCCAGTCCGTTTCCTGGGCCTCAGCTTTCGCTATGAATGCCCGGCTGGCCGACCGTTATCGCATCGGCCGGGTCTTCCTCGTCGGCGATGCCGCGCATGCGCATCCGCCGACCGGCGGACAGGGCCTCAATACCAGTGTCCAGGACGCCTATAACCTTGGCTGGAAGCTGGCGGCGGTCGCTTCAGGTGCTCCCGACGTGGTGCTCGACAGCTATGAGGAAGAGCGCCGCCCGGTCGCGGCCGCCATGCTCGGACTCGCAACGAAGCTGCTCGCCGCACACAAACGCGGTGAGATGCGGCGCGGCCGGGAAGTGCGTCAACTCGATATCGGTTATCCAGAGTCCTCGCTTGCGGTGGAAGAGCCCGCGCAACAGGGACTGTTCGCGGGCGACCGTGCTCCCGACGCACCGGTCCGCGGCGCCGCCGGCCAGCCGAAGCGGCTGTTCGAACTCTTCAGAGGTCCCCATTGGACGCTCATCGGCTTTGACGTTGACCGCACCTGCGTGTCGACAAGACCGGGATTGCATATCCACACACTCGGATCGCGGGGCGACATCCTCGACGCGAACGCACACCTCCATGCTGCCTATGCATTGCCGCCGAGCAACTGGGTGCTGGTGCGACCTGACGGTTATGTCGGGGCCATCGTGTCGTCAGACAATGCCGATGTGCTCGAACGCTATCTCGAACGGGTCGGCCTTCGCGCGGAGTACTCGAACCATGGCTAAATCTCTCTCCCTGCGGACCTGGTCGACGCCGCTGACGATCGGCTCCTTCGTTCTGATGTCGATCACCGGGGTCCTTATGTTCTTCGAATGGAACCCGGGCCTCGTCACCGTGGTCCATCAATGGTTCTCATGGTTTTTCCTGCTCGGGGCCGGTGGGCACATTGCCGTGAACATTCGCCCGTTCAAGGCGCATCTCAGGTCGACCTGGGGCAAGTCCAGTGTGACGATGTTTGCGCTCATCTTGGTCGCTTCCTTCTTTTCATGGGGGCTGATCACAGGACCGCAGCTGGAACAGCCCATTGAGGAAGCTTTGATCGATGCACCGCTGTTCGCGTTAGCGAACACGATCCGCACCGATCCCGACGCACTGCTGCTAAGACTGAAGGCCCGCGGCATTCCCGCGACCAGTCAGCAATCCATTCGCGAACTTTCGACCGCGCACAGCGTCGGCGAAAATGAGCTTCTCGGCTTGGTGTTCCTGCCAGAGTAAGGCCGCGGGCATAGTCGTGGGAAACGACGTTTTGGCACAGCCTGGGGAGGCGGCCTGCGGCAGAATGATGCCTAAGTCTTGGCCTTGCGCGTTGCGGCGGCCGGGCGCGCCGCCACGGTGAGCCCCTGGATCGCAAGAATGGTCAGGATGTAGACGAGAACCTGCAATTCGCTCGGCTGGTCGACATAGCCAAGCAGCGTGTGAAGGACGCGCCCGAGGATCGATCCCTGGTCGAGCAGCCAGGAGGTATCCCACGCGGTGACGTAAAGAATGTCCACGTAACCGCCCTGCTGCAGCATCGCCGCCGCATCGGCGGCAAGGCCGGCGGCAAGTAGCGTGATCAGGATGCCGGTGACGGAGAAGAGGTGGCGCAGGGGAATGGCGGCAAGACCGAGGTAGATGGCCGCGGCCACCGCGCCGCCGGCGAGGATGCCGAGACAGCCGCCCACGAAAACGCTCGTTCCGCTCTCGCCGCCGCTGGCAAGGATGCCGTAGAGAAAGAGGACGACCTCGAAGCCTTCGCGCAGGACCGCGACGCCGACGACGACCGCAAGCGCGGTGAGCGGCTTGCGGCCGGCGGCGACATCCTTGCCGACACCGGTCAGTTCGGCTGCCATCTCACGCCCGTGGCTCGCCATCCAGGCCGAATGCCAGGCGAGCATGACGACGGCGACCGAGAGGATCGCCGCATTGAGGAGTTCCTGTCCCGATCCTTTGAAAAGCCCGGAGATCTCGCCCGCGAACGTCGCCAGCAGCATCGATCCGGCAATGCCCGCCGCGACGCCGAGCGCCACGTAATAGCCGCGTCCGGAAATCCCGCGTGTTGCCGCCAGCACCAGCCCGATGACCAGACCGGCCTCCAGAACCTCTCGAAAGACGATGATCAGGGAAGCAAGCATCGGGGAGTTCTCCGTCGTGGGCTGGGTCTGGCGGGACGGCGTGATGATCAGGAGGCGGGTTTGGCGACGACGACGCCCTTGGCCGTGCTGGAATGGAACTCGCCCATGAAGCGATAGGTCCCGGCCTTGAGGGGGCGGATTCGAATCAGCGCCTGATTGCCGCCGGCGACCACCTTCTCGACATGCAGGTCCTTGGAATCGAACTCGTCGGGGGTCTTGTCGGCATTTGTCAGCATGATCTCGAAGGTCTCGCCGGCCGGCACGACAATCTCGGCCGGTGAAAACGTGTGGTCCTTCAGCGTGACCTCGATGGCGTTGAATTCGTTGCGCAGCGTCAGGTCGCCGGCGGCAGGCTGCTTGTCGCCCGCCAGCGCGACGGTGACAGGGGCGGCGAAAAGCATGCCGAGCGCAGCGGCGATCACGGTGTTTCGACCTGACATCATTGCGGGATTTCCTCTTCCGGCAGATCGCATCGGGCGGGCAGTCAAAGCCGCCGCCTCGCTGGCGCGGCCTGCACGTTCAATTCATGACTTGCATAATCATAAATCGGAGATCTGGCAAGGCAACCTGAGTTTCGTACGCAAGAATGCGGGCATCAACGCCCGGTCAAAAACCAACCGAAAGCCTGGATTCCTGGGATCGGGCACGGCTCGCCGACAAGGACATCGCCGATTTGTGATCGGTTGCCTCAGTCCGACAGCCATCCCGGAACACTGTCCAGCGCAATCAGATCCTCGAGCGGGCGGCGCGGGCGGATCACATGCCATTCGGAGCCGTTGACCAGAACCTCCGGCACCAGAGCCCGGCTGTTGTAGGTGCCGGCCTGCACCGCGCCATAGGCGCCCGCCGAATAGACGGCGAAGAGATCGCCGGCGGCGAGCATCGGCAGGTCGCGCCCGAGCGCCACATAGTCGCCCGTCTCGCAGACCGGGCCGACCACGTCGACCTTGGCCCGCTCCGCGCCGACCGCCGGCTGAATGACCGGGCGAATCTCGTGATAGGCCTCATAGAGGGTCGGCCGGATCAGGTCGTTCATGCCGACATCGCCGATGACGAAGGTGCGCCCTTCGCCCTCCTTGCGATAGACGACCGAGCCGACGAGAATGCCGGCATTGCCGGCGATCAGCCGTCCCGGCTCAAAGATCACGGCGCAGTCGAGCTTTTCGACATGCTTGCGCACGACCTCGCCATAGGCGCCGGGCTCCGGCGGCGGGGCGTTGTCGTCGACATAGGGAATGCCGAGCCCGCCGCCGAGGTCGACATGCTCGATGGCATGCCCGTCGGCCCGAAGCGCCGCAACAAGCTCGCCAAGGCGCCCGAAGGCGTCGTCGAAGGGGCCAAGTTCGGTGATCTGCGAGCCGATGTGCATGTCGATGCCGATCACCCGGATGCCGGGAAGCTTCGCAGCCTCGGCATAGACCCGGCGAGCCTCGGTCCACGGAATGCCGAACTTGTTCTCCGACTTGCCGGTGGAGATCTTGGCGTGGGTGAGGGCGTCGACGTCCGGATTGATGCGCAGCGCGACCGGAGCGGTCTTGTCCATGGCACTGGCGGTCGCCGACAGCACATGAAGCTCCGGCTCGGATTCGACGTTGAAGCAGTGAATGCCCGCTTCGAGCGCCATCCGCATTTCGCGCACGGTCTTGCCGACGCCGGAGAAGGCGATCTTTTCCGGCGCGACGCCCGCAGCGAGCGCGCGCAGCAGCTCTCCTTCGGAGACGACGTCCATGCCGGCGCCCTCGCGCGCCAGCGTCTTCAGCACCGCCTGATTGGAATTGGCCTTCATCGCATAGAAGACATGCGCGTTAAGCCCGGAAAAGGCCTTGGCGAAGACGTGATAGTGCCGGACCAGCGTCGCGGTCGAGTAGATATAGACCGGCGTTCCGACCTTGGCCGCGATCTCCGGAACCGGCACATCCTCGGCATGGAGGATGCCGTTGCGATAGGCGAAGTGATGCAAGAACGTGTCTCCGGCCGCGGTCCGGGCCGCAGGGCGGCCGATAAGCAGTACAAGGTAATTTGGCGCTTACTTATCCGGTTGATCGCGCAAGGTCGAGAGGGCAGTCAGGTCAGCCCGGCGACGACGCGCATCAAGGTTCCGAGAGCGCCCTTGCCGTCGCCCTCATACTGGGCCCGGATGATGGCGCCGTCGACGACAAGCGCCAGTGCTTTGGCCGTTGCCTGACGGTCGGGCGCCTCGGGCAGGATGTCGGCGATCGCCGCCGTCATGTCTTCCTTGTGCCGACGGGACACTTCGCGCGCCTCCGGTATCGTGCCGCCGACCTCCACCACCGTGTTGATGAAGGCGCAGCCGCGAAAATCCTCCCGCGCGAACCATTCGCCGAGCGCGGGCACGAGGGCTCCGCCGCCGAGATGGGCATTGCGGGCGAGCGCCCCTTTGAACCAGGCCATCCAGCGCTCGTGGCGATAGTCGAGGAAGGCGAGGATCAGGTCGTTCTTGGAGGGAAAGTGCCGGTAGAAGGTCACCTTCGTCACGCCGGCTTCCGCAATGATGCGGTCGATCCCGGTCGCCCGGATTCCCTCCGCATAGAAGAGGTCGTGCGCGGCAAGAAGGATGCGGTCGCGGGCCGGGAGTTTTGAGCGGTCTTTGGACGGAGAATCGATGGTCATGGATTGAGTGTAGACAAGTCTGTTCACTTGTGCCAGATATGTAGACAGACCTGTCTACATACGAGGTCTGCAGCCCGCTTGCCCTCATAAAAGGAGATCGACCGATGGAAACCCGTCCGCCCCTGCCGCCCTACACCCGCGAGACCGCCGCCCAGAAGGTGCGCGGCGCCGAAGATGCCTGGAACTCCCGCGATGCCGACCGTGTCGCCGGCGTCTACACGCTCGACACCCGCTGGCGGAACCGCGCCGAATTTCCGGTCGGGCGCGAGGCCGTGCGCGACTTTCTGAAGCGCAAGTGGGCCAAGGAGCTGGAGTATCGGCTTATCAAGGAACTCTGGGCCTTCGATGGTGCCCGCATCGCGGTGCGCTTTGCCTACGAGTGGCGCGACGACTCCGGCAACTGGTATCGTAGCTACGGCAACGAGAACTGGGAGTTCGACGAGAACGGCCTGATGAAGGAGCGTCACGCCTCGATCAACGACCTGCCGATCGCCGAGGCCGACCGCAAGTTCCTCTGGCCGCTCGGCCGTCGTCCGGACGACCATCCGGGCCTCAGCGATCTGGGTCTTTGACGTCGGGGAAATGTTTCAAGTCTGAAACAATCACTCGAATTTGATGGGGTCGGGAGCGGTCCTGACAAACCTTCTACGTGAAAATACGGCTTACTGACCGGGACATGGCGGCGAAACGCCGCCATCAACCCCGGGAGGCAGCACATGAACGACATGAAACCGGACATGCCCAAGCGCATGAAGGCCACGGATTTCCCGCAGGAGCTTCTCGACATCTACGACGGCTATGTCCATGGCCTGATGACCAAGCGCGATTTCCTGGACAAGGCCCAGAAGTTCGCCGTCGGCGGCGTCACGGCGATGGCGCTCCTGAAAGCGCTGCAGCCGGTCTACGCCTTCGCCGAGCAGGTCAAGGCGGACGATCCGCGCATCGCCGCCGAACGCATCACCTACGATTCGCCCGAGGGCAATGGCACCATCAACGCGCTTCTGGTGAAGCCCGCCGGCATGACGGGCAAGCTGCCGGGTGTCGTCGTCGTGCACGAGAACCGGGGCCTCAACCCCTACATCGAGGATGTCGCCCGCCGAGTCGCCGTCGCCGGCTTTGTCGCGCTGGCGCCCGACGGTCTGTCGCCGCTCGGCGGCTATCCGGGCAATGACGACGCGGGCCGCGAGATGCAGCAGAAGATCGATCCGGCCAAGCTGATGGAGGATTTCTTCGCCGCCTACGAGGTCCTGCTCGCCCATGAGGCGACGACGGACAAGGTCGGCTGCGTCGGCTTCTGCTATGGCGGCGGCGTTTGCAACGCGCTGGCGGTCGCCTATCCGACGCTGGCCGCGAGCGTGCCCTTCTATGGTCGCCAGCCGCGGGCGGAAGACGTGCCGAAGATCCAGGCGCCGCTGCTTCTGCACTATGCCGGTCTCGACACCCGCATCAACGAGGGCTGGCCGGCCTATGAGGAGGCGCTGAAGGCGAACGGCAAGACCTACACCGCCCACATCTACGACGGCGTCAACCACGGCTTCCACAACGACACGACGCCGCGCTACGACCAGGCGGCGGCGGAACTTGCCTGGTCACGCACGATCGACTTCTTCAACGAGCATCTGGCGTAATGCCGGGCCTCTGGGCGGGGCGGCCTGCCGGCGCCTCGCCCGCGGCTCACAGCAGCGGGTCGAGGATGAACGGTTTGTCCGGAGCCTTCACCGGCTCCGGCTTTCGCGTCAGGCTGTTGTTGCCGAGCGGAATCTCGATCAGCGACGGCGTCTTGGTCGTCTGCTCCGTCGAGCCTGGCGGCTCCAGCGAACCGGCACGCCCGCAGGCAGCAAGCGCAAGAGCGAGCACCATGAGCGGTCCCGCCCGCCGCAACATCCGCTTTGCCACCGTCATGCGCAGCCCCTCTTTTCTCTCTTCGCCGTCAGGCCCCAAGGCGATCGCGCCAGACCTTCGCCATGGCCCTGACATTCTCCGGCGACGTGCCGCCGTAGCTCGTCCGGCTCCGCACCGAGTCGTCCACGGTCAGCACATCATAGACGTCGGAGGTAATGCGTCCGTCAACAGCCTGCATGTCGGAAAGTGGCACCTCGGCAAGCTCTATGCCCTTTTCCGCCGCGATCGCGACGATCCGGCCGGTGATGTGATGGGCGTCGCGGAAGGGAACACCGCCGGCGCGCACCAGCCAGTCGGCAAGGTCCGTCGCGGTCGAATAGCCCGACCCGGCCGCCGCCTTCATCGCCGCCGGATTGACGGCGAGGTCGCGGATCATGCCGGTCATCGCCGCGATCACCAGCGAGAAGTTCTGCAGGCAGTCGAAGGTCTGTTCCTTGTCTTCCTGCATGTCCTTGGAATAGGCGAGCGGCAGGCCCTTCATGACGATCATCAGGCCGTTGAGATCGCCGATGATGCGGCCGGACTTGGCGCGCACCAGTTCCGCCGCGTCCGGATTGCGCTTCTGCGGCATGATCGACGAGCCGGTCGAGAACTTGTCGGAGAGGCGCACGAAATGGAACTGCGCCGACGACCAGATCACGATCTCCTCGGCAAGGCGCGACAGGTGCACCGCCGCGATCGCCGCCGCCGCCATGACCTCCAGCGCGAAGTCGCGGTCCGAAACGCTGTCGAGGGAGTTGGCCGTCGGGCGGTCGAAGCCGAGCGCCCCGGCGGTCATCGCCCGGTCGATCGGAAAGGACGTTCCGGCAAGGGCCGCAGCGCCGAGGGGGCATTCGTTGAGCCGCTTGCGCGCGTCGACGAGCCGTGTGCGGTCGCGCTCGAACATCTCCACATAGGCCATCATGTGGTGGCCGAAGGTGACGGGCTGCGCCGACTGCAGGTGGGTGAAGCCGGGCATCACCGTCTCGGCATGTTCCTCGGCGCGGGCGAGCAGGGCCTTCATCAGGTCGCTGAGCTGGACATGGAGCTGGTCCACGGTGTCGCGGACCCAGAGCTTGAAGTCGGTCGCCACCTGGTCGTTGCGCGAGCGGGCGGTATGCAGCCGGCCCGCCGGCTCGCCGATGATTTCCTTCAGGCGCGCCTCGACATTCATGTGGATGTCTTCAAGGGCTCGCGAGAACGTGAAACGGCCGTCCTCGATCTCCGCCTTGACTTGGTCGAGGCCCTTTGCGATGGCCTCTGCGTCGGCCGGGGTCAGGACGCCAGCTTTCGCGAGCATGGCGGCATGGGCCTTCGATCCGGCGATGTCCTGGGCGTAGAGCTTTTTGTCATAGTCAATGGAGGCATTGATTTCCTCCATAATGGCGTCGGGGCCTTCGCTGAAACGGCCGCCCCACATGCGGTTGCTCATTGGGAACACTCCGGAAGGTCGGATTAGATGACGGAAAAGGCAGGGCGCGGCCGCGCCGTCTTATGGGTCGGGCTGGCGGCGTTTGCCGGCCTTCTCGCCGGTGTCGGCGCGGTATACGTGAGCGAGAGGGGCGCTGGCAACGGGGATACGGCCGATTGCGGCGACGTTTCGACATTTGCCGCCACGCTGAGGCCCCATGCCAGGGGCGAGGTTGCCGCCTTCATCCCCGCCGAGCGCGCCATCTCGCTGAAGGCGCTCGCCTTCGAAACGCCGGAGGGCGAGAAGAAGACCATCGCCGATTTTGCCGGCAACACGCTCTTTCTCAATCTCTGGGCCACCTGGTGCGCACCCTGCCGCGCCGAGATGCCGGCGATTGACCGTCTTTCGACCAAGGCCCCGGATGGCGTGAAGATCGCGGCGGTCAACATCGACACCGGCGCCTATTCCAAGGCCGAGGATTTTCTTGCGGAGATCGGCGTTGCCAATCTCGACAAATATCTCGATCCGAAGATGAAGATCTTCAACGACCTGAAGGCGGAGGGGCTGGCCGTCGGCCTGCCGACGACGCTCCTGATCAGCCGCAAGGGCTGCGCCCTCGGCGTCATGAACGGCCCGGCCGAGTGGGATTCGCCCGATGCCCTCACGCTGATCGAGGCTGCCGCCAAGGAAAGCTGAGGCCGCTCCCGCCTCAGTCTGCGACGCCGGGCAGGGCCGCGCCACTCGCCTCCGCAAGCCGGCCAGCGGCGACGAGCGCCAGCGCGGCCTCCATGTCCGGATGCATGTGCCGGTCGTCCTCCAGATGCGGCACGACCTCGCGGATGAGGCTGCGCGCGCTTTCAAGCGCCGGGCTGCTCGCAAGCGGTGCGTGGAAATCGCAACCCTGCGCGGCCGCGAGCGCCTCGATCGCGATCACGACGCGGCCGTTCGCCGCCATCTCCTGCAGCCGTCGCGCGCCGTGGGCCGCCATCGAGACGTGGTCTTCCTGGTTGGCCGAGGTCGGGATGGAATCGACGCTGGCCGGGAAGGCGCGCGTCTTGTTTTCCGAAACGAGGGCGGCCGCAGTCACTTGCGGGATCATGAAGCCGGAGTTGAGCCCGGGCTTCGGCGTCAGGAAGGCGGGCAGGCCCGAGAGCGCCGGGTCGACCAGCATGGCGATGCGCCGCTCCGACAGCGATCCGATCTCGCAGATCGCCATGGCGATCATGTCGGCGGCAAAGGCCACCGGCTCTGCGTGGAAGTTGCCGCCCGACAGCGCCTCGCCTTCCTCGGCGAAGATCAGGGGATTGTCGGAAACGCCGTTTGCCTCGGTTTCGAGCGTCGAGGCGGCCTGACGCAGGACGTCGAGCACCGCGCCCATCACCTGCGGCTGGCAGCGCAGGCAATATGGGTCCTGCACCCGCTCGTCGCCGACAAGATGCGAGGCGCGGATGGCGCTGCCCGACATCAGGCCGCGCAGGGCGTCGGCAACGTCGGCCTGACCCTTGTGCCGGCGGATCTTGTGAATGCGCGGATCGAACGGGGCGTCCGAGCCGCGTGCGGCGTCGGTCGAGAGCGCACCCGTCACCAGCGCCTCGCGGAAGAGCGCTTCGGCCTCGAAAAGGCCGGCAAGCGCATAGGCGGTCGAAAACTGCGTGCCATTGAGGAGAGCCAATCCTTCCTTCGGGCCGAGGACGGCCGGAGACAGGCCCGCTGCGGCGAGTGCGTCCGCCGCCGGGCGTCGCCCGTCGGGCGTTTCCGCCTCGCCGACGCCGATCATCACTGCGGCAAGATGCGACAGCGGCGCAAGGTCGCCCGAGGCGCCGACGGAGCCCTTGCACGGGATCACCGGAACGACGTCGCGCGCCAGCATGCCGGCGAGAAGGTCCAGCGTCTCCGGCCGGATGCCCGAGAAGCCCTGGGCGAGGCTCGCAAGCTTCAGCGCCATCATCAGCCGCGTAACGGAGCGGGGCATCGCCTCGCCGGTGCCGGCCGCATGCGAGAGCACGATGTTGCGCTGGAGAAGTTCCAGATCGTCGGCGGCGATGCGCACGCTGGCAAGCTTTCCAAAGCCGGTGTTGACGCCATAGACCGGCTCGCCCTTGCCGACGATGTCGGCGACCGCCTTCGCCCCGCGCTCCACATTCGGCCGCCAGCCATCGGCGAGAACGGGGTCGCCGCCGCGATAGATGGCGCACCAGTCCTTCAGCGGAACGTTGCCGGGATTGAGCGAAACGGTGGTCATGACAGTCTCCGATCGGGTCGGGAGCGCCAGCGATCGGCGCATTTATTGTATAGACAATTGATTGGAGCGCGCGCCGTTGTCAACGGGCTCGGTCGGCAATTCTCGCATTCCCGGCGCAGCCTGCATTCACGTTCATCGTTCGTCTTGGTCATCGGCCCGATGTTGGCGCCTTCTGCCCCTCCATCGTCATCGCCGGGCCTGACCCGGCGACCCACTCGCCTCTCGGCTGGCAAATCGGCCTAACCGGAAGCGTGATCGAATTCAGCAACCGCATCTAGAATGCTGCGAAGCCGTTGGGTTGCCGGCTCAAGGCCGGCAATGACGACCGAAAGGCTCAAGTCTGGCCCGTCGCCCAGTCCCGGAGCCCCGTCAGCAGCCGGACCAGCACCGCGCGCATCGGCGCAGCGCGCGCCTCGTCGTATGGCGCCGGTTCCAGCCCGTCGATCTCGTCCATATAGCCGCGGCAGGCAAGCTCCATCTGGATCGCGTGCACGCCCGCCTCGGGCGCGCCGCAGCGGCGCGTGATCCAGCCGCCCTTGAAGCGCCCGTTGCTCACCTGCGAAAAGGTGCTCTCGCCGCAGATCGTCTCCGTCAGCGTCTGAACGGCCGGATCGCAGGCCGCGCCGCTGTTGGTGCCGATGTTGAAATTCGGCAGTTCGCCCTCGAAGAGCCTCGGGATCACCGAGCGGATCGAATGGCAGTCGTAGAGGACGATCTTTTTGTTGAGCCGGCGAAGCCTTGCGATTTCCTCGTCCAGCGCCTGATGATAGGGCGCGTGGTAGATCGCCAGACGGTCGGCGATGTCCTGCGCCGTCGGCTCCGCGCCGTCCTCGTAGAGCGGCCGCCCGTCAAAGGTCGTCGTCGGGCAGAGCCCGGTCGTCGCCTGCCCGGGATAGAGCGACTGGCCTGAGGAATCACGGTTGACGTCGATGACCGAGCGCGAGATCGACGTGCGCACCACGGTTGCGCCGAGATCGACCGCGAAATCGTAGAGCCTCTCGATCCACCAGTCGGTGTCGTAGAGCGCAAGGTCGCGCGAGACATAGCGGTCGGCGAGAATGCCGGGGATCTCGGTTCCGGTATGCGGAATGCTGACGAGAAGCGGCGCCGTGCCCCGCCGGATGGTCAGCCAGTCGTCGATCATGATGCCTGCCTCGTGGAGAAGAAGATGGGCGCAGCCGTTCAGGCGGGCTTGCCGCCATGGACGCGGGCGTGCAGCGGATTGAAGCCGATGCGGTAGACGAGTTCGGCGGCGCGCTCGACGTCCCAGATCGCAAGGTCGCAGCGTTTGCCGGCCTCCAGCGTTCCGGTCTCGTCCTGCAGCCCGAGGGCCCGCGCCGCCTCGCGCGTGACGCCGGCGATGATCTCGTCGACCGTCAGGCGGAACAGCGTCGCGCTCATGTTCATGGTGAGAAGCAGCGAGGTCAGCGGCGAGGTGCCGGGGTTGCAGTCGGTCGCGATCGCCATCTTCACACCCTGCGCGCGGAAGGCGGCAACCGGCGGCGCCTGCGTTTCGCGAATGGTGTAATAGGCGCCCGGCAGCAGCACCGCGACCGTGCCCGCCTTCGCCATCGCCGCCGCACCCGCCTCGTCGGTATATTCGAGATGGTCAGCGGACAGCGCCCCGAAGCGGGCCGCGAGCGCTGCGCCATGAAGATTGGACAACTGGTCGGCGTGAAGCTTGACCGGCAGGCCGAGAGCCTTCGCCTTTTCGAAGACGCGGGCCGTCTCCACGCCATCAAAGGCGATGCCTTCCATGAAGGCGTCCACCGCATCGGCAAGCCCTTCAGCGGCGATCTTCGGCAGGATCTCGTCGACCACAAGGTCGAGATACCCGGCGCGGTCGTCCTTGTAGTCCGGCGGCAACGCATGGGCGGCAAGGCAGGAGGTCCTGACCGTCACGGCGCGCTCCTTGCCAAGCCGGCGCGCGGCCCGCAGCATCTTGGCCTCGCTCTCAAGGTCGAGGCCGTAGCCGGATTTCACCTCGATGGTGGTGACGCCTTCGGACAGCAGCGTGTCGAGCCGCTTCAGGGCCGAGGCGACAAGATCGTCCTCGCTCGCCCCGCGTGTCGCCTTCACCGTCGAAACGATGCCGCCGCCCGCCCGCGCGACTTCCTCATAGGATGCGCCGGCAAGCCGAAGCTCGAATTCGTGCGCGCGGTTGCCGCCGTGGACGATATGGGTGTGGCAGTCGATGAGGCCCGGCGTGACCAGCCGGCCTTCAAGGTCGATCGTCTTGCAGTCGGAGCCGACAGCCGAAGTTTCGCTCGCCGGCCCAACCCAGGCGATGCGCCCGTTCTCGGCAAGAAGAGCCCCGTCCTCGATGAGGCCGATACCGCCGAGGGCCGGGTTCAGCGTCGCGATCTTGCCGTTGGTCCAGAGCGTCTTCATCAAGCTTATCCTTGGAGTCTCAGGATCGCGGCCCTGAAGGCCGCGTCAATCGCCTCGTCATCCGCATGGCGACCGTCGCGGATACGCCAGTGGCCCTCAGCCATCACGTCGCGCACGGCCCTGTCGCCGAGCGAGAAGATCCAGCGGTCGAGGATGGCATCGTCCTTCGCGGCGGTGATGAAGGCATGGGAGCCGTCGAGGACAACCAGCGAGGCCGGTGCCCCGGCCTGGAGGCCGTGCGAGGCCCAGCCCGCAGCCTGTGCGCCGCCCTTGAGCGCCGTGTCGAAGAGGTGCCGGCCATTGGAGCGGTTCGGCCCGCCGGCAAGCCGGACACGCTTCTGGTCGCGCAGGCGCTGGCTGTATTCCAGCGTGCGCAACTCCTCCGACGGGCTGGTCGAGACATGGCTGTCCGTGCCGACGCCGAAGCGGCCGCCGAGCCTCAGGAATGCCTCGCCGGAAAAGATGCCGTCGCCGAGGCTCGATTCGGTGGTCGGGCAAAGGCCGACGACCGCGCCGCTCGCGGCCATCTTCCTGAGTTCGCCGTCCGTGTGATGGGTGGCGTGGATGAGGCACCAGCGCTCGTCCACCGGCATCTCATCCATCAGCCAGTCGATTGGCCGGCGGCCGGACCAGGCAAGGCAGTCGTCGACTTCCTTCTGCTGTTCGGCGACATGGATGTGGATCGGCCCGTCGCCGGCGGCGGCAAGGACCGCGTTCATCTCGTCGGGCGTTGCCGCGCGCAGCGAATGGATCGAGGTGCCGAAATGGGCGCCGGACTTGCTGGCAAGATCGCGGGAGGCGTCTATCAGCTTGAGGAAGCCGTCAACGTCATTGAGAAAGCGGCGTTGGCCCGGATTGGGCGCGGCGCCGCCGAAATTGCCATGGGCATAGAAGACGGGGATGAGCGTCAGGCCGATGCCGCTCGTCTCTTTGGCGGCAAGGATACGCGCGGCAAGCTCCGCGCGGTCGGCATAGGGCGTGCCGTCGCGGTCGTTGTGCACGTAGTGGAATTCGCAGACCGCGCCGAAGCCCGACTTCAGCATCTCCACATAGAGCTTGGCCGCGACCGCCTCCACATCCTCGGGGCTGAGGAGGCCGACCGTGCGGTACATTTCCTCGCGCCAGGTCCAGAATGTGTCCTCGCCGGGACCCGAGACCTCCGCAAGCCCCGCCATGGCCCGCTGGAAGGCGTGCGAATGAAGATCGACCATCGCCGGGATCACCGGGCCGTTCGCGATCTCGTCGCCGGCCGCCACGGGCACGTCGGTCTCGACGGACGCGATCAACCCGTCAGCGCCGAAGCCGAAGCGGACATTCTCGCGCCAGCCTTCGGGCAGAAGGGCGCGGGCGGCGTGCAGGGTGCGGCTCGTTGCTATGGACATGAAGGCCTGTCTCTGGCAATGTTGTATAGTCAAGTTGACGCATTCCGCGCCGACATGCAAGAGGCTTCGTGACGATGGATCCCCGACTGCTGTCCGGGCAAAATGAGGCGCCGGAAAGAGCCGCCGCCGCGCCGGAACCGATCTATCTCGGCCTCAAGCGCTCCATCCGGGCGCGGATCGAGAAGGGCGAATGGGCGCCGGGCGCGCGCGTGCCGTCCGAGAACGAACTGGTCGCGGACTTCGGCGTCTCGCGCATGACCGCCAACCGGGCGCTCAAGGAACTTGCGGCGGACGGATTGATCGTCCGGGTGAAGGGCGCGGGCTCCTTCGTCGCCGATCGCAAGGGTCACTCCGCGCTCTTCGAGGTGCGCAACATCGCCTCCGAGATCGCCGCCCGCGGCCACGATCATCGCGCCGATGTGGTCTCGCTCGCCGAGGTGCCGGCAACGCCGGACATCGCCGATCGCATGGAGTTGGACATCGGCGCGCCCGTGTTCCACTCGCTGCTGGTTCACTTCGAGAACGATGTCCCGGTCCAGATCGAGGATCGCCATGTCGTCCCCGCCTCCGCTCCCGATTATCTCGAGCAGGATTTCTCCAGTGTGACGCCCAATGCTTACCTGTCAGAAGTCGCGCCCCTGAGCCGCGCCGAACATATCGTCGAGGCGGTGCTGCCGCAGCCCTGGGAAAGCCGGCTGCTCGCCGTTGCCCGCTCCGAGCCCTGCCTTCTCGTCCACAGGCGCACCTTCGCCGGCCCGCGCATCGTCTCCGTCGCAAGGCTTCTCTATCCGGGGAGCCGGTATCGGCTGGAGGGGCATTTTTCCGGTGGGTCGGGGGGGTAAGGGGGGGGCACTCTTTCGCGCCCCTCTCCGTCGTCATTCCCGCGCAGGCGGGAACCCATTGGCAGCCCGACGAACAGAAGAGCTGGAAGACGGAGCGGAGCCCCGTTCAACCATTGCCGCCTTCCCCTGCCGCACTATGATTGGGTTCCCGCCTGCGCGGGAATGACGATGGAGAGGACGGTGCGAGGGTGGCCGACGCGCAGTGCCGACCGTGGCGGCGAACCTTGCCGCGCTTCCATCGCTGCGGCCTGAAAGACTCGGAATCAACCCATTGCCTTCACCGTCGAGATCCCGTATTAAGGCAAAAGTTGTATAGCCAACTTATCGAGGCCGCCATGCTCAGCAACAGCCGCTATCGCGATATCGAAATCCGGGCCCCGCGCGGGACGACGCTCAATGCCAAAAGCTGGCTGACCGAAGCGCCGCTGCGCATGCTGATGAACAACCTCGATCCGGACGTTGCCGAGAACCCGAAGGAACTCGTCGTCTACGGCGGCATCGGTCGTGCGGCGCGAGACTGGAACGCCTTCGACCGCATCACCGAGACGCTGAAGCGCCTCGAGGGCGACGAGACGCTTCTCGTCCAGTCCGGCAAGCCCGTCGGCGTTTTCCGCACTCACGGTGATGCGCCGCGCGTCCTGATCGCCAATTCCAACCTCGTGCCGCACTGGGCCACCTGGGAGCACTTCAACCACCTCGACAAGCTCGGCCTTGCCATGTACGGCCAGATGACCGCCGGTTCGTGGATCTACATCGGCAGCCAGGGCATCGTTCAGGGCACCTACGAGACCTTCGTCGAGGCGGGGCGCCAGCATTATGGCGGCAATCTTGCCGGCAAGTGGGTCCTCACCGCCGGTCTCGGCGGCATGGGCGGCGCCCAGCCGCTTGCCGCCTCCATGGCCGGTGCCGCCAGCCTCAACATCGAATGCCAGCAGAGCCGCATCGATTTCCGCTTGCGCACCCGCTACGTCGACGTCCAGGCGCGCGATCTCGACGAGGCGCTGGCGATGATCGACGCGGCAGTGAAGGCCGGCAAGGCGACCTCCATCGCGCTGCTCGGCAATGCGGCCGAAATCCTGCCAGAATTGGTCAGGCGCGGCGTCAGGCCGGACATGGTCACCGACCAGACCTCGGCCCACGATCCGCTCAACGGCTATCTGCCCGAAGGCTGGACCTGGGACGAGTACAAGGCCCGCGCCGTCTCCGATCCGGCCGGAACCGTCAAGGCGGCCAAGACCTCGATGGCGAAACATGTGACCGCGATGCTCGCCTTCCACGCGGCAGGCATCCCGACCTTCGACTATGGCAACAACATCCGCCAGATGGCCAAGGAGGAGGGCGTCGCCAACGCCTTCGATTTCCCGGGCTTCGTGCCGGCCTATATCCGCCCGCTCTTCTGCCGCGGTGTCGGGCCCTTTCGCTGGGCGGCCCTCTCCGGCAATCCGGACGATATCGCCAAGACCGACGCCAAGGTGAAGGAACTGATCCCCGACGATCCCCATCTCCATCGCTGGCTCGACATGGCTTCAAGCCGCATTTCCTTCCAGGGGCTCCCGGCGCGCATCTGCTGGGTCGGCCTCGGTGACAGGCATCGCCTGGGCCTTGCCTTCAATGAAATGGTCGCGCGCGGCGAGCTGGAGGCTCCGGTCGTCATCGGCCGCGATCATCTGGACAGTGGCTCGGTCGCCTCGCCCAACCGCGAGACCGAGGCGATGCGCGACGGCTCGGACGCAGTGTCCGACTGGCCGCTGCTCAATGCCCTCCTCAACTGCGCCTCGGGCGCGACCTGGGTCTCGCTCCATCACGGTGGCGGCGTCGGCATGGGCTTTTCGCAGCATTCCGGCATGGTCATCTGCTGCGACGGGACGCCCGAGGCATCAACCCGCATCGCCCGCGTGCTCTGGAACGATCCGGCCACAGGCGTCATGCGCCATGCCGACGCGGGCTACGACATCGCCGTCGACTGGGCGAAGAAGCAGGGGCTCGACCTGCCGTCGATCGGTTGATCTGCCGATAGTCGTGCAATGATCTTTCGCCCGCTCACAGGCCGCTGACGAGGCTGTGAGCGGCCGGCCCAACTTGGCGCATTGTGGCCGCAATCCGATTTCCCTATAGGTGAATGTCGGAATGCACGCGGATCCGCGCCTTGGCGGCTTCGGCGGCTTGGCTGCCGTGAGGCCGGTTTGACGTGACCGGTCCCCGCACAATCATGGGATGACGCCTTGTTTCATTGCTTCTTTCCGCGCCCGAAGCTGTTCTTTTCCTCTTTCGCTCTCTTCTCGCTCCTGTGCGTGATCGTCTGGTTCACGCTGGGCGAATCGCTGGCGCACTACCTGAGCTTCGGTGGGGTCTTCGGCTACGGGTTCCCGGCCGATTTCGCCGTCGACGCCGATGACGCCGCGAAAGCGGCCCATGCGGCGGCGACCCAGAGCGCGGTCAATTTCTTCTTCTACGAATATATCGCCGTCTGCATTTCGGCCTTCTGCATTTTCTGGATGACCTACGCGCCGCACAAATGGTCGCGCTGGTCGGTGCTCGGCTCGGTCCTGATCGTCTTCGTCATCTGGTTCCAGGTCCAGGTCGACGTGATGATCAACGCGTGGTTCGGCACCTTCTACGATCTCGTCCAGAAGGCGCTGTCGGCGCCGAACTCCATTCAGCCTGCCGATTTCTGGTGGGGCATCTGGACCTTCTTCTCCATCGCCTCGATCGCCGTCACGGTGGCGGTCATCAATCTCTTCTTCGTCAGCCACTATGTCTTCCGCTGGCGCACGGCGATGACGGAATATTACACCGAGCACTGGCCGCGCCTGCGCCACATCGAGGGTGCCTCGCAGCGCGTGCAGGAAGACACCATGCGCTTTGCCTCCACGGTCGAGGGGCTCGGTACGCGTATCATCGACACGGTGATGACGCTGATCGCCTTCCTGCCGATCCTCTGGGTGCTGTCCAAGCATGTGACGGAACTGCCGCTGATCGGCGAGGTGCCGGACAGCCTCGTCTTCGTGGCGATCGTCTGGGCTGCCGTCGGCACGGCGCTTCTGGCGGTGGCCGGCATGAAGCTGCCTGGGCTGGAATTCCGCAACCAGCGCGTCGAGGCGGCCTACCGCAAGGAACTGGTTCTGGGCGAGGATCACAAGGAGCGGGCCCAGCCGCCGACCCTGCATGGCCTCTTCGACAACGTCCGGCACAATTATTTCCGGCTCTACTTCAACTATCTCTATTTCAACGTCGTCCGTTACGCCTACCTGCAGACGGATGCGATCTTCGCCTATGTCATCCTCGGCCCGACGATCATTTCCGGCACGATCACCCTCGGTGTCCTGCAGCAGATCAGCCGCGCCTTCGGCCGCGTGACGAATTCCTTCCAGTTCCTCGTCAACTCCTGGACGACGATCGTCGAACTGATTTCGATCTACAAGCGCCTCAAGGCCTTCGAGGCGGCGATGCTCGACAAGCCGCTGGATGACATCGAGGCGGAAGCGGGCGGTAGTCTGATCCCGGCCCAGGCCGAGTGAAGCGTCCGAGCCGGGCCTTTGCCATCCGGCACGGACGTGTCTGCCTCAAGGACCCCGGTTTGACTTGACATCGTCCGTCTTCGGTTTTCGGATCGAAGAAATGAACTCGGAAAGTCGAAAGGCGCGCATATGGCCGGCGAAACGTCGCAAGGAAAGTCACTGGAAGCCCTCCTCTCGGGACGACTGAGCGACGGCGGGATCGCCTGCGATCGGCGCGGCTTCCTGCGCGGGGCGGCCGTTCTGGCCGGCGCGGCGGGATTCGGCATCCTGCCGGCAAAGCCCGTCCAGGCCGGCGAGGGGCGCGGGCATGGCCTCTCCTTCTTCGGCGACCTCAAGTACCCGGCCGGTTTTGCGCGCTTCGACTATGTGAACCCGGACGCGCCCAAGGGCGGCGAGGTGGCGACGCAGGTCGCAAGCTGGGCCTATAACCAGAACCCGTCCACCTTCAACACGCTCAATTCCTATGTGCTGCAGGGCGACGGCGCCTATGGCATGTCGCTGACCTTCGCCAGCCTGATGGGTGGCACCCTCGACACCATCGACAATCTCTACGGCTTCGTTGCCGAGGAGGTCGAGGTGTCCGGCGACGGGCGCACCTATCGCTTCTTCCTCAACAAGGCGGCAACGTTCCACGACGGCTCGCCGCTGACCGCCGCGGACGTGATCTTCTCCATCGAGACGCTGAAGACGGACGGACATCCTTCGATCGCGCTGCAATTGCAGCACGTCGAGGAAGCGGTGGCCGAGGACGACCGCACCCTGCGCATCGTCTATGCCGAGGGAACGCCTGGCAGCATCCCGCTCACCGTGGCCGGCGGCGTGCCGATCTTCTCTGCCGCCTGGTGGAAGGGGCGCGACTTCAAGGCGACCTTGTCGGAGCCGCCGCTCGGCTCCGGCCCCTACAAGGTCAAGGATTTCACCTTCGGCCGCACGATCCGCTTCGAGCGCGTCAAGGACTACTGGGCCGTCAACCACCCGACGATGATCGGCTCGACCAACTTCGACATCGTGCGCTACGAGTTCTTCCGCGACCGCAACACCGCCTTCGAGGCGCTGAAGAAGGGCACCACCACCTTCCGCGAGGACCACTCCTCGAAATCCTGGGCGACGGCCTATGATTTCCCTGCCTTCAAGAATGGCGAGGTCGTGCGCGACATCGTGCCTGACGGCTCGCCGTCCGGCGCGCAGGGCTGGTTCATGAACATGCGCCGGCCGAAGTTCCAGAATCCACTGGTGCGTCAGGCGCTGGCGATGGCCTTCGATTTCGAATGGGCCAACGCCAACCTGATGTACGATACTTACAAGCGGACGACGTCCTTCTTTGAAAATTCGGACATGAAGGCGACCGGCGAGCCCTCGCCCGAAGAACTCGCCCTGCTGGAGCCGCTGAAGGCCGAGATCCCGCCAGAGGCCTTCGGGCCGGCGATCCTGCCGCCCGTCACGGACGGGTCCGGGCGCGATCGCAAGGTGCTGCGCGCGGTGCAGGACCTCCTGAAAAAGGCCGGCTGCACGCGTGAGGGCGACCGTTGGCTCTTGCCCGGCGGCGAGCCGCTGACCTTCGAAATCCTCGACGACGACAATGTCTTCGAGCCGATCGTAGGCAGCTACTTCAGCACGCTGAAGCTCATCGGCATTCCCGCGAACTTCCGTCTGGTCGATGCCGCGCAGGCAAATGCCCGCGTGCGTGACTTCGAGTTCGACATGACGCCGTTCCGTTCCTCGATGCCGGTCTACCCGGACAATTATTTCAAGCTGATCTTCGGCTCGGAGGCGGCCGATCAGCAAGGCTCGCGCAATCTTGCCGGCATCCGCAACAAGGGCGTCGATTCACTGATCGGGACGATCATCGCGGCAAAGACCCGGCCCGACTTCGTCAACGCCTGCCGCGCGCTCGACCGGGTCCTGCGCGCCATCTATCCCTGGGTGCCGCACTGGTACAGCGGCACGCACAAGCTCGCCTACTGGGATGTCTACGAGCATCCCGAAACGCTGCCGCCGTATGGCGTCGGACTGCTCGACATCTGGTGGCTGAACAAGGACAAGGCGCAGAAGCTCGGCAAGGGGATTTGAGCACTCTGCCACAAGCGCTGCTCACCATTCGTTAACCATATTCGGATGACGTAGCCACCAGACACCTGACGCGAACCGGGACAGCATGGGCGCCTATATCCTTCGCCGCATCCTCCTGATGATCCCGACCATTTTCGGCATCATGGCGCTGACCTTTGCCGTGGTGCAATTCGCGCCGGGCGGGCCGGTCGAGCAGGTGATCGCCAAGCTGCAGGGCCAGAATACCGACGCGCTGAGCCGCATCTCCGGCGGGGGAGGCGGCGACCAGGCCTCCTTCGACCAGGCCGGCGGCGCGGGCGGCGAGGCGGTCAATTCCAAGTATCGCGGCGCGCAGGGGCTGGACCCGCGCTTCATCGCGGAGTTGGAAAAGCAGTTCGGCTTCGACAAGCCGCCGCTCGAACGCTTCTTCCTGATGCTGAAGAACTATCTGGTCTTCGATTTCGGCCACAGCTATTTCCGCGACATCTCGGTGATCGACCTCATCAAGGAAAAGCTGCCGGTCTCGATTTCGCTCGGCGTGTGGCTGACCCTGATTTCCTATGCGATCTCCATCCCGCTCGGCATTGCCAAGGCGGTGCGCGACGGCTCGCGCTTCGATGTCTGGACCTCCGCCGTGATCGCGGTCGGTTACGCGATCCCGAGCTTCCTTTTCGCCGTTCTGCTGATCGTGCTCTTCGCCGGTGGGTCCTTCTTCGACTGGTTTCCGCTGCGGGGCCTTGTCTCCGACAACTGGTCGAGCCTCTCCTGGCCGGATCGCATCGTCGACTATTTCTGGCACCTTGCCCTGCCGATGACGGCCATGGTGCTCTCGGCCTTTGCCACCAACACGCTGCTGACGAAGAATTCCTTCCTCGACGAGATCAACAAGCAATATGTGATGACGGCGCGGATGAAGGGCCTGTCCGAGCACAAGGTGCTCTACGGTCATGTCTTCCGCAACGCGATGATGCTGGTGATCTCGGCCTTTCCCGGCGCCTTCATCTCGTCTTTCTTCACCGGCTCGCTGCTGATCGAGACCATCTTCTCGCTCGACGGTCTGGGCCTGCTCGGCTTTGAATCCGTCGTCAACCGCGACTATCCGGTCGTCTTCGCAACGCTCTACATCTTCTCGCTGATGGGCCTTGTCATCGGCCTGCTCTCCGATCTCACCTACACCTGGATCGATCCGCGCATCGACTTCGAGAGCCGGGAGCTTTGAGGATGGCGAGCGCGGACCTTGCAGCACCGGTGGCGGAAAAGACTTCCCGCCTTTCGCCGCTCAATCAGCGCCGCTGGGCCAATTTCAAGGCCAACCGGCGCGGCTACGTCTCGCTCTGGCTCTTCGGCGTTCTTTTCATTCTCTCGCTCTTCGCCGAGGTCCTGTGCAACGACCGCCCGATCCTGGTCATGTACAAGGGCGAACTGCTGGCTCCGATCCTCGTCGACTATCCGGAGGAAACATTCGGCGGCTTCCTGGCGGTCACGGACTTCCGCGACCCCTATAACCAGGAGGAGATCGAGGCCAACGGCTGGATGCTCTGGCCGCCGATCCGCTATTCCTACAACACCATCAACCGCGACATGCCGCTGCCGGCGCCCTCGCCGCCGACCTGGACGCTGGACGAGGAAACCCGCTGCCAGCGCTATCCGGACGGTGCGGGCGACCGCAACTGCGTGATCGGCAACTGGAACTGGCTCGGCACCGACGATCAGGGTCGCGACGTCGTCGCGCGCGTCGTCTACGGCTTCCGCGTCTCCGTGCTCTTCGGCTTCCTGCTAACGATCTTCTCCTCGATCGTCGGCGTCGCGGCCGGTGCGGTGCAGGGCTATTTCGGCGGCTGGACGGACCTGGTTTTCCAGCGCCTCATCGAGATCTGGACCTCGCTGCCCGAACTCTACATCCTGCTTATCATCGCCTCGATCTTCGTGCCGAGCTTCTGGCTCCTGCTCGGCATCCTGCTGCTCTTCTCCTGGACGCGGCTCGTCGGCGTGGTGCGGGCGGAATTCCTGCGTGCCCGCAATTTCGAATATGTCCGCGCCGCCCGCGCCCTCGGCGTCGGCAATTTCACCATCATGCGCCGCCACGTGCTGCCGAACGCCATGGTCGCGACGCTGACCTTCATGCCCTTCATCCTCAACGGCTCGGTGACGACGCTGACCTCGCTCGATTTCCTCGGCTTCGGCCTGCCGCCGGGCTCCGCCTCGCTGGGCGAACTGCTGCTTCAGGGCAAGAACAATCTTCAGGCGCCCTGGCTCGGTATCTCCGGTTTCGTGGTGATTGCGGTGATGCTCTCCCTTCTCATCTTCGTCGGCGAGGCGGTGCGTGACGCCTTCGACCCGCGCAAGACATTCCGCTAGAGGCCCCCGTTGAGCGACCCGCTTCTCATCGTTGAGGATCTCTCCGTCCACTTCACGCGCGGCGACGCACCGGCGACGGTTGCGGTCGATGGCGTGTCCTTCACGCTGGAAAAGGGCCGCACGCTGGCGATTGTCGGGGAGTCGGGCTCGGGCAAGTCCGTGACGGCGCTCTCCGTCGTCCGTCTGCTGGCGGATTCGGCGAACCACCCCTCAGGCCGCATCCGCTTCAAGGGCAGGGACATCCTCACCGCCTCCAGCGACGAGATGCGACGCGTCCGCGGTAACGAGATCACCATGGTCTTCCAGGAGCCGATGACCTCGCTCAATCCGGTTCATACCATCGAGCGGCAGATCGGCGAGATCCTGATGCTCCACCGGGGCATGGGCAAGGTCGACGCGCGCCGGCGCACGCTGGAACTCCTGACCGAGGTCGGCATCCGCGATGCCGAGGAGCGGCTGTCGAGCTATCCGCATCAGCTCTCCGGCGGCCAGCGCCAGCGCGTGATGATCGCCATGGCGCTCGCCAACGAGCCCGACCTCTTGATCGCCGACGAGCCGACGACGGCGCTTGATGTGACGGTACAGGCCCAGATTCTGAAGCTCCTCAAGGATATCCAGGCCCGCATGGGCATGGCGATCCTGTTCATCACCCACGACCTCGGCATCGTGGAGCATTTCTCCGACGACGTCGCGGTGATGACCGGCGGCAAGATCGTCGAGGCCGGCAAGACGAAGGCCGTCTTCGCCGATCCCAGGCACGAGTATACGAGGAAGCTGCTGGCCGCCGCGCCGAAGGGCGAGCCGCCGCCGCTCGATACCTCGGCCGAGACGGTGATGGAGACGAGCGACCTCAAGGTCTGGTTCCCGATCCGGCGCGGCTTCATGCGCAAGACCGTCGGTTATGTGAAGGCGGTCGATGGCGTTTCCGCCACGCTCCGGGCCGGCCAGACGCTCGGCATCATCGGCGAATCCGGCTCGGGCAAGACGACGCTTGGGCTCGCGATGCTCCGGCTGATCTCATCTGAAGGCCGAATTGTCTATATGGGCAAGGAGATCTCAGGCTTCAGGGCCGGCGACATGCGCCCGTTGCGCCGTCACCTGCAGATCGTCTTTCAGGACCCCTACGGTGCCCTGAGCCCGCGGCTGTCGATCGCCGACATTATCGCGGAAGGCCTCGAAATCCACGCCCGGCATCTTTCGAAATCCGATCGCGAGGCGCGTGTTGTCCAGGCCTTGCTGGAAGTCGGGCTCGACCCGGAAAGCCGTCACCGCTACCCGCACGAATTTTCGGGCGGGCAGCGCCAGCGCATCGCCATTGCCCGCGCCATGGTGCTGGAACCGAAGGTGCTGATGCTGGACGAGCCGACCTCGGCCCTCGACATGAGCGTGCAGGCGCAGGTCGTCGATCTCCTGCGCGACCTGCAGAAGAAGCACGGCCTTGCCTACATGTTCGTCAGCCACGACCTGCGCGTCGTCAGGGCGTTGGCCGGCGAGGTGATCGTCATGCGCGCTGGCAAGGTGGTCGAGGCGGGCCCGGCGCGCGACATCTTCGACGCCCCGACGACGGACTACACCCGCGCGCTCATGAAGGCTGCCTTGCGGCTTGAGGCCGACACGAGCGGCGCTGTCTCTCAGTAGGTCGCCCGCTGCCGGAGTTTCGTCAGAAATCCGCCTCGAGCGCGACCCCCACCATCACGGCCACGATCCCGACAGCCGAGACGAAGCGTGCAAGAAGGCGCAGGAGACGTTGCTGGTCGTTTGTCATTGTCATTCTTCCCTTTCGCCGGCCACCGGTCCCTGAGGTTCCGCCTCAAGGAGGGGGCAGACCTGCAGGCGAAATCCGTATGGCGTCTTCCGCGCTGCCCCGTCATCATCTCTCCAATGGCGAAGAGCCGCAAGATGGCTGCCATCGGGTTGCTTTATACGTGTGAGATGGTGTCTCCAAAGGGCGAATGGAATACGCCGCCCGGGTTGCGGACGGCGTATTCTTCGGTTCCGGACTGCAATTTGTCTTGCCGCCGGCACATTCGAGCGGTTCAGGCCAGCCGCTGACCGGTTCGGCCGGCCAGCGAACGCTTCACCATCAGCACCCAGCGGCTTCCGGGACAGCTCCAGCCCTCGGGGCTGACCAGCGGGCGCTCGGCAATGGCATGATAGCCGTGCCGCTCGTAGAGGCGCATGGCGCCCCTGTTGCCGTCGGAGACGATGATGCTCATGTCCTGTCCGCCAGCCAGAGTGTCCGCATGCGCCAGAAGCCGCGCACCAAGACCGCGGCCGCGGAAATCCGCATAGGTCGCGAGCACGTTCACGTAGAAGGAGCCGGGAACGAGGTTCTCAAGCTCCTGCAGCGGAACGAAGACGGGCGGCATCCCGGTCGTATCGACCGGTTCGGCGGCCTCCGGAACGGGGTAAGAGAGGAGCAGGGCTGCGATCCGCCCGCCGGATTCGGTGACCGTGGCATTGGTCCACGAGAAGGAACCTTCGTCCCTCATCGCTCTCGTGCGGCCAACCTCCCACGGATCAACGCCCGACTCCGCCATGTCGCGCCAGAAGACATACGGCATGCCCTCGCCCGCGATATTGATGAGCCGGGCCATGTCCGCTGCGTCGGCCTTGGTCGCCGGACGCATGACCTGCGACGCGTCAAGCATGGCGCGCCTCCGCCGGCCGGCCGCGCGGCTCCCCGATGCAGGCAAAGCCGATCGCTTCGACATGCCGGTGATCCGTGCCGCAGCATCCGCCGAAGACCGAAAGACCGGGCAGCCGTTCGAGGAGATCGCCATATTGGCCGCCAAGCTCCCGCGGGTCGCCTTCGTCAAGCGTTTCGGAGTTGTCGAGTTCGGCATGGCTCATGCGCGAGGCATTGGCCCGGATGCCGCGGATGCGCTCCAGCCACGGCGCATCGCTGGCCAGAACGTCCTGGAAATGCGTCGGATGGGCGCAGTTGATCATGTAGTAGGCCGGCGCTTCGCCGGTCTCGCCGTCGGCCTGGAGGATGGCCTCCTTCAGGGGCTGGCCGGAGGGCAGCCGTCCATCCGTTTCCAGCGTGAAGGAGATGGCACATGGCAGGCCCGCGACCTTCGCCGCGCGCGCGACACCGATGGCCTCCTCCACATAGGTCGCCGTCAGCAGCGCCACCATGTCGGCGCCCGCGTCCGCGAAGATGCCGATCTGCCAAGCGTGATAGTCCTCCGCCTCGGCAGCCGACATGGCCGTGCCGACCTGATAGCCGTCGCCGCGCGGACCGAGATTGCCGCTGATCACATAGGGGGTTTGCGGCGTCTCGAACTCCGCGCGGATCTCGCGGCCAAGCTCGATGCATTCCCGGTTGATCGCTTCGAGCGCCACGGGATTGTAGCCGATCCTCGCTCCCCAGCCGGGCTGGGCCCGCCATGTCGGCGTTTCGATGATCAGCCCGACGCCGAAATCCTGCGCGAGGCGCGCGTAGCGGCGATAGTAGTCCTTGAGATGAGCCCGTCCCTCGGCGGTCCGCATCAGGTCGAAGGCGGCAAAATGCGGCAGGTCGAATCCGTCGTGAAAGACGAGAGTCGTTTCAAGGCCGCCGTCGGTCAGAAATTGTTGGCCGCTCAATTGCGGCAGATGATGTCGATAGGGTGCAAATGTCATGGGTTCCATCCTTTAATTGGATGAAAATGGTATAGATCGAAGGCTCATCTGGCCGATAGACGCCTCATGGTACAGGCCATAGGTCGATTTTGCGGTTTGAAATTCAGGTAGTTAGGATGCGCGGCCGGGAGGTCGCCAGGAGAGAGCCGGCAAAACCGTACTCATGGTGCAGTAAGGGGATGATGCGATGCGCAAGGGAGAGACGACGCGCGAAAAGCTGATGGACGTCGCGGAGGCCTCGATCCTTGAAAAAGGCTTCGGGGCGACCTCGATCGACGAACTGATCGCCGAGACGGGGCTGTCGAAGAGCGGCTTCTTCTATCATTTCGCCGACAAGAACGCCCTCGCTCTGGCCCTGCTCGATCGCTACGTGGAGCGGGAGGACGCTCTTCTGGACGACCTTTTCGCTCGGGCAAGGGAACTGAGCGACGACCCGTTGCACGCCTTCCTCATCGGATTGAAGCTCCTGGCCGAACTCATGGAGGACCTGCCGAACGGCCACCCGGGCTGTCTGGTGGCGACCTATTGCTACAACGAGCGGCTCTTCGACAGGGATGTCCGCGATCGGTACACCGCCGCCGTGCTGGCCTGGCGCGCGCGGTTTCGCGCCATGCTGGACGAGATTGCCGAACGCTACGAGCCGCGCGAACCTGTCGACCTCGATATTCTCGCCGACATGGTCAACAACACGGTCGAAGGCGGCATCGTGATGTCCAAGGCTCTTCGCGACACCACCGTGCTCACGGGCCAGATCATGTTGATGCGGTCCTATGTGAAGCTGCTGTTTCAGGCCTGAATGGGCCCCGCTCGGCTCATAGCTCGTTACGATCACGACGAGGGCAACCGCCCTTGCCTCAACGACACTTCATTGATGGCTCATATCAACGTTGGTCCAGAAGCTCCTCGTCACAAAGGATCGTCGCGCCTTGCCTCAATTCTGCGGAGTTTGCGCTCTCGTTCACGACCATATCCAGGGGCTTCGATGCGTTCCGGCCGAGATAGTGAGCGGCAAACACTCGCATGACATGGGCAACGCCCTCCGGCGTCACCGAACGAAGATCTTGCTCGAAGTATGTGCCTCTTGCATGGGGTCCGGTTATGATTTCGTAGGATGGGAAATAATCGACGAAATCATAGTTGGAGCAAACGTCATTTGCAGCCGCTCGAAGCGAAGACTTGCTATATACTGTCGATGTCAGCACATGCGAATCTTCATAGGTTGCTACGAGGGGTACGGGAGAGACGGTGAAGAGAATCCGTATGTTCGGGTTCAATGCTTTGAGTCTTCTAACGACCGAATGTAGATCGGTGCTGATTTGATCGGTGCTGAAGTTGACGAAATGATAACCGCTGCCGTTGGCCTTGGTTGCGATGGTTCCCGGCGCGACAGGCAACATTGAGCCATCCGCCGAGGACATCCAGCCTTCGGTGAGACCAAGTGTGAAGACGAAAAGATCGCATTCCTCAAACATATCCCGCACGCAGGCCAAGTGTCTTTCCCGGTCTTTGGCGACATCGTCTTCGGTCAAGTAGCCATCGGGCTCAATCTGTGGTCGGAAAGGGTCGATGAAACGACCATCACGCCTCATCCATGCTCGATCAACCGGCTTGAATCGCCCATACGCGCGATCAATGAGTTGCAGGAGTTGTCTTGCCGTATAGATATTTCCGTACCGAGCGCTGAACAGCCCAAAATGCCTGCGGTTGGCTTCGGCTCGATCGAGGGTGATTGGAGCGGTCTCGGTCACCAGAAAGTTGTAATTTTCGTCGACGAGCCTCTTGGCGATGTGCTGGGCAAAGCAACTTCCGGACGTGGCAATCTGATCTTGCCGGGCAATCGAAAACTTCGGATGGACAACTGGATCGACTTCATCGTATCGGCAGCGTTCGACGCCTTTGCGCCAGAATGAACTGGCCGGCAACCTTAAATACGGGTTTGCGGGAGCGTCCGAAGTTGGACGAATGTCTTCGATACCGATGTAATTCTCTCGCTTATGCCTGAATCGATGGATGTCGACCTTCGCTGGGTCGAGGCTGGAATAAGACTCCAAGGAAGCCTCAATGAATTCAGGCAAGTTCAGGAAGCGGACGACCTTCCCGATTCCATCTGAAGGTGCCGGCAACTTGTATGCATAGCTACCTTTAACGCCGAGGCGATAGCCAATCTCCGGGTAAAGGGGCCAGGACGCATTCTCCGCGAGGTTGTCGTAGAGGAAGTCTTCAGGCTGGTCGCAGTCGATCCGAACGCCATTTGATCTCAGGATCTCGGATGCGATGGATGACAGGACATAAATCTTGGGATGGTTGATCGAATGAAAGAATATGCCGTGCTTTTTCCATGCGGGTAGCAAGGTATCGAGATTGATATTGCATGGACCGCTGTCTTCGCGCAGGCGTTCTATGGATTGATCGTAGTAGTCGTAAAACCCCAGACGCTCAAAGACGGAGTGATTGAAGAGGGCTTCGATTTTCTTTGCTGAGAATCCATTAATCCATCCGTATAAAATGATGCTTGAATTGTAGTCACTCATGGGAGACTGGATAAATCGTCCTTCCGTCTCCGCATATGTGATGTCCGGGTGAAATCCGGGGAAGTAAAGCGTCGGTATCTGTCTCACTTTATGGCGAAGTTTATTGAAGAATAGGTCTCTGCGACTTATTAATCTCTCAAAGAACTCCGTTTGAACTAGAATTAGGTCACAGCTATCGATACTTTTGAGACTGTTCAGGCCGAGCTGGGCTGGAAAAGCCTGAACTTCTCCTGACATAGCTTCAAAGCACTGGGCATAGCCATGCACCTGACAGTTGCCGACGATACCAATGCGCATATTCCTGCTTTTGCGGCAGCGGCGGTCAAGCCTAGCTGAGAGCGATAGACTGATAGATTGCATAATGGAAATCATATCGACCCCTAAGGAAGAAAAGCAATCATAGATCAAAAATCTGATATTTTTGACTCTAAAGTTGTATTGACGGCAAGGCGAGGATGTCGACTCTTCCGGTTGGAAGAATGCCGATTGTGTTAGAGCTTTGGAGGGAAACGAAAAATCTGCGAGAGGAGCAGGCCGCCGATAAATCGGCTGCCCCTGCCCAGGGCGCCTGTCAGATCGACGACGGGCCGACCTGCCTGCGCTGCCAGTCGAGCAGTTCGGCCAGTATCTGGTCGATCGGCCGTCGCGGTGCCCAGTCAATCAAAGATTTGATGCGGGAAATGTCCGCCGCCGCTTCAGGAATGTCGGAGGGGCGCATGCGCGCCGGATCCTGCTCGACGGAGATCGGGATGGACGCAAGGGCCAGCAGCCGGTCAAGCATCGCCCGGACCGGCCAGGTCGTGCCGGAAGCCACGTTGACGATCGTCTGCGGCTGCAAAGTGGGAGCGGCCGTCAGCAATTGGACATAGGCGTCGACAACGTCGTCCACGTGGAGAAAATCACGCTTCGCCTCCAGATTTCCGACCTTCACCACAGGAGGGGTCAGGCCCGCTTCCGCACGTGCGACCTGATTGGCGAAAGAGGGAAGGACGAAGCGGTCGTCCTGTCCGGCCCCCGAGTGATTGAACGCCCGGGCGATGACAATCGTCGCCGATGGGGGCAGGAGGTCGAAAAAGACGCGCTCGGCCGCGAGCTTGGTGAGCGCGTAGGTGTTCATTGGAGCGGCCGGGCTGGTCTCGCGGGCCGGGCCGCTCGTGAAGCTGTGCCCATAGACCTCGCCTGTCGAACTGAAGAGCAAGGTGCAGGCGGGGGAATGCGAGGCGAGGGCGCGCGCGAGATTGAAACTGCCGAGGAGGTTGACCGTCCATGTCGCCTCGGCGCTTCCCCCGAGCGCTTTGCCGACCGACGCCTGCGCCGCCAGATGCACCACGGTCGACGGCCTGCAGGATGCGACAAGGTCGAGAATGGATGCCGGGTCCGCAAGGTCGGCCGGGATCATCTCCCAGCCGTCCAGAGCGGGCTCGTCAGCGGATCGGGTCAGCACCTTGAGGTCGTGGTCCGGATAGAGTCTGGCGAGCCTGGGCGCGAGACGTCTGCCGACGAAGCCCGTGCCGCCGGTCAGCAAAACGCATTTCCGATCCTGCCCGGCCATTCCCGACGAACCTGTCATTTGCGCAATCGATCGAGATCCGCATCGACCATTTCGCAGATCATCTCTTCGAGACTGACTTCCGGCGTCCACCCCAGTTTGGTGGCTGCCTTTGTCGCATCGCCGAGCAGCACATCGACTTCGGCCGGGCGATAGAAGGCGGGATCGATTACGAGGTGATCGTCCAGGGTGAGGCCGAGATGGTCGAAGGCAATCTTGCACATGTCCCGCACCGAGGTGGTGCGCCCTGTCGCCACGACATAGTCGTCAGGCTGATCCTGCTGCAGCATCAGCCACATGGCCCTGACATAGTCGCGCGCGTGACCCCAGTCCCGCGTCGCATCGATGTTGCCGAGCCTCAGTTCCTTCGCCAGTCCCAGCTTGATGCGCGCCGCGCCGTCGGTGACCTTGCGGGTGACGAACTCCAGGCCGCGCAGCGGGCTTTCATGATTGAACAGAATGCCCGACGAGGCGTGCATCCCGAAGCTCTCGCGATAGTTCACCGTCGACCAGTGACCGTAGAGTTTGGCGACCGCGTAAGGCGACCTCGGGTAGAAGGGCGTCTTCTCGCTCTGTTTTTCGTGTTGGATCTTGCCGAACATTTCCGAGGAGGACGCCTGGTAGAAGCGGCTCCCGGGGGACGCAATGCGAATGGCCTCAAGCACGTTCACCACGCCAAGTCCGGTCACGTTGCCCGTCAGGATCGGCTGGTTCCACGAGGTGGCGACAAAGGACTGCGCGGCGAGATTATAGACCTCGTCGGGCTTGGCGGCCGTTACGATTCGAATGAGCCCGGAAAGGTCGAGCAGATTGCCGTCGACGAGTTCGACGTCCTTTTCGATGCCCAGCCAGCGCATGCGGTGGTCGTGGATGCCCCCATGTGAGGAACGGCGGACGACACCGACGACCTTGTACCCCTTTTCAAGCAGCAGAGCCGACAAATAGGCGCCATCCTGACCTGTTATTCCGGTTACCAACGCGGTCTTGCTCATATGCTGGTGGCCCTTTCGTCAGATGCCGGTTTGGGGAGGAGCGGAGTGTTTCCAAGAGAATTCAAGGGCGGAAACCCAGTCAATCTGCCTGGAAACATTTGATCGACAATCGCCTTGAGGTCTCGTGATGAAGAAAGCCGGCAGGACATTTTGATAGAATGGAGTTCCTTGTAGTCCGCTCCCGCCCGTACGATCAAGTCACTGAGATTCAATCGATGTGGGTATTTTGGCATTGAGCGTGCTTGCCAGTTGGGTTACTTCGGGTGACGGGGGCGGATACGGTGACGTTAACGGACTTTCCTGCCGGCGATTTGCGGCCTCGTACGGACAACGTGCCGTGCGTTGCCATTGGCGCCGGGCTTGGCTGCTGCACCAGAAGCGAGAGACCGCCGCATCGCAATTTTGCGGTCGGTGGAACGCGGTCCGGATCCGGTAACCTGCCGGATTCTGTTGACCTGAATGAGGCATTCGCAGGTGGTCGGGGCACGGAATTCGACGAGAGCCAACGTGCCGGACAATAGCAAGGTCTCCGGCATCGGAGACGGGCGGTGGCCTTTGTTGTCACATCTCTGCGCGATTGTCTGGCTATCGTCCGGCGAGTCGGTGGCGACTGTCGTCGTTTCTGTTTAGATGGTTGAGGTTAAGGCATTGAAGTTGCAGATTGATCTCGGAAAGTATCCCAATATTGAAAGGCTTTTATATTCAGAGACAGAGACTTGGTCCGACGATGCAGCCGTTCTGGCCGACCGGATCGGCCGGCAATTCGACGAGCGCAGCTATCTTTTTACAAATCCGGATATCCGGGTTGCCGTAGAGGCGGGACACATCGAGTCCGGCTATGAACACTGGCTTCGCCATGGGCAGGCGGAAGGCCGCATAGGAACCGGTGTTTCCCGCTACTGCAATCGCCTGCCATGGTCCCCGCGCGTGGACCTCGAGCGTCCCCGGGTTCTGTTTTACGGCCCGGTTTCGGCCACCAGCGGTCTTGGCAACGCAGCCCGGGGCTACGCGGCGGCGCTGGCCTTGCTCGATATCGAACTGGAAGTCGTGGATTCCACGGCGGCGATCTATCCGCACCTGAAGATGGAGATCAAGCCGCATACGATCGATCCGGATATCGTTATCGTCGATCACAATGCGGATGCCTTGAACAATTTCTTCGGCATTGTGGACAAGTCCATTCTGGATAATGCCTACACAATAGGCATCTGGGTCTGGGAACTTGCATCATTTCGCAACGAATGGATCGAACAGTTTTCCGCATTCGATGAAATCTGGTCTCTGAGCCGGTTCTCCTTGGATGCAATCGCGACGATCGCTCCGCCGGGGGTTACCCTCGGTGTGGTTCCATGCGTCGTGGAAGAAGACGTCATCGAGACGACCTTCGGGCGCTCGCATTTTTCGATCCCCGAGGACGCATTCGTCTTCCTCTGTGTGTTCGATGTGTCGAGCGTCATGGAGCGAAAGAATCCGTATGCGGCGATCGATGCCTTCAAGGCGGCGTTCGCAGACGATCCATCGGTCGTTCTCGTTCTCAAGTATCATTCCCAGCATGCCGCGCCGGAAAAGATCGAGGCCATGCGGGCAGCGGCGACGGCTCCGAATATCCTGATCATCGACAGCGTTCTCAGTGCCGAGGAAAACGCCGCGCTGAAACTTGTCGTCGACTGCATCGTCTCTCCGCACCGGTCGGAGGGCTTCGGCTTCAACGTCGCCGAGGCGATGCTCGTCGGCAAGCCGGTCATCTGCACGAACTATTCGTCGACGCTCGACTTCACCTCGCCCGACAACGCGTTTCTCATCGACTGCAAGATGGTTGAGGTTGATCTGACCGAGGGACCCTATCCGCACGGCTTCCTCTGGGCGGATCCGGACCGGGAGCACATCGCGTCCCTGATGAAGGCCGTGCGGCAGGGAGGACCCGATGTGCAGCGCCGTATCGAGCGGGCGCGCGAGGATGTCCTCTCCACATTGTCGCGTCGCGCCGTCGGCGAGATCATGGACGGTTTCATCTCCAGGATTTGCGAAAGTCGAAGCGCTTTCAGGAATTTGCTGAACCTGGAGCGGCGCAAGGGCTACGTCTGGCGTCATCCGCGCGCCTTGGGCCATTACGAGAGCCTTCCCGATGACCGCGACTGGCCTCTGATCAGTGTCATTGTTCCCGTTTACAACATACAGCGGGGCTATCTTCTCGAGTGTGTGAACTCGGTTCTGGGGCAGTCCTATCCGTTCTGGGAACTGTGCCTCTGCAACGATGCCTCGACGTTGCCGGAGACGATCGAACTGCTGGAAGAGCTCAGGGGCAAGGATCAAAGGATCAAGATCCGCAATCTGAGCGCCAACGTCGGAATTTCACGCGCGACCAATGCCGCCGTGGAAATCGCCACCGGCAAATACGTGGCCTTCCTGGACAATGACGACACTATTCACCCGGATGCGCTGAGGCATTATGCGGAAGCGACGATCCTGAATCCGGATGCAGATGCGTTCTATTGCGACGAAGACAAGATCAATTCGGCGAACGAATACGTTGAGCATTATTTCAAGCCGGACTGGTCTCCCGAGCATCTCGAATCGTGCATGTACGTCTTGCACATGATCATGGTCAGGAAATCCGTCTTCGTGGACCTTGAGGGGTATCGGGAAGAGTATACGGGCGCTCAGGACTACGATCTGCTTCTGAGGCTGTCGCTCGGCAACAGGAAAATCGTTCATATCCCCGAGGTGCTTTACCATTGGCGGATCATCGAAGGCTCGGCTGCGGCGGAAGTCGCGGCGAAGCCGACGGCATTGAACAATGCCCGCCGCGCACTCGAAGCGTATGCCAAGGCCAAATACGGTCCCGAGGCTTTCGTGACCGACGGCAAGTTGTTCGGGCTGTTCCGCGTCTGCAAGAGCCGGACGAATGCGCCACCGGTGACCCTCGTCATGACGACGAACAACTCCGTCAAGGACGTCGAGCACCGCGGTCGCATCAACCTGGCGGTTCATCTGCTCCAGTCGATCCTGGAGAAGACCGACTATCCGTCCTACTCGGTCCTGATGGTCACCAACGGCACCTTCGACGAGGAGGGGCGCCGTCTCCTTCAGGAGAGCGGGGGGCGCGAAGTCGCCTATGAAGGCGATCAGAAGAATTTCAACTTCGCCGACAAGGCCAATTTCGCGATCACGAGCGCGTCGACGGAACTCGTCGTTCTCCTGAATGACGACATGGAAATCCGGTCAAGCGATTGGCTCTGGGCGCTGGTCGATCTGATCCAGGATGAAGGTGTCGGCGCCGTCGGCGCGCGCCTGACTTACCCGACAAACCATTTCCAGCATGTCGGCATGGTGCTGGGCGTCAATGAAACAGCCGCGCACATCTATCATGGCCATGACGAAAGCACGGTGGGCTACAACGGCTATCCGAATATCATACGGAACTATTCGGCGGTGACGGGCGCCTGCATGGCGACCAAGCTGTCGCTGTTCAAGGAGGTTGGCGGGTTCGACACCGCGTTTGCGACGGACTTCAACGATACCGACTATTGCCTGAAACTGAGGGCCAAGGGGTATCGGGTTGTCTATACGCCCTTTGCCGAGCTCTATCACTTCGAGAGCCAGACGGCCGTGCGCAGCAGCCAGAGCCCGAAGGAGAAGGAGCTGTTCTTGTCCCGGTGGTCGGAGGTGATCGCAAACGATCCCTACTACAATCGGAACCTGCGTCGGAACAGCATTACCTTCGAGCCGCTCGAGGACGCCTGGCCTGTCTGACGACGGTCAGGCGGGTTTTCTCGGGAACGTCGGTTCTGGAAGGTGGGACATGGCGCCAAAGTGGCGCCGTTCGCCGGAACCCATCCTGCACGGCAGGCGATGCAGGAGGACGCTCCGTACCCGCTGTCCATCATCAACGCGACGATTTGCGCCATTCCGTCTGTTATCCGGACGACCGCATCAAGGCCCTTGGAAACAACCGCCCGGAGGTCGATGAGAACGTCGACTGGCCGCTGGCGGCAGATCGTCCTAGATGACGATCTTCACGCGGTTGCTTCTCACCTGCTTCGCATTCTCGATCAACTCTTGCCTCGAGACAGGATTGAAGAAACCTGGCCGGTCCTCTCCGATCCCCCATTCGACCCAATGAATGAAGGCAGACGGACATTTCTGGTTCTTGATGGCCATATCGACATCGGGGTTTCTCGCTCGGTAGGCAGCTTCGTCGAAAAGCTCGCCGGCCGGGAAAAGACCCTTGGCTCTTGTCGTGACGCACAGCGCGGCAAGCTGAAGCTTGCCGGATTCAATCGCCTGCTCGGCGGATTGCAGCTTTGTGTCGAGCGCCGCATTGTCGGCCTTGAGGGTGCCGATCGTTGCCTCCAGCGAGTCCGTCTTCCTGAACACCGCGCCAAGTCGCTTCTCAAGTTCCTGCAGAAGAGCCCCATAGTCCTCGATGGAGGCATCGAGCGACCTGTTGACCTGCTCTCTCTCGGCCAGTTGTCCAGCCATGGCCCCGATGCGATCCTTCAGCCGGGCGCTTTCGGCCTCGGCCTCGGCCTTGGCGGTCCGGGCCTGCGCCAGTTCGCCCGAAAGGCTCGAGAGGGAAAGTTCGGCAGCCGCGCGCGCGCGTTCCTGCTCGGCGCCCTGCTCCCTGAGAGCAAGTGTCTCGGCGTTCGCCCGGGCCAGGGCTTCCTTGAGGCCTTGCAACTCATCGGCGAGGCTTGAGATCGTCTGTTCGGCCTCTGCGTGGGTCCGTTCCTTCTCCGCAAGCCGGCTCGACTGGACGCTCAATTCATTGGAAATGTCATGCTTCTGCGCACTCAGCTTGACCGCAAGGGCGTTGGCCTTTTCCCATTCGGTCTCCCAGAAGGCCGTCAAAGGCCCAAGCAGGTCCTCGGCGGCGGCCAGCCGCGCTGCCTGCTCGTTCAGCCGATCCTGGTCGAGATCGTTGGTTTCTGCCGCCGACTTGAAGGCGCCGAAGACCGCATCCGTCATCGTGTGCAGAGGACTGGTGGCGTCGCCGGTGACGGAACCCAGCTTGTGATGGCGCAAACCGTCGCTCAGGAATTCATCGATCTCGACGGCCGTCTTGTCCGTCAGATGTGGCCAGACCAGATCGAGGCGCTCGCCAAGCCTCTGCAGAGTGGAGCGCCACTCTCCCAGCAGGCTGTCATAGGTCACGAAGGCACGCGGAACCTCCCGGCTGCCATATTCCGCATCAAGAAGATACCGCAAGCCGATCATGAGCGTACGGGTTGTGTTGAACCGGTCTCTAGCCTTCAGGGATGCTGCAAATTCCAGCGGGTTGCGGACCATCAGGACCACATTGGGCGTCCAGCCGGCCCGTCTCGCAGCCTCGATCCACAGGGGCAGCAGGCGGCAAAGCCTGGGATCCTTGATGACGGCCGTCTGGATCGGCTGAAGATTCCGCCTGAGGACCTCGGCGGCCTTCTGGGTGAAGAACTCGGCCTCCTGGCTGTCGAACCATCGTGCCGGCAAGCGGGTCGCGCTCGTCCAGCCCAGCCCCATCGAGGCGAGAATCTCGTCGTTGAGCGCCACGACATCGGCGGGTTCCCAGTGCCCGACGACGTTGCCCGCGGCGCCGGGCAGGAGGGCTTCAGGCAGTGCGGCTCCAGCCAGATTGAGCACGCGGGTCAGTGCGGATGTTCCGCTACGGTGCATGCCGGCAACGAAAATCATGCGGGGCAGATGAGTATTCAACAATTGATCTTCAGATCCGGTCATGTCGACTTCCGTGCACAGGCGTCGCGTCAATCCGGGCGATGGCCCCGGAAATTCATCGGCACACTACCCAGAAAGGCTCTTGCGGCAACCCATGCATGCCAAACCGCAAGGCCTCACCTGGAACTCAAATGATCGGATCGTCTTATAGATCTTTGTTGCCTGTTTCCAGTGGAGCGCCGGGCGGCGCGGCGGCGCGTCCCCAGTCCTGTCAGGCAATGCCCGGCGAACCGGGTTTGGGACGAGAGGTTCCCGCGGCCAATGTTGAACCGCCGCCTGCTTTCGGCCGCCGACGCTCTCCCTCGACCCGCGCGGGAAGGGGCGGATTTCCCCAGGCATGACGTCTGCGAGGGGGCTTCCGTCGGACCGGAGCGGATCGGCGGAGTGAAGGGCGGTCCGCCTGTTTAATCCCCTCTCGCATTGCACCCTTCGGCGCCTGTTGATCCTGCGGGCCAACCGGCTCCAGGCCGTTTCAGTTTTGTCTCTGGACGGGCGAAAGCGGGCCGCCGGCGGTGAGGGCAAGAGCCGCCCGGCGAGATCGCCTGTTTCGCATCGGCCATCACCGCACCGCTCGAGCTACGCCGCAAGGTGGACATCCATTCGCGCGATGAAATCGGCGGTCGCGGCGCCGGCAAATCTCCGATCGCACAAGCAATTAAAATTTAACAGAAATGCCATAGTCTTAGCCGATGCGATCATTCGGGAATTCGAACGTGAAGTGGCATGACTACAGTCGAGCTCTCATAACGGCTGCCGCGCTTGTGGCGCTGCCGACGCTGGCATTTGCCGACGACGGCAACCTTCAACGCAACATTGACTCGACTTGGGTCCTGACCGCGGCGGCGCTCGTCATGGTCATGCAGGTCGGCTTCCTGCTTCTTGAGGCCGGAATGGTCCGGTCGAAGAACTCGATCAACGTCGCCCAGAAAAATCTTCTCGATTTCCTCTTCGCGGTGACGGCGTTCTGGTTCGCGGGCTTCATGATCGGCTTCGGACCGTCGGGCTCTCTGCCCTTCGGCATGGAGCCGCGCTATCTGCTGTTGAACACCATCGACAGCAACGAAGCGGCCTTCTTTGTCTTCCAGGTGATGTTTTGCGGCACGGCGGCGACCATTGTCTCCGGGGCCGTTGCCGAGCGCATGCGGCTGATGGCCTACGTGATCGGATCCTGCGTGCTCTCGTTGCTGATCTATCCGCTCTTCCTCCACTGGGCGTGGGGCGGCGCGCTGGGGCCCGCGTCGGCGGCATTTCTGGGCAATGCCGGATTTGTCGACTTTGCCGGATCGACGGTGGTGCACGCCACGGGCGGCTGGGTGTCGCTCGCCGCCTGCCTCGTGATCGGTGCGAGGCGCGGCCGCTTCGGCGCCGATGGGACGCCGGTCAGGATTGCCGGACACAACCCGGTCCTCGCGATCACGGGCGGCTTTTTTCTCTATATAGGCTGGATCGGCTTCAACGGCGGCTCGACCCTCCATGCGGGCGCGAGCGTTGCCCCGATCATTCTCAACACGATCCTTGCCGGGGCGGTCGGCGGTATCGCTGGCTATGTCCAGAGCCATCTTTCGGACGGCTGCATTCTGCCCGAGAAGCCCCTCAATGGCATGCTCGGCGGCCTTGTCGCCATCACGGCCGGCTGTCATGTCCTGACGCCCGCCGGCGCCGGCGCAATCGGTGTCATCGGCTCGCTGATCGCGCTCTATGCGAACGACGTCCTAGAGAAGAAGCTGCACATCGACGACGCCGTCGGCGCGATCGGCGTCCATGGTTTTGCAGGCGTTGCCGGGACGCTCGGCCTTGCCGTGCTCGCGCCGGCGGGCAACCTGCCGACCGGCGACTGGCTGGCGCAGCTGCAGGTGCAGGCCCTCGGTGCCGGGGTCAACTTCTGCTGGACCTTCGCGGCCGGCTACGTCCTGTTCTGGGCGCTGAAGCGCTTTTCGATCCTGCGGGTCGACGCGGAGGAGGAGCGGATCGGCCTCAACATGGCCGAGCATGGAACGCGGCTCGGCGTCGGGCACATCGAAGCCGCGCTGGAAGGCCTCGTCAACGGAACGGCCGATTTGCGCATGCGGCTGCCGCATGTGGAGGGCGACGAGTCGGAAGACCTCACCCGGATGTTCAACCGGCTGCTGGAAAACCTCGAGGACGAGGAGCGCACACGCAGCGAGATCGAAACGAAGCTCAGGACCGCCGAGGAGGCCGAACGCGTTTCGGCCCTGTCCAATGCGACCTTCGAGGGCATCGTGATGCACAAGGACGGCATCATCCTCGATAGCAACAATCAGCTTGCCAATCTTGTCGGGCTGACCGTCAAGGACCTGATCGGACGGAGCATGTTCGACTTCCTCGGTCCATCGGATGGCGCGACCGTCCAGGAGATGGTCAGGCGCAATGCCTCCGAACAATACGAGGTTACGGTCGTGGCGGCGAACGGGGACCAGATTCCGTGCGCCATTCGCGGCCGCAAGATCGTCTTTCGGGGGCAGGAGGTCCAGATCGGATGTATCGTCGACCTGCGCGAACGCAAGGCCGCCGAACGCAACATGGCCTATCTCGCCCAGCACGATCCGCTGACCCAGTTGGCCAATCGGGCGCTGTTCAACGATCGGCTCGCCCGCGCCGTGGGCGCCGCGACCGAGGCGCAGCCGGCAGCGCTGCTTTTGATCGACCTCGACCGCTTCAAGTTCATCAACGATCTGCACGGCCATCAGGCGGGCGACGCGGTCATTTGCGAAACCGCGCGGCGCATTGAATCGGTCGTTCCCGCCAATTCGACGGTCGCCCGCCTCGGCGGCGACGAATTCGCGGTCATCGTCGAGGGCGTCGAGTTCCAGACGCAGGTGGAGGATCTCGCACACCGCATCGTCCAGCTTTCCAGCGCATCGATCCGGCTCGACGGTGGAACCGCCGTCGACGTTGGCGCGAGTGTCGGCGTTGCCATCGGTCCGCGCGACGGGGATGACGCGGAAACGCTGTTCGCGCGTGCGGACACGGCGCTCTACCATTCCAAGAAGCTCGGCCGGAATTGCTACAACGTCTTCAAGCCTGGCATGAATGAGCTGATGGAGCGGCGCAGGGAACTGGAAGGCGACATGGACAAGGCGCTCCAGCGGGGCGAGTTCGAGGTCTATTTCCAGCCGCGCGTTTCCGTCGCGACGTCGCGGATCACGGGCTACGAAGCCCTGCTGCGCTGGAACCATCCCGATCGCGGCCAGATCAGCCCGCAGGAGTTCATCCCCGTCGCGGAAGCCTGCGGCAAGATTGTCAGCATCGGCGCCTGGATTCTGCGGCAGGCCTGCACGGCCGCCGTCGAGCACTTCCCCGGCCAGCGGATCAGCGTCAACATCAGTCCGGTGCAGTTCCAGCGCGCCGAGTTCGTCGAGGAGGCGCGCAGGACCGTCGAGGAGACGGGCATCCGGCCGGGCCTCCTGGAGCTGGAAATCACCGAAAGCATGCTGCTGGGCGACGACTACGGCGCGTTGAAGCGGATCGAAAAGCTGAAGTCGCTGGGCTTCTCGATTGCGCTGGACGACTTCGGCACTGGTTACTCCTCGCTCAGCTACCTTTCCAAGTTCCCCTTCGACACCATCAAGATCGACCGGTCGTTCGTGAGCGGGATCGAGACCAACGAGAATGCCCGGCTGATCGCCAGAACCGTGGTCGACCTTGCCAACAGCATGGGAAAGGCGATCGTGGCCGAAGGCGTCGAGACGGCCGCGCAGGCGGAATTCCTGATCCGATGTGGGTGCGGTGAACTGCAGGGGTATCTGCTCGGCAAGCCGCTGCCGATCTCCGAGGCCATCGAGGCGCGGCAGGCGTCCTTCGAGGACCTTCTCGCCTTCAGAGGCAGGGACGAGATCGACGATCAGGTCGAAAAGCTGCGCCGGGCCTGGTCGAAGATGACGCGCACTGGCGAGGCAGGCGAACTCGCCACCGGATAGACCAGTTCAGCGGCGGTCGATGATCGCTGCAGCGACTAGGCCGGCGGCCGGAATTTCGACGGCGAGGCGACCGCGCATCAGCTCGCCATGCGGATAGGAATGCGTGGGCGATTGGACTGGCGCTCAAATACTTTCAAACCATCCCGCACTGACGGTGACTTCCTCAATCAAACGCGTCGAAACCCCAAGCTCGAACTGCTTCAGGAGATCGCACAAACGATCACCGTCGATCAGGTCGATGGCGATTGCACCGTCTCGCGTTGCCTCCTCGGAGGCCTGGCTGGTGAAAGTCCCCGTGGTGATGAAGAGGCCCTTGTCGGCCCGCCCCTGAAGCGCACCGCGAAAATCGCGTATCTCGCGCGAACCGACACTGCCCTGCCACCGCTTGCACTGGAAATAGACCTGAAAAGAGACGAGGTTGACGCGCAGCACCCCGACGCCGTCGATGCCTCCGTCTCCGGTCTTTCCGCGCACCTCGACCTTGATGAAGCCCGCTTCTCGCAGGAGGCGCTGGGAAAGCCGCTCGAAGGCCGAAGGGGCCATTGAGCCAACCGTCTCCAGCAACTTCGCTCTCCAGTCCGTCGCGCCTGAGCCTTCCTCTTCCGATTCAAGTTCAACAGGTGTTGCGGCCTGCTCGCGCTTTTGGCGACGAGCGGCAATCTGGTCTGCCTTTTGCTGACGCTTGACCTTTGCGCGCGCTCGCTCTTCTTCCTGCACTTGCTGATAAATCGCCCGCGTCTGATCGATCGAATGCAGCGTCTCGCCGGCATCGGTCAGAGCCCAGATGCCGCGCGAAGAATTTTCCAGTGCGCCGCCCCGTTTGAGGTAGGTCCGCGCCCAACTGAGATAATAGCTGACGCGCGTCCTGGGGTCGTCGTCGGTCATCGTGTAGGACTGTTCCTCTTCGGTCAGTCCTTCAAGCTCAACGACTTTTTCTTCCAGCTCCTGAATGGAGGCCGAACCGCCGATCTGGCGCAAAGCGTCAATCGTCGCCAGCATCATGCCCGCAAGGTCCGGCAGCTTGTCCCGCTCGATCGTGAACCGTCTCGACATGATCTCCCCCAAGAACCGGATGCAACTCCGGATTTAATCGCGCCTTGCAGCCTTCATGTCTTCGACGATCTGCATCGTCTCCACAGAAACCCGCGTCACGCGCCCGATCAGGTCGATGACCTTCTCCTTGTAGTCGGCGAAGCGATAGGTGTTGAACTTCTCGCGGATCGTCGGGTCCTTCAGCGTCTTCTCCTTGTACTGGTCGAGAATCCAGTCGAGGCCGGAGCGGTTGCCGAGGCGATAGGTGAAGGCAGCGGGCGGAATGCCGGAGAGCGTCGTCTCGCTGTCGACGCGGATGACGCCGTTACCGGCATCGGATTTCAGGATCGGCTTCGGCGCAACGCCCGCCGTGCGCGCGGCCTCGTCCGGCGCATCGGCGCGGGTCAGCGGCCATGGCTCGACACTCTCGTAGCCGATATGCAGCGCCATCAGCCTCTCGCCCCAGCCGGCCCAGGCCCGAAAGTCCGGATAGAAGGGAATGCGCGGAAACTCGCGCTTCAGGTTCAGCGCGTATTTTTCGCGGTAGACCGGATCGTGCAGCACGCCATAGACATAGTGGAAGATGTCATCCTTGGTGATCTTGACCGCTTTGCCGTAATGCTTCTCGAATTGCCGCAAACCCCAGTCGGTGATGTTGTCGACCCGCTCGCCGTCGGCTGTGTAACGGTAGAGGGGGATAAACTGGGCTGCGTTTGGCAGAAACATGTCCTTGTTCGGTACGACATTGCTTGCAAACGCGGCAAACTCTGCACGATCCTCCAAGCTTACACAAAAGCCTTCATTTTTTGCTGAGGGATTCGGGAAAAAATCGAAGTTTTGATATGGGCGATGAGTGAAGACGGGCGAGAAATAAGTGTATCTTTGGACAAATGGCCGATATGTTGAAGTGTAGATTCTGTCGGGATTGAATTCTAGGCGGCTTCCGTTCTCAACGTGGCGTTCGAGTTCAGACGTCCATTTTATTTCTCTAGATACTGAATCAGATATTGTTTCGGATTTCGCGCCGGTAAGGCGATGGGAATCTTGATTGAATATTGAGACGAAGTACTGGACTTTGTCCTTGAGGGGGCCAGGCGTGACGGAGTAAGCCCATTCGTCTCTATTTGTGACAATTCCCAGAGAATATGACTTGAATATCGCCTTTTGCTGCCCTTTCGTCTTGGATTTTTTTGTTTTCTTGTCTGCTATGGGCGTCAATTCATCCCAATCGTTATCCGTGAGGTTGAGCCAGTTGGACTTCTTGTCCGGCTCAATGCGTTGAAATGCCATAGAGGAAATCTGCGACGACCCTAGAAAAGCCAGCTTGTCCTCTGCGGTGTCAAACTCAGGGCGACGCGCGTAGAAAATCTTGCAGCCCTGCTGCTTGTGCCGCTTGACCATGAAGGAGATGGCTACACCGGTCTGAATGCCGAAGACATTATGCTTCGTGCCTGACAGCTTTGGATTGGCTCGCACATCGCCGCCGAGATCCATGATGTAGACCTCGTTGAATTCCTTTTCGACCGCACGGCGAAAGCCATCGAAGGTTCGGCTCTCGATAAACGATCGGTTGGTGACGAAGGCCAGCACACCATCGTCGTGCAGGCGATCCGACGCCCAGCGGAAGAAGCGGGCATACATGTCGTAGACCTTGGTCTTCTGCGCCGTTGAAAGCCTGATGTAGCTGTCCTTGATCAATTGATCGATATGCGCGTAGGCGCGGTTCTTGTTGTTGTCGTTCTCATTCTGCTGGTTTGCGTTGTAGGGCGGATTTCCGATGATGACGGAAATCTTCCGCGCGTTCTGGCGCTTCACGCGCAGGACGTTCTCATCCGAAAGCGCGCCGAACAGATCGCCGACGTGCTGCCCCGTCTTGATATTGAGGGCGTTGATGTTGTCCAGCGTGTCGACGAAACAGAGATTCGGAAATTCGGCGAACTGGCCGGAGATCGCCGCATAGGTTGCCTCGATATTCAGGTTGGCGACATAATAGGGCAGGATCGCCACCTCGTTGGCGTGCAGCTCGTTCTTGTATTTGTGGGCGAGCTTTTTCGGATCGCCGCGAAAATATTCCAGGAGTTCGCAGATGAAGGTGCCCGTGCCCGTCGCCGGGTCGAGAATTTCGACGTGGTTGTCGATGAGGTTCTTGCCGAAATGCTTCTCGCACAGCCAGTCGGCGCCCTCGATCATGAATTTCACGATCTCGTTGGGCGTATAGACGACGCCGAGCCGGTCGGCCGCCTTCGGATTGTAGACCTTGTAGAAATTCTCGTAGATGACTTTCAGAAAAGTCTGCTTTTCCGCGTGGTTGGTGATCTGCGCCGCGTTGGCGCGGATGGCGGCGTAATAGGGCTCCAGCGCCTTCAGCGTCTCGCGCTTGACCGACCCGGTGAAGAACTTGCCTTCGAGCGCGTAGAGCTCCTTGGCGATGTTGTTCTCGTGGTGGAAATCGCCCTCGTTGAAGACATGCGAGAAGATCTCCTCCGTCAGGATATGCTGGATCAGCATTTCCCTGACGTCCGCCTCGCCGAGCGCCGGGTTGATGGTCTCCTTGCAGTGGGCGAGGAATTTCTCCGCCTCCGCCCGGAAGCCCTCGTTGTCGTCATAGGCCGCGTTGATGCGCTCGCGCAGGGCGTCGAGCACGGTCGGCATGTCGGCCTTGAATTTTTCCACCGCCTTGCGGAATTCGGCGATTTCCTGTCGCTCGTAGGAAAAGAACAGGCCGACGAGCTGCAGGAGGGCCGCCGCGTCGGTCATCGCCGCGCGCATCACCTCCTGCCGGTTCTGGATCAGGACGGCGGTCTGCGAATTCTCGAAGATGATGTTGTCCTGCGGGTAGCCCTTCTTGAATTTCTTCGCGATCTCCTCGTCGAGGACGTCATTGGTGTCCTTGGCTTCCCAGTAGCCGAGCGGAACGCGGATGTCGTGCAGCACCGTGCCGTCCGGATAGACGGTCGTCTTCATCGACGTCTGGAAGGGATATTCCTCCAGGAAGACGAGCTTGGCCGAACTCGCCCAGGCGGTGAGCAACTGGCGGAAGGCGGGGCGGATGACCTGTTCATTCGTGAGGCCCGAGAATTTCCGCAGACGGTCGATTTCGTTGAGATACTGGTTGATCAGCTGCTGACTCATGATTCCCGCCCACCCGTTGGGCGGCAATTCAAGGGGATTGCGCAACGTCTTGCAAGCGGAAGTAGATCGGGAAGAGCGCGGCCATGGCGGGCATCCCGGAGGTCGGCGGACGCAAGTGCCGGTTGGCCAGTCACTCTGCCATCAAGACAACAAAAAGCCCGGAAAACCGGGCTCTATCATTCTCATCGGACTGTATCGTATGGGAATTTGGTGCCCAGAAGAGGACTAGAACCCTAGAGCCCAATATAACCCGTAACTAATTGATTTTTCTATGGCCCGGTGTTTGGCCGTCTCGATGCCTGTGACCCAGTCCGTACCCCAGTTTGTGACCAGCGTCAAACCAACAAAGCGATGTTTCGGTCTCCCGTCTTGGCGCTCATTGCGGGCCGCTCGAACTAGGCCAGCGAAACGCGGTCGATCTGGTCGATGAGTAGTGGCAAGAAGTCGGGATCGTAATTCTCGTCGACGTGCCTGTTGTTCCAAAGGCCGGATCTACGAACCCGGTCACGTCCGCTGAATTGCCCCAGCCAAGCGCAACTCGGCGGATCAGGGGAGGGGGAGCCGAACCCGCTCAGCAGCGCAATCGAATTTCTTTCAATTAGGCCACGTGCGCTCTCAACTCCCGGATTATCCGCTACTGGCAAAAAGAGCAGGCTCATTGCCCCGAGATATTCGCTGACCGCCACTTCGTGCGGCCTTTCCGCCAGTCTCACTTGGTGAGGGGCGCTGGATTTCTGGCCCCAGCTTTCAAGCGACGTCGCTTTGTCTCGGTTTATCAGGGCCTCACCAACCAAAAGGCGAAGTATTGAGCCTCGATGATTTCCACCCCGGGGATTGGCCGTGCCCCTATGCTGGCTCAACCGCTTCCAAAGTGTCGTCCGCGATTTCTCAGTCAGCGCATGAGTGCCGACACGAGTGACGCGATGGGCTGCTGGATCAACAGTGTGGAACTCCCCCGGCTCGAAGAAGAAGTAGACGCCCCGTTCAGGCCACTCCATCCTCCCATGACACTCTCCCAAGCGCCGTCGCCCTAAAGAAGCTCTGAGGAACTTTCAATGGACAGCCATAGGTTAGGTAGCCATGATGGTGCACAGTCTTGGAGAGCGCCGCTATGGCTCGATATATCGTCCTGTCCGCACTACTGCTGAGCGCTTGTGCAAATCACCCGATTGACTGCGCAATGGGCTTTGCATGGTACGACTGCAAGCCAGGGACGCCGGGATATGCAAATCTCCAGCAGCAGCAAATGTCCCGGCAATCGGCATTGGCGGCTGTGGAGCGTCAGAACGATGAAAGGTGCCGCTCATGGGGAGCCAAGAAGGGAACCCCCGAGTACGTTCAGTGCCGGGAGAGGCTGTTTTCTCAGGCAGCCCAAGCGGACGCCCAAAGGCGCCAAGCAATTACGAACATCCTGTTGAGCCGGCGAAGCGCACCGCCTCCAGCCGCCCCAGAGGTGCAAGCGCCCAATCGTCCGGTCAGTTGCACTACGTTCCGCAACGGAAATGCGATGAATACGACCTGCTACTGAAAAATTGCCGAAAAATCTGAAATGGCACCCTCGACGGGGCGAAGGCACGAACACCCCCCGCGCCCCCGTGCGGCACCATAAGGCCCCTGCGAAGACAAGGCCGCCTGACAATGCAGGGCCGTCCTCCCGCCTGCCTACCCCGTCCACCAGCACACCCGCGCGTCACCAGTCGCACATGACCTTGCCCGTGTGAGACCGCGAAGATGGCGCGAAAGTCGTCTCACATAAATAGTCTCTTGACGATTTCAGTCGATGTCTCGCATAATGGTCTCACATGAGCCACTTGGGAGACCCGCGCCATGACCAGTCACACACTCGTCGGCTATGCCCGAACATCGACCACCGACCAGAAGGCGGGCCTTGAGGCCCAGCTACGGGACCTTGAGGCCGCCGGCTGCACAAAGCTCTTTCAGGAGGAACTATCGTCCGTCGCCAGCAAGCGGCCCCAGCTTGACGCTGTGCTGGAGTGGGTGAGGAAGGGAGACACCCTCGTCGTCACCAAGCTCGACCGTCTGGCCCGCTCGGTGGCCGATCTGGTGGCCATTACGGAGGCCCTTAGAAAGAAGGACGTTGCCCTCAAGGTGCTCGCCATGAACCTCGATACGTCCACGCCTACGGGCAAGCTGATGCTGAACCTGCTCGGGTCCATCGCGGAGTTCGAGCGGGAACTGATGCTGGAGCGGCAGCGGGAGGGCATTGCCAAGGCGAAGGCTGACGGGAAGTACGCTGGACGGCAGCCCACGGCGCGGAGGAGGGCCGAGGACGTGTTGCGGTTGAGGGCGGAAGGGAAGTCCGCCAACGACATCAAGGATGCCCTCAAGATCAGCCGTGCGAGCGTCTTCCGGATCCTCGCGGAGGCGGGTGATGAAGGAGCCGCAGCTAGGACGGGAGCCGACCGATGACCATGCTCGCATTGATCTTCTTGGGGCTCTACGCGGCGGCCTCGCTCTACTCCTTGTACCGCAGTTGGTTCCGACCCCGGCTTTGATGGGTCGGGCCGCATTTGCCCCTCAGTCTAGGAACAACACTCCACGACCGACCTCACGACCTTCAATTTCGGCCCCCTCAACATCCGCGTGGTGACCCTCGACGGTGCCCCGTGGTTCGTCTCCGGTGATGTCTGCAAGGCCCTCGACCTCACACCGCACCCGAGTGGTGGATACACGAACCACTTCAAACGGCTGGCGGATAACGAGAAGACGACCCTCACGAAATCCACCATTCAGAGTGTGGGATTGAATTTGCCGAACCGCTTTGTCGCGGTCTCCGAGAGCGGCCTCTACAAGCTGATCATGCGCTCCGACAAACCCGAGGCCCGCGACTTCCAGAACTGGGTCACCCGCGTGGTCCTCCCGGCGGTCCAGTCGCGTCTGGCGACGCTGCAAGGATGGCGGCTACATCCACGGGGAGGAGCACGTCGTCTCCGGGGCCATGTCCGAGGACCGGACATCTGCGACTGGGTTTAGGAAGGACGCCGCCCATATCGGAGAAGTTGCGCCTCATCCCGGGGCGGACGTACCGTACCACCGACGCCCATGTCCCTGAGATCGGCAACACAGGAGTAGCCCAACCAATGGTCCAGACCGCCGACGCCCCCGCCTACGCCATCATCCCCGGAACCCCGCTAGGAGACGCGCTACTGGCCTACCAGCGGGCCGCCCTACCGGCGCTCATTGAGGCTGCCCTACGGGGCATCGACGATGTCACCACCGACCCCTCCACCGACGAGCGCATGGCGTGGGCAGTCTCGGAAGCCAGCCGCTTGGCATTCGACGCCGTCACGCAAGACCTGCCGCTAGTCTAGCCCATAAGGTCCCACAAGCGGGACGGTGCTGGGCATGCCATGCCACTGAACCGCCACGCCTTCTATGATGCAGGGGCAATGAACGGGACCAAGACCGTCCCACAGACGGGACAAATACGTTTAAAAACAACGACTTATTGACATTTGGTGCTCGCAGCACTACCCTCCTCCCCTGTCACCAAACGACAGAGATATTGAGGGAGTAGAGTATGACCGAGAGCATCAAGCCACCCGTGCCGGCCGCCCATCACCGGGTCTTTGACCGGCTGCTGATTGCGGGCGAGTACATCGCATGTGCCGCGAGAGCCGTGGGAACTGGCCACGATCCGTCAGACGAACTGCACGCCCGGCAGCCCATGCGGTGGGCCTATGGGGCGCTCCACGAGGCCCTTGAACTGACCCAGCCGGGGGCCGAGGGGGAGGCCGCCAGATTGCGGGCGGAGAACGAGGAATTGCGGGCTTTAGCTGGGGTGGAATGACCCCGGAGCCGAACTACCCCTTAGTCTAGGAACAATCCTTCTCTCCCACGTGCCCGGAACGATCAGTTTTCGGGAGGATGTACGGAGAGAGCGGACATCCATCACCACCATCATCATCATCAGGCATCACCGGGCCTCGTCAGGAAACATCTGGCGGGGCCTTTTGCATGGCCAGCGGCACATCCCAGCCGCATCCAACAAAGCAGCAGATAGGAGCACCATGAACGAGAAGACTGAAATGAGGAACACGGGAGAGCGAGAGGTTGTTCGCGTCCCCCTGAGGCCCGGAGAGGATCGTCACGCGACCATCTATCGGGAGGACTATGAGCGACTGCTACGGAACGGCGTAGGGACGCACTGGTTCGTGTCCAAGGCCGGTGGCCGGGAGTATGTCAGGGCGTATTGCCGGGGCGCCACGGGAGACCAGATCACGGTCGCAAGGGCTGTGCTCGGTGTCGGGCGTAGGGCCAACGTGTCCTATGTCACCAAGGACCGCACAGACCTCCGCAGGGGGAACCTGAGGGCTGTGAAGGGCAACGGAAGGAGGAACGATACGGCGCTGTGCAGGGCCTCACTGGACGGGGCCGTGAAGGTGCCAAAGAGGGGCGCTATGGGGGCCATGGGCGGGCAAGAGAGAGTGGAGGCGCTCCGGTGAGGGACGCAGGAAGCAAGCGCCAGAAGGCCCTCCAGAGGCTCAGAAAGGCGGCCTTAGGGCGAAGCCGGGAGGACAGGCCATCAGCGGTCTTTCTCCAAGAGATCACGGTCTGTCCGGAAGTGTTCCAGCCGAGGGTGCTGGGCAGTGAGAACGGCCTGGACGACAAGCACATTGAGGCGCTGGTAGCGGCACTGGAGAGCAAGCCGGCGAACGCCCGGGAACTCGACCCGATCACCGTCTTCGCCGTGGGCAAGCGGTTCTATGTCATCGACGGACACCACCGCCACGCAGCGTATGCACAGGCAGGAGTGATCGGCACAGTCCCCGTCGTCCACTTCGATGGCAGCTTTGAGGAGGCCCTTAGCGAGCCGCTGAGGATCAATGGCAAGGTGCACCTCAACATGTCCCGAGAGGCGCGTAACGGGGCCGCTTGGAGGCTCGTGGTGGAGGGCATTCGGGGCGACGGGCCGAAGCTGAGTGTGCCGAAGATTGCCGAGATTGCGGGTCTGAGCCCCCGAACAATCGACCGCATGAGGGCGCTGTGCCGGGAATTGATGGCAGACGAGGAGGATGGAGGAGAGGAGGAGAGCACAGGCGAGGGGTCAATGGGCAGCGTCTTTCGGCACCTTGAGGAGGTCTGGGAGGACCACAGGGCGGCATTACGGGCCGCGAGAGGTGGTGAAGCCGGGCCGGGAGACGGGGATTGGATCGAGGCAACGGCAGATAAGTGGTCAGATGATCTTGGCAGAGCATTCGGCCACCAAGGGCACAAGCACCCTGGCATCTTCGGTCGGGCCGTCCTGAGGTACTTGGGAGACCATAACTTCAAGCGGATGACTGAGGAGGTGGGGTTCGTTGAGATGGACCCCGAGGAGCACGAAAGGTTCCTCGAATGGCAGAACAAGCACGCCACCCTTACGGGTCACTAATGGCGCGATGAACCACGCCAATGGCGCGATTTGCTGTCGCGCAAACTTCAACTGAAAACAGGAAACACCAGACATGAATGACAATGAAATGCGCGGGGTGATCCTCGTGCACACGGACGGCTCGTGCGCGGGCAACCCCGGTCCCGGAGGATGGGCAGCGGAACTCGAATGGTACGACAAGGATGAAAACCCCACCGGACGCAAGATCACCCTTTCCGGGAGAGCCGAGCGGACCACGAGCAACCGGATGGAAATGACAGCCGCCATTGAAGCCCTCAAAGCGATCCCCGAGGGAAGCCGCGTGGAGATCGTGAGCGACAGCCAAATCCTCATCAATGGGATGAAAGAGTGGGTCCAAGGCTGGATAGGCCGGGGTTGGCTCAAGTCCAACAATAAGCCGGTGGAAAACGTGGACCTATGGAAGCAGCTTGTCGCCCTTGCGGAGTTACGCGACGTGCGCTGGTTCTGGATCAAGGGACACGATGGCGACGAGGCCAACGAACGGGTCGACAGGCTGGCCCACGAGGAGGCGCAGCGCTTCGCTACTCTCGGTCAGGCTCTGGGATAGGGATTTTCGCAACCGCTGCCGCCAGCACGTCCAGCTTGAAATGGCGGTAGCGGTGCGCCTCGCCCCTGGCCTTGTGTCCCTGAATGGCGTCCGCAACGCTGTCCTTAATGTCGACTTCAACGGCGACCGACTTGAACCAGTGACGAAGAGCGTGGTTCGGCGCTTTGCGGGGGTCGGTGAAACCCTGTTCCCGGATCCAACTGCTCAACTGGTTTGCTGCGCTGCTACTGGCGTGCCGTCTGCCGGGAGCGCCGGAGGTCCTCCGGTAGAACAACGGCCCATTGCCCTTGGCTTTCACGAACTCAAGAAAGCCCTCTTTGATGAGGGCAGGGTGGATAGGAACGTCTCGTTCGCTACCGATGTTTTTCAAGCTCCCGCCATCTTCTGCTGGTGCGATACGCAGGACGGGAATGCCATCAATCATCGTGACCCGATTTCCCCAGAGCTGTGCCAGTTCGCCGATACGTGCCCCCGTGCAGGCCGCAAGCCATGGAAGCCAGCGCCGCGTAGCTCTCGTCTCATTCCGAGCCAGATTGAGAAGTGCGCGAACTTCGGCGGTTTCATAGGGTAGCTTCGACGTGCCCGCCTTCGCTCTCCCGGCCGCCTTCACGCCAAGAGCGGGGTTTGAGGGGAGCAATCTATTGTCGACAGCATATGAGAAAATTGCGCCCGCCATTCCAAGGTATGTGCCGTTGATGGATTTGACGGTTAGGCCCCGCGCGACGATTTTGTCCTTCCAACCAATGATATCGTCCGGGGAAATGAGACGAATATCGCCTGCCCGGTCCCCAAGGTGCTCCTTTAGGCTGCCCAGAGGCCGGCCCTTCCATGTGGAAATTGTGCTCGCCGCGGGCTTTGTCTCGGCCTTCCACCTCTCGAACAGGACATCGATGGAAACGGCTTCGGCCGGAGCTTCGAATTTTGGGAAACGATCAGCTTTCGGGTCGGGAGAATAGTCACCCACGGCATTGCGCTTGAGATGCCAAGCCGCGTCCGTCGCAGCGGACCCAACATGAAGCAGCAGGCGTGTGCGGGTTTCGGCATCCACCAGCAGGCCATGCTTGTTCAAAACCCAACCAACGAGCCAGCCAAAGCGCCTTTCCATGCCCGAGAGATCAGATGAGCGGGGTAGCGCATCAATGCCGGCTGTGAGACCGGGGCCAAATTTTTGTTCAGCCGCTGCAATTGTGTCCACACCGTCCGGTGTCGCCGGCGGTGCGATGAGTAGACGGCCCTCGCTGACAGCCCTGTTGAAGGCTTTGAATGCGGCCCATTGATCCGACGAGCCTGGGTTTTCCGCGAAGCGCTCCACATAGAGGCTGTAGACTTCTCCTGAGAGAGCAACAATCTGCTTGTGGGTCAGGCCAACGGGCCCATTGCGAAATGCCGCATACTGCTTCTCTACCTGCGCTTTTGCCGCCGCATAGCGGTGACTGATCGCAGAAGGATCGCGCGTTCTCAGGCTGAATTTCAGGAATTCGCCAGCCGTGGCGGCCACGCTGAAAGCGGGCTGGCCAACGATTGCCGGTAGCTCCAAATGGATGATTTTTCCTCGGATACGCTCTTTCAAATCGGCGGGAACGCGCTCCCGGAACTGAGCAGACGAGGAATTTTCGCGAGTGGTAGGTCTCGCCATTCTCAACACCATGTGACCCGCCCCTGTGACCCAGTGGAGCGGCCAAAAACTCAGGACTATAGGAAAATCAACGTGTTAAGAAGGGATTGGTGCCCAGAAGAGGACTCGAACCTCCACACCCTTTCGAGTACCAGCACCTGAAGCTGGCGCGTCTACCAATTCCGCCATCTGGGCTCGGGGCGGAGGGATATGAGAAGCGCTCGCCGTTGTCAATCGGAGAGTTGCGCGCAATGCGAAGGTTTTTTGACAGAATGGGACGTGATCGGTCGTGGAGGCCAGCCGCGCCGCGCATTTCCGGCCGCCGGTGCGCGGCTTCCCGCGCCAAGACAGGCCAAAGAAGTCTGTACAGCCGCGCGCCCGTTGGCTAAGACCTCGTTGGAACCATTCTTGAGCCATGATCCGAGGGTAAGGCAGATGAAGGCAGCAAGCGGTTACGGTCGTCTCGTCACGGTTTTCGGCGGCTCGGGCTTCGTCGGCCGCTATGTGGTGCGGGCCCTTGCGCGCAGGGGCTACCGGGTGCGCGTTGCCGTTCGCCGGCCCGATCTCGCCGGCCACCTGCAGCCGCTTGGCACCGTCGGCCAGATCATGCCGGTGCAGGCGAATCTGCGTTATCGCGACTCGGTCGATGCGGCTGTCCAGGGCGCCGATGCGGTCGTCAATCTCGTCGGCATCCTGTCCCCCTCCGGGCGGCAGACCTTCGAGGCCGTGCAGGCCTTCGGGGCCCGCGCCGTCGCCGAGGCGACCAAGGCCGCCGGCATTTCCCGTCTCGTGCAGATGTCCGCGATCGGCGCCGACGCCAATTCGGCCTCGGTCTATGCCCGCACCAAGGCGGCGGGCGAAAAGGCGGCTCTGTCCGCCGTGCCCGGCGCCGTCATCGTGCGTCCCTCCATCGTCTTCGGTCCGGAGGACTCCTTCTTCAACCGCTTCGCGGAAATGGCGCGCTTTTCGCCCGTGCTGCCGCTGATCGGCGGCGGCAAGACGCTGTTCCAGCCGGTCTATGTCGACGACGTCGCGAGCGCGATCGCCATGGCCGTCGACGGCGAGACGGAGGAGGGCGCTGTCTACGAGATTGGCGGCCCGGAGATCCTGAGCTTCCGCGACTGCATGGAGACGATGTGTGAGGAAACCGGCCAGAAGCGCGTCCTGCTGCCGGTGCCTTTCGGCGTTGCCGAATTCGGCGCCAAGCTGACGGGCTGGCTGCCCGGCGCGCCTCTGACGCTCGACCAGATCGAACTCCTGAAGACCGACAATGTCGTCTCCAACGAGGCGACGGCGGAAGGGCGCACGCTGGCCGGTCTCGACATCGAGCCCCGCACCCTTGCCGCGGTGCTGCCGACCTATCTCTATCGCTTCACCACCCACGGTCAGTATGACCGTCACAAGATGAAGACGCTCTGACGGTCTCGATCTCTGCCGGCATTGGCAAAGACATGAAAAAAGCCCGGACAACCGTCCGGGCTTTTTGCGTTCCGGGGGGCTGCTCGTCCCGGTCAGAAGCCCATGGAAAGGCCGATGAGACCGGCGATACCGACCGCGATGCGCCACCAGGCGAAGATCCCGTAGCCGTGGCGGCTGACGAAATCGAGCAGCCGCCGCACCACGATGATCGCCGTGATGAAGGCCGCGATGAAGCCGATGACAATGAGCGAGGCGTCGTCGAAGCTGAGGATGTCCCGGTTCTTGTAGAGGTCGTAGGCAAAGGCGCCTGCCATCGTCGGGATGGCGAGGAAGAAGGAGAATTCCGCCGCCGAGCGCTTGTCCGCCTTCATCAGCATGGCGCCGACGATGGTCGAGCCGGAACGCGACGTTCCGGGGATCATGGCAAGGCACTGGAAGAGCCCGATGATGAAATAGGTCTTGAGCGGATAGGTCGTCGCGTCGAAATAGGCCGGCTCCGGCGCCTTCTTGTCGATGACGAGCAGGACGATGCCGCCGAGGATCAGCGAGATGCAGATGAGGCGCGGCGATTCGAAGAAGACGTTCTTGATGATGTCGTGCAGCAGCACGCCGGCGAAGACGGCCGGCAGGAAGGCGAGGAGGACGCCGAACACGAAGCGGCGGGCCGCCGGGCTGGTCGGAAGGGCGAGCGCGATGGCGATCAGCCGTTGCGCATAGACCGTCAGGATGGCGAGAATCGCGCCGAGCTGGATCAGCACCTCGAAGGTCTTGCCTTTGGATTCAAAGCCCAGGAAATGGCCAAGAAGCAGGATGTGGCCCGTGGACGAAACTGGAAGAAATTCAGTCAGACCCTCAACGAGGCCGAGAACCGTGGCCTCGACATACGTACCGGCATCCATGCCGTACTCCTCTTCATGAATATTCCGGGACTGGTGGGATTTGGATAAAATTTGATTGGTTATGAAACGGATTCTTTAAGGATCCAATGCGCTCATAAGACAGTTTCCAATGCGACGGAATCCCTCGATTTCCAAGAGGGCCTTGTCCGACTTTCCAAAAGAAGTGCCTAAGATCACCTGTCCTACCATGCCTCCTGTTAACAAAGCCGGTCCGCCGGGCGGCAGCCGGCACGTTGCAAGCATCGTGCAAATTGTGCATGACGGTGCCCGTCAAAATTATGTCAGCCGGCCATTTCGCCCGGCTCTTTCCTCAGGCGGCCATGCCACGGCGCGCCGAGGCCCGTCCGAAGAACATGCGCCGATCCCGCCGGCCTGGATATCTCAATGCTGAAACTCCACCATCATCCGTTTTCCCCCGCCTCTCGATTCGCGCGCCTGATGCTGTCCGAACACGACTGCAAGGCCGATTTCGTGGTGGAGCGGCCCTGGGAGCGCCATCAGGAGTTCCTGGCGCTCAATCCGGCCGGAACGGTTCCGGTTCTCGTCGAGAATGACGGTCCGCCGATCGTCGGCGCCGAGGTGATCATGGAATACATCGACGAAACGCGCGGCTATGCCCTTGCCGAACGGGCCCTGATGCCCAAGCATCCGGAAGCGCGTGCGGAGATGCGCCGGCTGGTGCACTGGTTCGAGCGCAAGTTTCATGACGAGGTGACGAATTACTTCGTCCACGAGCGCATCTACAAGCTGGAGATCCCGTCCTCGCGCGGCGGCGGTGCGCCGGATTCCCAGATCCTGCGCGCGGCAAGGGCCAACATCCGCCACCACATCCGCTACATCGGCTGGCTGGCCGGCAGCCGCAACTGGCTCGCCGGGGACAAGATCACGTTTGCCGACCTCTCGGCCGCGGCCCAGCTTTCGGCAATCGACTATATCGGCGAGGTGCCGTGGGACGTCGATCCGCACGCGACCGCCTGGTATGCCCGGGTCAAGTCGCGCCCGTCCTTCCGCGGTCTGCTGGCCGACCGGGTGACGGGCCTTCCGGCTTCGCCGAGCTACGCCGATCTCGATTTCTGAGCGGTGCTTTGCCCGGATGGCCGCAGGTGGGCTATGATCCGCCGCGACGGAAGACCGGCTGAGCAGCAACCGACCCATGGCTGAGGACATTCTCAAGGCCGCGCGCGAACGCGCCCTCCGGCTCGGCTTTGCCGCTTTCCGGGTCACGGCCCCGGAGCGAGTGCCGGACGCGGGCGCGCGCCTGCGGCAGGCGATCGCCGACGGCCATCACGCGACGATGGACTGGCTACCGGAGACGGCCGATCGCCGCTCCGATCCGCGTGCGCTGTGGCCCGAGGTGCGCTCGGTCGTCATGCTGGGCTTCAACTATGGTCCGGAGACCGATCCGCTGGCGCTGCTGGAGCGGAAGGACCGCGCATCGATCTCCGTCTATTCCCGCAACCGCGACTACCACGACATCCTGAAGGGGCGGCTGAAGGAAGTGGCCGGCCTCATCGCCCGCGACACCGGCGCCGAGGTCAAGGTCTTCGTCGACACGGCGCCGGTCATGGAAAAGCCGCTGGCGGCAAGCGCCGGTCTCGGCTGGCAGGGCAAGCACACCAACCTCGTCTCGCGCGACTACGGCTCCTGGCTCTTTCTCGGTGCCGTCTTCTCGGCCGCCGATCTGCCTCTGGATGAGCCGGAGCGCGATCATTGTGGCTCCTGCCGGGCCTGTCTCGACATCTGCCCGACGAAGGCCTTTCCCGCTCCTTACCGGCTGGATGCGCGGCGCTGCATTTCCTATCTGACGATCGAGCACGACGGGCCGATCCCGCATGAGTTTCGCAAGGCAATGGGCAATCGCATCTATGGCTGCGACGACTGCCTCGCCGTCTGTCCCTGGAACAAGTTCGCCGAAGTGGCCGCCGAGCAGAAGCTGCGGGCGCGTGCGGATCTGGAGGCGCCTGACATCGCCGATCTGCTGGCTCTGAACGAGACGGCCTTCCGCGTCCGGTTTTGCGGCTCGCCGGTCAAGCGCATCGGGAGAGACCGTTTCATCCGCAACGTGCTGATCGCGGCGGGCAACAGCGCGATGGAGGAACTTGCGGAGCAGGTTCGCCAGCATCTCGCCGATCCCTCGCCCATGGTGCGTGGCGCGGCGGTCTGGGCTCTTGCCCGGCTCGGCGGTCCCGACCGCATCGAAGACTTGGCCGGCCGCCTCCCGCCCGACGAGAAGGACGAAGGCGTGCGCGACGAATGGCGGCGGGTCACCGGACGCGAAAGCGCCGATGAGATCGGGTGATCGCAGACGCGCGCCTCCAGAGCCCTGAAGACCGAGCGGAATGTCCTCCTTCATGCGCTTTCGCTTGAACGGATTATGCTCTAAGAGACCTTCGACATCGGTGGAGGCCTTTGAAATCGGCTGTTTGCCGGCAGTGGTGCCTTGTTTAAGGCATCCGTTGTAAGGTCTGTTCAAACGACGCAAGCAAGTTCAGGAAGCCCCATGCGGACCGCGACGATCACACGCAAGACCAGCGAGACGGACATCGCCCTCACCATCGACCTCGATGGCACGGGCAAGGCTGATATTGCGACCGGCGTCGGCTTCTTCGACCATATGCTGACCCAGGTCGCTCGCCACGGGCTGATCGACATGACCGTCAAGGCGAAGGGCGACCTTCACATCGACGACCACCACACGGTGGAGGATGTCGGCATCGCGCTCGGCAAGGCCTTCGCCGAAGCGATCGGCGACAAGAAGGGCATCACCCGTTACGCCGACTGCCATCTTGCCATGGACGAGGCGCTGACCCGCTGCGCGGTCGATGTGTCGGGCCGGCCTTTTCTCGTGGCGAAATTCGGCTTCCAGACGCCCAAGATCGGCGCATTCGACACCCAGCTTGTCGAGGAATGGTTCCGCGCCTTCGCCATGAATGCCGGCATTACGCTGCATGTCGAAACGCTTTACGGGGCCAACGACCATCATATCGCCGAAAGCGCCTTCAAGGCGCTGGCGCGCTGCTTGCGCAAGGCCGTCGAGATCGATCCCCGCCAGGCGGACCGGATCCCGTCCACCAAGGGAGCGCTCTGAGCCAGGAACGGCCCTTCGGGGCTTGTCCGGGAGTGTTCGCAAAGGTCAGGAGACCGCCGATGACCATTCACATGGCCTATGTTCCGCCGGACGCCGAAACGACCACGCCGGAGCGCATCGACCTTGTCCTCGTCAAGGAGGGCTTTTCGTGGCCGGCCCTTATCGTCGCGCCGCTCTGGCTCATCTGGCATCGCATGTGGTGGGTGCTTCTCGGCTACGTCGTCGCCGTGGTGCTGATCGGTGTGTTGGGGCAGGGCCTCGGCGAGGATGCGCGCACGATGCTGGAGATCGTCTTCGCCATCGGTTTTGCGCTCGAGGCTAACGACCTTCGCGCCTGGTCGCTGGAGCGCAAGGGCTGGCGCCTTGCCGGCCTCATCGAGGGCAGGGACCTCGATACGGTCGAACGCCGCTTCTTCGAAGCCTGGCTGCAACGTCCGGCGAAGACCGCGCCCGCCTCCCGGACGGACCGCCCGCCGGTCGGCCCGAGAGCCGTGGACACGGGCATCATCGGCCTTTTCCCCGGCAACCCGTCTCCCAATCTGCCGTCAAGGTCCTGACATGAGCGTTGCGATTATCGATTATGGCTCGGGCAACCTGCGCTCGGCCGAGAAGGCCTTCGAGCGCGCGGCCCGGGAAAGTGGCTACGCGGGCGAGGTTCGCGTCACCGACGACCCGGACGTGGTGGCGAGAGCCGACCGGATCGTGTTGCCGGGCGTTGGCGCCTTCGCCGATTGCCGACGCGGACTCGATGCGGTGGGCGGCATGGTCGAGGCGCTGAACGAGGCGGTCCTGAAACGGGCCGTTCCGTTTCTCGGCATCTGCGTCGGGCAGCAACTGATGGCGAGCCGTGGCCTTGAGAAGGAAACCACCGAGGGGCTTGGCTGGATCCCCGGCGATGTCCGGATCATCGAACCGTCCGATCCCGCGCTCAAGATCCCGCACATGGGCTGGAACACGATCGACAGCCGCCGCGATCACCCGGTCCTTGCCGGCATTCCGACGGGCGAGGGCGGTCTCCACGCCTATTTCGTCCATTCCTATCATCTGACGGTGTCGGACCCGGCTCACCTCATCGCCACCGCCGACTACGGCGGCGCGGTGACTGCCATCGTCGGGCGCGACAACATGGTCGGCACCCAGTTCCACCCGGAAAAGAGCCAGACGCTCGGCCTGACGCTGATCGCCAATTTCCTCAAGTGGGCGCCATAGGGGCTTGGCCCCGCCCCTTCGAGCGTTTACCGAAGGGCCGAGAACAAACGACAGCCGAGACCGACATGATCCTTTACCCTGCCATCGACCTCAAGGCCGGCCAGTGCGTGCGCCTCAAGCTCGGCGACATGAACGAGGCCACCGTCTACAACGAGGACCCGGCCGCCCAGGCCGGCGCCTTCGCGGCGATGGGGTTTGAATGGCTGCATGTGGTCGATCTCGATGGCGCCTTCGCCGGCGCAAGCCGCAATGGCGAAGCAATCGACGCCATTCTGGCCGCAACCCCGATGAAGGTGCAGCTTGGCGGCGGCATCCGCACGATGGAGGCCATCGAGGCCTGGTTGAAGAAGGGCGTCTCGCGGGTGATCCTCGGCACGATCGCCGTGCGCGATCCGGGCCTCGTGAAGGCCGCTGCCCGTGCTTTTCCCGGCAAGGTCGCCGTCGGCATCGACGCCCGCGGTGGCAGGGTGGCCGTTGAGGGCTGGGCCGAGGCCTCCGAGCTCACCGCCGTGGATCTGGCCAGGAAATTCGAGGACGCGGGCGTCGCCGCGATCATCTATACGGACATCGACCGCGACGGCATCCTCAAGGGCCTCAACATTCCCTCGACTCTCGAACTTGCCCATGCGGTCGGCATCCCGGTGATTGCCTCGGGCGGCCTTGCCTCCATGGACGACATCGACCGGCTCATGGAGCCCGATTGCGCGATCCTCGACGGCGCGATTTCGGGCCGCGCTCTCTACGATGGCCGGCTCGATCCGATTGTGGCCCTCGCCAAGATCGCCGCGTCCGAGGCCGGCTGATCTGCCGGAGCCTCGGGGTGCCGGTCGCTCGGAGGCGTGGCCTATCGTCCCGATGGGCCGATAGAGTGCCGAACTGACATGGGAGTCGGCTAGAGCAAGCTAGGAACGTCGGGACCGGCTTGCCATTCGGGCCTGCGCCGGACCTCGGGCTCGCAGCCTTCCGGACACCGCAGCGGCTCGCCCGCGGACCTTTTCACCCTCAAACACCAGACCGACAGGAGACGACACATGAGCGATCGGATCATCATGCGAATTGGCGAGGCGCTGGTGGCCGGCGGTCCTCCCGGAACCGCGGCCGAGCCGGAAGTCGCCATCGGCGAGATGGACGGGCCGATGGGCACGGCCTTCGCCACGCTTCTCGGCGATCAGGTGAAGGGCCACAGCCGCGTCCTGTCGCTGATGAACACGGACATCATGGTCCGTCCGCCGACCATCTGCGTCTCCAAGGTCACCGTCGACAACGCACGCTACACCAACATCCTCATGGGCACGGTGCAGTATGCCACCTCGATGGGCGTCCTCGATGCGGTCCGCTCCGGCGACATCCCGAAGGACAAGGCCAACGATCTCGGCATCATCGTCTCGGTCTGGCTCAATCCGCAGGTCGCGGAGATCGACGATCTCGATCACCAGGTCCTCTTCGACATCCACCGCAAGGCAACGACGCTCGCGATCCGCAAGGCCATGACCTTCGAGCCGTCGATTGACTGGCTTCTGGAAAACCAGGAAAAGATCGTCCACAAATACTTCGAGCGCGGCCTCAAGGGCGAAATCTGATCGCGGCTGGATGGGCGGCGGCGCAGCAAGGAACCTTGCGCCTGCTGCCCGTCTGCCCATATGTCGCTCGACCAACGAGATTGCGGAAAAGATGCTGAAGTCCCGCGACGCCAGACAACTCGACAGACGTCTTTTGGGATTTGCGTCCAGCTTGATCCGGCAGGAGGACAGGTTGCCGTTGGCGACCTTGGACGGGCTCTGAAATGGAAGAGCGCACAGCCATCTTCATGGATTTGACTGGCGGTCCGGAACTCGTGTCCTGGTTTGGTGTGGCCCCCAGCTTTCACGATGCGGAAATTCTGGAGATCTGCCTTAGGCGGTCGGATCCCAGTCTTATTCGAATTCATACGTGGCAAGCGACGGGCGTGACTGATAAGGACGGCCGCATGAAGCTCGACAAGCATGTTGTTGTTGATTTCATGCTGCGTGGTGTTGTCGATCTCAATCTCGATGGTTTCAACCACCAAAACGTGATCAATGGGCTGCAGATCGGCAAAGAGACCCGGAATTTGTGGGGGGAGATGACGCCTCTCGTCAAAGTTTCCTTGGACGGTTGTTTCGGTGTCGATGGCTGGATTACGGCTTGTGAGGTCGAAATCGCGATGGACACTCAAAATGTGCCGGTCAAGAATGACGATTGAGGTGACAAGAATGCTGGCATCGTATGACTGGAAAAGCGTTTCATGACCCTCAAGTCCCGCGTGATCCCCTGCCTCGACGTCAAGGACGGCCGTGTCGTCAAGGGCGTCAACTTCGTCGACCTCATCGATGCCGGTGATCCGGTGGAGGCCGCCGCCGCCTATGACGCGGCGGGCGCCGACGAACTCTGCTTCCTCGACATCACCGCGAGCCATGAGGACCGGGGAACGCTCCTTCATGTCGTCGAGCGCACCGCCGACCTCTGCTTCATGCCGGTGACGGTCGGCGGCGGCGTGCGTTCGGTGGAGGATATCCGGGCACTGCTGCTCGCCGGTGCCGACAAGGTCTCGATCAACTCGGCCGCCGTGAAGGACAAGAGCTTCGTCGGCCGCGCCGCCGACAAGTTCGGCGACCAGTGCATCGTCGTCTCGATTGACGCCAAGCGGGTGTCGGGCGAGGGCGAGGCGCCGCGCTGGCAGATCTTCACGCACGGCGGCCGCAATCCGACCGGCATCGACGCGGTCGAGTTTGCCCGCGATGTCGTGGCGCTCGGCGCCGGCGAACTGCTCGTCACCTCCATGGACCGCGACGGCACGCGGATCGGCTTCGACATCGAGTTGACCCGCACGATCGCCGATGCGGTCCACGTGCCGGTGATCGCTTCCGGTGGCGTCGGCACGCTCGATCATCTGGTCGAAGGCATCCGGGACGGCCACGCGACGGCGGTGCTCGCCGCCTCGATCTTCCATTTCGGTACCTACACGATCCACGAGGCCAAGGCGCACATGGCGGCCGCCGGGCTGCACATGCGGCTCGACGGCTGACGATCGCTGCTTCCGCGTTGAAGGCGTGGCGGTGTCGTGGCTCTGGCGGAAAAGCTCTTTGACCTCCGGCAAGCGGCCCGAACGCCCGAAAACCCTTGCCGGCTATAGTATCCCGGCACGATCCGGGCTATAGGTCTGCCCGCTCGGGCCTTGGGCTGCAAGGCATGAAACGGGCAGTGTTGGGGTTGATTGCACGGGCTTGGACCTATGACCAGCTTTTCACTTGCCGATCTGGAGGCCATCATCGGCGCGCGGGCGACTGCCGGCGCGGAAAGCTCCTATACGGTCAAACTCATCGGCAAGGGCCAGGCAAAATGCGCCCAGAAGCTTGGTGAGGAGGCGGTCGAGACGGTGATCGCGGCGGTCACCGGCGACCGGGAAGAGCTTTGCAAGGAAGCGGCCGATCTGCTCTATCATCTGCTGGTGGTTCTCCGTGTCGGGAACGTCAGTCTCGCCGAGGTCGAGGCCGAGCTTGCCCGGCGCACCGGGCAGAGCGGTCTTGAGGAAAAGGCGGCCCGCACGGCCGGCTGACGCGATTGCGAACGGCGGAGGACGCCGATGGATCAGTTGAACGCCATGATGGCCGGCGGAATGGATATCTCGCCCTATCTGACCTACTCCAAGGCGCAATGGGCCGACCTGCGCCAGGGCATGCCCATGACCCTGACGCTGGCGGATCTGGAGCGCCTGAGGAGCCTCAACGACCCGGTCTCGATGACCGAGGTCGAGATGATCTATCTGCCGCTGTCCCGTCTTCTGTCCTTCTATGTCGAGGCGACGCAGGGCCTGCATCAGGCGACCCAGAAGTTTCTGGGTATGCGGGCGCAGAAGATGCCCTTCATCATCGGTCTGGCCGGCTCGGTCGCGGTCGGGAAGTCGACGACCGCCCGCATCCTGAAGACACTGATGGCGCGCTGGCCGTCGAGCCCGAAGGTTGATCTCGTCACCACCGACGGTTTCCTGCTGCCGAACGCGGTGTTGCAGGCCGAGGGACTGATGGAGCGCAAGGGCTTTCCGGAAAGCTACGACCTTCCGGCGCTGCTCGCCTTCCTCTCCGCCATCAAGGCCGGTCAGCCGGCCGTGCGCGCGCCGGTCTATTCGCATCTCGTCTACGACGTCGTGCCCGGCGAGGAGGTCGTCATCGACCAGCCGGACATTCTGATCCTCGAAGGCCTCAACGTTCTCCAGACCAGCCGCCTGCCGAAGGACGGCAAGGCCATTCCCTTCGTCTCCGACTTCTTCGATTTCTCCATCTATATCGATGCGGGGGAGGCGGATCTGCGCGCCTGGTACATCCAGCGCTTCAAGCGCCTGCGCGAGACGGCCTTCCGCGATCCGCGCTCCTTCTTCGCGCGCTATGCGCAGGTGTCCGAGCCGGAGGCGGTGAAGATCGCGACCGGTCTCTGGGAGCGCATCAACCTCGTCAATCTCTCCGAGAATATCCTGCCGACCCGTCCGCGCGCCGATCTCATCCTGCGCAAGGATTCCGGCCATCAGGTCGACCAGGTCATGCTGCGCAAGCTCTGACGCTTGGCTTCGGACCGGGTTTCAAGCTAGGGTCCGCCGCGAACGGGAGCGGATGACGCCATATGCTTGCGGGAAAACGCATTCTTCTGATCATCGGCGGCGGTATCGCGGCCTATAAGGTGCTGGAGCTGATCCGGCGGCTGAAGGAGCGCGGCGCGACCGTCCGCGCCGTCATGACTTGCGCCGCGAAGGAATTCGTCACCGAGTTGTCCGTCGGTGCACTCACGGGCGAGCCGGTCCACACCGACCTCTTCGATCTCACGACCGAGGCTGACATCGGCCATATCCGCCTGTCGCGTGATGCCGACCTCCTCGTTGTCGCGCCCGCCACTGCCGACCTTCTGGCGAAGATGGCGAACGGCCTTTGCAACGACCTTGCGACCAACTGCCTTCTGGCGACCGACAAGCCCGTGCTCGTCGCCCCGGCGATGAACCCGCGCATGTGGGGCCACCCGGCGACCCGGCGCAATGCGGAGCGCCTGAAAACCGATGGCATCCGCTTCGTCGGACCCAACGCGGGGGCGATGGCCGAACGCGGCGAGAGCGGCCCGGGGCGGCTTGCCGAGCCGATGGAGATCCTCGCTGCCATCGAGGCCTTCTTTGCGGAAACCGCCGGACCGCTTGCGGGGAAGAAGGCACTGGTCACGTCCGGCCCGACCCATGAGCCGATCGATCCGGTGCGCTATATTGCCAACCGTTCGTCCGGCAAGCAGGGCCACGCCATCGCGGCCGCCCTCCGGCGCCTCGGCGCCGAGGTGACGCTGGTCTCCGGCCCGGTGACGATTGTCGATCCGGCCGGTGTGAACGTGGTGAAGGTGGAAAGCGCGCGCGAGATGCTGGAGGCAAGCCTCGCCTGCCTTCCCGTCGACGTTGCCGTCATGGCGGCGGCGGTCGCCGATTGGCGCGTCGCCGACGCGGCGGGGACCAAGATGAAGAAGGACGGCAGCGGCAAGCTGCCGAGCCTGTCGCTCACTGAGAACCCGGACATTCTCGCCACGATCGGCCACCACGAGACGCTGCGCCCGTCGCTCGTCATCGGCTTTGCCGCCGAGACTGGCAACGTCATTTCCTACGCCAAGGACAAGCTTGGCCGGAAAGGCGCGGACTTCATCTGCGCCAACGATGTCTCGCCGGAAAGCGGCGTCTTCGGCGGCGATGCCAACACGGTCCACCTTGTCGGGAAAGACGCGGTCGAGGACTGGCCGACGATGACCAAGGACGAGGTCGCCGCGCGTCTGGCGAGCGTCATCGCCGCGCGTCTGGACACGTGAAGAGCCGGGCGTCCGGTCGAGCAATCTCACGCATTTGGAGCTGATACCCCAATGACCGCCCATGTCGACATCCGCGTCGTCCGCCTGCCCCACGGCGCGGATCTGGCCCTGCCATCCTATCAGAGCGAGCACGCCGCTGGCATGGATCTTCTCGCGGCCGTCGACGTCGACCTGACGCTTGCGCCCGGCAAACGGGCGATGGTGCCGACCGGACTCGCGATTGCCCTACCGGCCGGATACGAGGCGCAGGTGCGTCCGCGCTCAGGGCTTGCGGCGAAGAATGGCGTCACGGTGCTGAACACGCCCGGCACCGTCGACGCCGACTATCGCGGCGAGGTGAAGGTCATCCTGATCAATCTCGGCGACGAGCCTTTCGTCGTCACGCGCGGCAGCCGCATCGCCCAGATGGTGATCGCTCCCGTCACGCAAGGCCGCCTCGTCGAGGTGGAAACCCTCGACGAAACGGCGCGCGGGGCAGGGGGCTTCGGCTCGACCGGCCACTAGGCCCATCTGCGTTCTAGACGGCGACGACTTCGAACACCGCCGTATCGAGACAAAAGCTGCCGTCCGCCTCCAGGCCGAGCCAGTCGCGCACTTCCTTCGAAGCCGACGCCTGAAGCGAGCGAATGGCCGCAACGTGGCTCTCGGCGGTCCGCATCCGCGCGATCCACGACGAAAACTCCAGCCGGATTCGGCCCGTGCTGACAGCCTGGACAGTCAGCTTCGCCGCGGCGAGCGACGCGGCCCATTCCGCCACCGTGCGGTTGCGCACATGCGAGGGATCGCGCAGGAGCTCGATCGACTGCAGGTGCGTGTCGAACAGCGGTGTGGACGGCGCCATGGTGTCGCTGAATGCGGCTCTCGCCTCTGGCTTCAGAACCCGCCGCGCCTCGCGAAGGGCTGCATCGAGGTCGGTCCAGTGATGGGCCGAAAAGCGGCTGGCGACGAAGTCGGCCGAGGCATCCTCGAACGGCAGCGCCGCGACATCGCAGGCGCGCGTCTCGATGTTGGAAATCCCCCGCGCCGCCGCGGTCTCGGCGACGACGGCGAGCATCTCCGACGAGAGATCGCAGGCGACGACCGTCCCCGAAAAGGGGGCGATCCCGTAGGCGACATGACCGCCGCCCGTTCCGAGATCGATGGCGAACCCCGGTCTGACCTCGGCGGCAACCGCCGCGATGCGCTCAAGGTCAGCACCGGCCGCATGCACGGCGCTCGTGACATAGACGGCGGCGCGCTCGCCGAATTGGGCGTCGATCAACTGATTCTGGTTTTTCATGGTCGTCGGTTCCAAAAAGGACTGTCAGGGCCGCGCATAGGCGGCGGTGATCTTGGCCGAGGCCAAGGTATGCTGGTTGAGGACGAAGCCGGCAAGAGCCCCCGACGCATCGTCGGGGACGGGAAGCGACGGCACATCGAGTGCGCGAACCGTGAAAACGTAGCGGTGCATGCCGTCGCCGGGAGGCGGACAGGCCCCGCCATAGACGTTGACGCCGAAATCGTCGCGAAGCTGACGCGCTCCGGCCGGAAGATCCTTGCCGCTGGCCGCCCCCGCGCCTTCGTCGAGATGATCCGTTGCTGGCGGCAGGTCGACGAGCACCCAGTGCCAGAAGCCGCTGCCGGTCGGTGCGTCGGGATCGTAGAGCGTCACGGCATAGCTCTTGGTGCCGTCTGGCGCGCCGGACCAGGAGAGCGCCGGCGAGCGGTTCTCTCCCTCGCATCCGAAGCCGTCGAGGACCTGGGCAAGCGGCAGCGTGACCCCTTCCTTCACCGTCGGGCTCATCAGCGTCAAGCTGCCGGCTTGGGCCGGTGCGACCGACAATAGGAGTGCGGCTGCAAGATGCATCGATTTCATGGAGGAAGACCTTTCGTTCTCGTCAATGCCCCCTTATTGACGGAATTCTGGAGAAATCCTAATGAGGATGATGATGATAAATTGAGAAAATCTCATGTTGGAACGGCCAAGCCTCAAATCCCTGAGGGTCCTTCTGGAGGTGGCGCGCGGTGGCAGCTATGCCGGCGCGGCCGAACGGCTCGGCGTTACGCCATCGGCGGTCTCGCATATGGTCGCAAGCCTTGATGCCGAACTGGGCGGTGTCCTCTTCGAGGATCGGCGCCGGGCGCGGCTGTCGGTTCAAGGGGCACAACTAGTCCGGCGCCTGGAGCCGGCCTTCCAGTCGATCGAGCATGCGCTGGGCGAGCTTCGCGCGCAACGGACTGCAATCCGCCTTTCCACGCTCTCTTCCTTCGCAATGCTCTGGCTGATCCCGCGGCTGCAGTCGCTGCGCCAGCGCATGCCGGATGTCGATATCCTGATTTCGACCGACACGCGACCGGTCGATCTGGCGGCCGAGCCCTTCGATGCCGCGATCCGCTGGACCGCGCGCCCGCCGGACGCGCCGGGTCTTTACGTCATGCCGCTGTTTCGGGAACGTTGGGGCATTGTCGCCAGCCCCGCACTGGTCGGCAGCGCGCCGCGCGAGATCGATCCCCTGCGCCTGCCAAGGCTCAAGGCGCGCTCGCGCATGGACGACTGGGTGGCCTTTCTCCCCGAGGAGGAAGCCGGTCGGACGCCGGTCGGTGGCGTGACGGTCTTCGAGACGCGCGGCCAGATGCTGGAGGCAACGCTTGGTGGCCTCGGCGCAGCGGTGATCGATCTCAATCTGGTCGGCGCAAGCCTGGCTGCCGGAACGCTTGTCGTGATCGGCGAGAAGACGGTGCAGCGGCCCGAGGCCTACTACCTCCTGTGCAGAAAGGGCGCTCTTGGCGAGCGCCCCCTGCGGATACTTCGCGATTGGCTTGCCGGCGAGGCAAGCGGCGAGACTTACTCAAGCCCCTCGAACAGCGCCGTCGACATGTAGCGCTCGGCGAAGGAGGGGATGATGATGACGATCAGCTTGCCCGCCATCTCCGGCCGGCTGCCGACCTTGACCGCCGCAGCGATGGCGCCGCCGGACGAAATGCCGACCGGGATACCCTCCAGCCGCGCCGCGAGACGGGCATATTCGAAGGCCTCGTCATTGGTGACGGTGACGACCTCGTCATAGACCTTGGTGTCGAGGATCGGCGGAACGAAGCCGGCGCCGATGCCCTGGATCTTGTGCGGCGAGGGGCTGCCGCCGGAAAGCACCGGGCTGTCGGCCGGCTCCACGGCAACGATGCGGACGCCCGGCTTGCGGGCCTTCAGAACCTGGCCGACGCCGGTGATGGTGCCACCGGTGCCAATGCCGGAAATCAGCACGTCGACGCCGCCGTCGGTGTCGTTCCAGATTTCCTCGGCCGTGGTGTTGCGGTGGATTTCCGGATTGGCCGGATTTTCGAACTGCTGCGGCATGACCGCGCCGGGAATTTCGGCGACGAGTTCCTCGGCCCGGGCGATGGCGCCCTTCATGCCCTTGGCGGCCGGCGTAAGGTCCAGCTCGGAGCCGAGCAGCTTCAGCATCTTGCGCCGTTCCAGCGACATCGATTCCGGCATGACGAGGATCATGCGGTAGCCCTTGGCCGCCGCCGCGAAGGCCAGCGCGATGCCGGTATTACCCGATGTCGGCTCGACGAGGACGGACTTGCCGGGGGTGATCTTGCCGGCCGCTTCCAGCGCCTCGATCATCGCGACGCCGATGCGGTCCTTGACCGAGGCGATCGGATTGAAGAACTCGAGCTTGCCGACGAGTTTGGCGACGACGCCCTTCTCCTTGGCGATCTTGTCGAGGCGCACGAGCGGCGTATCGCCGATCGTGTCGATGATGGAATCGTAGATCTTGCCGCGGCCCTTGGTCTTTGCCGTCATCGCCTGTTCTCCCTGATAGCGTTATGGCCCATGTCGGTGATGGATTGAGCTGGCGCAAGAGCGATCCCGGCGTAAGAAGCCGGAGGGCGTCTGGCTCAAAAACGAGGCTGAGACACTAGCCCCAACAACCGCCGCGGAAAAGCTTTTGCATCAGCCCCTTGCTCCTTTCGCCGGCCAATCCGTTTTCTCCGCTGGCGGCGGGTGAGAAAATTTTTCCTCTTTCGGCACCGTGGCCTGGAGAGGCCCGATCGGGCCGGCAAGTCATGGTCGGTCCTCGCATCACGCGATCTTGAAGGCGCACCCAGGCATTGCCATATGTAGGTCGCGGTCTTCATGGCCGAAGGGTGCCGCTATGGGCCCGCTGTTCAAGGTCGCTGATAGGCGGGGCTTTGGCGATGACACGGATGACGACGTTTTCCAGTCCATTTCTTCTGGGCTTCGACGAGATCGAGCGTGCGCTCGACCGGGTGACCCGGGCGACCAACGATGGCTATCCGCCCTACAACATCGAACGCATTGCCGCGACCGGGACGACCGGCGAGGTCATCCGCATCACGCTCGCGGTGGCCGGCTTCACGCGCGACCAGCTCGACGTGTCGGTGGAGGACAACCAGCTCCTGATCCGTGGCCGTCAGGTCGACGACAAGGAGCGCGAATACCTGCATCGCGGAATTGCCGCACGGCAGTTCCAGCGCAGCTTCGTTCTTGCCGAAGGCATCGAGATTCTTCGCGCGGACCTGCGTGACGGCCTCTTGTCGATCGATCTGACCCGCCCTCAGCCGGAACGGCAGACGCGCAGGATCAAGATCAACGCCGTCGAATAGAACTTTCCCTGGTTGTTGGCGGACAGTTGCTTTCGAACGGCAAGGCCTTGCCGAAAGGCCCTCTGCGTCCCATCTGAATAAGGACGATGAAAGACCGCGGGAACGTGGTTCGTCTTTCAAGGAACAGGCAATTCGAAAGATCCTGTTCAGCACTTCGGCGCATGCTGATCCACAAGCCCGGCGATTATCCTGAAGAATCATTGCCGGAAAGCTGCCGGGGAGAAGGCGATCCCCTGTGTCCGTTTCCGCGTGTGCGGGTTGGTGTGAATCAGGCCGAAATTCGGATGGTTCCGAAGCCAATGCCGGAAAGGAGTTGAACCATGTCTGATCGTGAACGTGTTGAGAATTTGACCGATGATCACGCTGGGAAGATGCCGGACGAGGTCTTCGCGGCGCTGGGCGACGGTGTTGTCGCCTATGTCCGGCAGATGACGTCCGATGACGTCAGCGCGGCCTTCCCCAATGCGCCGCGCCTGGCTCCCGGCCTGTCGCTGTGGGCCCTGTTGTCGGCCGACGGGACGCCGATCCTGATCTCGGACGACCATGATGCCGTGATCGCCAACGCCATGAAGCATGAGCTGGTGACGGTCAGCGTGCACTGAGGCATCGCGCCGGAAGGCGCAGCCGGGCTCCTGCGGGAGAGCACTACAGACAAATGGCGGGCCGCGATGAGCGGGCCGCCTTTTTTTGTGTCTCGGCCCGAAAGGGCATCGGCCATTTGTAGGGAAATTGGCTCTGGAGAGACCGTCAGGCCGCGTTGGAGGCGATCGGCTGGGTCAGGAGCTCGTAGATCTTGGATGCGTCCGTTGTGGAGCGCATCTTGCCCGCGATATCCGGATCGCGCAGGACACGGGCAATGCGGGCAAGCGCCTTCAGGTGATCTGCGCCCGCCGATTCGGGCGCGAGCAGCAGGAACATCAGGTCGACCGGCTCGTCGTCCAGCGCGTCGAAGTCGATCGGCTTGTCGAGGCGCGCGAAGACGCCGACGAGCTTGTCCAGATTGACCAGCTTTCCGTGGGGGATGGCAACGCCGTGCCCGACGCCCGTGGATCCCAGGCGCTCGCGCTGCAGCAACGTGTCGAAAATTTCGCGCTCGGGCCGTCCTGTGACAGCGGCGGCCTTGGCGGCCATCTCCTGCAGCGCTTGCTTCTTCGAGTTCGCCTTCAGATGCGGAAGGACTCCGTCAACCGTCAGAAGGTCGCTCAAATCCATGATGCATATCCCGCTCGCGGGCACACGCCCGGTCAGTTCGGTGACCGGGCCGGCGCCCGCTTCTTGGTTTCGTCAGAACCAGCAGGTTCGGAGAGGACTCACTGCGACTACTCTATGCACGAAGCGAGTCTAACCGGAAGCCTGCATCTCATTCAATGACGGATCTACCCACCCGATATTTCCATCCTGGCGACGGTAGACCACATTGATGGCCCCTGAAGCGGCATTCTTGAACACCAGGACGACCTGCCCGGTCAAGTCCAGTTCCATCACCGCCATGCCGACGGTGGCCGTCCGGATGCGCTGGGTGGTCTCGGCGACGACGACCGGCGCGAAATCGTCGGGCATCTCGTCGTCGTCTTCCGGGGTGGCCAGCACGTAGGACTGCGCCTCGATGGCGTCGGTCCTGTCCTCGCCGTGATCGTGGCTCTTGAGCTTGCGCTTGTAGCGTCGCAGGCGCTTGCCGATGCGTTCGGCCGCCTGGTCCGTCGCGGCATAGACGTCATGCGCGCGGCCGTGCGACTGCAGCACGATGCCCGTGTCGAGATGGATGTTGCAGTCGGTCGTGTATCCGGAGCCTTCCTTTTCTACGACAACGTTGCCGTTGTAGCCGCCATCGAAATATTTGCCCAAGGCCTCGGACATCTGCGCTTCGATATGCTCGCGCAGTGCCTGGCCAATGTCGACTTGTTTTCCGGATATGCGCAGTTTCATCGGTGAAACCCCCGACTAGCGTTGTTTGTTATCGAAGCCGTTGCCGGCCCGAGGAGACCATTGCGAGAGGTGTCCTTCACTAGAGATAAAGCGCTGAAGCCGCCGATACCATAGCATGGATCAAATTCATGGCCCTTGCTCTACGGTCGGGCGGCGCATGGGGCGCCTTGCCGCTAGAATCTCCTTGAAAAGCAGGCATTTGGCCTGTTCGTCGTCGGTGCGCTTCGCGGAATTGTTCCTGAGCCGACTTGTCTTTGCCTTAACAGCGTCTTGGCGTTTCTGTGGCGAAAGCGCCTTGTTCACCAATCAGGACGCTCCGATGCCCGCCCGTCTCAGGCCAGCATGGCCTGTTTCTGGCGCCGCCGCTGGACCGAGGAGGCAATTCGCATCGCCTCGCGGTATTTCGCCACCGTGCGGCGGGCGATGTCGACGCCGGAGTCCTTGAGCGCCTTGACGATGGCGTCGTCCGAGAGAATGTCGTTCGGGTCCTCGGCGTCGATCATCTGCTTGATCTTGTGGCGCACGGACTCGGCGCTGTGCGCATCCCCGCCCTCGGACGAGGCGATCGACGAGGTGAAGAAGTATTTCAGCTCGAAGATGCCCCGGCTCGTTGCCATGTATTTGTTCGACGTGACGCGGCTGACCGTCGATTCGTGCATCCCGATGACCTCGGCCACCATGCGCAGGTTCAACGGCCTCAGATACTCGACGCCATAGGTCAGGAAGGCATCCTGCTGGCGCACGATCTCGCTGGAGACCTTGAGGATGGTCCGGGCGCGCTGGTCGAGGCTCTTCACCAGCCAGTTGGCCGTCTGCAGGCACTCCGACAGATAGGCCTTTTCCGTGTCGTCCCGGGCCGTCTTGGAGACCGCCGCGTAATAGGACTGGTTGACCAGCACGCGGGGCAGCGTCTCGCTGTTGAGCTCCACAGTCCAACCGCCGTCGCTGGCCGGCGTGACGATGACATCCGGCACCACCGGCTGGACGACCGTGTGGCCGAAGGCATTGCCGGGCTTGGGATTGAGGGCGAGGATCTCGTGGATCATTTCGGTGAGATCCTCGTCGTCGACCTTGCACAGACGGCGAAGCTGGGGAAGGTCGCGCCGGGCAAGCAGCTCGATATTGTCGAGCAGCGCCGCCATCGCCGGATCGAAGCGGTTCTTTTCCTTGAGCTGCAGCGCGAGGCATTCGGCAAGATTGCGCGCGCAGATGCCGGCGGGCTCGAAGGACTGAAGGATGCTGACGACCTGTTCGATCACATCGACGGACACGCCCAGCCGCTCGGCGACCTGGTCGGCCTCGATGCGCAGGTAACCCGCCTCGTCGACGGCATCGATGAGGTCCTGGCCGATCAGGCGCAGGATCGGATCGGCAACGGCCAGCACGAGTTGCTCGGAAAGATGATCGTGCAGCGACAACTCGCCGGCTACGAAGGCCTCGAGATTGTAGTCCTCGCCGCTGGACGAACCGCCGCCCGACCAGCTTTCGCCGGCAAGGGCGCCCGCGTCGAGTTCGGTGCCGCGCTCCGTCGGGCCGTCCTCGGGAAAGACATTGTCGATTTCGGTGTCGAGGGCGTTGTTGACGCTCTCCCCGGAGGGGGCACCGTCGGTGGTCAGCCAGTCGGCGGATTCAGCGGCCGGGCTGGCTGCGATTTCGGCCCGGTCGTCGAGCTCGTTCGCGGCCGAATCCTGCGCTTCGGAGCTCTCCAGAAGCGGGTTGCGCTCCAGTTCGCTGTCAACGTAGCTGAGCAGATCCATGTTCGACAATTGAAGCAGCTTGATCGCCTGCATCAACTGCGGGGTCATCACCAGAGATTGGCTTTGTCTGAATTCTAGACGTGCCGAAAGCGCCATGGATGCCCCGTGTGCCGAAAATGGTCCGTTTCTTGCTTTTCCGTTTCTAATTTATGGCACTGTCGAGACGAAAAGGTCAAAGAGTAAATTGCTCGCCGAGGTAAACGCGCCGCGCGTCGGGGTCGGCGATGATGTCGTCGGGGCGGCCTTCGATCAGCACCGTGCCGCCGTAGAGGATATAGGCGCGGTCGATGAGTCCCAGCGTTTCCCGAACGTTATGGTCGGTGATGAGGACGCCGATGCCACGGGCTGTCAGGTGCCGGACGAGTTCCTGGATGTCGCGCACGGCGATGGGATCGACGCCGGCAAACGGTTCGTCGAGCAGCATGAAGGAGGGGCGGCTGGCAAGTGCCCGCGCGATTTCGACACGCCGGCGCTCGCCGCCTGACAGGGCGATCGCGGGCTGGTCGGCCAGATGCGTCAGCGAGAATTCCGAAAGCAGTTCCTCAAGGTCGCTCTCGCGCACGGAGCGCTTGCGCTCGACGAGTTCGAGGACGGCGCGAATGTTGCCGGCAACAGTCAGGCCCCGGAAGATCGAGGCTTCCTGCGGCAGATAGCCGATGCCGAGCCGGGCGCGCCGGTACATCGGGAAGGGCGTGATGTCGTGGCCGTCGAGGCTGATCTGGCCTCTGTCCGGGGGGATGATGCCGGTGATCATGTAGAAGACGGTCGTCTTGCCGGCGCCGTTGGGGCCGAGCAGACCGACGGCCTCGCCGCGCCGCAAGGACAGGCTGACGTCCCGCACCACCTGGCGCTTGCGATAGCTCTTGGCAAGGTTTGAGATGACCAGGTCGCCTGGGCTGTCGCTGCGGGCCTCGGTCTTGCCCGTTGTCATGGATGCCGTAGACGACGTCACAACCTGCTGTCTCCAACTGTTTCTCTGTCTCAGACCGGGCCGCATGCGACCCGGCGTGGACGCCGATCGGTCAACCCGGCCCTTTTGGCGCGGGACGGACCTATCCGCCATCCGAAGCGGCATCGGCCCCTTGCCCGGCGATTGCCGCAGTATTGAATAAAATGCAGAAAATTGCTTGCCGTCCGATGAACAAACCGGCCTGACAGCCGGTTTCCTCAAATTCCGTCCGTGAGATGGGGCGCCGCCGGCCCGAAAGCAAGGCATCGCGGCCAGCCTTCGCGCTGCCTGCCGCCTGCCGCCCTTCGGCTCACGCTGTTTCCGGGTGTGGCTGTTCTGCCGTCCTGCCGTCAATCCGGGAAGGACGGGAATTGGTTCCCGTCCGGACTTGCATCTGGACAGGAGGCCGAAGCATTTCCCCGGTGCGGAGAAGACCGGAGACGCTCTAGTTCGTCTTGCCGGAGCTTTCCAGGCTCTTCGGTTCGATCAGCATCTGGACGCGGCCGCCCGCCATCGTGGCCTGGCTCGTGGCGATGTCGATCACCAGCTTGGGGCCGCGGATCACGTTCTGGCCCTGCGTCAGGACGACATTTCCGGTCACGGTGATGGTGCGGCCGATGGTGTCGAAGACGGCCTCGTTGCCGGACGCCGTCTGCGGTCCGCTGGTGACCAGGACATTGCCCGTGGCATGGATGCGGCTCACCTTCTGTGCGCCCTGTCCCATCTGGCCCTGGTAGTAGACGGTGAGCTTCTGGGACTTGAGGACAGTCTTGTTCTGGCGGGCGATCACGTTGCCGCTGAAGATCGCCATGCTGTCGGATTCCCGCACCTCCAGGGATTCAGCCTCGAACTGGATCGGGTCGCTGCTCTCCACGCCGAGCCCCTGAAAGGCGTCGGACATGGTGGCGGTTGCCTTGGCGTTGCTGTCTTCGGCGAATGCCGCCGACGGTGCGGCCACGAGGACCGACAACAGGACGCCGGCCAGAAGCCGGAGGCGAGCAAATTCAGTCGTTCCCCGCATTTGCAGGACTCCCTTCCTTGACTGGCGCTGTGTCCGTCGTGATGCCACTGATCGGGTCGCCGGACTTGAGCTCATTCGGATTGATGGTCATCTTGACGCCGTTGCCGAAATGCACGGCGCCGCCCTTCTGGTCGACGGACATGGTCTTGGCGGAAACGCTGCCGAGCGCGGACGAAAAGTCCACGGGCGCGTCGCTGTCCACCATGCCGGTCTTGAGGTCGATCGTGGCCTTCGAAAGGTCGGCCGTGTTGTTGTCGTTGGTGCGGATGCGGATGTCTTTTTGAAGATCCAGCGTATCCTGCCCGGAATCATAGACGCCGGTTCCTGCTTCGAAGGTCGCCCAGCTTCCGTCGGCCTGATGGATCGTCGCCTCGATTCCGAAGAGCTGGATCACCTTGGGATTGCTGAAATCCTGCAAGGCGCTCTTGGCCGTCACCTCGTAGGTGCGCCCCTTGCCGTCGCTGCCGGAAAGCTTCGGCGCGTCCATCTTCAGGCCGTTCGCCGAAATATCGAGCTTGCCGATGCCGAGACTGAAGTCGATGCGCGCGACAATGCCGGCGCCGATGACGCCAACCGCCACCAGGAGGCTCAGGAGGGGCAGCAGATAGCGCAGCCGTCGAACGCGGCGGCTGTGCCGGATCGCGCGTTCGAAATCGGCGATCCGCTGCTCGGTAGGAACATCTGTCAGAGCCATGGGAAGACGGCGTCAGTCCTCTGCTTCACAAAACCAAACGGCCCGCCCGATCCCCCCGCTGAGGAGCGTCCGGCAGGCCTTGCGGTCCCGTCTGGGAACGCGTCACGGCATAATATCCGCGACTGTCAACAATACGAGTCTAATATCAAATATTGAAATTAGTCTTGCGCTCCGCAAGGGAAGCCTCAAGTCACTTTCATGTGTGGGCGAAGATATCCGTCTCGTCCCATCCGGCGAGATCGAGTCTTGCCCTTGTCGGCAGGAAGTCGAAGCAGGCCTTTGCCATTTCCTGGCGGTCTTCGCGTGTCAGCATGAAGTCCAGCCGCTCGCGCAGCGCATGCAGGTTGAGCACGTCCGAGGCCGCGTATTGCAGTTGCGCTTCCGAAAGCGTCTGCGCGGCCCAGTCGGAACTTTGCTGCTGTTTGGAGATCTCGATGCCGAGCAGTTCGCGCGTGACGTCCTTGAGGCCGTGCCGGTCGGTATAGGTGCGCGTCAGCTTCGAGGCGATCTTGGTGCAGAAGACGGGGCTCGTCACCACCCCGAAGGTCTTCATCAGCACGGCGACGTCGAAGCGGGCGAAATGGAAGATCTTCTCGCGTTTCGGATCGGCGAGCAGGCGAACGAGGTTCGGGGCTTCCGTCTGGCCCCTTGCGATCTGGACGACGTCCGCCGTGCCATCGCCGGGGGAAAGCTGGACGACGCAGAGGCGGTCGCGGTGCGGATTGAGCCCAAGCGTCTCGGTATCGATGGCGATCGCGTCGCCGTAGTTGTCGAGATGGGGCAGGTCCCCGGCATGCAGTCGGATGGTCATGGGTCTGTCGTTGCTCGCAATGAAAAGCCGCGCCTTCGGGAAGAGGCAGAGGGTGATTCGGCTATCCATAACGCGGGCGCGGGCGCGGTGCGACCGGAAACATTGGCGGATGGGCAACAGGGAAAACGAAATCCGTCAGGATGTCGCGGCCAGAGCCTCGTCGCAGGCCTCATGCGCCTGACGCACGAGGCCGCAGATGCGCGCGGGCGACAGACCGAGGCGCTTGGCGATCTCCTTCTGGGGAACGCCCTCGATCCGGTGCAGCGTGAAGGCCGTGCGCGCGGTCTCCGGCAGGCCTGCGATCGCGCGCTCGACCGCCTTCAAGGCTTCGCATCCTTCCAGCGTCTTGTCGGGGCAGGCCGCGCAGGACGCCGCGCAGGCAAGGCCCTCGTCCTCGCCCGTGAACAGGCGGGTTTCGAAACCGCGCCGGCGCGCCCGGTCGATGGCGAGGTTGCGGACCATGCGCATGAGATAGGCTTCCGGCGTGCCGATCTCCTCGGCCGCCTCGCCCATCAGGACGCGCAGGGCAGCATCCTGGACGACGTCTTCCGCCAGGAACATGCAGCCGACATGCCGCCGCGCAATGGCGGTAAGTTGCGGCCGCAGCCGTTCCACCGTTGCGATGAGGTCGCGTGTAGAGCGGCGGGGCGTGGCAGCTTCTATGTCGGCGTGAGCGGCATGCGTCACGGGATCGTCTCCGGTTGAGTGTCCTTGGAAGATGCTCAACCGGTATATAACATGAATTTTTGAGTCAAGATATAATGCGGGCAGGTGTTGTGCTCTTGCGGCGAGCGGCGAGCGGCGAGCGGCGACAGGCGCAGGGCGGGTCGTCAGGCGCGGCGATAGAGGAAATAACGCCCATCGGGAATGCCGGCGGGCACGGGAAGTTCGACGAGAAGCGAGTGTGGGAGGGGCAGTCCGCTGACCGCAAGGCCGCCCGGCCGCAACACGCCGGCCATGGCATCGGGCAGCCAGGTCAGTGTCTCCGCGTCGAGGTCGTCGTGGCCGGTTCCGATGTCGGCATGAGCCATGGCCGCGTCCGACCCGACGAAGGCCCGGATCGTCTCCCGGATTTCGCCGAGGACCATATCCTCGGGATCGGGGGTCGATTGTGCAAAGGAATGCGCGTGCCGGTCGAAGGCGATGATCCGGCGTCCGGGAAATAGCTCCCGCAGATGATCGTAGGTACGCCCGTTGCCGAGCCCCAGTTCCAGGATGGGGCCGGGGACGCCCTTCAGGGCTTCGGCGAGGCTGTCGAGAATGTCGCGCTGGGCCGTAAGGCGCCGGATGACACTGTCGAGACGGCTCATGGCGCGGCGCGGGCTCCTGTCTGGCGGCTGATCCGGATCAGATGCGCCGCTCGACCATCATCTTCTTGATCTCGGCGATCGCCTTGGCCGGGTTGAGACCCTTCGGGCAGGCCTTGGAGCAGTTCATGATCGTGTGGCAGCGATAGAGCCGGAAGGGGTCTTCCAGATTGTCGAGCCGTTCGCCCGTCGCCTCGTCTCTGGAGTCGATCAGCCAGCGGTAGGCCTGCAGCAGGGCAGCCGGGCCGAGATAGCGGTCGCCGTTCCACCAGTAGCTCGGGCAGGAGGTCGAACAGCAGGCGCACAGGATGCACTCGTAGAGGCCGTCGAGCTTCTCGCGGTCGCCGTGGCTCTGGCGCCATTCGGTCTCCGGGGCCGGCGTCGTCGTCTTCAGCCAGGGCTCGATGGAGCGGTGCTGGGCGTAGAAGTTGGTCAGATCCGGAATGATGTCCTTGACCACCGGCATATGCGGCAGCGGATAGATCTTGATCGCGCCATCCGACACATCCGCCATGCCCTTGGTACAGGCGAGCGTGTTGGTGCCGTCGATGTTCATCGCGCAGGAGCCGCAGATGCCCTCGCGGCAGGACCGGCGGAAGGCGAGCGTCGGGTCGATCTTGTTCTTGATGTAGATGAGACCGTCGAGGATCATCGGGCCGCAGTCGTCGAGATCGACGAAATAGGTGTCGATGCGCGGGTTCGCCTCGTCGTCCGGATTCCAGCGATAGATCCGGTATTCGCGCAGGTTGGTCGCGCCTTCCGGCTTCGGCCAGACCTTGCCTTCGGTCATCTTCGAGTTCTTCGGAAGAGCCAGCTCAACCATCGTTACATCCCTTGATCGTCGTCGGGCTGCTCAGCGGCTCGTCGGACCGGATTGGCCGGGTCCAGACCGCGTGGCGTTCGCCCTTCGCAACGTTCACATCCCTACAAGGCGGGCCGGTCCTGCCGGCTCCGGCCTCTTGTTCCAGGCATCAGTAGACGCGCGCCTTGGGCGCGATCTTCTTCAGGTCGATGCCGCCTTCCTGATAGGTGGTCAGCGGCTCCAGGATCACCGGGCGGTAGTCGAGGCTGACCGTGCCGTCCTCGGCAACGCGCGAGAGCGTGTGCTTGCGCCAGTTCTCGTCGTCGCGCCCGCCGAGCGGACCGTCCTTGTAGTCCTCGCGGGCATGGGCGCCGCGGCTTTCCTTGCGGGCCTCCGCGCCATAAACCGTCGTGATCGCGTTGCAGAGAAGGTTCTGCAGTTCCAGCGTCTCGATGAGGTCGGTGTTCCAGATCAGCGAGCGGTCGTAGACCTTGAGGTCCTTCTGCTCGCCCCAGATCTCGGTGAGCCGCTTGCAGCCGCTCTCCAGGCTTTCCTGGGTGCGGAAGACGGCGGCGTCTTCCTGCATCGCACGCTGCATCTTGTCGCGCAGATCCGCGGTCGGGATCGTGCCGTTGAGATGGCGGGTGGCGTCGAAGCGCTCCATGATCTTTTCGCAGGACGCCTCGCTGACATCCGGCACCGTCGCCGTGCGGTCGATGATCTGGCCGGCGCGGATCGCCGCGGCGCGGCCGAAGACGACGAGGTCGATCAGCGAGTTGGAGCCGAGGCGGTTGGCGCCGTGCACGGAAGCGCAGCCCGCCTCGCCGACGGCCATCAGGCCGGGCTGGATGCGGTTCGGATCGCCCGGCGTCGGGTTCAGCGCCTCGCCCCAGTAGTTCGTCGGAATGCCGCCCATGTTGTAGTGGACGGTCGGCAGCACCGGGATCGGGTCTCGGGTGACATCGACGCCGGCGAAGATCTTCGCGCTCTCCGAAATGCCCGGCAGGCGCTCATGCAGAAGCGCCGGGTCGAGGTGGTCGAGATGCAGGAAGATGTGGTCCTTGTTCTTGCCGACGCCGCGACCCTCGCGGATCTCGATCGTCATGCAGCGCGAGACGACGTCGCGCGAGGCAAGGTCCTTGGCCGAGGGGGCATAGCGCTCCATGAAGCGCTCGCCCTCGGAGTTGACGAGATAGCCGCCCTCGCCGCGCGCACCTTCGGTGATGAGGCAGCCCGAGCCGTAGATGCCGGTCGGGTGGAACTGCACGAACTCCATGTCCTGCAGCGGCAGGCCCGCGCGGGCCACCATGCCGCCGCCGTCGCCGGTGCAGGTGTGGGCGGAGGTCGCAGAGAAATAGGTGCGCCCGTAGCCGCCGGTCGCCATGACGACCATCTTGGCGCGGAAGCGGTGGATGGTGCCGTCGTCGAGGTTCCACGCCATCACGCCCTGGACGACGCCGTCGTCCGACATGATGAGATCGAGCGCGAAATACTCGATGAAGAATTCCGCGTTGTTCTTCAGCGACTGGCCGTAGAGCGTGTGCAGGATGGCGTGGCCGGTCCGGTCGGCGGCCGCGCAGGTGCGCTGCACGGGCGGGCCCTCGCCGTAGTTCTGCATGTGGCCGCCGAAGGGGCGCTGGTAGATGCGCCCGTCCTCGGTGCGCGAGAAGGGCACGCCGTAGTGCTCCAGTTCGTAGACCGCCTTCGGGGCCTCACGGGCAAGATACTCCATGGCGTCGGTGTCGCCGAGCCAGTCGGACCCCTTCACCGTGTCGTACATGTGCCACTGCCAGCAGTCAGGCGTCATGTTCTGCAACGAGGCGGCGATGCCGCCCTGCGCCGCGACGGTGTGCGAGCGGGTCGGGAAGACCTTGGTGATGCAGGCGGTGCGCAGGCCCTGCTCGGCCATGCCGAGCGTGGCGCGCAGGCCGGCGCCGCCCGCGCCCACCACCACCACGTCGAAGGCGTGGTCGACGTAAGGGTAGGCGCGACCGCCGACGTTGAAGGTCTTGGCGCCGGCGCCGATGCTGGCTGCTGCCATTGTTCTTAGCCTCCGAAGCCGATCTTCAGGATCGAGAACACCAGCGCCAGTCCGACGAAGACGGAAAAGAAGGTGTTGCCGATCAGGGCGAGGATCTTCAGACCCTCCGAATGAACGTAGTCCTCGATGATCACCTGCATGCCGAGGCGCATGTGAATGACGCCGGAGAGCACGACGAGGAGCATGACGATCGCGTTGAGCGGGTGATGCAGGGCCGAGACGAGCGCGTCGTAACCGCCGCCCTGCACCGAGATCACGAAGATCACGAAATAGATGAGCAGCGGCACGTTGGCGACGGCGGTGAGCCGCTGGTGCCAGAAGTGCATCGTGCCGTCCTTGGCGGAGCCAAGGCCACGGACGCGGCCGAGCGGCGTGCGGATATCTGCCTTCATGGGCCTGTCCTCACCGAGCGATATAGCCGACGATCCAGACAAGGATCGTCAGGATGACGGAGCCGGCGATGGTGGCCTTGGCGAGCAGTTCGCGCGCCTCCGGGCCGAAGCCATGGCCGAAGTCCCAGATGAAATGCCTGAGGCCGCCGAGCATGTGGTGGATCAGCGCCCACGTGTAGCCGAAGAGGATGAGCCGGCCGAAGAAGGAGCCGAAGAAGCCGTCCACGAGGGCGAAATAGTCAGGCCCGACGGCGGCGGCGATCAGCCACCAGGCAACCAGCAGCGTGCCGACGTAGAGCGCCGCGCCGGTGATGCGGTGGACGATGGACATCATCATCGTCAGCATCGGGCGATAGATCTGCAGGTGGGGCGAGAGCGGCCGTGCGCTCTTGTGCGAAAGATCGGCCATGGGTTCCGGAGTCCCCTCGCAAGGCTGGCGTCGTGACCGGCGCCCGTTCCAGGATTGGCATATTACGCTTACGTAAACGTAACGTAGCCGCTCAAATCTCAAGAGGTTCTAGCTTGTCTTTTGCGCTGCGTCAAAGCCCAAAACACTGGCATTCCAACAATTCAATTCGCTGCAAGCACATAATAGCGTCGAAAGATCGTTTCGATGCGGTAAACAAGATGACGTTACGTAAACGTCATCTATGCAGTGAGTCGTCATCAACGTCCCTATTCTGGGAATTTGGCGCGCAGGTTCAGCGCGGCAAGAGAACCCAGTAATCGAGTTCCAGCACGACCGAGGGATCCGCCGGGCCGGAAACGTCTGCGCCGGGGAAGTCGTCACACGGACGGTTCTTCGTCGCGATGGTCCGCACGCGAAGGGCGCCGACGTCGCTGCGGCCGGGGATCTCTCCCGCCTCCAGGATCTCCGACCAGGCGAAGATCGTGTCGTGGGCGAAGGTCGGGTTGACGTGCCGGCCGCCGTTGATCGCCGCGATATGGAAGGCGTTGCCGAGGCCGTTGAAGGTGAGAGCCCGGGCGAGCGAGATGACGTAGCCGCCGTAGACGATGCGCCGGCCGTTGCGGCCCTGTGCCTCGTAGAACTGGTTGAAGTGGACCTTGGCCGTGTTCTGGTAGAGGCGGGTGGCGATCTGGTGCTCGGCTTCCTCGATCGTCATGCCGTCGACATGGTCGATGCGTTCGCCGACCGTGTAGTCGCCAAAGCGATGCGGGCTGCCGGCAAGGTCGTTGTCCCACTCGCCGGTGTCGAGCAGGGGCACCGCGTCGCCGAGCGCATCAGCGGGAAGCGCCTTCGGCAGCGTCGGCACCACGGGTTCGGGCGCCGGCGCGCTCTCATCGCGCTTTCGCACCATCACCCAGCGCACATAGTCGATCACCTCGGTGCCGTCCGCCGTGTAGCCGGTCGAGCGCACGTAGACGACGCCGGTCTTGCCGTTGGAATTCTCCCGAAGGCCGATGACCTCGGAGACGGTGGAGAGCGTGTCGCCGACGAAGACGGGGCTGAGGAAGCGGCAGCCGGCATAGCCAAGATTGGCGATGGCGTTGAGGGAGACGTCCGGCACCGTCTTGCCGAAGACGATGTGGAAGGCGAGCAGGTCGTCGATGGGGCTGCGGTCATAGCCGATGGCCTGGGCGAAGGCGTCAGAGGACTGTACCGCGAAGCGGCTGCCGAAGAGGCCCTGGTAGAGCGCCACGTCGCCGGCGGTCACCGTGCGCGGCGTCGCGTGGCGGATGACCTGCCCGATCTTGAAATCCTCGAAGAAATTGCCCGCGTTCGTCTTGGTCCCCGCATTCGTCTTGGTCATTGGCTGCCTCCCCCGATCGTCGGTTCCTTCATACACCGGCGATCTCGCATCTGCGAATGGTCAAGGCTCATAGCCGGGGAAGCAAGGCAAAGTCACGTGGTCCTTTGGTCGCGCGTGACGGAGCGGGCCGGCGACGGCGTCCTGTCGACCGGGCTGCGGGGCGGGAAAGACGGGCATCATGTCAAGAGGCTCTCCACGGGGCGGCGCGGCGAAAAGGGAAGTTGTGGTCCTCGCCCGAAGCGCATCACGATGTCCGGGCGCCGTCCGGCGACACCCGCGATCGCCGCGAGGTCAGGCCGCAGAGCGGCAACCTCGACCGGCTGGTTGATGAAGGACGTGCACAGGCCAAGGCTCGTGGCCGCAAGCGCGAAGCGCTGGCAGGCGCGGCCGACCGCGACCCAGTGCACCCTGTCTTCCCGTTCGCCGGTGAAGACCGCGATCCCTGGCGAGGTGTCGATCTGGCGCGCGTATTTTTGCCGCTCCGCCTTTGCCGTGAAGAAGAGGTCGAAGGCTGGAGCCGCGAGCAGGTCCGGCAAGACCGGATTGCCGCTGGAAGCCGCGAAAAGCCCGTCACCCCGGGCGAGCGCGTCGGCGGGATTGAAGCGCAGCCATGTCCTCAGTTCGGCCATGAAGGCCGGATCGGCCATCTGCTCGTCGTTGCCGGCAAGGACCAGGTCCCGGACCCTGTCGATCGCCGGGCGATCGGTGAGAATGGCGAGATCGACGCCGGGCGTCTCGGCTGCTTCGGCGAGGGTCTTCAGGTCGGCGGCGGAAACCGGTGTTCCGCTGAAGTCGGCGCGGGTCGACTGTCGCCGGGGAATGGCGTCGAAGAGTGGATCGGGCCTCGAAGCGCCATTCGAAAAGACATAGCGGATGGCGCCTGTCTCCTCGATCGCGATCTCGCCCGGGTGGCCGGTCGCCTCTGCGGCGATGCGAAGGTTCTCGGCCGCGCACCCGAGGCTGACGAAGAGATGATGGTCATCCGGGTCGACGGCGGGCGTCGAGCGCAAAAAATCCGGCCGGATTCGGATCTCGCCCGGCAGGACGGCAAATGACCAGGGTTGCGTGTTGTGGCCGTTGGCGGCGAGCGCCGCATACCTGACGAGATCGGACGGCGCCGGGTCGCGCGGGAGCGGTGCGCGCAGGCCAGCGGCATAACGCCGATAGGCGGACATGGACCCTGTCGCCGTGCGCCAAGCCCATGCGCCGGAAACGCCAAGCGTCGCTATGCCGGCAGCCCCGATCAGAAAACCTCGCCTTTTCATCGGCGCCCCCCTCATGTCCGGCCCGATGGTGCCGCATCCGGCAGCGTTCCGACATGACATTGATCAATCAGACCCGCGCAATCGGGAGGGGAAAGGTCGAAAGCCTTGACAACCGGAACCGTTGGCCTTAATTAGCCTATTAGTTAAATAACTGACTGGTTAAATAATGCAGGCCGATCCCCTCAGTGCCACCTTCGCCGCGCTCGCCGATCCGACGCGCCGTGCAATCCTCGCGCGTTTGTCCAGGGGGGAGGCCTCGGTCTCGGAGCTTGCCGAGCCTTTCGAGATGTCGATGCCGGCCGTCTCCAAGCACCTGAAGGTCCTGGAGCATGCGGGCCTGATCAGCCGCAGCCGCGAGGCGCAGTGGCGGCCTTGCAAGCTGGAGCCCGAACCGCTGAAGGCCGTGGACGCCTGGCTCGACGAGTATCGACGCGTCTGGGAGGCGCGTCTCGACCGCCTTGAGGATTATCTGAGGAAGATTCAACAGGGAGTGAGTGATGATGACGGCAGCAAAGCCTGATCCTGGCAGTGACCGTACCGTGGTGATCAGCCGAACGTTCGCTGCGCCGCGCGCGCTCGTTTATCGTGCCTTCACCGATCCCGAGATCCTTTCCAGTTGGTTCGGTCCGCGCGGCTTCGACGTTCCGGTCTGCGAGCTTGACGTTCGTCCCGGCGGCCGCCTGAAGATCGTCATGCGCGGCCCGGACGGAACCGACTATCCGAACACCGGCACCTATCTGGAGGTCGAGCCCGAGCGCCGTCTGCGCTACACCAACGAGATGGACGACCACCCGAAGTCCTGGCACGACATGCTGGCTGGCCATCGCGGCGTGCCCGTCGGCACGCCGCTCGAACCGCCGGTGGCCACCGTCGAGTTCAGCGATGTGCCGGGTGGAACTCTGGTGACGATCACGTCCACCTTCGCCACTGCTGGCGACCGTCACGCCTTCCTCGAAACGGGGATGCGAGCCGGTTGGGCCGCATGTCTCGACAAGCTCGCGGAACTGGCGGCAACGGATTTTACGGGCGAACAGGCTCGCGACATCGTCATGACCCGCTTCATCGCGGCGCCGGTCGCCCTCGTCTGGTCGGCCTTCAACGACGTCGACCGCATTTCCGCCTGGTGGGGGCCGGACGGCTTCACCACGACGGCGAAAAAGTTCGAGTTCCGGGTCGGCGGCGAATGGGTGCACACGATGCATGGCCCGGACGGCACGGACCATCCCAACCGCTCGATCTTCCGCGAGATCGTCGAGAATGAGAAGATCGTCTACGACCACGATGACGGCTCGGGCACCGGGCCGCATATGTTCCGGGCGACGACGACCTTCAAGTCCGTCGACGGCGGCACGGAAATCACCCATCACATGGTCTTTGCCGATCCGAACGAGCGCAGGCGCGCCGCCGGCTTCGGGGCCATCGAACTCGGCTACCAGCACCTCGGCAACCTGGCTGCCTTCGTTACCGGCAAATGAGCTGGATAAGCTACCCGGAGATCGGCGATGCCGGCTCCGGGCCTTGCGGGCATGGCGTCGATGGACGTCAGGCCCGCTCGTAGACGACCGGGAAGTCCGGCCCTTCCAGCGGCTCTCCGGTCTTCAGGGTCAGGTGCGAGAAGGGCGGCGAGCCCTTGCCGCCGCGATCGATGAAGACCGCATCGTCGCCGACCCAACGGGCCGAGAAGACCCGGCGGCGGCGCGTCGACGTGTTGGCCGGCGCGCCATGCAGGGTGCGGAAGTTGAAGGCGACCGCATCGCCCGGCTCCAGCGCCCAGCCGAGAATGGTGTAGGCGTCGCGATTGCCATCGACATCGGGCACGGGCGCACGGGTGTCGTTCTCGTAAAGCGCCGTGCCGTCGAAGCGTTCCGGGCGATGGTCGAGGCCGCTTACATGCGTTCCGGCGACGCATTCGAGTGTCGTCTCGCGCGAGACCGGATCGAGCGGGACCCAGAAGCTCACCGACTGCGCGCCGCCGACGCAGTAATAGGGCATGTCCTGATGCCAGGGCGTGACCATCGAATTGCCGGGTTCCTTGACCAGCACGTGATCGTGAAAGAAGCGACCCTTTTTTGAACCCATCAGATGCGCGGCAATGGCCCCGGCCGGCGAGCCGAGGACGAAATCCCTGAATTCGGGAATGTCCTGCCAGTTGCACAGATCCTGGAAGAAGGGCGCGCCGCCGTCCTTGGGCTTGTAGGACCGCTCGCGCGGGCTGGGGTGCGCCATCAGTGTTTCCATCCCGGCGGCCAGCGGCGCGATCCAGTCGGAAAAAACGCCGCGAAGCACGATGGCCCCGTCGCGCTGGAACGCGGCGATGTCGTCGTCGCTTGGCAGAATGGCGGTCGGGTCCTGAATGACGGTCTCAGCGTTGGCCATTGGCAGTCCTTCCCTCGTTACAGCAGCGTCGCGGCGCCCCGGTCGAGATAGGTGTCGAGGAACTGCTCGATACGCGGATGGCGCGGCTTGCCGAACACCTCCTGCGGCCCGCCCTCGACGAGCAGCTTGCCGTGATCGAGGAAGACGATCTTGGCCCCGACAGAGGCGGCAAAGCCGATCTCGTGCGTGACGACCAGCATGGTCATGCCGGTCTTGGCAAGGTCGCGCATCACGTTCAGCACCTCGCCGGTGAGTTCGGGATCGAGCGACGACGTCGGCTCGTCGAAGAGCATGATGCGCGGCTCCAGCGCCAGAGAGCGGGCGATGGCGACGCGCTGCTGCTGTCCGCCGGAAAGCTCCGAGGGATAGTGGCTCGCGCGCTGGCCGAGGCCGACCTTCTCCAGTTCGGCCATGGCGCGTTCCTCGGCCTGCTTGCGCTTCATGCCGCGCACGGTGACGAGCGCCTCGGAGACGTTGCCGAGGGCGGTCATGTGCGGCCAGAGATTGAACTGCTGGAAGACCATGCCGATGCGGCTGCGCACGCTTCGGATTGCACCTGCGGGCAGGCGCATGCGCTCGCCGGAGGGGCCGAGGGCAAAGCCGAGCGGCTCGCCGTCGATCTCGATGAAGCCGTCGGAGGCTTCTTCGAGGAAGGCGATGCAGCGCAGCAGCGTCGACTTGCCGGACCCTGAGGGGCCGATGAGGCAGGTCACCTCGCCGCGCGGCACCTCCAGATCGATGCCGTTCAGCACCGTGGTGTCGCCGAAGCGCTTGACGAGACTATCGACCTTGATGGCGGGGGATGAACTCATGACGCGGAGAACCGGTATTTGGAGAGGCGGGCCTCGGCATAGCGCCCAGCGGCGCTGCAGGCTTCCACCAGCGCCCAGTAGAGCAGGGCCAGGATCGTGAAACTTTCCACGAAAGCGTAATATTGCGTGCCGATCGCGCTGACGGCGAGCGTCAGTTCCGGCACCGAAATAATGGAGAGGATCGCCGTCTCCTTCAGCATCAGGATGGTCATGTTCACCATCGAGGGCAGGATGAGCATGGTCATCTCGGGCAGGATGATCCGGCGCATGGTCTGGGTTTTCGACAGGCCGACGCAGTCCGCCGCCTCCACATGGCCCTTCGGGATCGCCTCGAAGCCGGTGCGCCAGAGTTCGGAATAGTAGGCGGCGCCATAGATGGTGAGCGCGACGATGCCGGCCGTCACCTTGTCCAGCGAGAGGCCGATATAGGGTCCGCCGTAGTAGAGCAGGAAGATCTGCACGAGCGACGGCGTGCCGCGGATGACCTCGACCGGCAGCATCAGAAGGTAGTTGACCGGCCTCGGCCCGTAGCGGCGGGCGACGGCGACGAGGAAGCCGACGATGAGCCCGAGCCCGGAGCCTGCGACCCAGAGCAGGAAGGTCACGCCCAGCGCGCTGAGGATGGTCGGCAGGAAGGAGACGACGAGATCGACGTTGAAGCTCATCAGAGGCGCCCCCAGCTCATCCGCTTTTCCAGCCTGCTGCCGAAGATGGCCACGACGATGTTGATGGCGAGATAGATGGCGCCGGCGGCGGTGTAGATCTGCAGCGGCTTGTAGGTGCTGGCGGCAAGGTTCTGCGCCATGCGGGTGAGTTCGATCACGCCGACCACGGAGACGAGCGATGACGATTTCAGCATCATGATCGCCTCGCTGATCAGCGCCGGCATGGTGAGCTTGACGGCGATCGGCAGGCGGATGCGGCGGAAGGTGTCGTAGCGGGAAAAGCCGCAGATGTCGGCCGCTTCCACCATGCCCTTCGGCACGCCGGCGAAACCGCCGCGCAGGATTTCGGCCTGGTAGGACGAGGTGCAGAAGGCCATGCCGGCAATCGCGGCGACATCGCTTGGCACGTCGAGACCGATGCTGGGCAGGAGGTAATAGATCAGGAGAAGCTGCACCAGCAGCGGCGTGCCGCGGAAGAAGCTGATGTAGAGCCTGCCGATGAGGGAAAGCGATCGGTTCGACGACATCACCGCCGAGCAGATGGCAGCGGAAATGACGAATCCGATGGAAATGGAAATGGCGCTGTAGAGAACCGTCAACCGGGCGGCTTCGACGAGCAGCCAGAACAGCTTCCAGGACATCGGCGGGTGGTTTCCGGGCAATCGCGGTTTGAGACGGCAACCGCGAGCGTCGCGGCGGTTATCCCCTCCCGGCCTCGGCGGGAGCCGAAAGGCGGGGAGGGGAGAGGTCAGTGCGCCCGTCGATCAGGCGGCGTGTCGAGCGTCAGATATCAGAAGGCGGCTTCGGTGATCTTCTCGGGCGTATCGAAGGCGACGCCGAACCACTTCTTCTGCATCTCGGCCATGCGGCCGTCGGACTTCATCTTCAGGAGCGCCTCGTCGACGGCATCCATCAGGCTGGCGTACTCCGCGTCCTTGCGGCCGGGGAAGCCGAAGTAGGTCTTGACGCCGAAGGGTGGCTCGACGAGCGCGAAGGTGTCGGACTGCTGCTGGGCGACATAGGCGATGTTCGGATAGGAATTCGCCACCGCGACGACGCGGCCGGAGGCAAGCGCCGCATAGGCCTCGTTGAAGCTGACGAACTCCTGCGCGTCGACCGGCGTCGGCAGGGTCTTGGAGAATTCCTCGAGCTGGGCGAGCTGGGCCGTCGCCTTGCCGCTGCCGACGGCCTTTCCGGCGACATCCTCGGGCTTCATGATGCTGTCGTCGCCGGCCTTCTTGAGCAGGGCGACGGTGGCCTCGGCGACCGGCGAGGAGAAGCGGTAGCGCTCCATGCGGGCGTTGGTGATGGTGGCGGGACCCGCCACCATGTCGAACTTGCCGCTCTCAAGGCCCGGCAGGACGCCGTCCCACGGCAGGGTCACCCACTCGATCTTGACGCCGAGTTCCTTGCCGATCTCGGCGAAGACGTCGACGTTGAGACCGACGTGCTCGCCGGAGTCATTGATGAAGTCGAAGGGTGCGAAGGCGGTTTCCGTGCCGACCTTCAGAACGCCGTCGGCCTTGACCTTGGCCAGGATATCCTCGGCATGGGCGCCGGCACTGGCGGCCACCATCAGGGCGACCGAGACGGCTGCGGTAAGAACGGACTTCAGGAACATGTCGCTGCATCCCCATCTGTTGCTTGTTGGTTGCGCGGCCATTTGCCGGCGCGGGCGGGCTTAATTGCCTAGACAAAATGGATCGTGCTTTGACCCGATTGTCAATCTGATGATGCCGAAAAAATGCTCAGGCACGATCCTTAGGCGTTTTCGCGCGAGTGACCCGGCTGGAACCGTGCGGCAAGCTGGTATCCGCCGGCCGGGTAGACGGTCGTCGCCTCGGTCACCGGAGCCCCATTTCTCCACGTCTGGCGCCCGAGCGCAAGGCAGGCCGCACCGGCGGGAAGATCGAGAAGGCGCGCGGTCTGAGGGTCTGTGTTGAGCGCCCAGATCCGGTGTTCGGCCTCGCTCCACGGCACGTGGTGCAAGAGCCAGGTGCCGGGCGGCTCGTCCTCGAAGCTTTCCCTTGCGGCCATGGGCACGGTGGAAAGATCGATCAGGCGGTCTTCGAGGGCGAAGGGCCGGCCATCGGCCTGGTGCAGGCATCGGATCGCCAGGACGGGGCGTGGCGTGTCGACGCCGAGCCGGGCCTTGTCCTCCGCGTTGCTCTCGCGCTGCTCGCGTTCGAGAAGGCGCAGGCCGTAGGCATGGCCGAGCGCCAGGATGTCGGCCTGGACGTCGGGGATCTGCAGAAGGGCTGACGGCGGGCGCGGGCGGGCGACGAAGGTGCCGGCGCGGCGACGCCGTTCCACGAGGCCGCGCGAGGCGAGTTCCGTGAGAACCTTGTTGACCGTCATCCGCGAGCAGCCGTAGCTGGCCATCAGCTCGTGCTCGGCGGGAACGCGCTGTCCCGGTGCCCAGTCGCCGGAGAGGATGAGGGCCTCCAGATCGCCCCGGATGCGCTGGTGCAGGGAAACAGGCGGGCTCATGGAACCGACTGAGCTTGTGCCGACGGAAGATGACAATGGCAGACGCCTTTGACGGGCACTCGAAGACGGCACGTCGGTCCTTTCGGGACGGTGGGACTCGCTTGCTGGCAAAATATGTATAGGCATTTTACGGGCCTGCCAACCGGTGCCGGCAAGCCAATCGTGCCTCCGGATGCCTTGGTCCGCCAGGCTCGCCTTCAGCGTTTCCTTGCCTTGGCTGTCATGCAACTATGCCGCCGAAATACAGATTCGCCGTGCGGATGGATTGCGGCAGCAGATCCCTTTCGGCCCCCTTGAACTGGACAGACGATCATGAACGCCTTCGCCCCCGATCTGTTTGACGGTCGCACCATCGTCGTGACGGGAGCGGCAAGGGGCATCGGCGCGGCTGTCGCCCGCGAACTCCTGGCGCTTGGCGCAACGGTCGTCGCCCATGCGGGACGCAAGCCGCCGGCCGATGACGATGATCTCGTCACGGGCCTGCCGGATGCCCATCGCGACCGTCTCACCATCCTTGAAGCCGACCTTGCCGACGCCGGCGAGGCCGAGCGGCTTGCCGAGGCGATCTTTTCCCGCGTCGGGCGCATCGATGGCCTCGTCAACAACGCCGGGACCATGATCGGCCGCATTCCGGCCGAAGAGACGGATCTCGCGGCCTACGAGAAGGTCGTCGACCTCAATGCCCGCTCCGTGGTGCTGCTGACGCGGGCCCTGCTGCCGGGCATGGGCGAGGGCGCATCGATCGTCAACACGACCTCCATTTCCGCCCGGACCGGCGGCAGCGCCGGCTCGTCGCTTTACAGTTCCGCCAAGGCCTTTGTCGCGACCTACACCCGCAGCCTTGCCAAGGAACTCGGACCGCGCGGCATCCGGGTCAATTCGGTCGCTCCCGGCACCATCGATACTGCGTTCCACCAGCGCTACTCCTCGCCGGAAAAGCTGGCCGCGACGGCCAAGGCCATCCCGCTCGGACGGCTCGGAACGCCGGACGACTGCGTCGGCGCCTATCTCTTCCTGCTCTCCGGCGACCTCAGCGGCTACATCACCGGCCAAAGCATCGACGTGAACGGCGGCCAGCTTCTCGCCTGAGCCCCGTCGCTCCTCTCTCCGTCATCAGGTCGTTCTGTCTTCGCACCCTGCGGACGCCTGCGGTCATGTCCCGCCGTGCCGGGAACCGAACCTGCGCGCGCCCTCCTCCGGTGGGCAGCCGAAAACGCCTGTTTCCGCCTTTCCGGGTCATTCAATCGCAGGTCGTTGACGCGCAAGGATTTTCGTCACATAGCGATAATATAATATGACTTATCATATAGTATGACTATTGACTATTTGAGGTCTCTCTCTCAATGATGGCGCATCACCGCGACCGTGTTCGTCAGAAACCAAGGGCGGTGCCATCCTGGGGAGGATATCCAATGAATTTGAAAGCGTTCCTGTGTTCGACCGTGCTCGCCGTCGGTCTTGTCACGCCAGCCATGGCGGCCGACCTGACGGTCGGTTTCTCGCAGATCGGCTCGGAGTCCGGCTGGCGCGCGGCGGAAACCTCCGTCACCAAGCAGCAGGCCGAACAGCGCGGCATCAACCTGAAGTTCGCCGATGCCCAGCAGAAGCAGGAAAACCAGATCAAGGCGATCCGGTCCTTCATCGCCCAGGGCGTTGATGCGATCTTCCTTGCCCCCGTCGTGGCCACCGGCTGGGACGCAGTGCTGAAGGAAGCCAACGAGGCCGAGATTCCGGTAATCCTGCTCGACCGCACGGTTGACGCCCCCGACGACCTTTATCTCACCGCCGTCACCTCCGACACCGTGCACGAAGGCAAGGTTGCCGGCGACTGGCTGGTGCAGGACGTCGGCGACAAGCCCTGCAACATCGTCGAGCTTCAGGGCACGACCGGCTCCTCGCCGGCAATCAACCGCAAGAAGGGCTTCGAGCAGGCTCTCGCCGGTCATGACAACCTGAAGATCATCCGGTCGCAGACCGGCGACTTCACCCGCACCAAGGGCAAGGAAGTGATGGAAAGCTTCCTCAAAGCGGAAGACGGCGGCAAGAACATCTGCGCCCTCTATGCCCACAACGACGACATGGCCGTCGGCGCGATCCAGGCGATCAAGGAAGCCGGCCTCAAGCCGGGCACCGACATTCTCGTCGTCTCGGTCGATGCTGTGCCGGACATCTTCAAGGCCCTGGCCGCCGGCGAGGCGAATGCCACTGTCGAGCTGACGCCCAACATGGCCGGCCCCGCCTTCGATGCCCTGGAGAAGTTCAAGGCCGACGGCACCGTGCCGCCGAAGTGGATCCAGACGGAATCGAAGCTCTACACGCAGGCCGACGATCCGATGAAGGTCTACGAGGAGAAGAAGGGCCTCGGTTACTGATCGCGCCTCCCAAGCACAGCCCGGCCGGATTTCGCTCTGGCCGGGCCTTCGATCCCGGCATCCGGGATGACGACCGGCCGATCGAGCGTGGTGCGTGATGACCAGTCCTTCCTCCGACCATCCTTCGCTCCTGGAAATCAGGGGCCTGACGAAAATCTTCGCCGGCAGCTTCCGCGCCCTGGACCGGGTCGACTTCACGGTTCGGGCGGGTGAGATCCATGCGCTGCTCGGCGAAAACGGCGCCGGCAAGTCGACCCTGATCAAGGCCGTGACCGGCATCCATGCGCCGGATGGCGGCGAGATCCGCCTCGCCGGTCAGGAAATCCGTCCGAGCAATGCCGAGGAGGCCCTGGTGGCCGGCATCGCGACCGTCTATCAGGAGGTCGCCCTCCTGCCCAATCTGTCGGTCGCGCAAAATCTCTTTCTCGGTCGCCAGCCGACCCGCTTCGGCCTCGTGCGCGAGCGCGAAATGCGACGCCGGGCCAGTGAACTGCTGCAAGGCTTCGGCCTCGACATCGACGTGTCGGCGCCGCTCGGCGACTATTCGGTCGCCGTCCAGCATATCGCCGCCATCGCCCGCGCCGTCGATCTTTCCGCCCGCGTGCTGATCCTCGACGAACCGACGGCAAGCCTCGACGCCCACGAGGTCGAGGTCCTCTTCGCCGTCATGCGCCAGCTTCGGGAACGCGGCATCGGCATCGTCTTCGTCTCGCATTTCCTGGATCAGGTCTATCGGATCTGCGACCGCATCACTGTGCTGCGCAACGGCTGTCTCGTCGGCGAGCGGTTGGTCGCCGAGTTGCCGCGTGGCGATCTCGTCCGGATGATGCTCGGCCGGGAACTGGCCGAGGTGGAAGCCGAAAAGGCGGCACCGATGCAGTCCCGCGCCGGTCCTTCGCTCTTTGAGGCCGAGAATGTCGGCAAGCGCGGCCTCGTCGAGCCCTTCGACCTTGACCTGCGAGCCGGCGAAGTGGTCGGCCTTGCCGGTCTTCTCGGCTCCGGGCGCACGGAGACCGCCCGCCTCGTCTTCGGGGCCGACAAGGCTGATGCCGGCCGCATCGCGGTCGACGGCGCCGTGGTGCGCATCGCAAGCCCCCGGGACGCCATCCGCCTCGGCTTCGGCTTCTGTCCGGAGGAGCGCAAGACCGAGGGCATCGTCGCCGATCTGACCGTGCGCGAGAATATCGTTCTGGCGCTCCAGGCGCGCCGGGGATGGCTGCATCCGCTTTTCCGCCGCGAGCAGGATGAAATCGCCGACCGCTTTATCAAGCTGCTCGATATCCGGCCGGCCGATCCGGAACGCCCGATCGGGCTTCTGTCAGGCGGCAATCAGCAGAAGGCCCTGCTGGCGCGCTGGCTCGCCACCGAGCCCCGCCTGCTGATCCTCGACGAGCCGACGCGCGGCATCGATGTCGGCGCCCACGCCGAGATCATCCGCTTGATCCGCAGGCTCTGCGACGAGGGGCTCGCTCTTCTCGTCGTCTCCTCCGAGATCGAGGAGATCGTCACCTATGCCGACCGGGTGATTGTTCTCAGGGACCGCAATCATATCGCCGTGCTCGAGGGCGAGGCGGTCACGGTCACCGGCGTCGTCGCGGCCATCGCCGATGGCGATCAGGATCGAAAGGTGGCATGACCATGCAGGATGCCGAAGGGACGTCGACGCAGATCGATGCCCGGACAAAGCCGCCGGGGGGAGGGATCATGGCCTTGCGCCTGCCGAGGACGGGAACCGCGCAGGTCGCCGCCTTCCTGCTGATTCTCATGATCGACTGGATCGTCTCGCCGCAGTTCTTCGATATCCGGCTGCAGGACGGCCGGCTCTTCGGCAGCCTCGTCGACGTCTTCAATCGCGGCGCGCCCGTGGCGCTGCTCTCGCTCGGCATGGTGCTCGTCATCGCCACGCGCGGCATCGATCTGTCCGTCGGCGCCGTGATGGCGATCTGCGGCGCGATTGCCGCGAGCCTTGCCGACAGCCACTCCGTGTTCATTTGCGTGGCCGCCGCTCTCGGCGCCGGCGCGCTCTGCGGCCTGTGGAACGGCATCCTCGTCGCGGTCTTCGGCATCCAGCCGATTGTCGCAACCCTCATCCTCATGGTGGCCGGGCGCGGCATCGCGCAGCTCATCACTGAGGGGCGGATCGTGACCTTCACCTCGCCGGACCTTGCCTGGTTCGGCGGCGGCTCCCTTCTCGGCATCCCGACGCCCGTCGTCCTCACCCTGCTGATGCTGGTCCTCACCGTCGCCCTCGTTCGCGGCACCGCGCTCGGCCTCCTGATCGAGGCGACCGGCGCCAACGCGACGGCAAGCCGCCTGTCGGGCATCAACATCCGCGTGACCACCATCGCGGTCTATGTCTGGTGCGGCATCTGCGCGGCGCTCGCCGGCATCGTCGCGGCGGCCGACATTCTCGGCGCCGACGCCAACAACGCCGGCCTTTGGCTCGAGCTCGACGCCATCCTCGCGGTCGTCATCGGCGGCACCTCGCTCTTCGGCGGCCGCTTCAGTCTCGTGCTTGCCGTTCTCGGCGCCCTGATCATTCAGGCCATGAACACGGGCATCCTCCTGAGCGGCCTGCGTCCCGAACTGAACCTCGTCATCAAGGCCGTCGTGGTCCTTGTCGTCCTGCTGCTGCAGTCGCCGACAATGGAGGCGATGAGAGGCTATTTCGTGCGGGAGAAACGCTGATGCGCCGCTTTGCCCCCGTTCTTGTCACGACGGTCGTGTTCCTGCTCGGCTTTGCCTACTGCACGATGCAGTTTCCGAACTTTGCTTCCACGCGCGTTGTCATGAATCTTCTCACCGACAATGCCTTCCTCGGCATTCTCGCCGTCGGCATGACCTTCGTCATCATTTCCGGCGGCATCGATCTGTCGGTCGGCTCCGTCATCGGTTTCTCGACGGTGTTTCTGGCGCTCGCCATCGGCAACGGCGTTCCGCCGCTTCTCGCCTTCGCGCTCCTGCTGCTCATTTGCGCCGCCTTCGGCGCGGCGATGGGCGCCATCATCCACAAGTTCGAGATGCCGCCCTTTATCGTCACGCTGGCGGGCATGTTCCTGGCGCGTGGCGCCGCCTTCCTGATGTCGACCGAGTCCGTCCCGATCGACGCCTCGCTCTATGCCGATGTCGCCGCCTTCTCCATCCGCCTGCCCGGCGGCGGGCGCCTGCGCATCATCGCGATGATCATGATCGCCGTCTTCATTCTCGGCGGCATCCTGCTGCACTACACGCGCTTCGGCACCAACGTCTATGCGCTCGGCGGCAGCCGCACGACGACGGCGCTGATGGGCGTCCGCGTCGGCCGGACGACGGTCGCCGTCTACATGCTGTCCAGCGTTCTGGCCGGCCTTGCGGGCATCGTCTTTTCCTTCTACACGGCCGCGGGCTATTCTCTGGCGGCCGTCGGTGTGGAACTCGATACGATCGCGGCCGTGGTCATCGGCGGAACGCTGCTGACGGGCGGCTCGGGCACGATCTTCGGGACCTTCATCGGCATCCTGATCCAGGGTCTGATCCAGACCTACATCACCTTTGATGGAACCTTGTCGAGCTGGTGGATGAAGATTGCGACCGGACTTCTGCTCTTTGTGTTCATCGGCCTGCAGCAGGGCCTGACACGCCTCGCGCGTCGCCCTGTTCTGGCCGGCGCGGGGGCGCGGGCGACATGACTAGCCCCATCGTCGTCATTCCGGCAGGCCGGCACCAGTCGAGCCAGGTGAGCGTCACTCGCACGCTCGCCATCGACATCATTTCCGGCAGATATCCGGAAGGAAGCCTCCTGCCGCGCGATGCCGAGCTGTCGTCGATGTTTTCGGTCTCGCGCACCGTGCTGCGCGAAAGCATGAAGACGCTGTCCGCCAAGGGGCTGATCGTGGCCAAGGCCAAGGTCGGAACGCGGGTGCGCGAGCGTGCCGACTGGAACATGTTCGATCCGGACCTCATCGCCTGGCACCTGGAGGCCGGCGTCAGCAAGCGCTTCCTGCGCGACCTTGCCGACATCCGCCTTGCCGTCGAGCCGCGCGCGGCGGAGCTTGCCGCGCTTCGGCGCGTGCCGGAGATGGTCGCCGCCATGCGCGAGAGCCTTGCGGCGATGGAGGCGGCCGACAGCACGTCGCTGGCCTTTGCCGAGGCCGACCTGGACCTGCACCTGAAGATCGCGGCCGCATCCGGCAATCCCTTCATGCGCAGCATCGGCGCGGTGGTCGAGGCCGCCTTGCGGGCCTCCTTCCGGCTCAGTGCGCCCGCCGAGCCGGAAGACCGCGACCTTGTGCTCAAGACCCATGGCGCCATCGTCGATGCGATCGAGGCCGGCAACCCGGAAGCCGCCGCCGATGCCATGGTCGACGTGATCCTGAACGGCATGCGCCGGCACGGAGCCGTCAGCCCGCTGCCGCAGCGGCGCAGCCGGCTCGGCGGGGTCGTTTCCCCTTGATGACGGCGACACCGCATCCGATCCCATTCAAGACAGTCCACGAAAGACGAGGATAACGATGACAACGAGTGCCGAGGGCCCCCGCTACAAGGGCGTTTTCCCGGTGGCCCCCACCATTTTCGACGCGAGGGGCGAACTGGACCTGCAAGGCCAGTGCCGGGCCATCGACTTCATGATCGACGCCGGCTCCAACGGCATCTGCATCCTCGCCAACTTTTCCGAGCAGTTCTCGCTGACCGACGCCGAGCGCGACGCCGTGGCCGAGACCGTGCTGAAGCATGTCGCGGACCGCGTTCCCGTCATCGTGACGACAAGCCACTTCTCGCCGCGCATTTGCGCCGAGCGTTCCGCAAGGGCCGAAGCGCTGGGCGCCGCGATGGTGATGGTGATGCCGCCCTATCACGGCGCGACCTTCCGCGTCGGCGAGCCCGGCATCTACGACTTCTTCCGCACCGTCTCCGACGCGATCTCCATCCCGATCATGATCCAGGATGCGCCCGTCGCCGGCACGCCGCTGTCGCCGGAATTCCTGGCAAGGATGGCGAAGGAGATCGAGCAGGTCTCCTATTTCAAGATCGAGACCGCGATGGCCGCGGCAAAACTTCGCCGGCTTATTGAACTGGGCGGAACCGCGATCGAAGGCCCGTGGGACGGCGAGGAGGCGATCACGCTGATGCCCGACCTCGACGCCGGCGCGACAGGTGCGATGACCGGCGGCGGCTATCCGGACGGCATCCGCCAGATCCTCGACCCCTATGTCGCCGGCGACCGCGAGGCCGCCATGCAGGCCTATGAGCGCTGGCTGCCGCTGATCAACTACGAGAACCGGCAGTGCGGTCTGCTCGCCTGCAAGGCGCTGATGAAGGAAGGCGGGGTGATCGCCTGCGAGGACGCCCGCGCGCCGCTCGCCCCGCTGCATCCGGCAACAAGGGCCGGCCTCATCGAACTCGCCTCCCGCCTCGACGCGATGGTGTTGAAGTGGGGCAAATAATGCGGTCGAGCCGGGCGGCGCCAGCCGTCGCCCGCAACCGGCGCAATTGGCCTCAGCCTTTCCATCGTCATCACCGGGCTTGACCCGGTGACCCACTCGCCGAACGGCAAATGACGCCCTTGGAGAGTGAAGAAGCGCGAACGGATCACACTGTGCCGTCAGCCAGTGCCGGGAGATGATTGGGTTGCCGGCTCAAGGCCGGCAATGACGATCGAAAGGCCAAGCGTCTCCTCGCATCGGCACTGCCCGATCACGGGACCGAAGCCGACTTACTGGCACTGACTTACAGCGCCCAGCCGCCGTCGATGGCGAAGGCCTGGCCGGTCGTGTAGGTCGCGCCCGCGAGATACACCGCGAAGTCGGCGATCTCCTCGGGCGTGCCGAGGCGGCCCATCGGCTGGCGGGCGATGAAGTCCGCCCGCGCCTTCTCGTAATCGCCGGTGGCCGCAAGGCGCTGTTCCAGCGAGGGGCTCTGCACCGTGCCGGGGCAGATCGCGTTGCAGCGGATGCCTTGTGCCACATAGTCGGCGGCGACCGACTTGGTGAGGCCGATGACGGCGGCCTTGGAGAGCGAATAGGCGCAGCGGTTCGGCACGCCCTTCATGCTGCTGGCCACCGACGACATGTTGATGATCGCTCCGTCGCCCCGTTCCAGCATGCCCGGCAGCACCGCCTTGATGAGGCGGGTCATCGAGCGGACGTTGAGCGCGATGGCGAAATCGAAGTCCTCCTCGCTCATGTCGAGGATCGAACCGGCATGGACGTAGCCGGCGCAGTTGAAGAGGATATCCACCGGTCCGGCTTCGGCGATCGTGGTGGCAATCGAATGGGCGTCGAGCACGTCGAGCTGGCGGGTCGTCACGCCGGCTTCACCGACAAGGGTGCCGAGCGTCTCCCCGTTGATGTCCGTCGCAATGACATGGGCGCCGGCCGCGGCGAAGGCGAGGGCGCTGGCCCGCCCGATACCCTGCCCGGCTGCTGTGACAAGGGCCGTCTTGCCCAGAAGATTGGTCGTCATGGCGTCGTTTCCTCGTGTGTTCTTGTTGTCGTTGCTGGAAGGTCGGTCGGGAAGCGGTCAGGCGGGCGTCGATGTTGCGAGCAGGGCGTCGATCTCCGCGCGCTTCGGCATTGAGGCTGCGGCGCCGGGACGGGTGATCGATATGCCGGCGGTGGCACTGCCGAAGCGGACGGCGGCGATCGGGTCCAGTCCTTCCGAGAGGGCGGCGGTGAAGCCGCCGACAAAGGCATCGCCCGCGCCGGTCGTGTCGATCACCTTGCCGCCGGTGATCGCCGAGACGATGACCGATTTCTCCCGCGTATGATAAAGCGCGCCGCGCGCGCCGAGCGTGATCAGCGCGCAGCCGACGCCGCGCTGAAGCAGGATGTCGCCGGCCCGCCGTGCGTCGTCCTCGTTGCCGGGCGCGATGCCGGTCAGCATCGCGGCCTCGGTTTCGTTGGGCGCGATATAGTCGCAGAGAGGATAGATGGCGTCGGGCAGCGGGGCTGCCGGAGCGGGGTTGAACACCGTCGTCACACCGGCCTCGCGTGCGATGGCAAGCCCGCGCACGGCCGCATCGACGGGCTGTTCCAACTGCGTGACGAAGACCTTTGCCGAACGGATCACGTCGGCATTGGCCTCCACGTCCGCCGGCGTGATGGTGCCCGCCGCGCCCGGATAGACGATGATGGCGTTCTCGCCGGTCTCCGGATTGACGAAGATGAAGGCGGCGCCAGTTGGCTCGATAGTTGATTGCGTCACGCATGCGGTGACGCCGTCCTTGGCCCAGGCCGCAAGGGCGTTGTCGCCGAAGCTGTCCTTGCCGATCTTGGAGATGAAGGAGACCTTGGCGCCCGCGCGCGCCGAGGCGACCGCCTGGTTGGCCCCCTTGCCGCCCGGCCCCATGATGAAGCCCTTGCCGATGATCGTCTCGCCGATCGCGGGCAGGCGGTCGGCCCGGAAGGCGAGATCGGCAACGAAGATGCCGAGATTGGCGACGCCCTTCTTCTGGTCACTCATGGAAACGGAACTCCGGGACAACTTGCATGCTATTCGCCATAGGGAATCCACACCGTCTTCACCTGCACGGCATGACGCAGCAGGATTTCGCCTTCCGTGGCCGCCGGATCGTGCCAGTCGGTCAAAAGGCCGTTGTCCGTCAGCGTGCGCTTGAGATTGCCGGTGGAGAGCCGCTCAACCTTTTCGCCGAGCGCCTTCGCGCCGAAGGCCCAGAGCGCATCGACATCGTCATGCTCGGCGAGGGTCGTCGCCAGCGTCTCCGCCGATCCCGTGACGATGTTGAGCGCGCCGGCCGGCACGTCCGAGGTCTCCAGCACCTGATAAAAGTCGGTAGCACTCAAGGGATGCGGCTCGCTCGGCACCGCGACGACGCGATTGCCCATGGCAAGCAGCGGCGCGACGAGGCTGACGAAGGCGAGCAGCGGCGCTTCGGGCGGGCAGAGAACGCCGACAACGCCGACCGGCTCGTGCAGGGCGAGCGCGACGCCGCGTAGCGGCGGCACATGCACCCGGCCCTCGTATTTGTCGGCATAGGCGGCGGCCGAGAAGAGACGGCTGATCGAGGCCTCGACTTCGGCCAGGGCCTTTGCGGCCGAGGCGCTGGTCATCGCGGTGAGGCGCGCAGCGAATTCGTCGGCGCGTGCAGAAAGATTTTCGCCGAGGTAATAGAGCACTTGCGCCCGGTTGTGGGCGCTCGCCTTCGACCATCCGTCCGCCTTGCGCGCCGCCTCGACGGCGTTGCGGATGTCCTTGCGGCTGCCCTCGCCGACTTCGCCGATCTGGACGCCTTTGGACGAATAGACCGGCAGCGAATAGTTGCCGTCCGGCCGCGCCTGCTTGCCGCCGATGAAGAGCTTGGCGGTGCGGTCGACGCCGGCTGGGGCAAAACCCGCCGGATTGGGAGCGGATGCGGCGGCTGGCCGTGGCTTGCGCTTCTCCCAGCCTTTGGGCTTCAGATACTCCAGCATGCCCTCGCGTCCGCCTTCACGCCCGAAGCCGGATTCCTTGACGCCGCCGAAGCCCGCCCCCGCGTCGAAGAGATTGGTCGCGTTGACCCAGACGACCCCCGCCTGCACCTTGGCGGCAATGTCGAGCGCAAGGCCGATGGTCTCGCTCCAGATGCTGGCGGCGAGCCCGTAGCGGGAATTGTTGGCCAGCATGACCGCCTCGTCCGGCGTGCGGAAAGTCATCGAGACGAGCACCGGTCCGAAGATCTCCTCCTGCGCCGCGGTCGAGGCCGGCTGCACGCCGGAAAGCAACGTCGGCGGATAGAAGCAGCCCGAGGCGGGTAGCGGGCAGGGAGCCTGATAGAGGCTTGCGCCTTCGGCAACGCCGGCCTTCACGAGCCGGTCGATCCGCTCAAGCTGCACCGGGTCGACAATGGCGCCCATGTCGATGCACTTGTCGAGGGGCGGCCCGACGCGCAACGTCTCCATGCGGCGCTTGAGCCGGGCAAGAAAGGTCTCCGCGATGCCTTCCTGAACGAGAAGTCGGGAGCCGGCGCAGCAGACCTCGCCCTGGTTGAACCAGATGGCGTCGACGATGCCCTCGATGGCGCCGTCGATGTCCGCATCCTCGAAGACGATGAAGGGCGACTTGCCGCCAAGCTCCAGCGTCAGCGCCTTGCCGGAACCGGCCGTCGCCTGCCGGATCAGGCGGCCAACCTCGGTGGAGCCGGTGAAGGCGATCTTGTCGATGCCTGCGTGCGCGGCGATCAATGAGCCCGTCTCGCCGTCGCCGGTGACGATGTTGATGACGCCGGGCGGAAGTCCCGCCGCTTCGCAGAGTTCGGCAAAGAGCAGCGCCGTCAGCGAGGTATATTCCGCCGGCTTCAGCACCACCGTGTTGCCGGCGGCAAGCGCCGGGGCGACCTTCCAGGCGAGCATCAGGAAGGGAAAGTTCCACGGGATGATCTGGCCGACGACGCCCACCGGCAGATGATCGGCGAACTCCCGCTCGCCCACCTGCGCCCAGCCGGCGTGGTGATAGAAGTGCCGTGCGGCAAGCGGGATGTCGATGTCGCGCGTCTCGCGGATCGGCTTGCCGTTGTCGAGGGTCTCCACGACGGCCAGAAGCCGCGCATGGCGCTGGATCATGCGGGCAAGGGCATAGAGATGCCGCGCGCGCTGGTGGCCGGAAAGCTTCGCCCAGGGCCCTTGCGCCTTGCGCGCGGCCGCAACGGCCGCATCGACATCGGCAGCATCCCCCTTGGCAAGCCTCGCCAGCGCCCTTCCGGTCGCCGGCTCGAAGGTCTCGAACGTCTCGCCGCCCTTCGAGGCGACGAAGCCGCCGTTGATGAAGTGCCGGAAGCCGCCCGCATGGCGGGCGAGGAAGGCGCGCGCTTCCGTGTCGGATTCAGGGGCTGCGCCGTAGGACATGTCGTCGAAATAGCTGGCAACGCTCATCGCTTACCCCACGGGATGACGGTGGTGAGCCGAATAGCGGCCGGTGACGTGATGCTCGAGCTGGCGCTCGATGTCGGCGAGAAGGCTGGAGGCGCCGACGCGGAAAAGGTCCGGCTCCAGCCAGCGCCGGCCGAGTTCCTCACGCATCAGGAACTGGTAGTTGAGAATATCCTTTGCCGACGAAATACCGCCGGCCGGCTTGTAACCCACCATGACGCCGGTCTGCTCGTGATAGGCCCGGATCGCACGCAGCATGGCGAGCGTGACAAGCAGCGTCGCGTTGACGCCTTCCTTGCCGGTCGAGGTCTTGATGAAGTCGGCCCCAGCCATCATGCAGACCAGCGAGGCCTTGACCACGTTGCGCAGGGTCTTGAGGTCGCCGGTCGCAAGGATCGCCTTGACGTGGGCCTCGCCGCAGGCGGCGCGGAAGTCGCGCATCTCGTCGTAGAGCGCCTGCCAGTTGCCGGTCAGCACGTGCTCGCGCGTGATCACGATGTCGATCTCGGCGGCGCCGTCACGGACGGACGCCTCGATCTCCTTCAGCTTGACGTCATGCGGCACGAGACCGGCCGGAAAGCCGGTGGAGACGGCAGCAACGGGAATGCCCGAGCCGGCGAGCGCCTCGACGGCGGTGGCAACGAAGCGATGGTAGACGCAGACGGCACCCGTGGTGATGGGGCGGCCCGCCATACCGAGCGCTTCGAGGATGTCATGGCGAACGGGAGACTTTGCCTTGGCGCAGAGACGCTTCACCCGCTCCGGCGTGTCGTCGCCGCTCAGCGTCGTGAGGTCGATGCAGGTGACAGCCTTCAGGAGCCAGGCGGCCTGGGCATCCTTCTTGACCGTCCGACGGCCGGGGAGTGTCGCGACCCGCCGCTCGCCCGCCGAATGGTTGAAGCGCACACTGCGGACCCAGGCCTCGTCGAGCGCCATGCCGGGATTGCGCGGCAGGGCGTTGTGTCCCTTCGGAGCGGTCTCGGGAAAGGCAAGGCCCGTGGCTCTGGCCGGATCGGCCATCGTGTTCTCCCGGTCTGGCGGCGGCCCGTTAAGGGGCGGGTTCCTCGGCGGAAAGGGCGCGGGCCCATGGCCGAGAACCTCGGGCAAATCGCCCGCGTCATTGACTTGTTATCGTTGTGACTTTGGTACGGCGCGCGCGAAAGGGCGTCAAGCCTCGCCCGCCGGGACTCTCCGGCGGGGATTTCCTCCAATGTCCCGGCGCGCCAACCGTCAGTCGAGCGGGTAGTGGCAGGCGACCGAGCGTCCGTCGGCCAGCGGCTTCAGCACCGGGCGCTCCGTGCGGCAGCGCTCGTCGGCATAGGGGCAGCGGGTGGAGAACTTGCAGCCGGCGGGAGGATCGAGCGGGCTCGGAATTTCGCCTTCCAGGATGATGCGCTGGCGCTCGTGCGTCTCGGCGATGGGGCGCGGGATCGCCGAAATCAGCGCCTTTGTGTAGGGATGCGCCGGCTTTTCGTAGAGGCGGTCCGTGTCGCCGATCTCGACGATGGAGCCGAGATACATCACCGCGACCCGCGTCGACACCTGCCGCACGACGGCAAGGTCATGGGCGATGAAGACATAGGTGAGGCCGAGCCGCTCGCGCAGGTCGGCGAAGAGGTTGACCACCTGTGCCTGCACCGAAACGTCAAGCGCGGAGACCGGCTCGTCGGCGACGATCAGCTCAGGCTCGACCGCGAGCGCCCGGGCGATGCCGATGCGCTGGCGCTGGCCGCCGGAGAATTCATGCGGGAAACGGTCGAGATATTCGCGGCGAAGGCCGACGAGATCCATGAGTTCGCCGAGACGGCCCTCGATCTCGCCGCGCGGGCGAAGCCGGTGGACCTTCAGCACCTCGCCGATGATGTCGCGCACCCGGCGGCGCGGGTTGAGCGAGGCGGAGGGGTCCTGGAAGATCATCTGGATCTTGCGGCGGACGGGCTTGAGGCCACTGCTGCCGAGCCGGGCAATGTTCCGGCCCTCGTAGATGATGTCGCCGGAGGTGACGTCGTAGAGCCGCGTCAGGCAGCGCCCGAGGGTCGACTTGCCGGAGCCGGATTCGCCGACGAGGCCCAGCGTTTCGCCCTTGTGGACGGTGATGGAAATATCCTCGACCGCGCGAAGCGTCTGGCCCGAGCCGGGGCGGATCGTCTTGCCCACCGTGAAATGCTTGGTGAGCGCGTTGGTTTCGAGAAGCAGTGTCGTGGGAGCAGGCATGGCGCCCGTGGCCTCGCTCATGATGCCTCGCGGACCGGTTCGAGGATGGAGGCGCGGTGGCCAGCTCTGGTCTCGCCGGAAAGGACGCAGAGCGCGGCGCGCTCGCCCTCTCGTTGCACCGGCGGGCGCGCGTTGCAGGCGGCATGGGCGAAGCGGCAGCGCGGGGCGAAGCCGCAGCCGGGCGGCACCGTTTCCGGCGTCGGCGGCATGCCGGGAATGGCGGACAGGCGCTCCGGGCGCGGCCCGCTCAGCGGCGGGATCGAGGCGATCAGGCCCCAGGTATAGGGATGCCACGGATCGGACAGGACTTGCACCTTGGTGCCCCGCTCGATGATCCGGCCCGCATACATCACGTTGACCCGATCGGCGACCTCGGCGACGACGCCCATGTCGTGGGTGATCAGCACGATGGCGGAGCCGAAATCCTTGCGCAGCTTCAGGAGCAGGTCGAGCACCTGCGCCTGCACGGTGACGTCGAGCGCGGTCGTCGGCTCGTCGGCGACCAGCAGCGCCGGGCTGCAGGAGAGCGCCATGGCGATGACGGCGCGCTGGCGCATGCCGCCGGAAAGCTGGTGCGGATAGCGGCTGGCGGCCTCTTCGGGCTTGGCGAATCCGACTTCGGCGAGAAGTTCCACGACGCGGCGGTTGGCGGCGGCCTTGGAGATGGCTTCATGCGCGCGTATCTGCTCGGCGATCTGCCAGCCGATAGTGTGCACGGGCGTCAGCGCCGTCATCGGGTCCTGCGAGATGAGCGCGATATCCTTGCCCCGGATGCGGCGCATCTTGCGGTCGGGAAGCTCCAGGATGCGCTGGCCCCGGAAGGTGACCGAGCCGTCCACGAAACTCGTGCGCGGATCGTTGAGGCCGAGAATGGAGAGAAGCGTCACGGTCTTGCCGGAGCCGGATTCGCCGACGATGGCGAGAATCTCGCCCTCGGAGACGGAGAAGGAGACGTCGTCGATCGCCTTGACGCGGCCGTGGTCGGTGGCAAACGACACCGACAGGCCGGAAACGTCGAGAAGCGGCGTTTTGGGAGAGGGCGTCTGCATCATCGTGCCCTCACGCGCGGATCGATGAGCACATAGACGACGTCGACCAGAGCATTGGCGATGACGACGAAGAAGGACGCATACATGACGGTGGCAAGGATCATCGGAAGGTCGAGGTTGAGAAGGGCCTGGTAGGTCAGTCGCCCGATGCCGTTGAGGCCGAAGACGACCTCCGTCAGGAGCGCGGCGCCGCCGACGAGCACGCCGAAATCGAGGCCGAACATGGTCACGAAGGGAATGAGCGAGGTTCTGAGCGCATGCCGCAGCATCACGCGCGAGGGGCTGAGGCCCTTGGCGCGGGCGGTGCGGATGAAATCCTCCTGATAGGCCTCGACGAGGGTTGCCCGCAGCACCCGGCCGTAGATGCCGATATAGAGCGCGGCGAGCGTGAACCAGGGAATGATCAGCGTCTTGAACCAGCCCCACGGGTCGGTCAGAAGCGGCTTGTAGCCGAGCCCGGGCACCCAGGAAAACAGCCAGGTGTCGTGAAAACGGCTCTGCGAGACGAGGTTCATCACCTCGCCGAACCAGAACACCGGCATCGAGACGCCGATGAGCGCCAGCACCATCAGCCCCTTGTCGATGAAGGTATCCCGCGTCAGTGCCGCGACGACACCGACGAAGATGCCCCCGATCACCCAGAGGATCGCGGCCCCGATGACGAGCGACAGGGTGACCGGCGCGGCGGACAGCACCTGCGGCACGACCTTGAGGCCGCGGTTGACGAAGGAGGTGAGATCCTGCGTGACGAAGAGCCGGGTCATCATCCGCGCGTATTGCACCGGCAGGGGCCTGTCGAAGCCGAAATCCTTGCGGATCGCCTCGACGGTTTCCTGGGCGGCGTTGCGGCCGGCGATGCGGGCCGCCGGGTCGGCGCCGGGCGTTGCGAAGAAGATGAGGAAGACGAGCGCCGAGATGCCGAACATCACGAAGACCATCTGGGCGAGACGCTGGAGGATGGCGAGCAGCATCGGTCAGTTCCCCCGGATCTTGGTGCGCGGGTCGAGCGCGTCGCGCACGCCGTCGCCGAGGACGTTGAGGGCGAGCACTGTGATGACGATGGAAATGCCCGGCGCCAGCGACACGGCCGGCCGGCTGTAGAGCAGCGTCTGGCCGTCCTGGATGATCGTGCCCCAGCTTGCGTCCGGCGCCTGCACGCCGATCGACAGGAACGAGAGCGCGGATTCCGTGACGATGTTCAGCGCCATCATCAGCGGGATGTAGACGATCAGCATCGGCATGACATTCGGCAGGATGTCGCTGAGAAGAATGCGCCAGCGCGGAATGCCGAGGCCGGTGGCCGCCAGCACGAATTCCGAGTTGCGCAGCGCCAGCACGCGTCCGCGCACGGGCCGGGCGACATAGGGCACGTAGATGATGCCGATGATGCCGATGGGAAGCGCCAGACTGCCGGCCGTGATCTCGATGGGGCCGATCGTGATGCCCTGCGACAGGAGCACGATCGAGAGCGAGATGGCGAGCAGGTAGACCGGGAAGGCCCACAGAACGTCGAGGATGCGCGAGAGCACCATGTCGACGACACCGCCGAGAAAGCCGGCCGTGACGCCGACGATGGCGGCAAGGACGAGGCAGATCAGCGTCGCCGTGCCGGCGATGAAGAGCGAGTTGCGACCGCCGTAGAGAAGGCGTGCGGCGACGTCGCGTCCCTGTGCGTCCGCGCCAAGGAGATACTGCGCGCTCCAGGTCGGGCCGATGGGCGTCACGCCAAGCCCGAGGCCCTCGGTCGAGGGCTGCATGATCGGCACGCGCTTGCCCTCGACCTTGATCTTGCCGCCGAGGTTGGAGCGGAAGGGATCGGTGCCGGCGACGTGGCCGGCATAGAGCGGTGCGGCGAGGCAGGCGAGGATCATGGCGATCAGGACGGCCAGCGCCACCATGGCGGGCCGGTCGCGCCAGAGGATGCGCGCGGCCCGGCGCCAGGGACTTTGTCCGGCGCGCGGCGGTGAGGCTTCGGTGACGGATTGGGAGGCGAGGGCGGTGTCTGTCAAAGGCTGTCTCGATGTCTTGCAATCATTGAAAGAGGCAATTCACGTTTCATGCCATGGACATGGAAAACGCCGGTGCGCTCTTTCCGGCTTCCCCCTCTCCCCACGAGAGGCGGGGCGAGGGGCCGTATGCCGAACGGTTTTCAAGCTGCGGATATGCGATCCGCCGCGAGACTTACTTCACCCAGGACTGGGAGATGACCCAGCGGAACTGGTTGGAGAAGATGAAGTTGCCGACGCGCTTGGAGACGAAGTCGACGTTCTTCGGCGTGAAGAGCGGGGCGAGCGGCGCCTGTTCCATGAACGCCTGGTCGATCTTGGCCCATTCCGCATTGGCGGCGTCCGGGTCGGTCAGCGACAGCTTCATGGCCGCATGCATCTTGTCGTCCAGGTCCTTGTTGCAGTAGCCGGCGATGTTGATCGAAGCATCCGAACCTGGCGTGAAGGAGGCGCAGGACAGCAGGACGTTCAGGAAGTTCGACGCCTGCGGATAGTCCATGAACCACTGCGAGACCGAGATCTGCACCTTGTTGTCGGTGTTCTGGATGTAGGTGAACTGGATGTTCGTGGAAATCGCCTTGACCGAGGCGTCATAACCGAGCTCGGAGAGCACCGACTGCAGGTAGGTGCCGACGGCGCGCGAGACTGCGTTGTCCTCGGTGATCACCGTCACCTTCTGGCCTTTGGTGCCGGATTCTTCGACGAGCTGCTTGGCCTTCTCCATGTCCGGCGCGGACCATTCGGTGCCTGGATCCTGGGTGTAGATGCAGCTGTCCTCGTGGCCGGGGAAGTCCGGCGGCAGGATCTGGCAGACAGGCTGGGCAAGCACCGTGCCGCCGTAGAGGCCGACGAGCGCGTCGCGGTCGACGGCGTAGTTCACCGCCTGGCGCACCTTCACATTGTCGAAGGGGGCAAGGTTGGTGTTCATCGGCGCGTACCAGAAGGCCGAGAGCGGGTTCACATGCACCTGGTCGGCATACTTGGTGCCGAGTTCCTCCAGGCGGTCGGCCGGCGGCGGATCGAAGAGCCAGTCGACTTGGCCGTTCTGGATCGCGTTGATCGCAGCTTCCTCGGTGAGGCCGAAGCGGTAGACGATCTCGTCCGGATAGCCGTCGGGCTGGGCGTCGACCGACCATTCCTTGAACTCCGGATTGCGCTTCAGCACCATCTTTTCGTTCGGGTCGTAGCTCTCGATGACATAGGCGCCGGTGCCCGGAATGGCCTTGGTGCCGGCGTCCTCGATCGGGGTGTCGCCCGGCAGGATCGAGGCGTGCGGCACGGCGATCTTGGCGAAGAATTCCGAATCCGGCTGCGTCAGGTTGATCGTCACGGTGCCGGCGGCATCGTCGCCGATCACGCCGCCTTCGAGCGTGCAGCTCGCCGGCTCCTTGAGGCAGGCGTCGGCGCCGACGATGCCGTTGTAGAAGCTGCCCGAGGTCGGGCCGTTGATCTTGAAGATGCGCTGGAAGGAGGCGACGACGTCGGAGGGGGTGACCTCCTTGCCGTTGGAGAATTTGATGCCCTTGCGCAGCGTGAAGACATAGGTCTTGCCGTCGTTCGTGGCGTCCGGGATCGCCTCGGCGAGATCGGGCACGATCACGAAGCCCTCGGCCCGGCTCGCCTGCTTGAACTTGACGAGGCCGTCATAGACCGGCTGGAAGATCTGCCAGAATTCGGCGGTGTAGTTGACCATCGGGTCGATGGTGCCGGCGGCCGCCACGGCCGAAAGCACCATGGTGCCGCCGCGATGCTCGGCCATGAGCGCGGCGCGGTCCTCGGCGTGGGCCACCGAGCCGATGGCCGTCTGGGCCAGAAGGGCGGCTGCGAGGACGGCAAGGCCGGCCCGCGTGCGCCGAAGGGATTTCAGTTTCAGCATCTGTTCCGTCTCCTTGTTGGGGGGGGCTTTTTGTTGTCGTGCGAGGGGCGGCAAGGCAGTCCCTCGCGCGTGGTTCAGCCGGCGACCTCGTCGAGGAAGTCGCCGACGGTTTTCATGCAGTCCGCGCGCTCTTCCACGTGCGGCATGTGGCTGGATGCCTCGAAGATGGTCCAGCGGACATCCGGGATTTCGTCGGCATAGGGCTGGACGCAGGCTTCCGTCGCCTCGTCATAGCGGCCGGAAATGAGCAGCGTTGGCACCTCGATGGCGGCAAGGCGCCCGACGATGGTCCAGTCCTTCATGGTGCCGATGACGTGGAACTCGTTCGGCCCGTTCATGGTGTGGTAGACGGTCGGGTCAGCGTCGATGGCATCGAAGGTGCGCTTGACCTCGGGCGGCATCGGCACGACGCGGCAGACGTGACGCTCGTTGAAGACGTCGGTCGCCGCCTTGTATTCGGCGCTGTCCGTCGTCTCCGCCGCCTCGTGCTTCAGGAGCATTGCCTGGACGTCCGGGGGAAGTTCCTCGCGCAGGCGGTTCGCCTCGGAAATCCAGGTCGACATGGCAGCGGGCGAATTGGCGATCACGAGCGCCTTGAGGCCCTTCGGCTTCGTCACCGCGAATTCGGCGCCGAGCATGCCGCCCCAGGACTGGCCGAGCACGCAATAGGCCTCGCGCACACCGAGATGGTCGATCAGGTTGTTGAGCTCGCCCTTGAAGAACTCGGGCGTCCAGAAGTCGCCGCCCTTCTCCGGAAGATGCGTCGACTTGCCGTTGCCGATCTGGTCGTAGTGGATGACGGCACGGCCGGTCGCGGCGAGATCCTTGAAACTGTCCACATAGTCATGGGTGCAGCCGGGACCGCCATGCAGCACGAAGAGCGGCGGCTTGCCGGACTTCAGATCACCTGTGATGCGATACCAAGTCTGGTATTCGCCATGAGGGGCATAGCCTTCGACGACGGACAAGGGGTCTCTCCTCGTAGTGACAACATGAAATGCAAAGGGCGCTGCCGGTCTCCGGGGCAGGCCAGGAAAAGGCGCGCGGAAGCTGGATTTTCTGGGACTGGGCGGGGTCAGGCCTCCTTCGCGGTGCCGGAGCCTGACCGGGCGACGATGGTGGACGCCGCCTCTTCGATGGTGACGCGCCAGTCCATCGCCAGTGTCCTGAGCCGTTTCTGGGCCGCCGCCTCGTCGAGCTTTTCGCTCTCCATCAGGCAGACGACGGCGCGCACCACGGTCGGACGCATTCTGAGACGGCTTTCCAGGCCCTGGATCTCGCTCGACTGGGCGATCGCCATCTCGAAGGCGTGCGAGGCGATCAGCAGGGCGCTGTAGACGCCGGCCGACCCGATGGGCTTCAGGAGATGCGCGTTGGACCCCTGGGCCAGGGCCCATTCGACACGGCCCGGCGCTTCCGATCCGATGAGGGCGATGAGCGGCATCGGCGCAAAGCCGGTCGGCCAGGGGAACTGGCCGTCGTAACCCATGTCGGCGTCGAAAAAGACGACGTCGGCCGCTTCCGCATCGGCTGCCGAGACCTCCGGCCAGACGACGCGCGTCTCGATCCGCAGGCGCTCGAGCTGTTTGACGAGCGCATCGGCCGCAGGATGCGGCCGGTGCAGCACGATGGCGCGCCATTCGCCGAGGGGAGGTCGCTTGCGGGCGCTCATTTCACCACCCTGAGTGCCGTGTTGGACGCCGGCGCCGGCTGCATGAGCCGGCTGGCGATGCCCACCAGATAGGGATCGGCCGGGATCGCCGACGATCCGCTCTCGATGATCTCGAATGTCCCGTTGGCGCGCGCGCGTCCAAGATGCGGGCGCACCGCCGCGTGCTGGGTCGCCGGATCGACCGTGACCGGGCCGAGGGGGCTGTCGAAGCTGCGTGTCGTCACGATGCGGCGGACGGCGTCGGGGTCGGGCGTTCCGGCGGCGGCGATGGCATGGGCGAGGATCGTGACCACCGAATAGGCCGAGACGTGGCAGGACGAAAGCCGCGGAAACTGACCCTGCCTTGCCGCGAATTGCGCCAGAAAGTCGATGCTTTCGCTTGTCGGGAGGCCGTCGAAATAGATGGCGGTCGACAGATGGCCCGCCGCCGCCGGGCCGATCGCCGCAAGGTCGATCTCGGTCATGTTGCAGCTTGCGATCGGCCGCCGGGCGGGCGCGAAGCTCCGGTCGGTGCGGCCGAGTTCGGCATAGGCCTCGACGAAGGCGCGTGCCGACGGACCGATCAGGTTGCTGAGCACGAAGTCCGGTCTTGCGGCGCGGATCTCGCCGATGAGCCCGTCGACGTCCGTGGAGCCGAGCGGCAGATAGCGCTCGCCCGCCACCGCTCCGCCGGTCGTCTCGATCAGTTCGCGGGCGATCCGGTTGATCTCCCAGCCCCAGATGTAGTCGGAGCCGACGAGGAAGGGCCGGGAGCCGTAGCGCGGCATGACGTGATTGAGCAGCGGCAGGAGATGCTGGTTCGGGCAGGCGCCGAAATAGAGGACGCTGTCGTTGGTCTCGTAGCCCTCGTAGGGAAAGGCGTACCAGAGCAGCGCGCCGTGGCGCTCGACCACCGGGATGACTTCCTTGCGGCTCCAGGAGGTGATCGTGCCGACGATGTGACGGCATCCGGTCTGGCGCAGGATCTGGTCGGCGTGGAGGCCATAGGCCTCGGCAACGCCGCCGGGTTCGGCGAGCACGGGCTTCAGCCGGAACGGGAAGCCGGCATCGGTGTTGACGTCGCCGATGGCCGCCATCGCTCCCGCGAGCGCCGCCTTGCCGAGGTCGGCATAGGGGCCCGTCGAGGAGAAGAGAATGGCGACCGGGATCGTCTCGCGCATCATGCTGGAATCGTTCCGTCCTTCACATGCAGGTGGCCATAAACGAAAAAACCCCGACCCGCGCGAAATGCACGGAATTCGGGGCTCGATTGCCTGTGGCCACTGAATGCCAATGTGAGTTTAGCCTAGCCGCCTCGACGGCGATGGTCAAGATCTCACCATGATCAAAATCGATGCAAACGCAGGCTGTTATCAGATTCAACCTCGGGTCGCTGTCCGCGTCGGCGCAGGTTACGGCTTTCCGCCGCTTCCTTTCTGCATGGCCTCCATCATCGAGGCGATGCGCGTGATATCGGCCTCCGGCCCGATCGAATCCCGTGCTCCCTCCCACAGCGCCTTCAGGGCATCGAGCGCCGGCGTTTCGGCGCCGGCCTTGGCGGCAAGGTCGGACGCGATGCCGATATCCTTGCAGAAAAGCTTGAGGCTCTGACCGAAATCGAAGCTGCGGGTCAGGACGTGGTCGGGCAGCTTGACCTCGGTCGCATGGCTGCGCCCGGAACCTGCCGTCCAGACCTCCAGCATGCGCGCCGGGTCGAGCCCGAGGCGCGTGCCGACGGTGAGCGCCTCGGTCGCCGTCCAGAGCGTGGCCGCCGAAAGGTAGTTGTTGAGCGCCTTGACCACATGTCCGGAGCCGACCGGGCCGACATGGATAACCTTTGAGCACATCGCTTCAAGGATGGGCTGGCAGGCGGCAAAGACGTCCGGCTCGCCGCCGACCATGCCGATGAGGCTTGCGGTCTTTGCCCCGGCCATGCCGCCGCTGACGGGCGCGTCGAGTAGTGTGGTGCCGTAAGTGGCAAGCTCAGCTGCCAGCGACCGCGTCGCTTCCGGCGAAACGGACGACATGTCGATGACCGTCTGGCGCTTGCGGGAGGCAAGGGCGCCATTCTCACCCAGCAGCGCCTCGCGCACGTGGGCGTCCGTCGGCAGCATGGTGATGACGATATCGCCGGGAAGGTCCGCCGCCGTCGTCGCCGTCGGACAGCCACTGGCGGCGAAAGGTTCAAGCGCCTCGGGCGACAGGTCGGCGAGCGCGACGTCATACCCGCTGTCGACGAGATGGCCCGCCATCAGAGAGCCCATCCGCCCGACGCCAATGAAGAGCAGGCTTCTTGTCATTCTTGGTTCCCCGCCGATTTCGTTCCCCGTGCTGACCGAACGCGGCATCAGTGCCCTGAGCCGGAAGACTTGACGGCCTTGTCGGCGAGCATGATGGCCATCGTCTCGACCGCCTGCTGCGCGGTGCTGGCATCCGAAAGACCGGCGACCTTGCGGGCAAAGGCGCGCAACAGCTGCACCGACTGCTCGTCCATGGCGACGATCTCCTCGGCGAAGGAAAGGGCGCGTGCGAAGGCGCCGCCGCTTTCGACGACCTCGGTTGCAATGCCGATGTCGAGCGCTTCCTCCGCGCCGAATTCGCGGCTCGTCAGGGCAAGTTCGAAGGCCCGCTTGAACGGCACGAAGGTGCCGAAATAGGAGAGCACAATCAGCGGCGGCAGGCGGTGCGACATCTCCGGCAGGGCGAAGACCGCATCTTTTGCGGCAATCGTCACGTCGCACTGGGTGGCAAAGCCGCAGCCGAATCCGAAGGCCTTGCCCTCGACCGCTGCAACGAAAGGCACCGGCGATGTCCGAAGACGCTGGTTGACCTCCAGGATGAGGTTGAGGTCGTCGCGCACGTCCGCTGCCGAGGTGAGGCCCTTGGCGCCGACGCGCCCGGCGCAGAAATTCGGCCCCTCGCCAGCAAGGACAACCGCGCGCAATCCCGGCTTGGCCAGCACCTCGTCCAGCGTCGAGGCGAATTCTGCAAGCTGCGCCGAGGTGATGAAGTTTCCTTCCGATGCCTTCGTGTAGGTGACGCTCCAGATACCGTTGCCGTGGCTTTCCGTCTTCATCGCACTGTCCTGTTCTTGTCCTGGCTGTTCTCTGGGCCGTCAGAGGCCGGTTCCTTGGTGCGCTTCAAGCACCGTTATGCCTTGCCAATGCAAGGAGAAGGCTTGACGCATCGCATTGTATGACAGTAGGACTGTCATACAAAATTGTTCAGATGAGCTGTTTGAATCGGCTCCGCAGTCTTCCGGGAGATCCTCGTGCCCACCATCGACGTCAATGGCGAGCGTCTCGGCATCGAGCGTGCCGGCAGCGGCGAGCCGCTGCTGCTCATTCATAGCCTCGGGACCGCCGGCTGGCTCTGGCGCGAGCAAATCCGCCGCTGGTCGCCCGACTATGACGTCATCGCCGTGGATGCGCGCGGCCATGGCCGCTCGACCCGCAACGGCGGTTTCACCGTCCGCGCCGTCGCCGAGGATCTTGCTGCGGTTCTGAAGGCGCTCGACGTCGGCCCGGCCCGCGTCGTTGCAATCTCCATGGGCGGCCCGATTGCAGCGCACCTGACCGACATCGCACCGGAAGCCGTCTCGCGCCTCGTCATCGCCGACAGTTTCGCCACGCAAGGCGAGGCCGGGGGCCAGCGCGCGGAAGCGATCGCCAAGGCTGTCGCTGAGAAAGGCATCGAGGCCTTCGGGCGCTTCTATGCCGAGGACACCCTGCTCCAGGGCAGCGATCCTGCTCGCTTTGACGAACTCGCCGCCAGCATCGCGGCGATGGGCCCCGAGGCATACGTCGAGGCCGCAAGGTCCGTCTTCACCGCCGACGTGGTCGACTTGATGAAGGCGATCCGCGTGCCGACACGCGTCGTTGTCGGCGACCTCGATCAGCGCACGCCGCCGAAGCTCTCGCAGGAAATCGCCGGTCTCGTTCCGGGCGCGGAATACGCGGAGATCGCCGGCGCGCGTCACCTTGCCAATCTCGACCGGCCGGACGGCTTCCATGCTGCGGTCGATGCCTTCCTGACCGGCGGCTGACATGGCCGGGACGGTTCCTTTTCCCCCTTCGGAAGGCCTGCGGCCGTGATCTACACGTCCCTGCCTCTTGCTCCGATCGCGCAGGAAAGCGCGCCGCTGCGGCGCAAGCTGGTCGCGACCCTGAAGGCGCTCATCGAGACGGGGGCGCTCGCCCCGGGCCAGCGACTCGTCGAGAAGGACCTCTGCACGTCGCTCGGCGTCAGCCGCACCGTCCTGCGCGAGGCCCTGCGCGAACTGGAGACCGAGGGGCTGCTCGCTTCCGCCGGGCGCGGTCTTGAGGTTGCAAGCATCACCGAGAGGGAAGCGGAGAATATCTACGCCGTGCGCGGTGCTCTGGAGGCTCTGCTGGCGCGGCAGTTCTGCGAACGGGCGGGCAGGGCGGAAAGGGCGGCCTTGCGCGAGGCGCTGGAGACTGTCCGTTCGGCCTACGACGCCGGCGATCTTGCGCCGATGCTGGAGGCCAAGCGCCTCTTCTATACCAGTCTTTGCCAGGGGGCCGACAACGCCGTCGCGGGCGATCTGATCGCGCGGCTCAACGTCCGCATCGGCCTGATGCGCGCCCGCTCCCTGAAAAGCCCCGGCCGCGCGGCGGCCTCCCTCAATGAACTCCAGGCCCTTGTCGCCGCCATCGACGCGGGCCGCGCCGACGAGGCCGCGCGCCTTGCCGAGGCTCACGTCATGGCGGCGAAGACCGCCGCGCTCGGCGCCGCCAACCCGTCCGAAACCGATCCCCATGTTGAAAGGAAACATGTTCAATGACCGACGACCTCTATGAAAAGGGCCTTGCCGTTCGCCGCGCCGTGGTGGGCAGCGAATATGTCGACAAGTCTCTCGCCGAGGCCGACGACTTCACCCGGCCGCTGCAGGACCTGGTGACCCGCTACTGCTGGGGCGATATCTGGAACCGTCCGGGGCTGGAACGCCGCGAGCGCTCCATCATCAACCTTGCCATGCTCGCGGCCCTCAACCGGCCGCACGAACTGAAGCTGCACGTGCGCGGTGCGCTCAACAACGGCCTGACACGCGAGGAAATCCGCGAGATCTTCTTGCAGGTCGCGATCTATTGCGGCGTGCCCGCCTCCCTCGACAGCTTCCGCGTTGCCAAGGAAGTCTTTGCCGAACTCGACAAGAAGCCCGCCGGCTGAGAGGTTGCTCCGCGCTGCCCGGGCTGGGCGAAGGGCAGGCGATTCCAGATCGCCAGCCTCATCCTGAGGAGCCTTTCCCCTTCGCCCTTCGAGACAGTCGCTTCGCTCCATCCTCAGGATGAAGGGGAAAGGCGTCTCGAAGGACGAGGCCGAGGCGCGATCGGACCGGCACGAGTTCAGCGCCTCGCCGCCGGTCGTCACTTCTGGTCCTCCGGGATCACCTTCCCGTCGATGGTCATCGGCTCGCCGTCGAGCGACAGCGAGCAGCCCCGCAGCGGAATGTCCATGTGGCAGGGCGTGTCGCGCGTGCCGCCGGCCTCGGTGTTCGGGCCGCTCGACCACAGGAAGTTGCCCCAGAAGGAACGCGCGTCCATGGAAAGGCCGGCCTCGCGGTCGTAGAGGCCGAGCGTCGTCCAGTGCGCCTTCTTGTGCAGGCCCCAGCCGACATGCGCCATGGCATAGGCGTCGGGGTCGTCGAAGCTCTCCATGTAGCTCTTGAGATATTCGGCCTCGAAGCCGCCCTCGATCTTGCGGATCCAGCCGCCCTCGATGGTCATGCGGATCGGCTCGCGGGCATAGCGCTTGAACGGCAGCAGGATGTCGCCGGTATCGATCACGATGGTGCCCTCGCAGGAGCCCTCGTTCGGCCAGGTGGCGACGAAGCAGCTCGGCCAGTGGTCCCAGCCGCCCGGCTTGTCGACGAAGCCCTGCTGCTTCAGCACCGGATACTGGCCGAGATCGCAGCGAAAATCGGTGCCGGCCTTGGAGGTCACCGTCATGGTCTTGGCCTGGCCGAGGCGGTTGGCGGCGTTGGTCGCCCGGCGCGCGTCGTCCGGCGTCGGCTTCATGCGCAGCATGACCTCCGGCGGCTCGCAGGCGAGCAGCATCCGCGCCCCGGTCTTCAGGATCTCCTCCTGTTCGGGCGAGAACAGCAGCATCATCGTGTCGATGACGAAGTCGGAGTTCTTCATCGCCTCCAGCGCCGGCTTGTTGCCCTTCAGCGCCGTGTGGCCGACGTAGCCCGACTTGTCGCGGCTCAGCGCCACGTCGCCGTTGAGCGGCGGCAGCGACAGGATCGTCAGGATGCCGCCGAGCTGGCCGACCGCGATGCGGGCCGTGGAGACGAGTTGCGGGTTGCTGTCGTCGGAGACGAGCAGCGTCACCTGTTCGCCGGCCGAAAGCCTGGAGAGCGTGAGCACGTCCTTCCAGGCTTCGACGAGGTCGAGATCACTGATGGCCATGGCGGTTTTCCCGGTTTGACTGCGACGGACGGAAGGCTGCCCGTCAGGCGATGGAACGATAGGCGCGGTCGAAATGGACGAGCGGTGGGCGGGTCTCGCCGAGACGGACGTCGAGGACCGTGCCGAAGAAGACGGTGTGGGTGAAGGCCTCGACCATCTCGGCGACCTTGCAGTCGATGTTGACGAGCGCGTCCTCGAGCGCCGGCGAGCCGCTGGCAAGGCTGATCCAGCGCGCGCCGGAGAATTTCTCCGCACCCGCCAGCCCCTCGCGGCCGGCGAAACGGTCGGCGACGGGTCGGTCGGCCTCGCTCAGGATGTTGACGCAGAAATGGCCGCTCCCGGCGATCGCGTCGTGCGCCTCGCCAAACTTGTTGACGCAGATGAGCAGCGTCGGCGGCGCGATCGAGACGGAGCAGACGGCCGTTGCCGTCAGCCCGCGCGCGGCGCCGTTGTGACCGGCCGTGATGACGGTGACGGCGCCGGCCATCAGGCCCATGGCACGCTTGAAGGCTTCGACGTGAGCGGCATCCGGCTCGGTACCGGCCGGACAGGCAAGCCGGGCAAGGGGCAGGGTGACGTCCTGGTTCATCATGCGATCTCGCTTTCGGCCGCAAGGGCCGCTTCGACGAAAGAGGCAAGGCCGAGCAGGGCGGCGTCCTCGCCGAGCCGGCCGATCAGTTGCACGCCGACGGGAAGACCGTTCGGGCCGCTGCCGGCCGGCACGGTCACGCAGGGCCCGTGCAGCAGGGTCCAGACCTTGTTGAAGACGGGATCGCCGGTCATGCCGAGCCCATGCGGCGCTTCGCCGGGGGCGGCCGGGGTCAGCAGGCCGTCGCAGGAGCCGATCAGGCGGTCGAGAAGGGCGGCCCGGTCCTTGAGGGCGCCAAGCGCGGCCTCGTAATCCGCGCGTGTTGTCCGCGCCAGCGTGTCGAGGAAGGTGCGCGTAATCGGCGAAATCACGTCGGCGCGCTGATTGCGCTCGAAGGCGAGGCAGCGCGGCGTCTCCCATCCCATCACCGCATCATGCATGGCGTAGAAGGCTTCGAAATCCTCCGGCACGTCGATGGCGACGACCGTGGCGCCGGCGGCCCTCGCGGCCTCGGCGGCGTTGTCGAGGGCCTCGCGCGTCGCCGCCTCCGCCTGCCCCCAGCGCGAGGTGCGAAAGAGGCCGAGGCGCGGCGCGCGCGGAAAGTCGAGCCCGGCGAGCGCGGGATTTTCCGAGAGCGCGGCTGTTGCCAGCGCCGCATCCTGGACCGTCGGTGTGATCACCCCGATCGTGTCGAGGCTGTCGGAGAGCGCCTTCACGGCAGTGCGGTTCAGCGTGCCGAAGCTCGGCTTGTAGCCGACGACGCCGCAATAGGACGCCGGACGGATGATCGAGCCGGAAGTCTGCGTGCCGAAGGCGACCTTGACCATGCCGGCCGCGACCGCCGCGCAGGAGCCGCTCGACGAGCCGCCCGGCGTATGCGCCGTGTTGTGCGGATTGCGCGTCTTGTTGGGGCTCGCCATTGCAAACTCGGTCGAAACGGTCTTGCCCATGACGATGCCGCCGAGGCGGCGCGCGATGGCAACGATCGGCGCGTCCCAGGCCGGCTGATAGCCCTCATAGGCGGCCGAGCCGTAGCCGGTCGGCATGTCGGCGGTGTCGATGACGTCCTTGACGCCGAGGGTGACGCCGGCCAGCGGACCGTTGCGGTCGATTCCGGCAGCCTCGGCTCTGGCGCGGTCCGCGTCGAAATGGGCGAAGGCCTGCACCTCCGGCTCCTTTGCCGCGATCGTCCCGGCGAAGGCGTCGGCGATGGCGGTGGGGTCAAGATCGCCGCTCTGGACGAGATGCACCGTCTCGGCAAGCGTCATGGCCGTGATGGCTTCGGCGGAAAAGTCGGTCAAGACAGAGCTCCATGGGAGACGAGCGGCGGGCGCCTGGCGAACCAGGGCCGCGCCCGTTCGATCTGGCCGGCAAGCGAGAAGAGCAGGGCGTCCTTGCCGAGGCCGGCGCCGAAATGCGCCCCGATGGGAAGCCCGCTCTCGCTCTGGCCGAGCGGGACGCTCATCGCCGGGCAGCCGGAGGCGTTGAAGGCACAGGTGAAGGGCGCGTGGGTCCAGAAGGCGTCATAGAAGGTGTCGAGTGACTTGCCCTTGCCGGCAAGCTGGCCGAGCAGCGGCGCGGGCTCCGCCGTCGTTGGCGACAGCAGGATGTCGTAGCGCTGGAAGAAGCGGCCAAGCGCCCGGGCGGTCTGGTGCAGCGTGTTGATGGCCTTCAGGTAGTCCGTCGCTGGAAGCCGGCCGGCTTCCACGATCCATTCAAGGTTCACCGGCTCGATCCAGCCGGCAAGATTGGAAATCCCGAGGGCGGCGGCCCGGCCAAGCGCGCCGGCGCGGACATTGGTGCCCGCAATCACCCGCCAGGCCGCCTTCAGGGCCTCCGCGTCGTATCCGGCGTCGCAGACCTCGACGGTGTGTCCAAGCTCCTCGCAAAGGTGCGCCGCTTCCATCGCCACCCGAGTGCAGTCGGCATCGACAAGCGTTCCGACCGGCGAAACCGGCGTGAAGCCGATCTTCAGGGGGCCAGGGTCTCGCGCGGACGCTGCCAGAAAGCCGCCACTGGGCGCCGGGCAGGCATAGGGGTCGCCGATGTCGGGTCCGCCGCTGACGTCCAGCAGCGCGGCGTTGTCGCGCACGCTGCGGCTTGCCGCATGCGGCGTCGACATGCCGGCGATGCCTTCCACGGCGACAGGGCCGAGCGGGTTCATCATCCGGCTCGGCTTGAAGCCGAAGAGCCCGCAATGGGCGGCCGGAACGCGCGTCGAGCCCGCTCCGTCGGACGTATTGGCCATCGGCAGGTAGCCGGCGGCAACCGCCGCGCAGGAGCCGCCCGACGAGCCGCCGGGGCTGCGCGCGGTGTCCCACGGATTGCGGCTCGGGCCGAAGGCCTCCGGCTCGGTGGTGAAGGACAGCGCGAATTCCGGCGTGTTGGATTTCGCAAAGAGAACGAGGCCCGCCGCCCGGTAGCGCGCGACCAGAGTGGTGTCGGCTGGTGAAACCACATCCGCGAAAAGCTTCGAACCGGTGGAAAGGATCGTGTCCTTGGCCTCGAAGCCGGTGTTCTTCAGGATGAAGGGAACGCCCTTGAACGGGCCGTCGGGAAGACCGGCGGCGATGTCCTTGCGCGCCAGATCCTCGAAGCGATGGACAAGGGTATGCAGCGCCGGCTCGAAGGCTTCGGCGCGGGCAAGCGCCGCGTCCAGCAACTCGTCCGGCGTGACCTCGCCGTCCTTTACGAGCGCGGCAAGGCCAAGTGCGTCATAGGACTCGTATTCGGGAAAGACGGTCATGGGAGAGGGGATATCCGCATGCGTCATGCATTCTCTCCCTTGATCTGGCGCTGGAACTCCCGGATGTCCCAATAGTCCCGCGTGCCGGCAATGGAATTCTCGCCGAGCTGGAACATGTGGATGCCGGCGAGTTCGATCGGCTTGCCCCGCGTCGGGGAACCGCCGATGTCGATCCCGAGCCGTCCGGTGAGCGTATAGACCACGGCGACGGTCCCCCCGCAGGTGACCGTCTCGCGCACCAGCCAGTGCGCATCGGGCAGCATGACGAAGAAGCGCTCCAGCCCTTGCTGGAGTGCGGCCTGACCGTCCCGGCGCGGGCCGCTGTCGCCTTCCTGGTGCCATCCGTCCTGCGCGTAGAGCGCCGTGGCCGCGGCTGCATCCTGCGCATTGTAGGCGCGATAGAAGGCATCCACGAGGTCGGTGGGTGACCCCTCGGTCATGGCGGGCACTCCGCTGCGATGGAAAAGGACTGTTGGACGCGGCTGGCGCCCGGCAACCGCCCCGCTAAGGGGCGATTGCCTTGTCGTATTGGCCGCCGGCTTACGGCATGCCCGCGAGGGTCTTCACCTGTGCGATGAACTCGTCGCGCTTGACCTCGTTGAAGAGACGCTCGCGCAGGCGCGGCGCGGGGCTGGCGTTGACGTTCTCGAAGAGGGCCACGCGGCCGGCGAGCGAGGACGAGGTCATGTCCCAGACGAAATTCATCAGGAGCTCCTTGACCTCGGCGCTGACCCCCTTGCCCGGCAGGAGATCCTGCAGGTAGTGGCCGATCTCCGGGTTCTCGAAGGCCTTCTTGCCGAAGCGCATCACGAGACCCTGGCCGCAGAGCTCCTGCAGCGTGTGGATGATGCGCGGGTAATGCTGGATCGAGTGCAGGCGGCCGGCCGTCAGCATGCCGACGTCGGGCGCCATCACGCCGCCCTCGGTGGGCTTGGCCAGCGTCTCGGCGGCGATGATGAAGGCGCGCAGCGTCTGGGCGTATTCGATGATCTCTCCGAGCATGCCCTGCACGGCCGGGATATGACCGGTGCCGAGCACATCCAGCACCAGCTGGCCGGCGCCGACGAAAAGCTCGGCCTTCACCGCAAGGCGCGTCAGAACGTGCCAGTGGGCGAAGACGCAGACAGGTCCGTAATAGGACATTGCCGTCGGGTCGCCGAGATTGAAGATGCGGTCCTTCGGCACGAAGACATTGTCGAAGATGATGAGCTGGTCGGCTTCCTCGCCAAGGCTCGCCACAGGATGGTCGAAGGGATCGGCGCCGGGATGGCTGACCATCTCGCGCGAGATCAGGCGGATGCCCTCAGAGGCGATCGGCACGGACGCCCAGATGCAGGCCTCGGCCGGTGTCTCGCGAATACCGCCGAGATTGGTGAAGAAGATCTCATTGGCCTGCGCCGAGATCGAACCGACCGTCTTGGCGCCCGAAACGCGGATACCGCCGCTCTCGACGCTCTTGACCTTCAGCAGCGAGGCTTCGGCGCCCTTCGGCGACGAGCGGTCGTTCTGCGGTCCGGTGAGGCTCTCAGAGGCCGTGAGATTGTTCTCGCGGCCATACTGGACATAGGCCTCGATGTTCTCGGCGAAGTCCGGCGAGCAGCCGTCGATCAGCGACTTCTTTTCCTTGAAGGTCGGCAGGTAGGCGAGCAGGCCGACGGCGATCGCCGGGGCGAGATCCGGCGGACGGCCGAAGGTGCCGGCCGTCTTGAGGCTCGTGTACTCGATCATCTTGCGCCGGTCTTTCAGGTCCTCCACCGTGCGGGGCACCTGCCAGGAGCGGCTGTAGACGGTCCCGGTCGCGGGATCCTTGTAGGTCGTGGCGTCGGCGAACTCGGGCTTGAACTGGTCGTCGAACATGCTCGCGATGAGGTCGACGCCGGCCGAAAGCGCCGGATCGTCGAAAACTTTCGCGATGCGCTCGCCGCCGACCCAGAGCGCGCGGCCGTCATCGAGCGACGCCTTGAACTCGGCGCCTGTTTTCAGGCGGTGGCTTGCCGGCGTGTCCTTCGCCTGTGGCTGGGCATTCATCTACGCTCTCCTGCTTGGGGCGTCCGCGCCTGGAAACTTGACGGTTTCGATCCATGCCGGGAAGGCACTGGAAGGACACGGCGCGGCGACGGGCCGATCGGTGTCGTCGCGTTGCTGCAAAGGCCGAATGCGATCCAACCATTATTCGTTGAAAATGGTCAAGTCCTCTTTTTTGGTTGGGGTGCGGAATTCGCTGCGCAAAATTTGGTCGCCTGGTTCCGAATGCGCACATGCGAGCGCCAAAACGCGAGAGGTTATTCAAATTTATCAGGAATTTGCGTCGTTAAGCGCGCGCAAAAAATCAGCATTCGTGTTGCGTTGCAAAAATTGCACGAGTGCGTCGCCAACCAAAACGGCCTGTTTGTGGTTGACCAAAGTCGTTGGTTCTGATTTTTTGGTTGGGAGCTGCGGTGGCCCGCCAAGGGTCTGCCGCCAGTCGCAACGGGCTCTAAATCCACTGCAGGAGCAAGGTCGGCATGGCAGGCGCCAGATGTCAGACGCGGCAGGAGGAAGGAACGGTTCCGGCCATGGCCGGAACCGGGCGATCGGGCGCTTGTCGCGGATCAGGACGCATCCTGCCGCTGGCACCGAAGGGTCTCGCCGGCCTCGGGCAGACGGCAGTCCAGCCTGATCGGCGGTTCGGAGCGTCCCGCCTGCCGCTCCAGGCGCACATCGCTGCCCGACGTGACATCCTGACCTTGAAGTCCGCACCACAGGCGTTGGATCGGCATGTTGTCCTCATGCTCGTTGAGGACGAAAATCTCTCCGGTTTTCGGATTCGACCAAAGCGTCGCCGTAATGGTTGCACCGGGAGCGGCCGCGCCGATGCTGGCGGAATACCAGTGCGCGAGCGCCGCGCCGCAGGCGATCGGCTGGTCGGCCTCGTTGGTGACATGGAAGGGAACCGCGACAAGATTTTCCGTTCCGCGATGGATGATCGGAGCCTCTTCCGCATGCGACGCCGCTATTGCGAACGACAAAAAGGCTGCGGCGGTCATCATGATTTTGGATTTCATGCCTTCTCCGATGGTTGGAGACTTCGAAGTTCGAAGATTGATCGGCGGATGAATTGAAAAATAGAAGTCTATAATGTCGAAAAGCAAGTGGGGAACTGTAACATGAGAAAGATTCTTCTTGGAGGTGTTGCTCTTGCGTTGATGGCGGCGACGTCATTGGCGGGCGCGGCGGAACTGAAGTCCATCGCCATCCTGACGCCCGAGGCGGGCACGGACTACGGCTGGAACCAGCAGGGCATCGATGCGGCCAAGGCGGCGGCAAAGGCCGCCGGCATCGAAGCCATGGTGGCCGATAATCTCGGTTACGGCGATGTCCGCCCGACCCTGCGTGAACTCGCCGAGGACGGCGCCGGCCTGCTGATCGCCCATGCCAGCGGCTACAACACGGCGGCGCCCGAGATCGGTGCGGAAATGAGCGTGCCGGTGGCCATCGTCGACCGTCCGGACGCCCTGAAGGCCGGCGCGGTTGCCGACTACACTTGCTCCGGCCATGAGGGCTCCTATCTCGCCGGCCGGCTTGCCGCCAAGATGTCGCGCACGGGAACGGTCGGCATCGTCGTTTCCGGCGAGCCTCCGTCATGGAACTCCCAGTCGGCCGCCTTCGCCGAAGGAGCCAAGGCTGAGAAGTCGGACATCACCGTGCGTTACGCCGTGATCGGCCCGGCCGCCTATTCGGACGCCGCCGGCGGCAAGCGCGTCACCGAGGCGCTGATCGCGGCCGGTGCCGACATCATCTTCGGCCAGGGCAACGGCTCCAGCTTCGGCATGCTGCAGGCGGTCGAGACCACCAAGGCGACGGACGGCGGCAAGGTCTATTTCATTGACGTCATCGGCGACAAGACGCCGATCGACAAGGGCTACCTGCTGAGTTCGGTCGTCTGGAACCTTGAGCCGGTCTATGCCGGCATGATCGAGGACATCAAGGCCGACAAGTTCGGCAGCCGCAACTACGGCATCGAGCTCAAGGACGATTCGGTGAGCCTCCTGAAGACCAAGCAGATCCCGGACGATGTCTGGGGCGAGGTCATGGCGCTGCGCCAGGACATCATCGACGGCAAGATCAAGGTCGAGCCGCATTTCGACGCCGACAGCGTGCATGCGCTGGTGACCGAGATGGCGGTTGCCGCACAGTAAGCCGTGACGTGGGGCGGCCGCGGCGCTTTCCGGCGCGGCCGCCCCCGTTGGCCCCGCAGACATTTGCCGGCATGCGCCGGCAAAACGCGGATGACCGGACGGGCCGGGGGCAGCGGTCCGCCCAGATGAACGAAGGTCTCATGTCCCTTACCCACCCAACCGTCTCGCAAGAATCTCCCCAGAAGGCAGAGCCGCTGATCCGCCTCGACCGGATCTCGAAGCGCTTTCCCGGGGTCGTCGCCAACGACGAGGTCTCGGTCGATATCTGGCCGGGCGAGGTTCATGTGCTTCTGGGCGAAAACGGCGCCGGCAAGTCGACGCTGGTCGGCATTCTGTCCGGCATTCAGCGCCCGGACGACGGCAATATCCTGATCGACGGCAAGGAGGCCGACATTCCGACGCCGGCGGCGGCGCTATCGCTCGGCATCGGCACGGTCTTCCAGCACGCAATGCTCGTGCCGACCCTGACCGTGGCCGAGAATATCGCGCTCGGCGGCGCGCCGCTCGGCCGTCCGGACCGGACGGGGATTGCCGGTGACATGGCGCGGGTCTGTGCCGATCTTGGCATCTCTGTCGACCCCAATGCCAAGGTCGGGCAACTGTCCCTTGGCGAACAGCAGCAGGTCGAGATCGTCCGGGCCGTGATGCGCCAGAGCCGCGTCCTCATCCTCGATGAAGCGACCGCCATGCTGACGCCGAAGGGCGCTGAAGAGTTGGGCGCCCTGATGGGCCGCCTCGTCGCGCGCGGCTTCGCGGTCATCTTCATCACCCACAAGCTCAACGAGGCGCTGGCCTATGGCCACCGCATCACCGTCCTCAGGCTCGGCCGCAAGGTCGGCGAACTGGGGCCGGACGACCTGGAACGCCTCGGTCCGAAGGATGCGACCGACGAAGTGATCCGGCTGATGTTCGGAGAGCGCACGGCTGCCGGACCAGGCGAGGAGGCGCATGTGCGCCGGACGCCCCTGACCCCGGTGCCGGTCTTCGAGATTCGCGACCTCTCCGTCAGCGATCCGCTGGTGCCCGTCGAGGACGTCAGCTTCGGCATCCGGGCCGGCGAGATTTTCGGCCTCGCCGGCATCGACGGCAACGGCCAGAAGCAGTTTGCCGAGGCGCTGGCCGGCCAGAGGCCGATCGCCTCCGGCGAAGTCATTCTCAGCGGCGCCGAGATCGGGCATCTTTCGCCCGGCAACCGCCGCAGGATCGGCCTGCGCTACGTCACCGACGACCGGCTCGGCGAGGGGACCGTCGGCGCCTTCCCGATTTCGCTCAACCTGCTCTTGAAGCAGGTCGGCGAGCAGCCCTTCTGGAACCGTGGATTCGAGCAGTCATCCGCGATCGCGGACCATGCCCGTCAGCTCGTCTCCGATTTCGATGTGCGCACGCCGGGGATCGAGACGCCGATCGGCAAGCTCTCCGGTGGCAACATCCAGAAGGCGCTTCTGGCGCGCGAACTCACCGGCGATGCGCGGGTGGTGATCTTCGCCAAACCCACCTATGGCCTCGACGTCCAGAACATCCGCGCCACCCGCGACCGCATCCGCGCGGCGGCGGACCGGGGGCTGGCGGTGCTGCTGATCTCGACGGATCTGGAGGAGGTTCTGGAACTGTCGGACCGGATCGCGGTGATGTCCCAGGGCCGGATTGTCGGAACAACGGAAAACGACACGGGCGCACGCACGCGCGTCGGTGCGATGATGAGCGGAGTTGCGGCGTGACGGCGGAAACGAGCGGCATGAACATGGGCCTTGCCGGCCAGCCGGCGGCGTGGCGTTCGCTGGTGCGGATCCTTCTCCTCACCGTGGGGCCGGTCCTCGTGGCGCTGGCGATCGGCGGCCTGATCCTCATGGTCCTCGGCGTCGACCCGCTGGCCTACTACGCCTATGTGGTCAAGCGCGGCCTCATGTCCTCGATCGGCTTCCAGGCGACGCTGACACGCATGGCGCCGCTGCTGCTGCTGGCGGCAAGCCTGATCGTCGCCTTTCGCGCCGGCATCTGGAATCTCGGCGGCGACGGCCAGTTCCTGCTGGGCGCGGTCGTCGTCGCGGCGACCGGTCCTCTGCTGGTCGGTCATCTGCCCTACTGGGGCGTGCTCATCGTCTGCATGGTCGTCGGCATGGCCGTCGGCGCGCTCTGGTCGATCCTGCCGGCCCTGCTCAAGGCGTTTCAGGGCGTCAACGAGATCATCACAAGCCTGATGATGACCTTCCTCGGCATTTCCCTCGCCAATGTTCTCGTCAAGCTTCTCTTCTGGGACCCCGGCACCACGGTGCCCCAGACCCGCACCCTGGAGGTCGTCGATCGCCTGCCGCGCCTATTCGGCACGACCGTTTCCAGCGGCTTCTTCATCGGCCTCGTCGCGGTGCTGCTCGTCCATGTGATGATGACGCGCACGGCCTTCGGCCTGAAGCTCAGGATCGTCGGCGCCAATCCGCGCGCAGCGGTCCATGCCGGTCTCTCGGTGCCGATGCTCACCGTGGCGGTGTTTGCGATCTCTGCCGCCCTTGCCGGCCTTGCCGGCGCGGTCGAGATCCTCGGCGTGCAGGGCAACGTGCGCGCCGACTGGAACCCGGCCTACAGCCTCACTGTCGTGCCGCTGGTCTTCCTGGCCCGCTTCAACGGCTTTGCCACCATCGCCTTCGTCTTCCTCTTCTCGGTCCTCTCCATCGGCGGCGAGAGCGCGGCGCGGCGCATGGGCGTGCCGAATTTCTTCACGCTGGTCATCGTGGCGCTGCTGCTCATCGTGCTCGGCCTTGCCGAATATCTCGACCAGCGCCGACGCGCGGGAGGCAACTGATCTCATGAACGCGCTCTTCACCGAAGCCTTCCTGACCGCGCTGCTGCTTGGGGCCGTCACCGCGGGGATTCCGCTGATGCTCGCAGGGCTTGGCGAGCAGATCTCCGAGAAGGCCGGCGTCCTCAACATCGGCATCGAGGGCATGATGCTCTTCGGCGCCTATTGCGGATTTCTGGCCGCCTACGGCACCGGCTCGATCTGGCTCGGCTTCCTCGCGGGCGCCGCCGGCGGCATGGCCGTGGCAAGCCTGATGGCGCTCTTCTGCGTGCGGCTCGGCCTCAGCCAGATCGTCATCGGCATCGCGCTGACGCTCGGCGCCGAGGGGCTGACGGCGCTGCTGCATCATTTCCAGTTCTCGCAGAGCTATCCCCGTCTGCCGGCGGTCGAGACCTTGCCGATCCCGGGCCTTGCGTCGCTGCCCGTGGTCGGACCGGCGCTGTTCGATCGCCCGCCGATCATCTATCTCGCCGTCGCGGCCATCGTGCTCACGGGCTTCGTCTTCCGCTCCACCCATTTGGGGCTGGCGCTTCAGGCGGCCGGCGACAAGCCCGCAGCCCTTGATGCGGCGGGCGTGAATGTCACCGCCATTCGCAGCGGCGCGGTGCTGACGACGGGCGTGCTGGCGGGCCTCGGCGGCGCGTTCATGGCCGAGGTGGGGGCGGGCATCTTCGTGCCCTTCATGACCAACGGTAACGGCTTCATCGGCATCGTCCTGGCGATGCTAGCGCGCGGTCGTCCGAGCCTCGTCCTCGTCGGGGCGCTCGTTTTCGGAGCCTGCCTGTCGGCGACGACCGCGCTGCAGGTGGCCGGCGTCGATATCCCGACCGACGTCATCCAGATGCTGCCCTTCGCGGTCGTGCTGCTAATTCTCGTGCTCTTCGGCCGGCAGGCGAGCCTGCCGGCGGCGCTTGGCATCCATTATCAGCGAGGCGCGCGATGATCGAACCGCGCGCCCTTCCAGCCTCAGCTGGCGTCGATCGCCGCGAGCACGGCCGCGGTTCCGGTGCCGATATCGACGCTGTGGCCGAGCGCGGTGAGCGCGCCGCCATAGGCCGCGACCGCCACCAGCGCATAGAGCGGCTGCGCCGTCGGGCCCATGTGGCCAATGCGGGTCAGGCGACCGAGTGTCTCGCCCCGGCCGGACGAAAGGACGACACCGTAGCGGGCGCGGACCTCGGCCCGCAGTGCCGCCTCGTCGATACCGTCAGGCGTGCGCACGGCGGTGGCCGTCGGCGAGGCGAAGCCTTCGGACTTCGGCCAGAGCGCAAGGCCCATCGCCTGCATGCCGGCGCGGCAGGCCTTCGCCGTCAGCGCGTGGCGGGCCCAGACGTTTTCCGGTCCTTCGCTTACATAGAGGTCGATCGCCGCCTCGAGGCCGTTGATCTCGGCCACCGACGGCGTGAAGGGGAAGGGCTCGCTGCTCTTCCAGGCATCTTCCCAGTCGAGGATCGACAGGATCGAGGCGCGCGGCGCTTCCGCCGTCGCCTTCATCTTGGCCCAGGCCTTCCTGGACAAGCCGAGGATCGAGAGCGCCGGCGGGCAGCCGAGGCACTTGTTCGGTCCCGTGATGAAGAAGTCGGCGTTGGCGCTCGCAGCGTCGATCGCCATGCCGCCGAAGGAGGAAACGGCGTCGACGAGGAACAGCGCACCATGCGCCTGGACGATCGCGCCGATCTCGCCGACCGGGTTGATGGTGCCCGACGGCGTGTCGTGATGGCAGGCTGCGACGACGGTGACCTCGGGGTGCTGCTTCAGCATTGCGGCGACATCGGCCGGGTCGATGACCTCATCATAGGGAACCGCGAGCTCGAGCACCTTCGCGCCGTTGCGTGCGGCCCAGCCCTCGAAGCCCTTGGCGTAGACACCCGAGACGAGGTTGAGGACGACGTCGTCCTTGCCGATGGCCGAGGCCGCCGCCGCCTCGAGCCCGAGGATCGGTTCGCCCTGGAGCAGCAGCGGCACCGTCTCGGATTTCACGATCGGCTGGAGCTTCTCGCACACCCGCTGGTAGGTCGCCTGGAAGGCCGGGTCGTAGTCGTAGAGGACGGGCGCGGCGAGGCCCCGAAGGACGGCTGGGTAGGCGTCGACGGGACCGGTGGTCAGCGTGAAGACCGGGCTGTCGGTCGGGGCGTAGCGCATGGACATCCTCATGTTTGTCGGTGGACGGGAAGAGACTTTCGGCGCTGGTTGCGACCAATTTCAACCGAAAAACCGATTTTGGTTGGAGATTGGCATCAATGAAAGGTCGAGGCAACCGAAAACCGGTCTCGATGAGAAGTAGAGTTTTATCAAGTTCGTACGTTGGTTGAGGCGGTTGAAGCCTTCGTTTCCTTGGTTCGTGCAACAGGTGGCTTCGGTGGAAAATTGTCGCTCAGGCGCAAAAATACTCGACCATATGACAACCAATGTTGTAACCAGCGGCCCGAAGGCCTACAATTTTGGGCGACAGGATCGTGGATAGCGAAAATTCAGGGCGGAGAAACGGTGTGAGCTCGATCGGAACGGCAGCGGACAAGAGTACGCGAAAGGAGCGCAGGGCCTCCGGGGCGGACGATGCTGCCTTCGAGGAACTCATGGAGTCGCTGCGCAACATTATCGCTCAGACCGGCGGCCTGCCGCCCGAGCGGACGGTGGCCGAGGAACTGAGTGTCAAGCGGCACACCTTGCGGCGGGCCTTGGGGCTCTTGCGCGAGAACGGCGAATTGGAGCCGGCCCGCGCGGGCCGCCGGGCGAACACGCGCGAGCCGCAGGGCAACAACCTCATCAACTCCACCAATCCGCTGGAGGTGATGGAGTTGCGCCTGATGCTGGAGCCCGCGTTGGCGAGGCTTGCCGCCCTGCGCGCCTCGCCGGCCGAGATAGAGCGCATCCGGCGCGCGGCGACGACCGCGCCCGGTGCCGATCCCAACGGCGCCGACATGACCTTCCACAAGGCGATCGCCGCCGGCTCGCGCAATTCGCTTGCGTCCGAGCTCTATGTGATCCTGCACCGGGTCGCCAACGACGGCCGGCTGCGCTTTACCGACAGCGACGCCAACCTGGTTCCCGAGCGCGTTCGCATGCGCGATGCCGAGCACCTCCAGATCGCCGAGGCCATCGCCTCCCGCGATCCGGAAGCGGCCGAGCGCGCCATGTGGCAGCATCTTCTCGCGATCCAGCAGAAGATTACCGGACGGCTTGCCCCGGGCGGCTCGCTCTAGGGCGCAAGGTCGCGCCGGGGCCGTGTGCTGTCCCGGCACAGTCTGAAAATCCTTTGATTGCCGGTGCCGTGGCGATGCGATTGCCGCGAACGGACGCCCCTTGTCTCGCGGAGGCTTTGATGCAGCAGATCGACATCCTCGTCATAGGCGCCGGTTCTGCCGGCTCGGTTCTCGCGGCGCGTCTTTCCGAAAACCCCGACGTCTCGGTGGTCGTCCTCGAAGCCGGTGACTTTCCCCGCGATCCCGACATTGCGATCCCGCAGATGTGGCCGATGCTGCAGGGCCGGGACTACGACTGGGCCTACGAGACCGTGCCGCAGCCCGGCACCGCGGGCCGGGTTCATCCCTGGCCGCGCGGGCGCATCGTCGGCGGATCGAGCTGCCTTCATGCCATGGGGCATTTTCGCGGCCATGCCGACGATTTCGCGCCTTGGGCCGAGGCGACCGGATCGCGGAAATGGTCCTACGAGGGACTGCTCCCCTGGTTCAAGGCGACGGAGAGCTTTTCCGGCGGCGCGGGTCCCATGCACGGCGCCGACGGTCCCATGCCGGTGCGGCTGCCGGACGACGAGGTGAGCCCGGTCGTGCGCGCCTATATGGCGGCGGGCGCCGAAATGGGCGTGCCAGTGATCGGCGACCACAATACCGGGCCGATGAAGGGCGTTGCCCCGAACTCGCTGATGATCCGGGACGGCAAGCGGGTCAGCGCCGCCGATGCCTTCCTGCTTCCGGCGTTGTCGCGACCCAATCTTACATTGATGACCGGCATCAAGGTGCATCGGCTGCTGGTCGAGGGAAATCGGGTCGCCGGCGTTCTCGCCGAAGTCGACGGCGAAAGGCGCGAGATCCGTGCCGGCCGGACGATCCTTGCAGCCGGCGCCATTGCCTCGCCGCTCCTGCTGATGCGCTCGGGCATAGGGCCCGCCGACGATCTGGCGAAGGCCGGCATCGCCTGCCGCCTTGACCGGCCGGAGGTCGGGCGCAACCTGCAGGACCATCTGCTCACCGCCGGCAATGTCTATCGCTCGCGCCGTCCCGTGCCGCCGTCGCGGCTGCAGCACTCCGAATCGATGATGTATCTCGACGATGCCGATCCGACGATTGCCGACGGCGCGCCCTCCGTCGTCATTGGCTGCGTTGCGGCACCCACGGTGTCCGAATGCCTCGCGGCGCCAGACTACGGTAGCGCCTATTCCATCCTCTCCGGCGTGACGCATCCGACCAGCCGCGGCCGACTGACCGTGACCGGGCCGGACCTCGCGGACCCGCCGATGATCGACCCGGCCTATTTCTCGACCGAGAGCGATCGCCGGCTCGCCGTCCGCGCGCTAGAGCTTGCCCGCGAGGTCGGCCATCAGGCCGCGCTCGACGACTGGCGGGCGGAAGAAATCTATCCGGGCCCCGAAGTGCGTGATGCGAAGGGGCTGATGGCCTTCATCGAGAAGGCCGCCATCACCCATCACCATCCGGTCGGCACCTGCCGCATGGGTGCCGACGACGACAGCGTGGTCGACGCGGATCTCAGGCTGCGCGGCTTTGAGGATGCCTATATCGTCGACGCCTCGGTGATGCCGACGCTGACCTCCGGCCCGATCCATGCGGCGATCCTGGCGATGGCGGCCTCCTTCGCCGACGAATTTTCAGCAACTTGGATGTCCGGCAAGGCGCGGGAGCCGGCTTGAAACGCACGCGGTCGTCTCAAGCGCTGCGCGGCTCCGCCATGTCGAGAGCCTGCGCTTCGACCAGCCGGCGATAGGTGCCGCCTGCCGCCATGAGGGCACCGTGGGCGCCTGTCTCGGCAATGCGTCCGTCCTCGACCACGACGATCCGGTCGGCGTTGCGGATGGTCGCGAGGCGGTGGGCGATGACGAGCGACGTTCGCCCTTCGGCAAGCTCTGCCAACGCCTCCTGGATCGCGCGCTCGGTCTCGGTATCAAGCGCCGAGGTCGCCTCATCGAGGATCAGGATCGGCGGGTTCTTCAGGAAGATGCGCGCGATCGAAACGCGCTGCTTCTGGCCGCCGGAGAGCTGGACGCCGCGCTCGCCGACGACGGCGTCAAGCCCGTCCGGCAGGTTGGCGATCAAACCGTCGAGCCGCGCCCGCCTTGCCGCCTCCATGATCTCGTCTTCACTGGCATCGAGCCGGCCATAAGCGATGTTTTCGCGCAAGGTGCCGGCAAAGAGAAACACGTCCTGCTGCACGATGCCGATCTGGCGTCGTAGCGATGCGAGTGTCAGGTCGCGGATATCGTGACCGTCGATGCGGATCGCGCCACCGTCGACGTCGTAGAAGCGCGGGACGAGCGAGAGAAGCGTTGTTTTGCCTGCGCCGGACGGTCCGACGAAGGCGATGGTTTCGCCGGCCTCGATGTCGAGCGAAAGCCCTTTCAGGACCGGGCGCTCGGGCGTGTAGCCGAAGGTGACGTCGTCGAAGCGGATCGTGCCGACGAGGCGTTCGACGTCATCGGCGCCCGCGCGCTCGATGACGTCCGGCTCGGTTGCCATCAGATCCCGGAACCCCTGGAAGCCCGCAATGCCCTTCGGATAGGTCTCAATCACGGCCGCCATCTTTTCCTGCGGCTGGTAGAAGACGTTGATGAGCAGCAGGAAACCGACGAATCCGCCGATGGAGAGGCTGCCGCGCGACACGAACCAGGCCCCGACAAGCAGCACCAGCACCTGCACGAGTCTGAGTCCCAGGTAGTGGATGGTGATGCTGCCGGCCATCAGACGGTAGGCGGCGAGCTTGGTCGTCATATAGGCGCGGTTGTCCTTGGCAAAAAGCGCCCGCTCGTAGTCCTCGTTGGCGAAGGCGCGCACGACCCGGGCGCCGCCGACATTCTCCTCGATCCGGGCATTGAAGGCGCCGACCCGGCCGAACTGGTCGCGCCAGTTCCGCGTCATCGCCTCGCCGTAGCGCAGCACCATGACGAGCACCAGCGGCACGACCACCAGTGTCACCGTCGCCAGAGGCACATGCACGCGGAACATCAGCATCAGAGCGCCGAGAAAGGTCATGATGGCGATGAAGACGTCCTCGGGGCCGTGGTGGGCGACTTCGCCGATCTCCTCCAGATCCTTGGTCAGGCGGCCGATGAGATGTCCTGTCTTCTGCTTGTCGAAAAAGCGGAAGGAGAGCTTCTGCAGGTGGTCGAAGGCTTGCCGCCGCATCTCCGTCTCGATGCTGATGCCGAGAACGTGGCCCCAATAGGTAACGACAGCCATCAGGCCCGCATTGACGATATAAACGACAATGAGGCCGGCGATGGCCAGCAGGATGAGGCTCCAGTCGCCGCTCGGCAGCAGCTTGTCGACAAAGGCGGCCACGGCCAGTGGAAAGCTGAGGGTCAGCAGACCGGAAAGGACCGCGCAGCCGAAATCGAGAAGGAAGAGGCGCTTGTAGGGCGCATAGTAGGCGAAGAAGTCTTTCAGCACGTCTGTTCGGTCCGTCGATCGGTCTGGTGTCGGAGAGCGTTACCGCCGCCAGGTTGCCGTGCGTATGGGCAGAAGGGGCTGCACGCTGAAGAATTGACGAATGGGCCGAGCTCCGATGCGCCGGCGAACCGTCGTTCGTCCATGGCTGCCTTCGAGAGTGTCTCAGCGAGAGGAGGAAAGTCTTGTGGCAGGCCAAAGCCGAGCCCGCAAGGCAACGTTTTGTGCAATGACGGCGATGTGACTGTTGGCCGGCGCATGGACGTTCCCGGTGAGGGCCGCTTGCCGTGTGGGCGGCCGCGAAAATCACCCCGGAGTCTCTAACTCCTGCGCTCCCGACCGGCAGCAAGATCGGATATTGAGGATTTCAATTATGTAAAAATGGAATTTTTATGTCATTAACGGAGTGGTGTTATGTTGCCCCGCCGGGTCGTGGTTGCATGGCGGGAGGTGACGTGTAAGCGACAGAACTGTCGGCGGAAAGCATAGTCTATAAAGGTCTTCCGGTGGAGCGATGATGTGGGCTCTTGCGGTTCGGGCGTCTGGGGTCTGGTATGGATCGCGTGTTGACGTTTGAACAATTATGGAATAAAAATTCTGAAAAATTCTCGTGACCTTTCTGCCTTCTCCTCTAAAGAGTCGGGCGAGCATGGTTTCCGGCGCAAAACGGGCGGATGGGGGATATGGACCGTTGGAGGTCCGTCGTTCATCCTCGGGGCGCGGCGGCGAACCGGAAAGCGCCGGCAGCGCCCGGACGGCAAGGGCGCGATATCGGGAAAGACGCTGAGGGAAAAGAAGACATGAGCCAGAAGACGGTACGCCTGACGATGGCTCAGGCCATCGTGAAATTCCTCAGCCGCCAAATGACCGAGATCGACGGCCAAAAAGTCCCGATCTTCGGCGGCGTCTTCGCGATCTTCGGCCACGGCAATGTCGCCGGCATCGGCGAGGCGCTCTACGCGGCACGGGGCGAGATCACGACCTACCGCGCCCAGAACGAACAGGGCATGGCCAACGCGGCCACGGCCTTTGCCAAGGCCAATTTCCGCTCGCGCTTCATGGCCTGCACCACCTCCATCGGACCCGGCGCCCTCAACATGGTGACGTCCGCGGCCATGGCGCACGCCAACCGCCTGCCGATCCTTTTCCTGCCCGGCGACGTCTTCGCGGGCCGCCAGCCGGATCCCGTCCTGCAGCAGGTGGAAGACTTTGGCGACGGCACCGTCGGCGCGACCGATTGCTTCCGTCCGGTCTCGCGCTATTTCGACCGCATGACGCGGCCCGAGCAGATCGTTCCGGCCCTGCGCCGAGCCATGCAGGTGCTGACCGACCCGGCCGAATGCGGCCCCGTCACCCTGGCCCTCTGTCAGGACGTCCAGTCCGAGGCTTTCGACTATCCGGAGAGCTTCTTTGCCGAAAAGGTCTGGAAGCCGCGCCGCATCGAGCCGGACGCCGACGAACTTGAAACCGCCATCGACATCATCCGGAAGGCGAAGAAGCCGGTCGTCATTGCCGGCGGCGGCATTCTCTACTCCCGGGCGACCGAGACGCTGAAGGCCTTCGCCGAGGCGCACGACATTCCGGTCTGCGAGACCCATGGCGGCAAGTCCTCGCTGCCGCATGCCCATCCGCTCAACATGGGCGCCGTCGGCGTAACCGGTTCGTCCGCCTCCAACGTGCTGGTGGAAGACTGCGATGTCCTGATCGCCGCCGGCACGCGCCTTGCCGATTTCACCACCGGCTCATGGGCTCTCTTCAAGAATCCGGACCTCAAGATCGTCGGTCTCAACGTCCAGCCCTTCGACGCGCACAAGCACGACGCCTTGCCGCTCGTCTGCGATGCGAAGGTCGGCCTCGAACTGATCTCGAAGGCGCTCGGCTCCCATCGCTTCGATCCCGCCTGGGTGGAGAAGGCGCAATCCGCCAAGGCCGTCTGGATGAAGGCGGCCGACGCTGCGATCGCGCCGACCAACGCCGAGCGCCCATCCGATGCCCAGGTGATCGGCGCGGTCCATCGCGCCCGCAACGGCGAGAACACGCTGCTCGTTTGCGCGGCGGGCGGACTTCCGGGTGAGTTGCACAAGCTCTGGCAGGCGCAAAAGCCCGGCGGCTACCACATGGAATACGGCTTCTCGACCATGGGCTACGAGATCGCCGGCGGTTTCGGCGTCAAGCTGGCCCACCCTGAGGCGGACGTCGTCGTCATGGTCGGCGACGGGTCCTACATGATGCTGAATTCGGAGGTCTATTCCTCCATCATGGCCGGCACCAAGATCACCGTCGTGCTGCTGGACAACGCCGGCTTCGGCTGCATCAACCGCCTGCAGATGGCCTGCGGCGGCGCCAACTTCAACAATCTCCTTGCCGATACCCATCACGTCGAACTGCCCCAGATCGACTTTGCCGCCCATGCTGCCGCGATGGGGGCAAAGGCGCTGAAAGTGAAATCCATCGCGGATCTGGAAGAAGCCCTGAAGGCAACGAAGGACGAACCGCGCACCACGGTCATCGTCATCGACACCGACCCGCTGATCACCACCGAGGCCGGCGGCCATTGGTGGGATGTGGCCGTGCCCGAAGTCTCGGGCCGTGCGGAGGTCAACGAGGCCCGCAAGGGCTACGAGAAGGCGCGCCTTGCTCAGCGTGTCGGCTGATCGCACTGGGTGGTTGGTGCGGGAAAGGCCGGGAAGGATAAGTCATGCCGAATTTGAAGGTGAAGCCGAAGGGCGACCGCGGCCTCGTGCACGAGATCACGCCGGAGAGCGCCGGTTGGGGCTATGTCGGCTTCGCGCTCCACAAGTTGCAGCCCGGAGAGACGGTCGCGGCCGAAACCGGTGACCGCGAGGTCTGCATCGTCTTCGTCAGTGGCAAGGGAAAGGTCTCGGCCGAGGCCAGGGACTTCGGCGAGATCGGCGGACGCATGTCGCCCTTCGAGGGGCCGCCGCATGCGGTCTATGTCCCGATGGGCTCCGGATACTCGGTCACGGCGACGACCGAGGCGGAGGTTGCCATCTGCTCCGCGCCGGGCGGCGGTGCGCATGAGGCGCGCCATATCCCGCCGGGCACCCATCCGCAGATGACGCGCGGCAAGGCCACCAACACGCGCTATGTCACAAACATCATGCCGGAGGACGATGGCGCCGCGCATGCGCTCCTTGTGGTCGAGGTGATTACGCCCGGCGGTCACACCTCGTCTTATCCGCCGCACAAGCACGACGAGGACGACCTGCCGCGCGAAAGCTATCTGGAGGAGACCTACTACCACCGCTTCCACCCGGCCCAGGGCTTCGCCATGCAGCGCGTCTATACGGACGATCGTTCTCTGGACGAGACGATGGCGGTGGAGGATGGCGACGTGGTGATGGTGCCGAAGGGCTACCATCCGGTCGCGGCCATCCACGGCTATGACAGCTATTACCTCAACGTCATGGCCGGCCCGCACCGGGTGTGGAAGTTCCACAACGCACCCGAGCACGCGTGGCTCTTCACGGGTGTCTGACGCCTGGTGATGGTCCGGCAGGGTCTCGCAGCAAGGCCATGTGGCAAAGCAGTCCCTCGGGCAAGAAATTTCGGTTGATCGTCCCAGATGTGGCCTGATGTCATGGAGTTGTGCCCTGATCCGGCGAAGATGTTGTGCACAGAACGCAAGAGCGGTTGCAATTGCCGCGGGAGGGTCGTTCCATGCACATCATTCAGCCAGGGAGATAACAATGGGCCTGTTCAGTTTCATCAAGTCAGCCGGAAAGAAACTCGGTCTTGGAGGCGACGACGAGGCGCCGGATGCCGAGGCCGTCAAGAAGGAACTTGCGTCGCACGATCTCGGAACCGAGGGCGTCGAGGTCGAGGTTGTCGACGACAAGGTCGTGCTGAAGGGCGCCGTCAAGGATCAGTCCGCCTTTGAGAAGGCCATCGTCGCCGTTGGCAACACGCTCGGCATTGCGTCGGTCGAGGCAGCCGAACTGAAGGTCGCCGATGCGCCGGCCGCCGAGCCGGTGTTCTATACGGTCGAAAAGGGCGACACGCTCTGGAAGATCGCCGAGGAACAGTATGGCAAGGGCAAGGGGCCGAAATACGAAGGGATCTTCGAGGCCAACAAGCCGATGCTGACGCACCCGGACAAGATCTACCCGGGTCAGGTCCTGCGAATTCCGCCGCTCGACTGAGCTAGCGGGACGACGATGCCGCCCGAAGCATATCGCTGTCTCGGGCCGCATCCACAAAGGCAAATGCCATGGAGCACGTCGCATGAGTTGCGGCGTGCTTTTTTTTCTTCAGGACGTAGCGGAACGGACAACCGGGCGGATTACCGGTCGAAACGCACCGGCAGCTTGAGCTGAAGGGCATTCTGGCCGAGATCGTCCGGGAAGGCTGGCATCGATCCTGCCCGCCGCACCATCGCGACGGCTGCGGCATCCAGATCCGCATTGCCGGAACTGTGCGAAATCTGGACGGCGGAAAGCTGGCCGGAGGCCGCGACCGTGAAGCTGACGACGGTCGGACGGCTCGTGGCGGCGTCGCGATCCACCGACCGGCGCTGACGCATGATCCGGGCGCGCACCTTGGCGACATAGCTCTTCAGCGCATTGGGATCGGACTGTCCGCTGCCCGACGCCTTGCGCGATTCGATCGCCGCCGGCGACGGGCTCGCCGGCGCTGCCCTCTTCTGCACTTTCGCGGGCTTCGTGCTGGCGGTCTTGGTCCGCTGTTGCGGGGCGGGCGGCTTCGGCCGTGCCGTCGGAAGAGCAGGGGCAAGAGCGACATCGGAAACGACGGCCTCGACCGGATCCACCGGCGTCGCCTCTGCGATGGCCACCTCCTCGACCGGCTGGGCGGTCTCCTCCGGCGGCATGTCGAGCGGCGGCGTATCCTCAAGCGGCGGCATGTCGGGGGCGTCGATGCTTTCCACGGCCGGAGGCGGCTCAAAAGGCGAGTCCGTCACGGCCGCCATGTCGGGTGGGACGTCGCTGGACATCTCTGCCGGCACGTCTTGCGGCCTTTCGGCGGCAACGGCCATGGAAGCGATGCTTTCTACGCTTTCGGCCGGCGGCAGGGCCAGATCCGGAGGCAGGTCGATCATCACCACAGCTTCCGGCGCGGGCGAGGCGTCCTGGGGCGGGGTGCGGTCAAACAGCATCGCGCCAACGCCGGCATGCAGGGCGATGACAGCCATGAACGCCAGTCCCCAGGGCGCACCCTTCTCCTTGCTCTCGCCTTGCTCGACACTGCTGAACGACGGCCATGCAGGCATCGGGGGCATTCGATCCGCCATGCCGTGCGCCATCGTCATGGCAGAAGACCGCCGACGCCTGAGCCGGGCGCCGTTTCGAGGCCGACGAGCGCGATCTTCAGGTAGCCCGCCGCGCGCAGCGCGTTCATGATCGACATCAGGTCGCCATAGGCGACCGCCTTGTCGGCCCTCAGGAACACCCGTTCGTCGTGATTGCCTCCGGTGAAGGCGTCGATCGCGCCGGCAAGCCTGTCGCGCGTCACACTGTCGTTTCCGATCGCCAAGGTCAGGTCTTCCTTCACGGTGAGATAGAGCGGCTTGTCGGGGCGCCTGGCCTCCGGAGCGGAGGAGCCCGGCAGGTCGACGTTGACGTCGACGGTTGCAAGCGGGGCCGCCACCATGAAGATGATCAGCAGCACCAGCATCACGTCGATGAAGGGCGTCACGTTGATCTCGTGCGCCTCGGCCATGTCGTCGCCGTCGTCGAGGGAACCGGCCATCAGCGAGCCTCCGCCGGATGCGGGCGCATCACGCGTCCGCGGTCGGCATCGCGCGAGACCAGCTGCTGGATCTCGGCGGACACGTCGCCGAGTTCCGCCCTATAGGCGGCAATCGCCCGGGCGAACATGTTGTAGATGACGACCGCCGGGATCGCGGCGACGAGCCCGATGGCGGTGGCAAGCAGCGCCTCGGCAATACCCGGCGCCACGACGGCAAGGTTGGTCGTCTGCGCCTTCGAGATGCCGACGAAGGCGTTCATGATGCCCCAGACCGTGCCGAACAGGCCGACGAAGGGCGCCGTCGATCCGATGGTGGCGAGCAGGCCCGTGCCCTTCATCATGCTCCGGCCTGCGCCGATCTGGATGCGGTCGAGCCGTGAGGCGACCCGCTCCTTGAGCCCCGCCGCCGTGGTTCCCTCGGAAAGACGGACCTCGGCGGCGGCCGCGCGCACCATGGCCGACACCGGCCCGCCGCCGAAGCCGGACGAGGCGGCGGCCTCGGCAAGGTTGCCGGCCGCGCCGACCGTTCTTGCCCCCTTGCGCAGGCGTCGCCGCGCGAGCAGGACTTCCAGCCCCTTGGCCAGCAGCACGGTCCAGGTCACGACCGATGCGAGGGCAAGTCCCGCCATGACGCCCTTCACGATGATGTCGGCGGCAAGGAACATGCCCCAGGGCGAAAGATTGTGCGGCAGGGTTGCCGGGGCACCCTCGGCAACGGTCTCGGCAGCCGCATCAGGCGCTTCGGGAGCGGGGGCTTGTGCCTCGTCGGCGTTCCCCTCGACCGGGATGGCCGGCGCGGCGCCAGACTGCGAGGGGTTTGCGGGAACGGGCGACAGGGTCATGCCGCCGTCGGGTGAGGCATCCTGGGCGCGAACCGGCACGGCGGCGAGAAGAGCGGCCGTGACCGCGGCGAGAAGGAGTGAGGAAAGGCGGGGGCGCATCGCGAACAACTCGCTATTTCACAAAGCTGGCGGCGGCGCGCGAATGCAGCGCCAGCCGGTCGAGGCATCCTTTCACGGCGCCATCGGCGGCCTCGCAGGCCAACACGTCGTTGAGCAGCACGCGGTCGATGTCGCCGCAGGCCATCCTGGAAACGGGAAAGATCTTTACCGCTGTTTTTTGCGCAGCAAGAGGTGCGAAATCGGCGGCAAGACGCCGGGCAACAATGCCCTGCCCGTCGAAGACGACAAGGTCGAGCTTGAGCGCCGAAAGCGGCTCGTCGAGGCCGTTCTGGATCACGAAGGTGGCCCGGCAATCATCCCCGGCGGCTTCGAGCTTGTTCATCTCCACCGAGATGCCGGGAACTGGCCCCTTGTCGGCTGGCGCGTCCTCCGCGCTGGCGGACTGGCAGATCGACGCAAATACCATCCCGGCCACTGTCAGTGCCTGTCTCACTCGGTCCTCGCATCATGTGACTTTAATATGAGTTTTATAGTCAGCTTTACGGAGGCCCGCAACGCCTCTCGCGACATCGCGTGCAGTCGGACGAAAGGCAGGAGCCTTTTCTGATGACGAATGGCGGAGGAGAAATTTACCCGCCTGGGAAGTCAGCTCAGGCAGTCGATGACGGCCCGAACGGCAGCGGCCCGGCGCATGTCGGAGTGGACCACCAGCCAGATGTCGCGCGTGACGAGAGGCGTATCCTGCCCGATGCGGACAAGGCCTGCCGTTTCCATGAACTCGGGCAGGATGGCCACGCCTGCACCAGCGATCACAAGCGCGCGCTGAATCTCGGCCTGATCACTCAGGAAGCTGGAGGCACGGCCCGCCGCGATCCGCTCGAGTTCGGCCTGCTGCGGCGAGGTCGCCATGGCGCCGTCCGAGCCGATGAAGCGCCAGTCGGCTTCCGGTGTTTCGGCGACATAGGCCTGGCTGGCATAGAGCCGGAAGGGCATGTCGCCGATCTTCAGGATCGTCAGGTCGCCCCGGTCGGGTCGGCTGAGACGGATGGCGATATCGGCCTCGCGCCGCTCCAGCGATGCCGTCCGGGCTTCCCCGAGGAGGCGGATGCAAAGCGCCGGATGGCGTCGTTGCAGGCCCGCCAGCTTCGGGGCAAGAACAGCGGTCGCATAGGCTGACGGGGCGCTGATCGTGATCGTGCCGGAAAGGTCCGACCGCGCGCCGCCGGCAAGCCGCTCGATCGCTCGCGTTTCCGTCGCCATTCGCTCGGCGATGGCGGCGATGCGTTCTCCCTCGGCGGTCAGCACCAGCCGCCGTCCGCGCCGGTCGATGAGCTTGACGCCGAGCCTGTCCTCCAGCGACGCGATGCGCCGTGCGACGGTGGCGTGTTCGACGCCGAGGTCGCGCGCGGCTGCCGCAAGGCTGCCGCTTCCGGCAAAGGCGGAAAAATGGCGAAGATCGTCCCAGTCCATCTGTGAAATTTCTCACATTGAATGGGAAAGAAAAGGGAATTTTTTATCAGACGCGCTCGACCTATCTCTGCCTTGCAACGAAAGCGAGGAACCCGATGGACAAGGCCATCAGACTAAGCGAACCGGGCGGTGTCGATCGCCTGACACTCATCGACTGGCCGGCGCAGGAGCCCGGCCCCGGCGAGGTCCGGCTTCGGCATGAGGCTGTCGGCGTCAATTTCATCGATGTCTATCATCGCACGGGGCTTTATCCCCTTCCGGAGCCGCGCATTCCCGGCGTTGAGGGTGCGGGGATCATCGAAGCCGTGGGTGAGGGCGTCGAGGGCCTCACCGTCGGCGTTCGCGTCGCCTATGCCGGAGCGCCGGGCGCCTATGCCGCGACGCGCCTGCTGCCGGCCTGGCGAGCGATCCCGCTGACCGAAGGCATCCCGGCACCCGAAGCGGCGGTCTTGCTGCTGCGCGGCCTCACCGTCCACATGCTGCTGACACGCACCTGTCAGGTTCGGGAAGGAACGGCGCTCCTCGTCCTCGCGGCGGCCGGCGGTCTCGGAAGCCTGCTGACGCGGTGGGCGAAACACCTCGGCGCGACCGTCATCGGCACGGTCGGCTCTAAGGAAAAGGCGGAGGTCGCGCGGGCTCATGGCGCCGACCACGTGATCGTCGGCCGCGATGCCGATATCGCCGCTGAGGTCATGCGCCTGACGGATGGCGTCGGCGTCGACTTTGCCGTCGACGGGATCGGCGGCGACCAACTCCTGAAGACCTTTGCCTGCGTGCGGCGCTTCGGCACCGTTGCAAGCATCGGCCAGACGGCGGGGCCGATCCCGCCCGTGCCCGTCGAGGCGATCGGCCCGCTGCGCTCGCTCGTCTTCGCGCGCCCTAGCGTCATGGCCTATTCCACCGAGCGCGACGTCTATCCCGGCGCGGCCCGGGAGGTGATCGAGATGGCGCGGCGGGGCATCGGCCCTGCCGTCGGACAAAGCTATCCGCTTGAGGATGCCGGCAAGGCCCAGGCCGATCTTGAAGCCGGCCGCACCGTCGGCAGCCCCATCCTCATTCCCTGAGCCAATCTTCGCGAATTAGGAGGATCGCCATGACCCCGCAGACGCTGTTCCAGTTGACGGGCCGGGCGCCCGAACCGCCGCGCCTTGCCGATGCGACGCTCGTGCTCATCGACTACCAGAACGAATACCTCGAAGGACCACTGAGGCTCCATGGCGTGGAGGCGGCGGTCGAGAAGGCGGCGCGGCTGCTCGATGCCGCGCGCAAGGCGGGGACGCGGATCGTTCATGTCGCCCATCGCGGATCGCCCGGCGGCCTCTTCGATCGGACGGCCGGGCGCGGCGCGATCGTCGACCGTCTGGCGCCCTTGGCAACGGAACCGGTCGTTGAAAAGGTGAGGCCCAACAGCTTCTCGGGCACCGACCTTTCCGAGCGGATTGTCGAGGGCTCTCCGCTCATTATTGCCGGCCTGATGACGCATCATTGCGTCTCGTCGACCGTCCGTGCCGCGCTCGATCTCGGCTACGGGATCACCGTTGCAGGCGATGCCTGCGCGACGCGCAACCTGCCGCTGGAGGGGAGCATCGTCCCGGCCGAAACGCTGCATCGGGCGGAACTGGCGGCGCTTGCCGACCGCCATGCGCTGGTGACGGATGTCGAAACGCTGACCGGCGGGGCATAACCCCGCCGGAATGGTCGATCGTGCCTTGGATCAGGCCGCCTTGGCGAAGGCCGCCTTGTTCGCGGCGAGGAAGGCCTTGAGCGTCATCGGCGCCGTGCCGGTGAGCTCCTCCACCGCGTCGGTCTGGATGTTCATCTTGCCCTCGCGCGTGTTGGCGTCGAAGGAGGTCCAGAGCGGGGCCATGAAGTCCGGCACGCCTGCCGCGATCATGCCCTGCGTCAGTTGCTCGTCGCTGACCTGAACGACGGCGATCGGGCGCTCGAACACCTCGCTGACGATCGCCGCGATCTCGGAAACCGTCAGGCTCTCGGGGCCGGTGATGTCATAGGTCCTGGCCGTGGTGTCAGAAGAGGCGAGGGCGGTGGCGGCGGCGCGGGCGCAATCCTCGCGCGACACGTTGGCGATCCGTCCTTCACCGGCGGACGTGAACCACTGCCCCGACGCCAGCACCGGCGGCAGCGGCAAGAACATGTTGTCCATGTACCAGCTGTTGCGCAGAAGTGTGTAGGAGAGGCCGGAGGCCTTGATCGCCTGTTCCGTGCCGAGATGGTCGGGCGCGAAGGGGATGAGGGAATCGTCCGGATTCGGCATCGACGTATAGACGATATGCTTCACGCCGGCCGCCTTGGCGGCGGCAACGGCAGCTTCATGCTGGGCGAGACGCCGGCCTGGCTTGTCCAGAGCGTCGGTGGAAATCAGCAGCAGGCGGCCGACGCCGGCAAAGGCCGCAGACAGCGATGCGGCATCTTCGAAATCGGCGGCCACCACCTTGATGCCCTTGGCGGCAAGATCGGAAAGCTTCGCCGGATCGCGTGTCGCCGCGACGATGCGGCCGGGCGCAACGCCGTTGCTCTCGAGGAGATGGGCGATGACGCGGCGGCCGAGATGGCCGGAAGCGCCGGTGACGAGCAGGGTATCGGACATCGTTCGGTTCCTTCTTTCTGAAGCGGTGCGGCTCCATGCGAGACACCCGCTAGCCGGCTCCGCACGGATGGGGAGCCCTGATCAAGAGTGCCCAGTGCATTCGGATTTGACTGGTTGTCTCTTTCAGTAACCAGGGCTAAAATAGGAACCAAGGACTGTAAAGTACGCAGTTTGAAGACCCTTAGGCACCTGGAAGGAACCACCCCATGGCAGGCGAGAAGGCCGAGGCAGGAACAGAGTCCGGCGCGGACACGAACTTTCAGAAGATGTTTGCGTCCGGCGACTTCAACGCCGCGAATTGCCCGATCCGCGACGTTCTCGACCAGCTTGGCGACAAGTGGAGCACGCTCCTGATCATGCTGCTCGGCGGAAAGCCGCATCGATTCGGGGAATTGCGCCGTCAGATCCCGGATATCTCGCAGCGCATGCTGACCCAGACGCTGCGCGATCTGCAGCGCGACGGTCTCGTCCACCGTGAGGTTTTCCCGACGGTGCCGCCGAGCGTCGAATACAGCCTGACGCCGCTCGGCGCCTCGCTCATCGGCCCGCTCTCCGGCCTCATCGACTGGGCAGCGGCCCATCACGGCGCGATCCGCGAGGCGCGCGAAGTCTACGCCTCCGAGGCGGCGTGAGGCTTGGGACCTCGGGCGGGCTGATGGACGCGCTGCCGACTTCGCGGCGCCCCCTCTGGAGCGAAGCGATCGCAGATCGCGGCAGCGCGAAGAGAAGAAGATGGTGCGGGCGGTCGGACTCGAACCGACACTCTGTCACCAGAACCGGATTTTGAGTCCGGCGCGTCTACCGATTCCGCCACGCCCGCATCTGGTGTGCGATCGGGCCCGGCGAAAGGGGCCGTCGCAAGGTTGCCCGAAGGGCAATTCGCGCGGGACTATACTGGCTTCCCCGGGGGCGTCAACCGCTGAAATCAAAGCCTGAAACCGGCCTGTCGGGCCGAGGCCCGGTCTCCTGTCGCAAGGAGCCTGTTGCAGGCCAGTCCGGCGCTTCCCCTGCGAGCGTCGTTCCCCGCGGTCTCGATGCCTTTTGTCTAAAATGCCCGGCTTTAAGCCGCATTTAATCTTCAAGGCGCAAGGATCCGGCAAAGGTGCCGTTCTTTCGGTGCCGACCGTTTCCCTGCAGCCAGATTGCCCATGCCGCCGACCGATTCCGTTCCCGCTGAAGACGTTGCCGCCGTCGGCCACGAGATTCGCAATCCCGTATCGGCCATGCAGGTGCTGGCCGGGCTGCTGGCCGCAAAGCTGCCCGACGATCCGGAGGCCGAACGGCTGTCGGCCCTGATGACGCTCGCCGCCGACCATGCCCTGACGATGGCCGACGATCTGGTGGCCCTTTCGGCCGGCGACGCGGCAAGGGCGGTGACGGCAAGCCGCTTCGATCCGCAGGCTCTGCTGCGGGAACTCGCCGACCTTCATTCGCCCCTGCTGGCGCAAGGCGCCGGGCGCATTGGCGTCATCGTTGGCGACGGCGTTCCCGAGAGTTTTTCCAGCGATCCCCGGCGCATCCGGCAGGTGCTGTTCAATCTTCTGCAGAATGCCATCCGTCACTCGGGGCAGGGCGGAACGGAGCTGTGGCTGACGGTGGAGGACGACCGCCTCTGTTTCAGTGTCCTCGATCGGGGGCCGAAGCAACGGCCTGCAGGCAACGCGGCAGTCGATGCCGTGGCGGCCCAGCCCGGAGCCGGCATTGGTCTGCGGATTTGCCGTCATCTGGCGAAACTCCTCGGCGGTGACCTCGCGCTGACGCCGCGGGAGGGCGGAGGCATGAGGGCCGATCTGGCCGTGCCGCCTCTGGCGGAAAAGAAAACGCGGCGAAAAGGGCGGCATGCTGCGCCGGTCGCTTCGGCCGCATCTGCGCGTTCACCCTCCCCAGACACCGAACGCGTCGGGACACAGGCGCGCAGGCGCGGCGACGATCGGTCGGATGCGGTCCCCGCAGACATGGGCGGCGCGCAGCGGAAAGGCGACAGGACCATGGTGATGAATCGCACGCAATCGGCAGGCCGGCGGCCCTTCGCCGGCATGGTGGCACTGGTGGTCGACGACAGTCCCATCGCGCTGGCGCTGATGAGCAGCCTGCTGGAGACCTTCGGCTTCGAGGTCGTCACCGCGGCGTCGGGCGGCGAGGCGGCCAATCTTGCCGAAAAAGTCGTGCCGGACATCGTGTTCGTGGACTGGATTCTCGGCGGCGAGAGCGGTGCCGATGTGGTGATGCGGCTCAAGGCCCGCCTCGGCGCGGATGTCCCGCCGGTGATCTGCATCACGGGGCAATCCGGTCTTTCGCAGCAGAAGGCCTTCGCCGCTATCCTGCAGAAGCCCTACAGCCCGCGCGAGATTTTCGTGATGCTGGAGCGCGTGCTGTTACCCGGCGAAATGGCAATGCCGAAAAGCTAGAGCAAATCCAGGAAAAGCATGCCCTCGCGAAGGCGAGGGTGGGAACCGGTTTTCCGCCCGGATTTGCGTGGAGACAAAGACCTAAAGCATTTTCGTGGCTCCGGTTTGAACGGAATGCTCCAGGCCGGCCATCGGCGGCCCCGGATCCGGAGCGTCTGTAAACTCCCGCAGTCCTCGTCAGGGCGACATCGGAAAACCGACGACTGCCATGCCGTCCCGAAGCTCCATCCTGAGGCCATGGCGCCGGAACGTCTCGTGCATGATGTCGAAATAGGTCTGGCTGACGCTTCGGTCGGGATCATCCATTTCCATTCGCCGGATGGTCGATCCCGAGATGCCGCTGACGTCGGCAAGATCGGACACCGACCAGCCAAGCATGGCGCGGGCGGCCCTGATCTGTGCCGGGTGCAGCCTGTGCTCGCCGCTGCCCTCTTCGCCAGCGGGCACGTGATCCTGCAAGGCGCGCGCGTCGGATCCCTGTCTGCGAAAGACGCCGATCCATTCGGCAATGCCGCCCTTCCTGTCTTCAAGCGGCGTGAAACGCCCGGTCACCGCTACGCCTTCATCGTCGGACGAGCGGACACGAAAGCCAATCTCAAAGGGCTCCGGTCTGCGCAGCGATGTCATCCAGACCTTCATCGCCTGCACGCGGTCTTCGGGAACAAGAGCGTTCAGCCAGCCCATCTGCTGGACATCCGCGACCGATTGGCCGGTGAGGGGCAGCCAGCCGTGCTGGCTGACGATCGAGCCCTGGCGATCCGTGATCCAGACGGCCGCGCCAAGGATGTCCGAGGCGAGGTCGAGGTGGCGGCCGGCGAGCTTCAACGAATCGGAGAGAATCTTGCGGTCGGTGATGTCGATGACGACGCCGATGACCTGATGCGGCATCTCGTCGGCGCCGAGATGGATTTCTGCATGGCCCTGGAGCCAGCGCAGCGAGCCGTCGCGCCGCATGATCCGGAACTGCCGATCGAAGATCGTGCTGCCGTCCGCCCGCACCAGAGGCCCGGTGATGTCGAGGTGGTCGTCCGGGTGGATGATGCTCTCGTAGGCAGAGAAGGACGGCTTGGTTTCCTGCGGATCCAACCCGATCAGCCTGTAGAGGCCCGTCGACCAGTGAAGTTCCGTCGCCGTCAGATCCCAGATCCATGTTCCGATCTTCGTCTTCTCCTCGATGAAGCGAAGCATCTGGTAAGAAGACCAACGGGACCTGTTCTTCAGCGCCTTCATAGGTATAACAACTTATATTTTGCAGAAGTTCATTGAATTGTCGAAATTTTACTCCGGAAACGATGTGCCCGTCGATGAAAATCATCCTCAAGGATCAAATTTTGATCCAGAAATGCACCGCTGTCGTGCATACAGTTCAACGGACGGAAAGCCGCCTGCAGCATAATGTCGGATCAGCAAGGCAGGGCCTCGTTGGCCGGCACACATCATACGCGCAGGGGGATTTCCTTTGTTTTCTGTTAGGTCTCAAGATGGAGCCGTCGTCGAGGCGCTGAAACGCTCGCAGGCCGTCATCGAGTTTGATCTCGATGGCAAAATCCTCTCGGCCAACGACAATTTTCTGCGCGCGCTGGGCTATCGGCTGGAGGAACTTGTCGGCCAGCACCACTCGGTCCTTGTTGCGGCCGGCGAACGGGAAACCGCCGGCTACAAGACGTTCTGGGCGGACCTGCGAGCCGGAAAGTTCCAGGCCGGCGAATTCAAGCGGATCGGCAAGGACGGAAAGGAGATCTGGATCGAGGCCTCCTACAACCCCGTCCTGGGACGAAACGGCAAGCCGTTCAAGGTGGTCAAGTTCGCCACCGACATCACGCAGAAGAAGCTGCAATCAGCGGATATTGCCGGGCAGATCGCGGCCCTGAACCGGGCCCAGGCCGCCATCCACTTCACGCTGGACGGCATTGTCACGGACGCCAACGACAACTTCCTGGGGACATTCGGCTACCGACTGGACGAGATCAAGGGCAAGCACCATTCCATGTTCGTCGACGCGGCCGAACGGGACACGCCCGAATACCGTCACTTCTGGGAGGCGTTGCGCCGCGGCGAATTCCAGACGGCCGAGTTCAAGCGTATCGGCAAGGGCGGACGGGAAGTCTGGATCCAGGCGACCTACAATCCGATTTTCGATGACGTGGGGCGTCCGATCAAGGTGGTCAAGTTCGCGACCGATATCACCGCGATGGTTGCCGACCGCTTGCGCCGACGTCACGTTCAGGGCGAAATCAACCGTGAATTGGCCCATGTCAACGATGCCGTGGTGGCGATGAACCAGCAGGCCAGCAGTGTTGCGGCGGCATCGATGCAGACATCGACCAATGTCCAGGCGGTTGCCTCGGGCGCCGAGGAACTTGCAGCCTCGGTCGAGGAAATCAGCCGTCAGGTTTCAAGGGCACACGGCATCTCGAGCCAGGCTGTCACGCAGACCCAGGAGACCAACGTGGTCGTCTCGGGCCTTGCCAGTGCCGCCCAGAAGATCGGTGACGTTGTCGAATTGATCAACACGATCGCGGCGCAGACCAATCTTCTGGCACTCAACGCCACGATCGAGGCCGCCCGCGCGGGAGAAGCCGGCAAGGGTTTCGCGGTTGTTGCTTCGGAGGTGAAGAACCTCGCCACGCAGACGTCCAAGGCGACCGAGGAAATCGGCGCCCAGATCAGCGCGGTACAGTCGACGACGCATCAGGCGGTCGGGGCAATCGAGAGCATCGCGCGGACGATCGCGGAGATCAATGACATCTCGGCCAACATCGCCTCCGCCGTGGAAGAACAGACGGCCGTGACGCGTGAAATGTCTTCGAACATGCACACTGCCGCCCACGGCGTGAATTCGGTCAACGAGGGCATGGGAAGCATCGCCGGTGCGACCGAATTGATCGCCGGCGCAACCGCCAAGGTGCGCGAGGCGTCGTCCACGCTGGCGGCCTGATCGGTCAAGAGACGAAAAGTCCCGGAAAACGGATAAGGGCGCCTCTTGGGGCGCCCTTTTTTATGTGTGAGGGATGCTTATGGCCTGCACAATCAACCGTTGGCGATATACTGCCCGCCGTTGATTGTCAGCACGGCACCCGTCATGAAGCCGGCGGCGTCCGAGGCAAGATAGGCGCAGAGGGCTGCGATTTCCTCGGCCTTGCCGAGGCGTCCCACCGGAATGCCCGCAATGATGCTCTCCAGCACCTTCTCGGGCACGGCCTGCACCATCTCGGTGTCGATATAGCCCGGGCAGATGGCGTTGACGGTGATGCCCTTGCGGGCGTTTTCCTGGGCCAGTGCCTTGGTGAAACCAATGACGCCCGCCTTGGCGGCCGAATAGTTGGCCTGCCCCATCTGGCCCTTCTGGCCGTTGATCGAGGAGATGTTGATGATGCGGCCATGGCCGCGCTCGCGCATGCCGTCGATCACCGGCCGGGTCATCGTGAACATGGAATCGAGGTTGGTCGCGAGCACCTCGCGCCACTGCGTGAAGCTCATCTTGTGGAACATGCCGTCGCGGGTGATGCCGGCGTTGTTGATGAGCACCGAGATCGGGCCGAGTTCGGCCGCGACCTTGCCGAGACCTTCGACGCAGGCCGCCTCGTCCCCGACATCCCACTTGTAGACGTGGATGCCGGTTTCGGCCTTGAAGGCCTCGGCCTTCTCCACGTTGCCGTGATAGGTGGCTGCGACCGTCAGGCCCGCGGCCTGAAGGCCCTTGGCGATCGCCGCGCCGATGCCGCGCGTACCACCGGTGACAACTGCGACTGTCATGATGTGTTTCCCCGTTTTTCTTGGGCCGCGAAAGCGGGAAATCTCCCGCCCGCAGCCGGATGGTGCGTTTTCTTGATTAATGCTGAATGTTGATGGTGAGCCGGCTTAGCGCTCCAGGCACATGGCAACGCCCATGCCGCCGCCGATGCAGAGCGTGGCAAGGCCCTTCTTGGAATCGCGCCGGCCCATCTCGTGCAGGAGCGTCACCAGCACGCGGGCGCCGGAGGCTCCGATCGGATGGCCGATGGCGATGGCGCCGCCGTTGACGTTGACCTTCGAGGTATCCCAACCGAGACCCTTGTTGACAGCGCAGGCCTGGGCCGCGAAGGCCTCGTTGGCCTCGACCAGATCGAGGTCGCCGGTCGACCAGCCCGCCTTGGCGAGCGCCTTCTTCGACGCCGGGATCGGGCCCGTGCCCATGATCTTCGGGTCGACGCCGGCCGTTGCCCAGGCGGCGATGCGGGCGAGCGGCGTCAGGCCGCGCTTTTCCGCCTCCTTGGCGCTCATCAGCACGACCGCAGCGGCTCCGTCGTTGATGCCGGAGGCGTTGCCCGCCGTCACCGATCCGTCCTTGGAAAAGGCCGGACGCAGTTTGCCGACGGTCTCAAGCGTCGTTCCGGCGCGGATATACTCGTCGTCGCTGACGACGATGTCGCCCTTGCGCGTCTTGATGGTGAAGGGCGTGATCTCATCCTTGAACTTGCCGGCCTTCTGGGCCGCTTCCGCCTTGTTCTGCGAGGCGACGGCGAAGGCGTCCTGCTCGTCGCGGGTGATCTGGAACTCCTTGGCGACATTCTCCGCCGTCGTGCCCATGTGGTAGCCGTTGAAGGCGTCCCAGAGGCCGTCCCGGATCATCGTGTCGATCATCTGGAAGTCGCCCATCTTCACGCCGCCGCGAAGATGCGAGCAATGCGGGGCGAGAGACATGCTCTCCTGACCGCCGGCGACGACGATGTCGGCGTCGCCGTTCGCGATCTGCTGCATGCCGAGCGCCACGGCCCGAAGACCCGATCCGCAAAGCTGGTTGATGCCGAAGGCGGTCGCCTCGATCGGAAGACCGGCGTTGATCGCCGCCTGGCGCGCCGGGTTCTGGCCCTGGCCGGCGGTGAGGACCTGACCGAGGATGACCTCGTCGACCTCTTCGGCGCTCACGCCCGCCTTCTCCAGCACCGACGTGATGACGGCCGAGCCGAGGTCGTGGGCCGGGATTGTGGCAAAGGCGCCGTTGAACGAGCCGACTGCCGTTCGGGTTGCGGACACAATGACGATATCGGACATGGTGGACTCCCAGTCTGGCGGCTGCCGCCTGTTCTTTCGGTGGGGATCGGCGTCTTCTTGTGGTGCGCCTTCTTCTTCTGCCTTGCGAGGGCCGCCCGGTCCGAAGTCTTGCGTAAGTGCAAGTACTCGTTCGTATGGTGCGGCGCGTTCGCTAGCACTAGAGGGCGTTTCGGGGCGCTCTGTCAACAGCCTCGCCTGTGGCATTTGGTGGGGATGCGCCAAGCTGTCGCGATGGTCCCGGGAGCCTTGAATCCGTCCGCGGAGAGTTTGGCATGCTGCGCAGCAAAAACGGTTGTCCGCGCTGCAGAAAAGGCCGTAGTGTCATGATTGTGAGGACAGGACGTCGAATGCACGGGCGACAGCTCGGGGGAGGGTCCGGTGTCGTGACACGTGCAAGGCGGGGCGAGGAAAAAGATCCCAATGGCAAAGCAGGACGAACCCACAATCATCAAGAAGTATGCGAACCGGCGTCTCTACAACACCGGGACCAGCACCTATGTGACGCTGGAGGATCTGGCGCAGATGGTGAAGTCGGGAGAGGACTTCGTCGTCTTTGATGCCAAATCCGGCGAGGAAATCACCCGGTCCGTGCTGACGCAGATCATTTTCGAGCAGGAAGGCAAGGGTCAGAATCTCCTGCCGGTGACATTCCTGCGCCAGCTCATCCGCTTCTATGGCGATTCGATGCAGACGCTGGTCCCGAGCTATCTGGAGCAGTCGATCTCCTCTCTGACGCGCGAGCAGGAAAAGTTCCGCCAGCAGCTGTCGCAGACCTTTGGCGGCACCGGGCTGGAGGCGATCGAAGAGCAGGTCCGCCGCAATTCGGAAATGTTCGAGCGGGCGCTTCGCATGTTCATGCCCTTCGGCGCGAACCAGACGGGCGACGAGACGCCGGCATCCGAACCCCCGACGGCCTCTGCCGCAGGGCGCGATTCCGACATCAGCGCTCTGAAAGAGCAGATCGAGGCGATGCAGCGCCGGCTCGACAAGATGGGCGACGAGGGCAAGTGACCGGCCGCCTTTGAGGCCGGGGCGCCGGACGGCGGTCGTCGTCCCGGCTGTGCCACATTGAAACGACCGACGGACGTCGTGCGATCCTTCGCCGATGCGGCCGGTCCCGCGCCGCGATGGCCGGCGAGCGGCGCAAGCCACCATGGCTCGCCCTGCCGCGGACGGCGGAATGGCCGGGCGCATGGACCGGATCCGGGGCAATCGGTCCGGGCTATCGCAGGCAACACCAGGAAAACCGGGCTCTTCAGTCCCTGTCAGGCCGTTTCCTCGCTTGAGGATGCGGCCTGATTTGTTTCTGGCCTGACATTGATTTCCCGAAATTTTCCACTTACCGTTAACCCGATGTTAACCAACGGAGTGCGTGCCGATTCGGCGCCGGGTCGTTTTGCGTCCCTGGCCCTTCGATTGCTCCAGGAACCCTGAGACCGGGAGATGATCAGCATTCTTGTTCCGAAACGGGACGATGGGGGCACAATGAAGGTGACAGGCGTCGGAGAAGTGGGGGTTCGCCCAAGGATCGACCGTCAGCATGTCGCCGGCCGCGTGTCGCCGGCCTCCGCCGACAAGACCACCGTTGGCGAAGAGCGCGACCGCAGCGAAGCCGCCGGCGAGCAGCGCCCCGAAAGCCGTGCACTGGTTGTTGTCGAACAGCCTTCCGTCGGCGAGCGCACGCACTACTCCGGCAATCGCAACTCGTCCGCGCCCTTCCTGACCCAGTTGATCGCCAACCGCGATGGCGGCTCGGTGACGGCCGAGCGCCGTGTCCAGCGCAACGACAATGCGGTGGCGCCGCGCGCGACGAGCGCCTACGCCCAGGCGAACCGGCTTTCCAGCCGCATCGAGCCCGGCTTCCTCTACGCCGTCAGCGCCTGAGGCGACCTTCACCTCTTCCCATTCGAAATGTCTGCTTGCGCGCCGCCGGTGTCTGCCGGCCGGATTTGCGCAACAAAAAAGGCCGGCGAGAGGCCGACCTTCTTGCTCCCCTTTCGGGGCAAGAGACTGACGTCGAAATCAGACGCTGTCCTTGGGCTCCAGAACCTGGCGGCCGCGGTACATGCCGGTCTTCAGATCGACATGATGCGGACGGCGCAGTTCACCCGAGGTCTTGTCTTCGACATAAGTCGGCGCTTTCAGCGCGTCGGCCGAGCGGCGCATGCCGCGCTTCGACGGCGTGGTCTTTCGTTTCGGCACTGCCATGGGTCAAAACTCCATCGTCTGTCCAACGCCCGAACCGTTTGATCGTCCCGGGCGGACGTTGCAGGCGTATATCCACTGGAATGGGTGCGGCTTATACAGCGCTCGGCCGGGTTTGGCCAGAGTGTACGAGCAAAAATTCGCCCGATGCCGCAGAAAAGCGACTCATGCAGTCACGACCGGCCGTTTCGGGCACGGATCGGGCCTCATACACCGTCAGTTCGGGAAGACGCAACTGACATAGGCGCCGGATTTTCTCTCCCGCGTCTCGATCGTGCGGGCGATGGCAAGCTGGCGGCGGCTGGGCTTGGCCGGGTTGCGCACATAGGGATTGGGCAGCGCGGAGGCAAGCAGCGCCGCCTGGCGCCGGGTGAGATCGGCGGCGGACTTGCCGAAATAGTGCCGGGCGGCGGCTTCCGCGCCATAGATGCCCGGCCCCCACTCGGCGATGTTGAGATAGAGCTCCATGATCCGGCGCTTGGACCAGATGGCGTCGGCATAGAGCGCCAGCGGGATCTCCAGTCCCTTGCGGATGTACGAGCGGGACGACCAGAGAAAGAGGTTCTTCACCGTCTGCATCGGGATGGTGCTGGCCCCGCGCGAGGGGCCGTCGTCGTCGGCGCCTTCGATCACGGTCGAAAGGGCGCCCCAGTCCACGCCGACATGCGAGCAGAACTGGCCGTCCTCGCTCATGATGACGGAGCGCACGAGGAAGGGCGAAATCTCGTCGAGGGAAACCCAGTCCCGCTGGTAGAGGTGCAGCGTCACGAGGTCGCGCAGCATCAGCGTCGAGACAGGCGGAGGCACGACGGCGTAGACGGGAACGAGGATGAGGATCAGCCCCACGAGCGCGCCGAAGACGAGAACGACCCGGCGCAGTTGCCGGCGGAACCAGCTTCGGATGGAAGACGGGCGGCTGCTGATGTCCGGCCGGTCGGCTCTGGTCCTCGTCACCGGTTTCGCAGACCGGCTCTTCGACCTGGCTGCCGTTCCCTTTCCCGCCATTGCCCGCCTTTGCCGCCTCGCCTGGGTCCAATGAAAGCGCCGTCACCATATCAGCCCGCGCCGAGGAACTCGACCGCTGTTTACCGGCTTGGGCGGAAGGATATTTTCATCTGTGGACCGGTGCGGCGTCGTCCGCTATGGGAAGCCGGATATGACTGAGCCCAAGGGAACAGGCCTTTGATCGAGCCCGACTTCGAGCATCGTCTTTCCGCCTTTGCCGGCGAGATGGAGACCTTCTTCGTCCCGCTCCTCGCCGATGCGCCTGGCGAGGGCGAGATGGCGCGCCCCGCAAGGCTGATGGCGGCGATGCGCCACGCGGTGCTCGGCGGCGGCAAGCGGCTCCGCCCCTTTCTCGTCGTCGAGACGGCGCGCCTCTTCGGCCGCGAGATCGGCGACAAATCGGGCGACGTCCGGTTTGCGGCGGCGGCGCTCGAATGCGTCCACTGCTATTCGCTCGTCCATGACGATCTGCCCGCGATGGACAACGACGCCCTGCGCCGTGGCCAGCCGACGGTGCATGTCGCCTTCGACGAGGCAACCGCCATCCTTGCCGGCGATGCCCTGCTGACGCTCGCCTTCGATCTTCTGAGCCGGCCGGAGGCCGAAGCCGAGCCGGCCGTGCGTCTGGCCCTTGTCTCTGGGCTGGCGCGGGCCGCCGGGCTTGGCGGCATGGTCGGCGGACAAATGCTGGATCTGGCCGCCGAAGGACGTTTCGATCCTGTGCGTCGGGCGCTCGGCGAAGACGAGATCCGCCGCCTTCAGGCCATGAAGACCGGCGCGCTGCTTCGCTATGCCGTCGAGGCGGGCGCAAGGCTTGGCCGTGCGGAAGACGCCGAGCTGGCCGCGCTGATCCGCTTCGGCGAGATCACCGGCCTCGCCTTCCAGCTTGCCGACGATCTGCTCGACGAGACGCAGGACGCAAGCGTCATGGGCAAGGCGACGGCCAAGGATGCCGGCAAGGGCAAGGGAACGCTCGTGTCGCTGCATGGGATCGAGATGGCGCGCCAGACGCTGGGCGATCTCGTCGCCGAAGCGGAGGCCCTGCTTGAGCCCTTCGGCGCCCACGCCGATGTGCTCAAGGCCGCGGCGCGCTTCGTTGCGTTGCGGGATCGCTGAGATGATCCCATCCTACCGGCTCCACAAGCGGCTCTATGCCAGTGCGGTGGTGGGGCTTGTCGTGGCGGCCTTTTGGTCGGTCTTTGGCGATCGGCTCGTCGGCCCGCTCATCGGCTGGAATTGCGCCGTCCTCAGCTATCTCGCCCTCATCGGCTTCCGCTTCGCAGAAACGGATGTGGACGGAATCCGCCGGCGCGCCGCCATTGAGGACGAAGGTGCGATGGCGCTGCTCGGCCTCAGCATTGCGGCGGCGCTGGCAAGCCTCGGCGCCATCGTGATGCTGCTCGTCGGCGGCAAGACCGGCGACAGCGCCCTGAAGGGCGTCGACATGGCCCTGGCGGTCGCCACGATCTTTCTCTCCTGGGCCTTCGTGCAGGCGATCTTCGCCATTCACTACGCCCATGAATATTACGCGCCTGCCCCAAACGGCGAGATCGCCGGCGGGCTTGAATTTCCCGGCGGGCAGAACCCCGACTATCTCGATTTTCTGTATTTTTCCGCAGTCATCGGCGCGACGGCCCAGACCGCCGATGTCGGCATGTCGAGCCGGCGCTTCCGCCGCCTCGGCCTTGCCCACGGCACGCTCGCCTTCGTCTTCAACACCACGATCCTGGCGCTGCTGGTCAACATCGGCGCCAGCCTGCTCTGAGAGCCGTACGCCAGCTTATTCGGCAGCGTCCTGCGTGCCCTTCACCGGCCCGCCCCAGCGCTTCTCGATATAGTCGATGACGAGTTCGCGGAACTCCTCCGCGATGCGCGGGCCGCGCAGGGTCATTGCCTTCTCGCCGTCGATGAAGACGGGGGCGGCCGGCGTCTCGCCGGTGCCGGGCAGCGAGATGCCGATGTCGGCATGCTTCGATTCGCCGGGACCGTTGACGATGCAGCCCATGACCGCGACCTGAAGCGCCTCGACGCCGGGATATTTCGTCCGCCAGATCGGCATCTCGTCGCGGATCTGGTTCTGGATCGTCTGCGCGAGTTCCTGGAACACGGTGGAGGTGGTCCGCCCGCAGCCGGGGCAGGCGGCGACGATCGGAACGAAGGACCGGAAGCCCATCACCTGCAGCAGTTCCTGCGCCACCTGCACCTCGCGGGTGCGGTCGCCGCCGGGTTCGGGGGTGAGCGAGATGCGGATCGTGTCGCCGATGCCCTGCTGCAGCAGGAGGCCCATCGACGCCGACGAGGCGACGATGCCCTTGGTGCCCATGCCCGCCTCGGTGAGGCCGAGATGCAGTGCATGGTTGGAGCGCCGCGACAGCTCCGCATAGACCGCGATGAGATCCTGAACCTGGCTGACCTTGGCCGAGAGGATGATCTTCTCGCGGGCAAGGCCGATGTCTTCGGCCCGCTCGGCCGAGAGCAGCGCCGATTGCACGATTGCCTCGCGCAGGACCTCCTGCGCCGTCAGCGGCGAGCCGTTCGCCTGGTTCTCGTCCATCAGACGCGTGAGGAGATCCTGGTCGAGCGAGCCCCAGTTGACGCCGATCCGGACCGGCTTGTCATAGCGGATCGCGGTCTCGATGATCTGGGTGAACTGCGTGTCGCGCTTGGCCTTGAAGCCGACATTGCCGGGATTGATGCGATATTTGGCGAGCGCCTCGGCGCAGGCCGGATGATCGGCGAGCAGCTTGTGGCCGATATAGTGGAAGTCGCCGATCAGCGGCACGTCGACGCCGAGCCGGTCGAGCCGCTCGCGGATTTTCGGCACGGCGGCGGCCGCCTCGTCGCGGTCGACCGTGATGCGCACGAGTTCCGACCCGGCGCGGGCAAGGTCTGCAACCTGCTTCACCGTGGAATCGACGTCGGCCGTGTCGGTGTTCGTCATCGACTGCACGACGACGGGCGCGTCGCCCCCGACAAGAACATTGCCGACGCGGACGGGCACGCTGTGGCGGCGGGGCAGGGGCGTGGTCAGGAGGCTCATGCAGGATCGTTCCGGGATGAAATCTTGGGTCGTGTCATTGTGCCTTGGCGGCGTCGGTTGCCTCTTGCTCAAGGCAGTTGCGGCAACGGCCGCGCAGTTCCAGTACCGCCGAATTCACCTGAAAGCCGGTCGCGGCGGCAATCGCCGCGATCCTTGCCGACAGATCGCCGGGTTCGGCCTCGACGGCAACGCCGCAGGTCTCGCACAGCAGGAAGACGGCATTGCTTCCCTCCGCCGCATGATCGTGCGAACAGACGACAAAGGCATTACGGCTCTCGATGCGGTGGACGATGCCGTTCTCGATCAGGAAGTCGAGCGCACGGTAGACCGAGACGGGACTTGGTCGCTTGTCCGTCAGCGCGATCTTGTCGATGAGCTCGTAGGCCGTCAGCGGCACGTGGTCGTCCAGCAGGGCGTTCAGCACCTGGCGGCGCGGCGCCGTCATCCGAAGCCCCTGGCGCTCGCACGCCTTCTCGACACGGCGCAGGGTCTTTTCCTGGCAGTGGCCGTGGTCATGATCGTGATCATGGGCATCAAGCACAGCGTCAAGGATCCTCGAGCGTTCGGCGCAGCACTCATATAGCGCGTCGAGGACGCAGAAAAAAGCTTGGCCTGCGAGTTGAAGCGTTGTGGTCCCGCCGCCGGCCGACCCGCCAGTCGATCATTACAGGAAGAATGAAGAACGTTCGATTTTCGGTAGCATTTTTCCGGGCATGATCGGGCAGGCTGCGTTTCGGTCTGCAAGGACTCATCGCTGTCGAATTTTCCGCCGCAGAGAGGCTTGGCTGGATGACGGATGCTCCTCACGAAACGTGTGACCCAGACCTGACTATTGCGGGCCTGTCGATATGGGTTTGGGAGTCGGTCAGTCGAGGTGACAACTTCTGGGATGCGAACTGGCTGAACAGTACTATTCGTGTCGAGGCCTTTGGCTCAAATGTCGAGGTGAAAGGCACGACCATCCACTTGTCCGACTTGTTGTTCCTGCGCAGTGAAATTCGAAAACTGGCCGGTCATTTTCCGGGCAGCTTCACGCTCAATTTCTCCGAGCCATATCTGTCGCTGGACTTCGAGTGCGACAAGTTGGGGCACGTGAACATAGTCATTCGCATCACGCCGAATTGTTACGAGCAGAAGCATGAATATCGATTTGCCGCCGATCAAACCTGCTTTGGCGTGGTGATGGACCAACTACGGCGCGTTATTGCGAAATTTCCTGCAACAGGGACGTTGCCTCAACAGTTTCGCTAGCGGCCTGCGACTCCGAATTTCCTGCCTGGCGCGTGGCTGCAGGCGCCTCCGCGCGCACTTGTTATTCTCGTCGCCGGGAGTCTCGGCCGTTCCTTTCGCCAAGCGGCGCCGAACCGTCCAAGACCTCTCCGGCAGGATCGATTAAGTCAACGCATCGTGATGCCTGGCCGATGGATAGGCAAAATACCGATCACCAGATATTGCATTGCACACAGCTTCGATGGACGATTGCCCGAGTGCCGATTGTCGATCGCGTTCCCGCCGCTTGTCGAAGCACGAGGCCGACCGTTTCGGGGGTCCCACCCTCAAGATTCCGATGACTCCAGACATCAAGGAGATTTCCCATGCTGAAGGGCAAATCCGCCGTCGTGACCGGCTCCACCTCCGGGATCGGCCTCGCCATGGCCACGGCCTTTGCCAAGGCCGGCGCCAACGTGATGCTGAACGGTTTCGGCGACAAGGCCGAGATCGAGAAGACGCGTGCCGATCTTGAGAAGGAAGCGGGCGTCACCGTGCTCTACTCGGCGGCCGACATGACGAAGCCGGCGGAGATCGCCGCCATGATCGCCGATGCCGAGAAGGCCTTCGGCCGCCTCGACATCCTCGTCAACAACGCGGGCATCCAGTTCGTCTCGCCGGTGGAGGAGTTCCCGATCGAGAAGTGGGACCAGATCATCGCGATCAACCTCTCCTCCGCCTTCCACACCATCCGCGCCGCTGTGCCCATCATGAAGAAGCAGAAGTGGGGCCGGATCATCAACACCGCCTCGGCCCATGCGCTGGTCGCCTCGCCCTTCAAGTCGGCCTATGTCTCGGCCAAGCACGGCATCGCCGGCCTCACCAAGACCATCGCGCTGGAAGTCGCCACCGACGGCATCACGGTCAACGCCATCGCGCCGGGCTATGTCTGGACGCCGCTCGTTGAAAAGCAGATCCCCGACACCGCCAGGGCGCGCGGTATCACCGAGGAGCAGGTGAAGAACGACGTCATACTCGATGCGCAGCCGACGAAGGAATTCGTCACCGTCGAGGAGGTCGCCGATCTGGCGCTGTATCTGGCCGGCGATTCGGCCCGCTCGATCACCGGCGCGGTCCTGTCGATCGACGGCGGCTGGACGGCCCAGTGACGTCCTCCCGTTAACGCCCGAAACATCGCGGTCCTGATCGGACGCCTGGCCGACGGCCCATGCTGTCGCCTGGTGCGGACGCTGTAGCGTGCCGCCTGATGAAGGAGCCTGCTCATGAAAAACGGTCGCTCTCGCAGCCGGAAACCCGTCAACCTCGCCCTCCAGGGCGGCGGCGCCCACGGTGCCTTCACCTGGGGCGTGCTCGACTGCCTGCTGGAGGACGACCGCCTCGACTTCGAGGCGATCTCAGGCACCAGCGCTGGCGCCATGAACGCCGTGGTGATGGCCGCCGGCATCGTCGAGGGGGGGCGTGAGGGCGCGCGGGCGGCGCTGGAACGCTTCTGGCGCTCGGTCAGTCTCGAAGGCGGCCTTGGCGGCCAACGCACCCCGCTGATCGACACCTGGCTCGACGCCTGGAAGATGCCCTTCGACCTGCCGCGTTTTCCCTTCTTCGATATGCTCTCGCGTGTCGCCAGCCCCTACGATCTCAATCCGCTGAACATCAACCCCTTGCGCGACCATCTCGTCAGCCAGGTGGACTTCGCCAAGGTCCGTGCCTGCAAGCAGACGAAGCTCTACATCTCCGCCACCAATGTGCGCACGGGCAAGATCAAGGTCTTCACCAACGGCGAACTCTCGCCCGACGCCGTGATGGCCTCCGCCTGCCTGCCCTTCGTCTTCCATGCGGTGGAGATCGACGGCGAGCACTATTGGGACGGCGGCTACATGGGTAACCCGGCGCTCTTTCCCTTCTTCGGCGTCAGCAAGACCTTCGACACGCTTCTGGTCCAGATCAATCCGGTCGAGCGGCCGGAAGTGCCGCGCGAGGCGCAGGCCATCGTCGAGCGCGTCAATGAGATCACCTTCAACGGATCGCTGTTGCGGGAGTTGCGCGCCATCGATTTCGTCAACCGCCTGATCGACGAGCAGCGGCTTGATCCCGGCCAATACCAGCGCAATTTCATGCATCGCATTGCCGGCGCGGACGAGCTTGCCGCCTTCGGCGCCGCCACGAAGATGGACACGTCCTTTGCCTTTTTCGTCAAGCTGAAGGACATCGGCCGTCGCGCGGCCGAGCGTTTCATGACCGCGCATTTCGACGACATCGGCCGGCGTGGCACGCTCGACCTTAGGGATGTCTTTATGTGACAGCGCATGTCGCCCGAAAAGCCTGTCCCCGCGTAGGCGGGGATGGGAACCGGTCTCGCAACGATCACGCCCGACGAAGGAAAGCGGTGACGCGCCCCACCCGAAGCCGTATGAGTGCAGTGCGTCGGAAGGCGCATGACTCCGGCAAGGGAAGAGGGCAGCGAAATGGCAGCAAAGGGCCGCGTCATCCTGATCACGGGCGCCTCGTCGGGCATTGGGCTCGCGGCGGCAACCATTCTGGCCGGGCGCGGCTGGACGGTTTTTGCGACCGCGCGGCAGCCTGAGGATATCGCCCGCCTTGACTCGATCGACGGCGTGACCGGTCTTTTCCTCGACTACACCCAGCCGGACTCGATCCGTGCCGTGGTCGAAGCGGTCCGGGCGGCGGGCAGTGGGCGCATCGACGCGCTCTTCAACAATGGCGCCTACGGCCAGCCGGGCGCGGTGGAAGATCTGACGACCGACGTTCTGAAACGGCAGTTCGAGGCCAATTTCTTCGGCTGGCACGAACTGACGCGGCAGGTGGTGCCGATCATGCGGGCGCAAGGGTCGGGCCGGATCGTGCAATGTTCCTCGATCCTCGGCTTCATCGCGCTGAAGTATCGCGGCGCCTACACGGCCTCCAAACATGCGCTGGAGGCACTCACCGACACGCTGCGGCTGGAGCTTGCCGGGACCGGCATCGAGGTCTCGTCGATTCGCCCCGGACCGATCGCAACGAAGTTCGTGCCGACGAGCCTGAAGATGTTCCGCGCCAACGTCGACATCGATGCGTCGCCCCATGCGGAGATCTATCGCCGCCGCCTTGCGCGCATGGAACGCGGCGGGGCGAGCCGCTTCAAGCTGCCGCCGGAGGCCGTCGTCGACTGCCTGGTCCACGCTGTCGAGAGCAGCCGCCCGCGGCCGTATTACAGTGTGACGACGGCGACGAAGATCATGGCTGTCCTCAAGCATCTGCTGCCGGAGCGGGCGTTCATCACCGTGACGAAACACATTTCCGACAACGAGGCGGGAGAGAGCTGAGGATATCCCCCGGGGAAAAAGCGCTTGCGACTTTTGTTTTATCGGGGATGCTTCACAGACCTGACATGCACGCTATACATTATGCGCGCGGTCTCTCGTGGGTGACCCACGAGATTCGGTGGAGGGAAGCGAGAGGTGACGATCGCAGTCTCGCCGGATGGACATCCGGCCCTGGTCTTGAATGCCGATTATCGGCCCTTGAGTTATTATCCCCTGTCATTGTGGTCGTGGCAGGACACGGTGAAAGCTGTGTTTCTCGACAGGGTCAATATCGTCTCCGAGTATGAGACGACGGTACGAAGTCCGACCTTCGAGTTTCGATTACCCTCGGTCGTCTCGCTCAAGACCTACGTTCATCCCTCCCGACATCCCGCCTTCACCCGATTCAACGTCTTCCTCCGCGACCGTTTCCAGTGCCAGTACTGTGGCTCTCGCGAGGAATTGACCTTCGATCACCTCATCCCGCGCTCCCGGGGCGGCCAGACCACCTGGGACAACGTGCTGGCGGCCTGCTCTCCCTGCAATCTGAAAAAGGCCAACAAGTCGCTGAAGGAAGCGGGCATGCATCCCTACCAGATGCCCTATCCGCCGACCGTGCAGGACCTTCACAACAACGGCCGACTCTTCCCGCCGAACTACCTGCACGAAAGCTGGCTCGATTTCCTCTACTGGGATACCGAACTCGATCCCTGATCGCGGCAGGCAGTCAGAAGCAGCCCGCAAGCCCCGAAATCAGCCGTTCTGCATAAATCGCCATGCCGTGGCGCATGTTGAGCGCGATCGCGGCGCCGAAGAGGGCGGAAAAGACGATCACCCCGGCGAGCGCAAGCCGCGACTGCCCCGCGCGCATGGGGGGCTTGCCTGCCTCTGCGGGCTGTCGGACGTGATCGGGTGCGCTCATGAAGGCATTTTACCGCGTCGGCGGCATTGGCGCCATGGCCCGGGCGGGCATCGCGCCGCGCCCGAAACCTGATTGAGTTTCCGCCCTAGCCCTGGAAGAGCAGGAACAGAAAGGCGAGGAAGATCAGCACGTGCACCGCGCCCTGGACGAGATGGGTGCGCCTGCTGGAGAAGGTGATCATGCTGACGGCCAGGATGAGCCCCAGAAGCGTGATGTCGGTCGGCTCCAGGCCGAGGACAAGGTTGAGGCCGGCAAGGTGGGCGACGACCAGCATCACCGGCACGGTCAGGCCGATGGTCGCCAGCACCGAGCCGAGGAAGATATTGACCGAGCGCTGGAGCCTGTTCTGCAGCGCGGCCCGCACGCCGCCGATCGCCTCGGGCGTTGCCACGAGAATCGCCATGATGACGCCGCCGATCGCCTGCGGCGCGCCGAGCGTTTCGATCACATAGTCGATGGGTCGGGCAAGCTGCTCGACGAGGAAGACGACCGGCAGCATGTAGGCGAGCAGCAGCAGGAGGTGGGGCAGGAGGCGGATGTCCTTTCCGTGCCCGGCGTGGGTCTCCTCGTCCGCGCTGTCGGGCTGGGCGAAATAGCTCCTGTGGCGGCCCGTCTGGATCATCAGGAAGGTGGCGAAAAGGCCCGCCGCCATCAGGCCCACCATGGCCTGCTGCGCGCCCGAAAGGGTGGGGCCCGAGGTGGCTTTCGTGAAATTCGGCAGAACGAGGCTGAAGACCGCGAGCGGCACGATGACGCCGAGGTAGGCGTTGGCGCCCTGAAGGTTGAAGGTCTGCTCGCGGTGGCGCACAGCGCCGAGCAGCAGCGACAGCCCCACCATGCCGCCGAGAATGATCATCACGACGGAAAAGAGCGTGTCGCGCACCAGCGTCGGGTTGTCGTCGCCATGCATCATGATCGCGGTGATGCTCATCACCTCGATGACCGTGATCGAGAGGGTGAGCACCAGCGTGCCGTAGGGCTCGCCGAGCCGCTCGGAGATCGCCTCGGCATGGCGCACGACGCCGAGCGCGGAGCCGAGCACCGTGGCGAACAGCCAGACGAACAGCAGGCCGAGCCAGGCGAGATTGTCGAGCCCGCTGAAAAGCTTGTCGCCGAATGCCATGAAGATTACGCTCGTCAGCACCGGGATGGCGAGGAACCATTCGCGCGCGGCCGTCCGCCATGGCGGGGGGCGACTGTCGGCAGCCCCTTCGGTCGTCGTCGGGCCGGGCGGGATGTGCGGCATGTGTCTTTCCTGTGCTGGTCGGGTCTCGAGCCGGAGAGGAGGGCCGGATCAGCCTGTTCGGGCCGCGTCGTCCTGCGCGATGCCTGTGGGCACCTTCGTCCCATCCGCGAACTGGTCGGTGCCGACGTTGTCGCCGCGTTCCATGCCGGTGGAGGGGGCGGTCTGGGCGACCGCCGCGGGCACGCAGGCAAGCAGCAGAATCAGGAAGAGGCCGCCGATGGCGGGCGGCAGTAAAATGAGACTATTGGTGGCGGTCTGGCGCATGCGGGAGCCTCTTCTTGTTGCCCCGCAACTCTAGGTGATGCGCCTTAAGGATCGCTTTAATGAGCGAGAATCGATCGAATACTGATGCCGCCCGGTCCGGCGGCGGGCAATGATCCGTCGCTCGGTTCCGCGTCAGCCGATGCCGAGCAGGCGCTTGACCTTGGCAAGCCGAACGTCGTCGGTCTCCGACAGGTCGATCGTGCCGCGAAAATCGCCGGTGTCGTCGAAGAGATAGACCGACGCGGTGTGGTCCATCGTGTATTCGCCGGCTTCCCCGGGCACCTTGCGCCGGTAGGCCCGATAGGCCGAGACCACGTCGGCGATCTCGGCGTCGGTTCCCGTCAGGCCGACGATCTGCGGCGAGAAGGACGACAGGTAGCTCTTCAGCACCTCGGGTGTGTCGCGCTCCGGATCGACCGTGATGAAGGCGATGACGAGATCCTTGCCCGCAGGCCCGAGGTCGTCGAGCAGCACCGTCATGTCGGCCAGCGTCGTCGGGCACACGTCCGGGCAATGGGTGTAGCCGAAGAAGATCAGATGCGGCTTGCCGGTAAAGACCGCCTCGGTGACGGGCTTGCCGCCGGCGTCCTCCAGCGTGAACGGACCGCCGATCGCCGCGTTGGCCGGGGTCTCGGTCTCCCGGATCATGAACACGCCGACGGTCGTGGCGGTCAGCACCGCGACCGCGACCCAGAGAGCGATCCGGATGGCCTTCAACCGCGTCATTGCGTGGTGATCTGCAGCTGCTGGATGTCCCAGACGTTGACGGAGAGGTCGGCCTTCGTGCCGTCGGAGAACGCCAGCGTCATCGGGAAATTGCGGCCCGGCTGCAGCGGCTTGACGAGGCCCGACAGCATGATGTGATAGCCGCCCGGATGAAGGTCGATGCGTCCGTGCGCCGGAATCGGAATGCCCTCCGAAACCGGCGTCATCGTCACGACGCCCTCGATCATCGGCATGTCGTGCAGGAGGACATCCCTTGCGGCATCCGTCGCCGCGTTGAGGAGGCGGATTTCCTTGTCCGAGGTGTTTTCCAGCTTCATGTAGACGCCGGCGACATGGGCCCCCGGATTGGTGGAGCGGGAGAAGGGGCCGACGACGCGGATCGGTCCGAAGGTTTGGACAGCGGCCTTGATCGGCACGCCGCCGATATCGCCGATCACTTCCATCTCCGGCTTGGCGTCTTCCGCCAGCGCCGGCACGGCCATCGCAAGAAGCGCCAGTGCGGCGCATCCCATCACTCCAAGACGGGCCATGCCCTTCCTCCCAAGCTGGTTCGTTTTCTTCTGAGGCTGTTTCTTATCGTATTGAGGCGTCCGCGGGCCTGCGGCTCCATGCCACGGCCAGGAAGGCGAGGGCCGTGACCATCAGGCAGGCGACGGCGTTCCAGCCGGCAAAACTGATGCCGAGGAACCGGCCGGCGGCCTCCGAGCAGGGAACGATCTTGGCTCTCGACATGGCGCCGAGCAGGTCGGCCGCGTTGGTCGTCGCGCCGACACCGCCGCCGCAGTCTGCGGGCGCCGGAAAGAAGCCCCATTCGACGCCGGCATGCCGCACGCCAAGGCCGACGCCGACGAGGAAGACGATGCCGGCCGCCGCCATCAGCCAGCGGAAGGCCGTTTCCCTGCCGCCGGCGGCGAGGCCAAGCGCCAGCGCGATGATCGGAAGGCCGACGTAATAGGGAATGCGCTCCTCGTAGCAGAGCGCGCAGGGAATATAGCCGCCGATGATCTGGAAGCCCCAGGCACCGAGGATGGCGCTGAGGCCGACGACGAAAGCGGCCGCTGCGGCAATCGGCGCCGGCCGGAGACGCGTGGGCGGGGCGAAGTCGGACGTCGAGGTCGTCATGCTGTGGGTACCGGGCTGTGGTGTGTGGCCGATGGAGCTCTCGCTTGGCGCCATGCCGTTCTGTGCTCCAGAGCCGCTCTTAGCGCCAAAGTCCGCGCCTGAAAACCTGATCACGCAAAATTCAGCAGCCGATGCCGCAAACGGGCGTAGAATCCCGGGACTGGGCGCTGAGTGGCAGGGAAGAGAGAGAATAGTTGCCTCGGACGACCGCTGCGAGCTGGGGCTGGGTGCACGCTGTAAAATTGCGGTGTTAACCGGGGTGAACCGTCTGGTTCCGAGGGGCTGGGGGCTGGGAAAATCGAAACCTGATCCAGTCCGGCCCGTCCGAGGCAACGATCATGAAGTATCCATCAGTAAGTGGTCTCCGTTGGGCGGAAAAACGGCGAAAAAGTGATTTCTGCCCTCAGGTGCGGGAACGTCGTGCGCTTCATGGGTGCATTTGAGGGCTAGCACCAGGGTTCGCGCGTCTTGCCCTGATAGTGTCTGACAAATCCGTCACGTAGCAGATCCTCGGCGACGGACCGGCCCGACGCGGCCAGGACGCCCGCAATGACGCGGCCGCCATATTTGCCGCCGGAGATGTCGAAGAGAGAAACCGGCCCGCCGGAAACGAGGTCGCCAAGCCGCCGTGTCGCGGCTTCTGCCATCGTTCGTTCGGCCGTGCAGCGCGCATGCATTTCCGGCGCGTCGACGCCGCGCAGCCGGACCTTGATCGTCACATCCGTACCGATCCAGACGCGCGCCCGCACCAGCAGAGTATCGCCATCGATGACCTTGATGACGTCGGCGGGAACCGGGCCAGCAAGGCGTTCCCGCGCGAGCGATGATTCGCCGCCGGCCAGAAGGACGGAGAGGCAGAACAGACTGGCGCAAAGAGCGCGGCTGATTGAATGCAAGGCGGGTCGGCGACTCATGCTAGGCATTAATTCAAGAATAATTGAATATATTCCTAACAACAATCCCCAATCGACCCACCCTGCCGTTCCCGCGACCCCTCAAAAATCGACCGCGACGCCCTTGATCTCCCAGTCGCCATAGCGCACCGGCTCCGGGCCGCCCCGCCCGTCGATCTCGCGCGGCAGGTCGGGAGAACTGGCCGCTGCCCGCCGGGCCTCGGCTTCCTTCAAGGCGCGCTGCGCGGCCGGCGGCAGATCCTCGAAGCGGCGCGGAGCCGGAGCGACCGCGTCAGCCGAAGAGCCGGCGGCGGCGGTTCCGGCCGGAAACGCGGCATTCGCATCTGCGCTCGCGGCGGGGTCGGGGTGCTGGCCATCGTTCATTGCTTGCGTCCGTCCATCTTGAGAAACCTTGCTCTCGTCCCCATCCTATAGTCCGGAACGGCGGGCGAAAAGAAGCTCTGGCGCAAGGATCGCCAATCATCTTTCCGGTCTGCCGTCTTGTCTTGAAGGAGATGCAGACCACGATGAATATCCTGAAGACCGGGATGCTCCTGGCGGCTATGACGGCCCTTTTCATGGGCGTCGGTTTCCTGATCGGCGGACAGGCGGGCATGATGATTGCCCTTGTCATCGCCGTCGGCATGAACCTCTTCAGTTACTGGAACGCCGACAAGATGGTGCTCGCCATGCATGGCGCGCGCGAGGTCGACGCGCGCTCGGCGCCGGACTACTACAATCTGGTCGCCGAGCTGGCGCGCCGCGCCGAGTTGCCGATGCCGCGCGTCTACATCATGGACAACCCGCAGCCGAACGCCTTTGCGACGGGCCGCAATCCCGAAAACGCCGCCGTCGCCGCGACGACCGGTTTGCTTCAGATGCTGAGCCATGACGAGGTCGCCGGCGTGATGGCGCACGAACTGGCGCACATCAAGCACTACGACACGCTGACGATGACGATCACGGCGACGATCGCCGGCGCGATCTCGATGCTGGCGAATTTCGGCATGTTCTTCGGCGGCAACCGGGACAACAACCACCCGCTTGGCTTCGTCGGCATCCTGGTCGCCGCGATCGTCGCACCGCTCGCCGCGGCGCTGGTGCAGATGGCGATCTCGCGAACCCGCGAATATTCCGCCGACCGGGGCGGCGCGGAGATTTCCGGCAACCCGATGGCGCTGGCCTCGGCGCTGCAGAAGATCGCGGGCGGTGTCGCGCATGTGCCGAACTACAACGCCGAGGCCAACCCGGCCTCCGCGCACATGTTCATCATCAATCCGCTCTCCGGCGAGCGCATGGACAACCTTTTTTCCACCCACCCGGCGACCGAGAACCGCATCGCGGCTCTCGTGAAGATCTCGCGCGAAATGGGGACCGGGCCGCAAGGTGGTTCCTTTGACGGCGGGAACGGCGTATCTCCACGGCGCGCTCCCGGTCCCTGGAACCAGCCGGCAGGGCGCTCAACGTCGCGCCGCGGTCCCTGGGGATGATATTTTGAACGATGCCAAAGCCCGCCCGTCTTCCTCCAAGGGTACGGGCGGGGCCGGAAGGCCGAAGAACAAGCACGGGGGCGCCGCTGGCGGCGCGCGGAAGGATCAGGCCGGTCCGCGCGAAGCCGATCGCACCCCACTGCCTCCGGGGCATGATCTTCGCGCCCTTTGCGCCGATCTTCTCTCCCTCGTGCGCAAGGGCGAGCTTCTCGACGGCCTGCTCGAGGCAGGCCCGCTGTCGCAGCGCTTCAATGCGCTTGAGATCAAGGACCGGGCGCTGGTGCGTGCCATCATCGGCACGGCGCTGCGCCGCCACGGCCAGATCGCCGAGGCGATCGCCGCCTGCCTCGACCGTCCGCTGCCTCAGAAGGCCGGCGCGTTGCAGTCGATCCTGGCGATTGGCGCGGCGCAGGTTCTCTTCATGGATGTCGCCGACCATGCAGCCATCGACATCGCGGTGGAACTTGCCGGTCGGTCGCGCGATACGGCGAAGTGGAAGGGGCTCACCAACGCCATCCTGCGCCGGCTCCAGCGCGAGCGCGATGCGATCCTTGCCCGTCAGGATGAGGCCCGGCTGAACACGCCCGGCTGGCTCTTCGAGGCCTGGGCGAAGGCCTACGGGACCGACACCGCCCGCGCCATCGCGGCCATGCATCTCGTCGAGCCCAGTCTCGACATCTCCGTCAAGTCGGACCCCGAGGGCTGGCAGGAAAAGCTGGGCGGCAAGCTGCTGCCGACCGGATCGATTCGCCTCGTCGCGGCCGGCGGCGTCGACCAGCTTCCCGGCTATGCCGAGGGCGCCTGGTGGGTGCAGGATGCCGCCGCCGCCCTGCCGCCGCTGCTGCTTGGGGATGTCGCGGGCAAGACCGTTGCCGATCTGTGCGCCGCGCCGGGCGGCAAGACTGCGCTGCTGGCCGCGCGCGGCGCCCATGTCACGGCGGTCGACCTCTCCGCCCGCCGCCTGAAGCGTCTTTCCGCCAATCTCGACCGGCTGGGTCTTTCCGCTGATGTGGTGACCGCGGACGTCGCGACCTACGCCGGCGGTCCCTTCGATGCCGTGCTGCTCGACGCACCCTGTTCGGCGACCGGCACGATCCGCCGCCACCCGGATCTGGTGCTCCTGAAAGAACCGTCCGACATCGAGATCCTGGCGGCAACGCAGGCGCGCCTGCTGCACCACGCCGTCGACCTCGTGCGGCCGGGTGGTCTTCTCGTCTACTGCACCTGTTCGCTGCAGCCGGAGGAGGGCGCGGCCCAGATCGATGCGCTGATCGCGTCCGGCGCGCCGGTGGAGCGCGTCCCCGTCCGGCCGGAGGAGATTGGCGGCCTTGCCGGGGCTATCACGCCGGCAGGCGACCTGCGCACGCTGCCCTCGATGCTGCCCGATGCGGACCCGCATCTTGCCGGTCTCGACGGTTTCTTCGTCGCCCGGCTCCGGCGCCGGTAAACGATCATTGCGGCAATTCGGCTAGAATCTTAATCAATTTTTGCCAAAACTCTTGGCAACGGCGTGCGTTGGCGACAACGTGGCCTCGGGAAAGATTGCGGCACGTTCTCGTTGTGGGAATTTTCGAATTTTTTTGAATTACGAAACCTGATGGTAACCCTGTTCGGGACCAAATCGGCTTCAGTGGAGATCCCTTGCGTGGCCATTCCCGGCCGGCGCGAGGTCGCTCATCGGTCGCCCGGTCGCGGCAATCACGGTCAGAAGAGGCAGCATGACAGCGCAGGATGCGCCGGCTGCAAGGCTTGTCAGCAACGGCGGTGGAGCAAAGAGAAAGGCGCGTGTGATGGCTTGGGAGGACGTGAAGGCGATTTGCCGTCTTCTCGGACATGCCGGCCGTCGACGCCTGGTCCATGCCGTCAAGTCCTTCGAGGCCGGGCCCTTCTCGCGCTGGCGCTGGCCGGGCGGGCTACCCGAGCGGCTGGTGATCGCGCCGCAGGATATCCGCACCTCCGACCCGACGATTGCCGGTGACATCTATGCCGGCGTCTTCGCCTTTGCCGGCAAGGTGGCGGAGACCGGCGGCCATTCGCCCTTTGACATCGAGCCGCCCTCGGACGACTGGGCGCGCGAACTCCATTCCTTCGGCTGGCTTCGGCACCTGAAGGCCGCCAACGGCGCGCTGACCCGCTCCAACGCCCGCGCTCTCGTCTCCGACTGGATCATGCACGAGGCGCGTCATGACCCCATCGCCTTCGAGACGGAGGTCGCCGCGCGGCGGCTGATCGTCTTCGTCAGCCAGTCGCCTCTGATCCTCGAAGGGGCCGACCGCGCCTTCTACCGCACCTTCCTCAAATGCATCATCCGCCACGTGCGCCGCCTGCGCCGCGGGCTGAAGCATGTGGAGGAGGGCTATCCGACCCTCGCCAGCCTGATTTCCGTGACCCTGGCCGCCCTCTCGCTCGACGGGCAGACCAAGCTTGTGCGCCAGATGATGACCGCGCTCGACGCCGAACTCCTGCGCCAGATCCTGCCCGATGGCGGTCACGTCAGCCGCAACCCGCAGGTCATCGTCGATCTTCTGATCGACCTTCTGCCGCTGCGTCAGGCCTTCACCGCGCGCGGTGTCGCCCCCTCGGCCGCGCTTCTCGGCGCCATCGACCGCATGCTGCCGATGCTGCGCTTCTTCCGCCACCGCAACGGCGAATTCGCCCGCTTCAACGGCATGGGCACGACCCGTGTCGACATCATGGCCGCTGTGCTTGCCCATGACGACGCACGCGGCCAGCCGGTCTCCAACGCCTCGCCGTCCGGCTACCAGCGTCTCGATTGCGGCGCGACGACGCTGATCGTCGACGTCGGCGCCCCGCCTCCGATGGAACTGAGCGGCAACGCCCACGCCGGCTGCCTCGCCTTCGAGATGAGCGCGGGTGCCTGCCGTTTCGTCGTCAACTGCGGCGGCGCCGAGGGCCCGGCCCTCTGGCAGGAGGCCTCGCGCGCCACCGCCGCCCATTCGACGCTGACGGTGGAGAACACCTCCTCGGCCCGCTTTGCCCGCTCCGGCCTGATGCGCCGCATCTTCGGAACCGCCATCATCGCCGGCCCGAAGGTGCTGGAATCGGAGCGTCTGGAACGCCACAACGACGTCGCCGTCACGGCAAGTCACGACGGCTACCTGAAGCGCTTCGGCGTCATCCATTCCCGCAGCCTGACGCTCTCGGCCGACGGCACGCGCATCATCGGCGTCGATCGGCTCGACGCGAAACGCCACCTCAAGGCGCCGGTGAAATTCATCATCCGTTTCCACCTCCATCCCTCGATCCGGGCAAGCCGCACCGGCGGAGGGCAGGTGATCATGCTCGCCCCCGACGGCGAGGCCTGGAGCTTTGCCTGCACGGACCTGGAGCCGATGCTGGAGGAATCGATCTACCTCTCCGCCATTCATGGCCGCCGCCGCTGCCTCCAGATCGTGCTGGAAGGCGAGGCGGGCGAGGACATGCCGGAGATCACCTGGTCGATGGAGCGCGAGGCGGTGGGAAAAGGCGCGCGCAGGGGCAGGGCGTAGCGGGTCAATTGGCGCGCACGTGATGCGGTCTCCGGCCAATAGCCGATACCGGCCCATGCAAGATCAAGATCGCCTCAAAAGACGATGGGTCCAAGCCACATTCCGGCAGCAAGAGCGACGGCGACGCCGATGAGGTTCAGCGGCGCGCCCGCTTTGAGCATGGCAGACCGGGTCACGGCCGGGTTGGCGAAGACGATCGCGTTCGGTGGCGTGGCGATCGGCAGCATGAAGCCCATCGACGCAGCAAGGGCGACCGGCAGCGCGAAGACCAGCGGATCGTTGCCCATGCCGACGGCGGCCGCGCCGGCAATCGGCATGAAGATCGCGGCCATGGCGGTGTTGGAGGCAAGCTCCCCGAGATAGACGATGATGAGCGCGAAGACGAGCAGGACCCAGACCGTGGGCAACCCGTGCAGTTTCTGGGCGCTTTCGCCGATCCACGACGCCAGGCCCGTGCTGTCGATGGCCGAAGCCAGCGAAAGGCCTCCGCCGAAGAGGATGAGCACGTCCCAGCGCAGGGACGATGCCGTCTTCCACTCAAGCAGCCGCGCGCCCCGAAGACTGCCGGCGGGGATCAGGAACAGCGCCAGCGCGCCGGTCATCGCAACGCCCGCGTCGCTGAAGTCGAGGTCCGGGAACAGCATCGAAACCGCCGGCCGTAAAATCCAGCCGAGCGCCGTCAGACCGGCGACCACGGCGACCCGAAGTTCCGGCGCCGACATGGGGCCGAGGCTCTCAAGATCGATGGAGACCTCGCCTGCCGCGATCCGGAACGAAACCCGGGTCAGGAACAGCCAGGTCAAGGGAAGCAGGACGGCCACCACGGGCAGGCCGACAAGCATCCAGTCGGCGAACCCGATCGTGACGCCGTGCGCTTCTTCCATGTAGCCGGCGAAGATCGCGTTCGGCGGCGTGCCGATCAGCGATCCGACGCCGCCGATGGTCGCCGCGTAAGCGACCCCCAGCATCAGCGCCGGCGCGAACCCCTTCTTGTCCTCGCTCATCGCGGCAATCGAGGCGGCAATCGGCGCCGTCACCATCGCCGACGCGGTGTTGCTGATCCAGAGGCTGAGAAATGCGGTCACCAGCATCATCGACAGGATGATGTGGCTGGGATCGCCCCGGGTGCGGGCAAGGATCGAATGGGCGAGCCGGCGGTGCAGGCCCCACTGCTCGATCGCCCGTGCGATCAGGAAACCGCCGAGAAAGAGGAAGATGACCGGGTTGGCATAGGACGAGGCCAGGTCCTCGATGGATGCGATGCCGGAGGGCGGAAACAGGACGAGGGGAATGAGCGCGGTGACGGCGATGGGGATGAGTTCGGTCACCCAGAAGACGGCCATCATGAAGCCGATGCCGGCCGCGGCCTGCGCGGGCGCGCTCAGTCCGGCCTGCGGTGGAATGACAAGGCTCGCTGCGGCAACGCCAAATCCAACCAGGTTGGCGAGGGTTTTGAGAGCCCCGAATTCGGCTGTCGGAACCAGATCGTCATTCCGTTCCGATGCCATCGCCCCCGCCCTTGGATTTGTTGTTTGAATCGGGCCGACTTTGCCTTTGCGAAGGCGAGCTTGGCAACCGCTGGAGAGCGGAAAGACGCCCCAAACCTCTCCGTCGTCATCGCCGGGCTCGACCCGGCATGTGCCGTACGGCCATTGGGTTGCCGGCTCAAGGCCCGCAATGACGGTGGAGAGGCACGAGAAGGACGTCCTTCCGCCGTTTCAACTTGGAAGACGGCACGGATCCGCATCGAAATGCGATCCATCCGCTTTCTCCCGCCATTCCCCTTTTGCCCCATTCATGCTATCGCCGCGCCATAATCATCCCCATCCAAAAATCACTCTTCGGCGAGCCCATGAAAGTCTCCAACGCTTCCCTCCCCAACCACATCATGCCGAAGCGGGCGCTGATCTCCGTGTCCGACAAGACCGGCATGATCGAGTTCGCCCGCGCGCTGCATGAGGCGGGGGTGGAGATCCTGACCACCGGCGGCTCCAAGGCGGCGCTGGAGGCGGCGGGCGTGCCCGTCATCGAGGTCGCCTCCGTCACCGGCTTTCCGGAGATCATGGACGGCCGGGTGAAGACGCTGCATCCGAAGATCCATGGCGGCCTGCTGGCGATCCGCGACGAGCCCTCCCACGCGGCGGCGATGTCGGCGCATGAGATCGAGGGCATCGACCTCCTCTGCGTCAACCTCTACCCCTTCGAGGAGACGGTGGCGCGTGGGGCGGGCGAGGCCGAGACCATCGAGAATATCGACATCGGCGGGCCGGCGATGATCCGCGCCGCCGCCAAGAACCACGGCTATGTCACGGTCATTGTCGAGCCGGCGGATTATGACGCGGTGATCGCGGCGATGCGCGAGCCGGACGGCATTCCCTTCACCCTGCGCCGGCGTCTGGCTGCCAAGGCCTTCGCCCGCACGGCGGCCTATGACGCGGCGGTCTCCGGCTGGTTCGCCGAGACGGGCGAGACCGGACAGCCGGGCGACTTCTTCGCCGTCGGCGGCAAGCTTGCCGAGGAGCTGCGCTACGGCGAGAACCCGCACCAGTGGGCGCGCTTCTATCGCTCGGCGACCCAGCGTCCGGGTGTCGCCACCGCCCTCCAGCTTCAGGGCAAGGCGCTCTCCTACAACAACATCAACGACACGGATGCGGCCTTAGAACTCGTCAGCGAGTTTGCGCCGGCAACCCCCGCCGTCGCGATCATCAAGCACGCCAACCCCTGCGGTGTCGCCAAGGGCGCAACGCTGCTCGAGGCCTACGAGAAGGCGCTTTCCTGCGATCCCGTCTCGGCCTTCGGCGGCATCGTCGCGCTGAACGGCCTGCTCGACGAGGACACCGCCCGCCTGATCACGGAGATCTTCACCGAGGTGATCATCGCCCCGGAGGCGAGCGACGCGGCGGTCGAGATCATCGGCCGCAAGAAGAACCTCCGCCTGCTTGTCACCGGCGCCCTCGCCGACGCGGCCGCGCGCGGCGTGACGGCGAAGACGGTGGCGGGCGGTCTGCTCGTCCAGTCGCGCGACAACGGCCGCGTGACCGCCGAGATGCTGAAGGTGGTGACCAAGCGCAAGCCGACGGACAAGGAAGTCGCCGACATGCTTTTTGCCTTCAAGGTGGCAAAGCACGTGAAGTCCAACGCCATCGTCTATGCGCGCGGCGGCATGACCGTCGGCATCGGCGCCGGCCAGATGAGCCGGGTCGATTCCTCGCGCACGGCCGCCTACAAGGCCGGCGAGGCGGGCAAGGCCATGAGCGTGGCGGAGCCGCTGACCAAGGGGGCGGTCGTTGCCTCGGATGCCTTCTTCCCCTTTGCCGACGGTCTTCAGGCCGCGATCGACGCGGGCGCGACGGCGGTGATCCAGCCGGGCGGCTCCATGCGCGACGACGAGGTGATCGCCGCCGCCGATGCCGCCGGCCTTGCGATGGTCTTCACCGGCATGCGCCACTTCCGGCACTAAATGCCGCATCTCCGGGGCGGGCGCTAAAGCGCCAGACCCGTGTAATTCTCCGCCAGCACCGCCCGTGCCCGTTCCGAGCTTGCGGTGTAGTCGAATTCCGCCCGCTGGATGCGGCGGCCGAATTCGCCCGTCTCCGGGAAGACGTGGAGGAGCTGCGTCATCCACCAGGAAAAGCGCTCCGCCTTCCAGATACGGGCAAGCGCCTTCGCCGAATAGCCGTCGAGCCCCGCGTCCGACTTTTCGCCGTAGTGCTCGATGAGCGCGTCGGCGAGATACTGGACGTCGGTGGCCGCAAGGTTCAGCCCCTTGGCCCCGGTCGGCGGCACGATGTGGGCGGCATCGCCTGCAAGGAAGAGCCGGCCGAAGCGCAAGGGCTCGGCGACGAAGCTCCGCAGCGGCGCGATGGATTTCTCCAGCGCCGGGCCGGTCTGGATCGCCTCGGCCACCTCCGGGTCGAGCCGGCCGCGCAGTTCGTCATAGAAGCGATCGTCCGACCAGTCCTCGACCTTCTCGTCGAGCGCCACCTGCACATAGTAGCGGCTGCGGGTCGGCGAGCGCATGGAGCAGAGCGCGAAGCCCCGTTCGTGGTGGGCGTAGATGAGCTCTTCGGCCACCGGCGGCTTGTCGACGAGAAGACCGAGCCAGCCGAAGGGATAGACCCGCTCGAAGCTGCGGATCGCGGAGGCCGGGACGCTGGCGCGGCAGACGCCGTGGTAGCCGTCGCAGCCGGCAATGTAGTCGCAGGCGATCTCGTGGGTGACACCGTCCTTGACGTAGGAGACCTTCGGCACGGCGCCGTCGAAGTCGTGCAGCGTCACATCCTCGGCCTCGTAGATGGCCGGGCCACCCTCGGCCGTCCGGGCATCCATCAGGTCGTGCGTCACTTCCGTTTGGCCGTAGACGATGACATGCCGGCCGATAAGACCGTCGAAATCGATCCGGCACTTGTCGCCGTCAAAGCCGATCTCGACGCCGTCGTGCACGAGCCCCTCGCGGCGCATGCGCGCGCCGACACCGGCGGCATCGAGGATGTCCGCCGTGCCCTGTTCCAGCACCCCCGCCCGGATGCGCGAGAGCACATAGTCCGGCGACTTGCGCTCCAGGATGATGTTGTCGACGCCGGCCCGGTCCAGAAGCCGGCCGAGCAACAGGCCCGCCGGTCCCGCCCCGACGATGACGACGCGTGTTCTTTGCATGTGATCCCTCCCCGGTCACGTTGCTCAATACGGTGGGGCGGCGGGCAGGGCGCGCCAATGGACAGGATGCGCAAAGAACAGGATAATCCGAACATCCATGGTGGCGAGGTAAACGTGAGACGTATCCCGACCTTCGTGCTCTACGCCGACGAAATCGACGCGATGCAGGCCGATTGGCTGCATGTCGAGACCATTCAGGCAAGGAGCCGCCTGCACGATTATCGGATCAAGCCGCATCGCCACGAGCATCTCTTTCAAATTCTGTACATGCGCGAGGGCGAGGCCCAACTCTATGCCGGTGAAGACGTGCTGGTTCTGGCAGCGCCGGCCGTCGTGACGATGCCGCCGGTGGAGGTCCACGGCTACGACTTCTCGGCCGACGTCGAGGGGGTGGTCGTCACCATCCTGGAGCGTGAGGTCGGCGCCATGCTGGAGAGCGCGCCGGCGCTGCGGGATCTGTTTCGCGCGCCCCGGCCCGTGGCTCTTGTCGACTGGCCGGAGCAGACGGAAAGGCTTGCTGCGTCACTCGATGCCCTGATGGCGGCGTCGACACAGCCCGGCCCGGCCCGCAATCTCCTGCTCAAGGCGCATCTCTCGCTGGCGCTGGCCGCGATCAGCGAGACGGTGACGCCGCGGCCGGACGAGACCCGGGCCGCGGGGCGTTCGGATCTTCTCGTCCGTCGCTTCCGCGGTCTCGTCGAGGACCATTTTCGCGACCACTGGCCGATTGGCGCCTATGCGACGCGGCTTGGCATCACCCAGACCCATCTCAACCGCCTCTGCCGCGAGGTGCTGGGGCTGAGCGCGCTTCAGGTCGTCAACCGCCGGCTCGTCATCGAGGCGCGGCGGCTCCTCGCCTTCACGTCGCTGGAGGTGAAGGAGATCGCCGGCGAGATCGGTTTCGACGATGCCGCCTATTTCACGCGCTTCTTTCGCCGGGAAACGGGACGCACGCCGCTCACAAGCCGCGCCGAGATGGTGGGCGCGGCGGTGGAAGGGGGCATGGCGGAAACGCGTGCGGGCAGGGGGTAGGCCGAAGGTCTTTGTCTAGGCCTTGGCGGACCGACCGATATTGGCCGCGACATCCCGCAACGCCTCCATCAGCAGGTTCGCCGGCAGCGTCGGCGCGATGTCCGTGCGTGTCGTCAGCCCGACGGGACCGAGCGTCTCGGAGGTATCGAGCGGCAGGATCGCAAGGCGCCCCTCGGCCAGATCCTCAGTGACGACGCCTTCGGAGATGATCCAGATCGCATCCGACGAGCGCGTGAAGCTGCGCCCGAAGGCATTGGAGACCGTCTCCACCTCGTCCTTGATCCGGGCGATGCCATGGGCAATCAAGAGCCGCTCCACCACGGGTCGGATGATCGAGCCGGGCGGCGGCATCAGCACCGGATAGCGCTCGATCATGGCGAAGTCGAACGGCTTTCGGTCGAGCAGAGGGTGACCGGCGCGCACCACGAGCCGCACCTCTTCCGAATAAAGGTGCTCGAAGGAAAAGCCCGTCATCTCCTCGGGCGCCGCCATGCGCCCGACCACGAAATCGGCGTCGCCGAGGCGCAGCAGCGACAGCAGGTAGGCGTTGGGACCGGTGACGACGCGGACGCGGCACTTGAGGCCTTCGGCCGTGAAACGGCGCACGGCATCGGGCAGGATGCGGGCCGAGGCGGTCGGCAGCGCAGCGACCTTGACGACGAGGCCGCCGGATTGTGCCTGGTCGATGGAATCGATCCCCTGCCTCAGCGCCGTCACCCCCGCGCCGGCGTAGCGCAGGAAGACCTCGCCCGCCTCGGTGAGGGAAAGGTTGCGCCGGCTTCGGTCGAAGAGCGCCACGCCGAGGATGTCTTCCAGTTCCAGGATGGTTTTCGAGGCGGCCGGCTGTGTCACCCCGAGAAGGGTGGCCGCCCCGCCGACGCTCTTCAGCCGCGCGACCTCCAGGAAGCAGACGATATGGCGAAGCTTGATGCGTCGGTCGAAAAGGCGGTCTGACATCTATAACTCTCAAGTTATCTAAAGGTCTGAAATTATCATTTTACATAAAGGATAATGCCGTTCTAGATCCCCGTTGCGGGATTTGTGCGGCTCGGTGATGCATCGCATCCTGTCGTCATGGGACGGCATGACGAGACTTGCCGGGTCGGGCACGCCCGCAGCAGACAAATGGCCTGCCCGGCCAGCGACGAAAGGCTGCGCGACGGATCGATCATGCCCTTTGCTTCGGTCAACGATCTCATTTTGCACCACCGGATCGACGGGCCGCAGGACGGACCGGTGGTCGTGCTCGCCAATTCTCTCGGTTGCGACTTGCGCATCTGGGACGAGGTCGCAGGCGTTCTTTCGGGCCGATACCGGGTCGTATGCTATGACAAGCGCGGCCACGGTCTTTCGTCGCAGAAGGCTGGGCCGTCGACGATTGCCGACCATGCCGACGATCTGATCGGCTTGGTTGACCATCTCGGGATCGGCAATTTCGCGATCGTCGGCCTTTCGGTCGGCGGCTTGATCGCGCAGGACATCGCGGGGCGCTTCGGTGGCCGCCTTCAGGCGATGGTCCTCTGCGACACGGCGGCGAAGATCGGGACGGCCGAGGCCTGGAATGCGCGGATCGGAGCGATCGAGACCGGCGGTCTTTTGTCGATCGCCGATACCGTTGTCGCGCGCTGGTTCGGCGAGGACTTCCGGACGCGCCGGCCTGTCGACGTCGCCGGCTGGACGACCATGCTGGCCCGCATGCCGGCGGACGGCTACGTCGATGCCTGCCGGGCCATCCGCGATGCGGACTATCGGGCATCCGCCGCAGCGATTGTGGTGCCGACGCTCTGCATCGCCGGGTCCGAGGACCTGTCCACCCCGCCGGACCTGGTGCGGGAAACGGCCTCGCTCATTCCCGGCGCGCGGTTCGAAATCATCGATGGCGCCGGGCACCTGCCTCCGCTGGAGGTGCCGGCGGAGCTTTCGGCCCGGATCGGGGCCTTTCTTGAGGAGTGCGGCCTTGGCTGACAGACGCGAACGCTTTGAGACGGGCATGAAGACCCGCCGGGCCGTGCTGGGCGACACCTATGTCGACGCGGCGAGCGCGCGCATGACGCCGCTTGACGAGGACTTCCAGACCTTCATCACCGAAAGCGCATGGGGCGGTGTCTGGTCGCGGCCGGGGTGGACGAAGCGGGAGCGCTCGATGGTGACGATCGCGCTTCTGGCGGCGCTGGGGCACGACGAGGAAGTGGCCATGCATGTGCGCGCCACCGCCAACACCGGTGCAACGCCGGAGGATATCCGGGAGGCGCTGATGCATGTGGCGATCTACGCCGGCGTGCCGGCCGCCAACCGGGCCTTCAAGATCGTGAACAAGACGCTCAAGGACATGAAGACCGAAGAGGCCGACAAGGCTTGAGACGAGCGTGTGGGGGCGGCCGCAAAGGCGGATGCCGCAACGGGCGGGACGTCGGGAGAGGACAATGACGACCTTGGGAAGCTACTACCAGCGTGACCGTGCCTGGCACCCGCCGGGCTATACGCCCGACTACAAGACCTCCATCCTGCGTTCGCCGAAGCAGGCGCTCATCAGCCTGGAGAACACCGTCTCGGAAATGACCGGTCCGCGCTTCGGCCACGTGGGCCTCGGCCCGCTCGACAACGATCTCATTGCCAACTTCGCCTCCAGCGGCGATCCCATCGGCCAGCGGATGATCCTCTACGGGCGGGTCATGGACGAGGACGCCCGGCCGGTTCCCGGCACGCTGATCGAGATCTGGCAGGCCAATGCCGCCGGGCGCTATCGCCACAAGAAAGAGACCTATCTTGCGCCGCTCGATCCGAACTTTGGCGGTTGTGGCCGGACCGTGACCGACGAGGAGGGGCGCTTCTGGTTCCGCACGATCAAGCCCGGCGCCTATCCCTGGCCGAATGGCGTCAACGACTGGCGCCCTGCCCATATCCATTTCTCGATTTTCGGTCACGCCTTTGCCCAGCGGCTGATCTCGCAGATCTATTTCGAGGGCGATCCGATGATCTGGGACTGTCCGATCGTCAACGCGATCCAGAAGCGCGAGGCGATCGAGACGCTCATTGCCAAGCTGGACCGCGAGGCGACGCTGCCGCACGACGCGCTGGCGTATAAGTTCGATATCGTGCTGCGCGGCCGGCGCTCGACCATGTTCGAGAACCGGATGGAGGGCAACTGAGATGGTGCAGCAGTTTCATCGTCTGAAGGAAACGCCCTCGCAGACGGCCGGCCCCTACGTCCACATCGGCACAATGCCGAATTTCTGCGGCATCCCGGGCATCTATCCCGCCGATCTTGGGGCTTCGATGGTCACGGCGGAGACGAAGGGCGAGCGGATCGTCATCACCGGCCATGTCTACGACGGCGCCGGCCAACCGGTGCGCGATGCCCTTCTGGAACTCTGGCAGGCGGACGCCAATGGCCTTTACAACGCCGATCACGAGCGCCGGGGAACGGCCGATCCGGCCTTTTCCGGCTGGGGCCGCCAGCCGGCCGACCCCAGGACCGGCGCCTATCGCTTCGAGACGATCAAGCCCGGCCGGGTTCCGTGGAAGGACGGCCAGCCGATGGCGCCCCACGCGAGCCTCTGGATCGCGGCGCGCGGCATCAACATCGCGCTCCATAGCCGCATCTATTTCTCCGACGAGACGGCCGCCAACAATGCCGACCCGGTGCTGGCAAGGGTCGGCCTCTTCCGGCGTGCAACGCTGATCGCCGAGCGCGATGGCGAGGACAACGGCATGGCGGTCTACCGCCACGACATCCGGCTGCAGGGCGACGGCGAGACGGTGTTCTTCGATATCTGAGACCTTGATCGGGTGAACGGCCGGCAATGCCGGCAAATAGGATTTGGCAGAGACCAGAACATGGCAAAATTCCTCTCCCTCCATGACGCGGTCGCGGAGAACCTTCATGACGGCTACACGGTCGCCTTCGAGGGCTTTACCCACCTCATTCCGCATGCGGCTGCCCATGAGGCGATCCGGCAGGGCGTGAAGGATCTGACGCTGATCCGCATGACGCCGGACATCGTCTACGACCAGATGATCGGCATGGGGATGGCGAAGACGGTGATCTTCTCCTATGCCGGCAATCCGGGCGTTGGCCTCCTGCGCCGCATGCGCGATGCCATCGAGAATGCCTGGCCGCGTCCGATCGAAACCATCGAGCATAGCCACGCCGCCATGGCCAACGCCTACGAGGCGGGCGCGGCAGGCCTGCCCTGCGCGATCTTTCGCGGCTACAAGGGCGCCGGCCTGAAGGACGTCAATCCGCTGATCAGGTCGGTCACCTGCCCCTTCACCGGCGAGGAACTCGCCGCCGTCCCGGCGCACCGGCCGGACATTGCCTTCATCCACGCCCAGAAGGCGTCGAAGCGCGGCGACATCCTGATCGAGGGCATCGTCGGCGTGCAGAAGGAGGTGGCGCTGGCGGCAAAGCGCGTCGTGGTCACGGTCGAGGAGGTCGTGGACGACTTCGCCGGCATCCATCCGAACCTCTGCGTCCTGCCGCACTGGACGGTGACCGCCGTCTCGGTCGTCAAGGGCGGTGCCCATCCCTCCTATACGCATGGCTACTACGCACGCGACAACGCCGCCTATCTGGAATGGGACAAGGTCTCCAACGACCGCGAGCTCTTCACGGCGTGGATGAAGGCGAATGTCCTCGATGTCGGGCCGGACATCTTTGCCGAGCGCGTGAAGGATCTCTGACATGACGGATTTCACTGCGACCGAGATGATGACCATCGCCGCCGCGCGCGCCCTGAAGAACGACGACGTCTGCTTCGTCGGCATCGGCGCCCCGTCCGCGGCCTGTAATGTTGCCCGCCTGACCCATGCGCCCGACATCACGCTGATCTACGAAAGCGGCACCATCGGCACCCAGCCGGACGTGCTGCCGCTCTCCATCGGCGACGGCGAACTCTGCGCGACGGCGCTCACCACCGTCTCGGTGCCGGAGATGTTCCGCTACTGGCTGCAGGGCGGGCGCATCAAGATCGGCTTCCTCAGCGCGGCGCAGCTCGACCGCTTCGGCAACATCAACACCACGGTCATCGGGCCCTATGACAAGCCGAAGGTGCGGCTTCCGGGCGGCGGCGGTGCACCGGAGATCGCCACCTCCTGCGGCGAGATCTTCATCACCCTGAAGCAGGCGCCCCGTTCGATGGTCGAGACGATCGACTTCTTCACCTCCTTCGGTCATGGCCGCGGCGGCCGCCACCGCGAGGAACTCGGCCTGACGACCAAGGGGCCGACCCTACTCGTCACCGATCTGGCGGTCTGGAAGCCCGATCCCGAGACAAAGGAATTCACCGTCGTTTCGATCCATCCAGGTGCCACGCGGCAGATGGTGGAGGAGACCTGCGGCTGGAAGGTTCGCTACGCCGATGCGGTGGAGGAAACCCCTCCACCAAGCGATCTGGAGCTTGAGACGCTGCGCGACCTCCAGGCCCGCACAAAAGCGGCCCACGGCGGCGCGAAGAAGGGGCAATAGGATGGCCGAGGCCTTCATCTGCGCCTATGCGCGCACGCCCATCGGCCGCTTCGGCGGCGCGCTGGCTCCCGTCCGGGCCGACGATCTCGGCGCCATTCCGCTGAAGGCGCTGATGGAGCGCCACCCGTCGCTGGATTTCGAGGTCGTGGACGACGTGATCTTCGGCTGCGCCAACCAGGCTGGCGAGGACAACCGCAATGTCGCGCGCATGGCGCTGCTCCTCGCCGGCCTGCCGGTTTCCGTTTCGGGCACGACCATCAACCGGCTTTGCGGCTCGGGCATGGATGCGGTCATTACCGCCGCCCGCGCAATCAAGGCCGGTGAGGTGGACCTCGTCATTGCCGGCGGCGTCGAAAGCATGTCGCGCGCGCCCTTCGTGATGCCGAAGGCGGAGACCGCCTATTCCCGCGCCGCCGAAGTTCACGACACGACCATCGGCTGGCGCTTCGTCAATCCTCTGATGAAGAAGCAGTATGGCGTCGATTCCATGCCGGAAACCGGCGAGAACGTCGCCGAGGATTTTGAAGTCTCCCGCGCCGACCAGGACGCCTTCGCCTGGCGGTCTCAGCAAAAGGCCGCCGCCGCTCAGGCGAACGGCCGCCTTGCAAAGGAAATCGTGGCCGTGACGATCCCGCGCCGCAAGGGCGACCCGGTCGTTGTCGAAAGGGACGAGCATCCGCGCGCCGACACGACGATGGAAACGCTCGCCAGGCTGCCGACGCCCTTCCGTCAGGGTGGCACGGTGACGGCGGGCAATGCCTCCGGCGTCAACGACGGCGCGGCTGCGCTCATCATCGCTTCGGAAGCGGCGGCAAAAAGGCACGGCCTGACGCCGATTGCCCGCGTCGTCGGCGGTGCGGCGGCCGGCGTTCCCCCGCGCATCATGGGTATCGGTCCGGCACCGGCGACGCAGAAGCTCTGCGAGCGGCTCGACCTTTCGCCTTCCGATTTCGACGTCATCGAACTCAACGAGGCCTTCGCCAGCCAAGGCATCGCGGTTCTTCGCCAGCTGGGCATTCCGGAGGACGCCGACCACGTCAATCCGAACGGCGGCGCCATCGCCCTTGGCCATCCGCTCGGCATGTCCGGCGCGCGAATTGCCGGCACGGCGGCGCTTGAGCTGTCGCTGACGGGCAAGAAGCGGGCGCTTGCGACCATGTGCATCGGCGTCGGGCAGGGGATCGCGGTGGCGCTGGAGCGGGTATGATAGGGTGATGTTTAATCATTCGCCTGTATGACCGCCCGATGAACTCTGCGTCCTCTCTTCCGCTGCTGCAATCCCTGACCGGCGATGCCGAGATCGCGGCGCTTTTCGCCGACGAGGCCGACCTCGTTGCCATGCTCCGCTTCGAGGCGGCACTGGCCGACGTGGAAGCAAAGGCCGGGTTGATCGAAATGGCTGCGGCTCGGCGGATCGGTGAGGTCTGCGGCGCTTTCGAGCCGGATTGGGACGACCTGCGCGCGGGCGTCGTCCGCGATGGGGTCGTCGTTCCGGCGCTGGTCAAGCAGTTGCGCAAGGCGGTCGGCGAACCGCATTCGTCCGCCGTGCATCTTGGCGCGACCAGCCAGGATGTCATCGACACCAGCCTTGTGCTGCGCCTGAAAGAGCTTGTTGCTCTCCTGGAAGCCCGCCTCGATAACCTCCGCGCAGCCTTGGATGCACTCGACGCCCGCAGCGGACAAACGGCGCAGATGGCCCATACCCGCATGCAGAAGGCGCTGCCTTTTTCGGCCGCTGACCGGATTCGGAGCTGGACGGCGCCGCTGATCCGCCACCGCCGGCGGCTCGACGAGATGAAGCTGCGCCTTCTCTGCCTTCAGCTCGGCGGGCCGGTCGGCAATCGCTCCTCGTTCAAGGGCAAGGGCGACGAAATCGCCTCCGGACTTGCCGGCATGCTCGGACTGGAGCCTTCGCCGCCGTGGCAGACGGAACGCGACGGCCTCGGCGAGTTCGCTGCCCTTCTGGCGCTGATGTCCGGCTCGCTCGGCAAGTTCGGCCAGGATGTGGCGCTCGGCGCGCAGAACGAGGTCGGCGAGATCGCCGTTGCAGGCGGCGGCGGGTCGTCCGCGATGCCGCACAAGACGAACCCTGTCTCAGCCGAACTGCTCGTCACGCTCGCGCGCTTCAACGCCGGCCTGTCGGGCACGCTGATGCAGGCGCTCGTGCACGAGAACGAGCGTTCCGGCGCGGCCTGGACACTGGAATGGATGGTCCTGCCGCAAATGGCCGAGGCGACGGGCGCCGGCTTGCGCATCGCCCTCGATCTTGTCGGGCGGCTGAGTTTCCGCTCGCCGCACGAGGATTTTTGAGCCGGTATCGCCCGCGTCGCATTTGCGACAATCGCTGTCGCGACTGTCCGACATGGTCCGGTCAGGCTTGATGCCGTTTCTGTAATGAATTGAATTGGCTTGGAAAATCCTATGGCATAGCGCTTGCTCAATACCTCCCGAACCCGCGCCGCGTCCGTTCCGGGAGGTGATCCATGTCGCTGCAAGCCAAGATCCAGGATGTCTTCAACGAGCCGGCCTGCGACAAGAACCAGGGCAAGGATGCCAAGGCGCGCAAGAAGGGCTGCTCCAAGCCGTTGACGCCAGGGGCTGCTGCCGGCGGCTGCGCCTTCGACGGCGCCAAGATCGTCCTCCAGCCGATCACGGACGTCGCCCATCTCATCCATGCCCCGCTCGCCTGCGAGGGCAACAGCTGGGACAATCGGGGGGCCGGCTCCTCGGGCTCCGATCTCTGGCGCATTAGCTTCACCACCGACCTCACCGAACTCGACGTGGTGATGGGGCAGGGCGAGAAGAAGCTCTTCAAGGCGGTGCGCGAGATCGCCGAGCGCCATGCGCCGCCAGCCATCTTCGTCTACTCCACCTGCGTCACGGCCCTGATCGGCGACGACATCGGGGCGGTCTGCCGCCGCGCCACGGAGCGCTTCGGCCTGCCGGTCGTGCCCGTGAATGCGCCGGGCTTCGTCGGCTCCAAGAACCTCGGCAACAAGCTCGCCGGCGAGGCGCTGCTCGACCATGTCATCGGCACCCACGAGCCGGACGATGTCGGCCCAATGGACATCAACATCCTCGGCGAATTCAACCTTTCCGGCGAGTTCTGGATGGTGAAGCCGCTTCTGGAAAAACTCGGCATGCGCGTGCGCGCCTGCGTGCCGGGCGATGCCCGCTACCTCGACGTCGCGGCGGCTCATACGGCCAAGGCCACGATGATGGTCTGCTCGACGGCCCTCATCAATCTTGCCCGCAAGATGGAAGAACGCTGGGGCATTCCCTTCTTCGAGGGCTCTTTCTATGGCGTCTCCGACACCTCCGATGCGTTGCGCCAGCTTGCGAAACTGCTGGTGCAGCAGGGCGCCGATCCGGCGCTGCTCGACCGCACCGAGGCGCTGATCGCCGAGGAAGAGGCAATCGTCTGGCAGAAGCTCGCCGCCTTCCGTCCGCGTCTGGAAGGCAAGCGCGTGCTGCTCAACACCGGCGGGGTAAAATCCTGGTCGGTCGTCTCGGCGTTGCAGGAAGTCGGCCTCGAGATCGTCGGCACCTCTACCAAGAAGTCGACGGTGGAGGACAAGGAGCGCATCAAGCAACTCCTGAAGGACGAAAAGCACGCCTTCGACGCCATGGCCCCGCGCGACCTCTACGCGATGCTCGCCGAGAACCGAGCCGACATCATGCTCTCCGGCGGGCGGACCCAGTTCATCGCGCTGAAGGCCAAGATGCCCTGGCTCGATATCAACCAGGAGCGCCACCACCCCTATGCCGGCTACGACGGCATGGTGGAACTCGTCCGCCAGATCGACATCGCGATCCACAATCCCATCTGGTCGGAGGTTCGTCGTGCTGCGCCATGGGACGATAACGAATGCATGCGGGATACAAATATCGATGCGATAGACGTCGATTTCGTCGCTCATACCCGCAAGAAATTCGTCGAGACCACCGCCGACGATCTGGCCGAGTGCTGAGGGAGAAGTAATCATGGCGATCGTTCTTCCCCAGACCAAGTTCGCGGCGGTCAATCCGCTGAAATCCTCGCAGCCGCTGGGTGCCGCCTTCGCCTATCTCGGTGTCGACGGCGCGGTGCCGCTGTTTCATGGCAGCCAGGGCTGCACCTCCTTCGCGCTCGTGCTCTTCGTGCGTCATTTCAAGGAAACCATCCCGCTGCAGACGACGGCCATGGACGAGGTCGCCACCGTGCTCGGCGGAGCGGATCACCTGGAAGAGGCGATCCTGAATCTCAAGAACCGCGCCAAGCCGAAGTTCATCGGCATTGCGACGACGGCCCTCGTCGAAACGCGCGGCGAGGATTTCGTCAGCGATCTCAAGACGATCAAGGCGCGCCGGACCGACGAGCTTGCCGGCACCGAGGTGGTGCTCGCCCAGACGCCCGACTTCGAGGGCGCCATCGAGGAGGGCTGGACCAAGGCCGTGACGGCGATGATCGAGGGGATCGCGGATCGCGCTCCCGCCCGGTCCGTCGAAACGCGGCGCGTCAACATCCTGCCCGGCTGGCATCTGACGGTCGCCGATATCGAGGCGATCCGCGAGACGGTGGAGGCCTTCGGCCTTGAGCCGGTGATCCTGCCCGACATTTCCGGCGCGCTGGATGGAACCGTGCCGGATCGCTGGATCCCCACCACCTATGGCGGAACGTCCATCGAGGATATCCGCAATCTCGGCGATGCGCTCCACACGATCGCCATTGGCGAGCATATGCGCGCCCCGGCAGCGCGGCTTCAGGACCTGACGGGCGTTGAGTACTCGCTCTTCCGCCAACTGACGGGGCTGAAAGCCGTCGACCGTTTCGTCATGATGCTCTCCGAGCTGTCCGGCCGGCCGGTGCCGGCGAAGATCCGCCGCCGCCGCGCGCAGGCGCAGGATTCCCTGCTTGATGGGCATTTCCACTTCGGCGGCAAGAAGGTCGCGATCGCGGCCGAGCCGGACCTTCTCTACCAGATGTCGACCTTCTTCCTCGGCATGGGCGCCGAAATTCAGGCCGCCGTCACCACGACGGGGCACTCCAAGATCCTGGAGCATGTGCCCTGCGAGACGGTGCAGGTCGGCGATCTCGGTGACTTCGAGGAACTCGCCCGGGGCGCCGATCTGCTCGTGACCCACAGCCACGGGCGGCAGGCATCGGACCGGCTCGGCATTCCGCTGATGCGGGTCGGCTTCCCCGTCTTCGACAGGCTCGGCAGCCAGCATCGCCTCACAGTTCTCTACGAGGGCACCCGCAACCTCATCTTCGAGGCGGCGAACATCTTCCAGTCCGTGCAGCATCAGGCAACGCCGGACGAGCTCAATCCATTCCTCATGAGGGAGAAAGACCATGACCGCGGTCAGGCGTCTGCAACTGGTCACCACTGACGAGATGGACAAGCCCGAGCGTCCCGCCGGAGCCGTCCGCGTTGCCATCGCGACGCGCGACATGAAGGGCCTCAACGCCCATTTCGGCTCCGCCTCCCGCTTTGCCGTCTACGACGTGACGAAGGAGGGCTGGACCTTTGTCGAGGCTCTGGCCTTCGACGACATCTCCGATGAGTCCGGCGCCCACAAGACCGATGGCGACGACCGCATCGCGCCGAAGGTTGAGGCGCTGAAGGGCTGCCATCTGCTCTTCTGCCTCGCGATTGGCGGGCCGTCGGCGGCCAAGGTCGTCTCGGCGAAGATCCACCCCATCAAGGTGCCACAGCCCTCGACCATCGAGGAGGCGCTGGAGCGCACGCGCACCATGCTGAACGGCGCCCCGCCGCCCTGGCTGCGCAAGGTGCTGGCCGAGGCCGGCGTGCTCTCGGCCAAGCCCGATTTCGAGGACGATTGAACCCGACGAACCCGGAGACATCACAATGACCACCGAAACCCTGGACAAGCCCGTCGGGCTCGACAGCCCCTTCGTCAAGACGCTTGTGCGGCTGATGCGCGCCGAGGACAGCTACGGCTCCTGGGAAAGCCGGTCGGACGAGAACCTGCTCAAGGACTTCATCGTGACGAAGGAGCAGCGCCGCGAGATCCCGATCATCGGCGATCCGGACCCGGACATCATGTGGCGGGTCGAGAAGTTTTACGCCGCCGTCGGCCTGGATATCGAGCGAGTGACCGGCAAGATGGCCTCGCCGATGATGAAGATGAGCCACGAGGGCTTCGGCCGCATGCTGCTCACCACCGGCCGCCTCGTTGTCCTTGCCAAGACGCTGCGCGATATCCACCGCTTCGGCTTTGAAAATCTCGAAAAGCTTGGCGAGGCCGGCGAGAAGCTCGTCGCCGAGGCTGTCAAGTGGATCGAGACCTACCCCGAAGTCGCCGACGCCTGAGCGGACCATTCCCGAGGAGATTGTCCCATGTCCGACATTGAGGCGCTCAAGGCCGAACTGAAGAAGCTCTCGGCCCGGGCCACCAACGCCAAGATGAACCTGCACGATCTGGCGGAAGACCTGCCGGTCAACTGGACCACCATCATGGAGGTCGCCGAGGCGACGCACGAGGCCTTCGACAAGCTGGAGAAGGCCCGCAAGGAGCTGAAAGCCTTGGAGGCGGTATCATGAGCTTTGCGACGAGGGACGGCTCGGCCTGGATACCGGAATACCTCACGGTCATCGACGGGGAGACCTGCATCGGCTGCGGCCGTTGCTACAAGGTCTGCTCGCGCGACGTGATGCATCTCCACGGCGTCGACGACGAGGGGGAAATTCTCGGCAAGGTGATCGAAGGCGAGGACGACGACTTCGACGGCGAACTCAACCGCATGATCATGGTCGTCGACAATTCGGGCGCCTGCATCGGCTGCGGCGCCTGTGCCCGGGTCTGTCCGAAGAACTGCCAGACCCACGTCGCCGCCGACAGGATTGCGGCCTGACCGTTCCCGACACGGCCCGTCGCTGAGCTGAAATGAGAGTTCCGGCATGCGAAATGCCGGAACTCCTTGTGCGTCGGTCGTCGGCCTTTCGGCAGGGCTATGCTGCCCGCACTGTCCGCAGGAAACGGTCCATGACGGTGCGCAGGGTTTCCGACTGAGACGAAAGTTCGTTGGCCGAAGACTCAACCTGTGTGGCTGCGGACGTGGTCTCCGCGGCGGCGTTGTTGATGCCGAAGATGTTTTCCGACACCTGCTGCGTGCCCTGGGATGCCTGCGCCACATTGTGCGCGATCTCATTTGTTGCCGCGCCCTGTTGGTCGACCGCAGAAGCGATGGCCGCCGCGACCTCATTGATCTGGTCGATCACCCGTGTGATGGCGACGATGGATGCGGCCGACTCCTGCGTCGATTCCTGAATTTCGCCGATTTGCGCGGCGATCTCCGAGGTCGCCTTCGATGTCTGTTCGGCGAGTTGCTTGACTTCGGAAGCCACCACCGCGAAGCCCTTGCCGGCCTCGCCGGCGCGCGCGGCCTCGATCGTGGCGTTGAGCGCGAGCAGGTTGGTCTGGCTGGCGATGTTGTCGATCAGGTCGACGACATCGCCGATCTTGTTGGCCGCACCGGAAAGTTCCCGCACCTTGCTGGCGGTGAGTTCAGCGTCGGTGGCGGCCCGCCCGGCGATGCGCGCGGATTCATCGACCTGCCGCTTGATCTCGCCGATGGAGGCGGCCAGTTCTTCGGCCGCAGACGCGACCGTCTGGACATTGGCCGAGGCCTCGTTGGATGCGCTCGCAGCGGCGTTCGACTGTGTCGCGACCTCGTTCGTGGCCGACGACATGGTGCCGGAGGCAGCCTTCAATTGGACCGACGCGCGCACCACTCCGCTTACGACGTCGCCCATCGCGCTCTCGAATTCGTCCGCAAGGCGCAGCATTGTGCTCCGTCGCAAGGCTTCCTGCTCCTGACGGGCGGCGATGTCGGCCGCGGCCTTGCGTTCGGCTTCGGCCTCCGTGCCGATACGGATCTGATCGACCGCGCGGGCAATGTCGCCGATCTCGTCGCGGCGCTTCGCACCCGAGATTTCCGCCAGCCGCTCGCCACCGGCAAGCCGGCGCAGGGCCTCGGTCAATTTGGCGATCGGGCTGGAAATGCTGTGGGCCAGCAGACCCATGCCGATGACCGCGGCAGCAGTGATGACGGCTGCGACGACGAGTTGCCAAAAGGCGTCGTTGCGTCCGCGTTCGGCAAGGGCCGTTGCGAGGCTTTCCGCATCGGCCATGACAACCGAGCGGGGGACGGTCACGATGACCGACCAGGTGGCATCCGTCCGCCCGAGTGGAATCGGGGAGAAGACCTGGAGCGTGTCGTTGGCTTCGTCGACGCGAATGACGGGTTTGCCCCCCGCAAGAATTTTTTCGTCCCCGGCCGCATCGCTGGAGATGGCGGAAACCGAACCGCCAATGGCTTCCGGATTGGACGACGAGGCGACGACGAGCCCGTCATTCGAAACGATCGCAAGGCTGCCAGCGCCCTCGTAGACGGTCTGGTTCACCTGTTCGGCAAGCGTCTGCACGAAGGAGAGATCGAAGTCGGCGCCGGCAACGCCAAGGAACTTGCCGTTCACGGCGATCGGCACCGACATGGTGGCCAGATAGACATGTTTGCCCTGCACGACATAGGGCAGAGGGGCAAGAATGCTTTCGCGACCCGTCGTCTGCGGGCCGATAAACCAGCCGCCCTTCATAACGCCGTTCGGGTGCGCCTCGTGGCTGTCATATTCGACCAGAGGCTGGATGGCGATTTTGCCGTGGGCATCCCGTGTCCAGTAGGGCAGGGCGCGGCCGGTTGCGTCCGAGCCGACATCTGCCTTCCCGTGATAGTTCAAGTCGAAGCCGTCGAGCGCATTGGGCATCCAGGCGCTGTAGGTCCCGTTGAAGCGCGGGTTGTCCTTCAGCACGCCGAGCAGGATGGCGTTCAGTTGCGCGCGCCTGTCTGCGAGAGGCGAACCCAGATTGTTCTCCGGTGCGGCAATGACCTCAAGGCTGCGTGCCATGGTCCGGGCGGCATCCAACGCCGAATCCACTTCCGCGCGAATAACCCCGGCCTGGGTGGACGCCAGCCGGGCAAGCGACTGCTGAGCCGACTGATCCAGAAGATGCTGGACGTTTTCCGTCACGTAGGCCGAGGTTTCCGTGCTCGAGTAGAGCCCGTATCCGACGAAGGCGACAGAAACGGTCGCGACACAGACAGCCGATAGGGCAACGATTTTGAATTTCACCGAATGCACGTTCATAGAGGCCCCCAGGAGCGATCTTTCCACAATCGTTTTTCGATCGGACAAAGATCAAGGATAGTATGAGTTCTCGTTTCGGAGTGAATTTGGAGTTCTCATATTTTAATTTGCGTAAACATGAGACTTTCTCGGATTTGTACTTATGTATAAGCTCGCATACGTTGTGGTTTTGAAAATATTAATGTATGACGCCAGAATTATTTCTGTAATAAATTTTCGGCAACTCTGCGCTTTCGGCAAGTTGACGGGACTTGTGAGGATAAGTACGTAATATTTCGCTGACGGCACGCTCATTGCCTCCTCATGCTCTGATCCGGAAAGAGCGCGCACGCGTGTCGCTTTCCCGACAACAAAGAGGAGGCCCGATTATGTTTGCCTACCACTATGCATGCCTCAGAGCCGGGCAATGGCCGCCGCGCAACGACTACGACGCCTTCGACATCCATGTTCTCGGCTGCGCTCTGGCGAACGCCCTCGCCGAGGCGGAAGAGGGCAATGTCGCCGTCACGGAAGCCCTGGGCCTCGGACCGGGCGATCTGATCGATGTTCTCAATCGCTGGTTCCCGCTGATGCGCCGCGCGGAGTTCAGGGTCGCCGAGGCGTCCGAACCGCAGGTCGAGATGGAGGAGCAGCTGCTGCGCGATCTGCTGATCGAGCACGCCCTGCCGGGCTCGAAGGTTTCTCGCTTCTTTGCCGCGATCATCGCCCGCCGCGCGATGCGCGACGATCATCTCTGGCAGGATCTGGGTCTCTTTGACCGTAAGGAACTTAGCCGGCTTCTCAGTATCCATTTTCCGTCGCTCTACGCCGGCAACACGCAGAACATGCGCTGGAAGAAATACTTCTACCGGGTTCTTTGCGAAAAGGAGGGCTTCGTCCTCTGCACGGCGCCAAGCTGCAACGTGTGCACGGACTTCGCCGAATGCTTCGGCGAGGAAGATGGCATGAGCCGTATCGCCCAGATGAAGCGTGAAGTGCCCCTGAGCGCATGAGGACAAGAGCGCATGAGGATGTGAGCGCGGCTGGTCCGCAAGGACTAGGCCGCAGAACGGACTGAAGGCCGCCACGGGCGGCCTTTTTATGTCAGGACCCTTGTCGTGTTCCGCACGTTGTCGGATTCGGCACAAAGCGACATTCCGGAAAATAATTGTCAAATCAATGAATTAATACGTGGCACGCCGCCTGCAATATCCCTTCTCACGATTACTGAGGAGGGCCGATGCCATGATCCAGCTTACCGAAAATGCCGTGACCGCCGTCAAGACGGCGCTTGCCCAGGCCGCCGAGCCGGCCGAGGGCCTACGCATCATGGTCCAGACCGGCGGCTGCGCCGGCTACAAGTATCTGATGGGCCTGGAGACCACCGAGCGGGACGGCGACATGGTCGTCGACCAGGGCGGTGTGAAGCTCTTCATCGACAATGAATCCCAGCCGCATGTCGCCGGCATGACCGTCGATTTCGTCACCGGCCTGGAGACCTCCGGCTTCGTCTTCGAAAACCCGAACGCCACGTCGAGCTGCTCCTGCGGCAAGTCTTTCTCCTAGAGCATCGGACCGAAAAGTGGGAACCGGTTTTCGGACCAATCCGATGCTCACCCAAGGACTTGAGAGCATCGTACTCGGCCTGACATTCCCCACGACACTCTAGAGGACGCTCGCCCCCGTTCATGCCCGCAAACTTGCCGGCACTCAATTTTGCGAAAGGCACACGCCATGTGGGACTACACCGACAAGGTCAAGGACTACTTCTTCAACCCCAAGAACGCGGGCGTCCTGACGGAAGCCAACGCGGTCGGCGAGGTCGGCGCGATTTCCTGCGGCGACGCCCTGAAGCTGATGCTGAAGGTGAACCCTGAGACGGAGGTCATCGAGGAGGCGCGCTTCCAGACCTTCGGCTGCGGCTCGGCCATCGCCTCGTCCTCGGCGCTGACCGAGATCGTGATCGGCAAGACGATCACGCAAGCCCTCGCGCTCACCAACCAGGATATCGCCGACTTCCTCGGCGGGCTGCCGCCGGAAAAGATGCACTGCTCCGTCATGGGCTACGAGGCCCTGCAGGCGGCGGTCGCCAACTACCGCGGTGAGGAATGGGAAGACGATCACGAGGAAGGCGCCCTCGTCTGCAAGTGCTTCGGCGTCGACGAGGGGGTCATCGAGCGCGCCGTGCGCACCAACAAGCTGACGACGCCCGAGCAGGTCACCTTCTACACCAAGGCTGGCGGCGGCTGCCTCACCTGCTTCGAGGCCATCGAGGAGACGCTCGCCCGCGTCAACGCGGCGATGGTCGACGAGGGCGTGATCGCGGCGGAGGCGGCTTACCAGGTCGGCGCGGTCGATCCGCGCGCCATGAAGGCCAAGGCCCAGCCGAGGGAACTGCGCCAGGCGCGCACCGATGTCGACAAGCTGATGGGCCAGAAGGCGGCGGTTTCCCAGCCGATCAGCCTGTCGCCGATCCCACCGGCCAAGCCGAAGATGACCATGCTGCAGAAGATCAAGGCGATCGAGACGGCCATCGAGGAGATCCGGCCGTATCTGCACGCCGACGGCGGCGACTGCGAACTCGTCGATGTCGAGGGCGACGTCGTGTCGGTGAAGCTCTCCGGCGCCTGCGTCGGCTGCCAGATGGCCTCCGTCACGCTCTCCGGCGTCAAGGAACGCCTCATCGAAAAGCTTGGCCTGCCGCTCAAGGTCGTTCCGGTTTGAAGGAGGGTGGATCAATGAACCCCGTCTATCTCGACAACAACGCCACCACCCGGGTCGACGCCGAGGTCGTGGCGGCCATGCTGCCCTTCTTCACCGAGCAGTTCGGCAATCCCTCGTCCATGCACGCTTTCGGGGCCGATGTCGGCGGCGCGGTCAAGGCCGCGAGGAAGTCGCTGCAGTCGCTGATCGGCGCGGAATTCGATCACGAGATCGTCTTCACGTCGGGCGGCACGGAAAGCGACAACGCCTCCATTCTCTCCGCGCTCGAGGCCAACCCGGACCGCGACGAGATCATCACCTCGTCGGTGGAACATCCGGCGATCCTGTCGCTCTGCGCCCATCTGGAAAAGACGCGCGGCATCAAGGTTCACATCATTCCGGTGGACGCGAAGGGCCGGCTCGACCGCGACGCCTACAGCGCCGCCTTGAGCCCCAAGGTCGCCATCGCTTCGATCATGTGGGCCAACAACGAGACCGGCACGATCTTCCCCGTTGCCGAACTCGCCGAGGAGGCCAAGGCCGTCGGCGCGCTGTTCCACACCGATGCGGTGCAGGCTGTCGGCAAGGTGCCGGTGGACCTGAAGTCGACCGCCATCGACATGCTCTCGCTCTCCGGCCACAAGCTGCATGGGCCGAAGGGCATCGGTGCGCTCTACGTCAAGCGCGGCGTGCGCTTCCGCTCGCAGATCAAGGGCGGCCAGCAGGAACGCGGCCGGCGCGGCGGCACGGAGAACACGCCCGGCATCGTCGGCCTTGGCAAGGCGGCCGAGCTTGCGGCCCTCCACATGGAGGAGGAGCAGACGCGGGTGAAGGCGCTCCGCGACCGGCTGGAAAAGGGCCTGCTTCAGCGCATTCCCAACACCTTCATCACCGGCGATGTCGACAACCGCCTGCCGAACACCTGCAACATCGCCTGCGAATATATCGAGGGCGAGGCGATCCTCCTGCTGCTCAATCGGGCCGGGATCGCGGCATCGTCAGGCTCGGCCTGCACCTCCGGCTCGCTGGAGCCGAGCCATGTGCTGCGTGCGATGAACATTCCCTACACGGCCGCCCATGGCGCGACGCGGTTTTCCTTCTCCCGCGACAATGTCGACGAGGATGTCGACCGGGTGCTGGACGCCATGCCGCCGATCATCGAGCAACTGCGCCAGCTCTCGCCCTTCTGGCAGGGCGCGGGCGAGGCCCCGGCCGAGTTCAAGCCGGTCTACGCGTGAACGAGGAAGGCCGGCGCTCGGGAACGGGCGCCGGCTCCCTGCAATCATCGGGTCCAAATCCATGACAACGCCCTTCGTCCATCTCAACGACACCACCCTGCGCGACGGCGAGCAGGCGCCGGGCGTCGCCTTTTCGCTCGACGAGAAGATCGCCATCGCCGACGCCCTGTCGCTGGCGGGCGTTCCGGAAATCGAGGCCGGCACCCCGGCCATGGGCGAGGAGGAGGTGGAAGCGATCCGCCTGATCGCGGGCCTGAAACTCGACAGCCGCATCCTTGCCTGGTGCCGCATGTCGGAGGCCGATCTCCAGGCCGCGCGCTTCACCGGGGCGGGGGCCGTCAACCTCTCGATCCCGATGTCCGACGGCATGTTGGCGGCCAAGCTCGGCATCGATCGGAACGAGGCGCTCGCCCGCATTCGCCGGCTTGTCCCGATGGCGCTCGACAGCGGCTTTGAGGTCGCGGTCGGCGGCGAGGATGCCTCGCGGGCCGATCTCGATCATCTCGCCCGCGTGGCCGAGACAGTTGCGCAGGCCGGCGCTTTCCGCCTGCGCCTTGCCGACACCGTCGGCATTCTCGATCCCTTCTCGACCATGACAATGGTGGAGAGGGTCGTCTCCGCCTCCGGTCTGGCTATCGAATTCCATGGTCATGACGATCTCGGTCTTGCCACGGCCAACAGCCTTGCCGCCGTCAGGGCGGGGGCCCGTCACATCTCGGTGACGGTCGGCGGTATCGGCGAGCGGGCCGGCAATGCCGCGCTGGAGGAAATGGCCGTGGCGCTGCAGCGTCTCGATGGCATTCAAACCGGCATCGCCTTCAAGCAGTTGACGCCGCTCGCCGAGCGGGTCGCCCGAGCCTCGGGCCGGCCCGTTCCCGCCGGCAAGGCGATCGTCGGCAGCGATGTCTTCACCCATGAATCCGGCATTCACGTCGCCGCCTTGCTGAAGGAGCGCTCCACCTACGAAGGGCTGGACCCCGGTCTCCTGGGGCGCCGCCACAAGATCGTCGTCGGCAAGCATTCCGGCCGGGCGTCGCTGGAGAATGTGCTTGAGGCGCGCGGCCACAAGCTCGAACCCGCCGTCGTGCCGCTGCTCACCATGCTGGTGCGCCATCAGGCGACGATCATGAAGGCACCGGTCGAGCCGGACGATCTGGAGCAGCTTCTAATCGAGGCGATGGCCTTCCTTGATCTTGAGGTCGAAGCCGCTACGCCGCCGCCGGTTCACTGAAGAATAACGCAGATTGGACGGATCGGCTCGGAGGCCCCTCTTTCATACGGTGTCATCCCCGGCGAGCCATTCGACGAATGGCGAGGGAAGGGGATCCAGAAACAAACACAGAATTCCGGACCTCCTTCTGGATTCCCTTCCCCCCGGTCCTTTCGGACCTCGGCCGGGAATGACATCCAACAGAGTTTTTGAATGTTCGGACACATTCGGGATCAAAGCGCAGCGACGGAATGCGAACGATGACTGACATTGCCGCCTTGAACATCGGGATGGAAAAGCCGATGTCGCTCCTCTCCGCGATCGCCGACGACATCGCCTGCGTCAGGGCCCGCGACCCCGCGGCCCGGGGCAGGCTTGAGATCCTGCTCACCTATCCGGGCGTCCACGCGATCATCTGCCACCGCATCGCCAACCGGCTCTGGCGGGCAGGGCTGCGGTTCCCGGCCCGCTTCCTGTCCTGGTTTGGGCGGTTCCTCACCAATGTCGACATTCATCCGGGCGCGACCATCGGCCGGCGCTTCTTCATCGATCATGGTGCGGGCGTGGTGATCGGCGAGACGGCCGAGGTCGGCGACGACGTCACGCTCTATCACGGTGTCACGCTGGGCGGCGTTTCCTGGTCGGCTGGCAAGCGTCATCCGACGCTGCAGTCCGGTGTGCTTGTGGGGGCTGGAGCCAAGATTCTCGGGCCCATCACGGTTGGCGCCGGTTGCCGGATCGGCGCCAACTCCGTCGTCATCGAGGACGTGCCGCCCGGCATGACCGTCGTCGGTATCCCCGGCCGCATCGTTCAGCCGGCCGGCGAGCGCCGGCGCCGCGACGGGCGCATCGACCTCGAACACCACCTGATGCCGGACCCGGTCGGCGAGGCGATCGCCACGCTGCTCGACCGCATCGACTTCCTCGAAGTCCGCCAAGCGCATCTCGCCCGGAAGCTGGCGGCCTTCGAAACCCCATCCACGACCCCACCCGACGAGGAGACACCGCCATGAGTTGTTCCACACATGATCGTCCGATCGACGTCACCGACATTCTCGCCCGCCTGAAGACGCTTTCGTCGGCCGAGGATTTCTTTGGCGCTCTCGGCGTTGCCTACGATCCGAAGGTCCTTCAGGTCGCGCGCCTGCATATCCTCAAGCGCATGGGCGAATATCTGGCGACGGAGGATTTCGACGGCCTGCCGGACTTGGTCATCGCCGCCCGCGCCAAGGCGACGCTGGCGCGCGCCTATGGGGATTTCGAGAGCTCCTCACCGCTCTCCCAGCGGGTCTTCAGGGTCCTGAAGGACCACGACCCGGATCGTCCCGTGCCGCCGAAGACGGCCTTCGTGGCGCTCGGCGACATCATGAAGCCGATCGCGAGCGACTGACCGCCGTCTTGCTTCTGGTCTTTTTGGAAGACGAGGCCCCGCTTTTCCCGGACGCGGGGCCTTGCCGGTGCCGTATGCCGGATCGCCCGTGGGCTCTCCGGCGAGCGGCTACCGCAATTCGAACAGTTCCTGATGGAACTGCTCGTCGATGGGCATTCCTGTGGTCGCAAAGTCCGCCTTGAGGACCGCTCCGAATTTGATCGGACCGCAGAACCAGATGCTTGCGTCCTGCCAGCCCGGGACCATCTCGCGGATGCGCTCGCCGGAAAGCCTGCCGTGACGCGAGTCGATCAGGGTGTGGAGGCGCACCTTGGCCGCGTGCGCATCCCGCGCGAGGCGTTCCAGCGCTGCTTCATCCACCTCCCGTGTGGTGTGGAACAGGTCGATTTCGGGGCGCGCCTCGTGCGGCTCCAGCGTGGCCAGTTCCTTTAGCCGGGCGACGAACGGCGTGATGCCGATGCCGGCGCCGATCCAGATCTGGCGCTGCCGGCCGTCATCGAAGGTGAAGCGGCCGTAAGGGCCCTCGACGGTGATCGTCTGGCCGATCTTCAGCCGGTCGACGAGACCTGTCGTGTGATCCCCGAGTTCCTTGGAAATGAAGGTGATCGTCGGGTTCGCGGGGTTCCAGGCCGAAGCGATCGTATAGGGATGCGCGCCTTCCAGCGCATTGGAGGTCGCAAAGGCGAATTGTCCCGCCTCATGCCCCGGCCAGCCGGACCCGAGCTTGATCACCGTCTCAAGGGAACGCACGCCCGGATAGTGGCGCAATTCGGCAATTTCGCCCGTCACCCGCCGGCCGGCGCCGATCCGGCCGAGAATCGAGACAGCCGCCGCGTAGCTGCCGGCAAGCAGCAGAACGGCGACCACAAGCCCGAGCGGGGTCAACCACATGCCGTAGTCCAGCAGGATGATCGCGTGGAACACCAGCGCAAGGTAGGCCGCGGGGACGAACCGGTGGCTGTAGCGGAACCAGTGGTAGGGAATGAGCTTGATCAGCGCGATCAGCAGGAGGACGACCGCGGCATAGAAGGCCCACTGGCCGATCTCCTCCGCCGTGCCGCGAAAGCTGCCCAGCAATCGGCGAAGCGGGTCCGTGATCTCCGGGCGTGGCCCGCGGACGGGCGGTGCGAGAAGTCCGAACCCCACGGCCCATTTGGGCGCTTCGGACCAGAGCCAGTGAAAGATCGCGACACACAGCGCACCGATTCCGAGCCATTTGTGGAGCTTGTACATCTTGTCAAGGCCGCCAAGCCTCGCCTCGGGCCAGCGCGGCCTGAGCGACAGGACCATGGCGACACTCATCGCGCTGATGGCCAGAACGCCGCTGAACTGCATGACGAACTGGCGCAGGGCAAAGAAATTCTCGGCCGAGAAGATGGCGGTGTTCAAGGCCAGCCAGAGCAGGCCGAGCACAATCCAGAAACCCCAGAACAGCCGGATGTTGCCGCGCGTCACGTTCGTCTCCCTCGCAGACCCGAATTCTTCTTAGCGGTAAGAGGTAAGCACCACCATGACATGCATCAATGGCGCCTCCCGCGCCCGACAAACCGACAACGACAGGTCTGTCATTTTTCCGACAACGAGCAGCGGCGATGGCGTTCCAATTGCGGGGTTGTCTAAAGACGCGATTTAAAAACAAAAGTTTACGAGGTGGCTGGCGACTTGGCACGCCCGATGCTCCAGAGGATCAACGAAGGAAGCCGGGCTTCCCGACCCGTTTCCAAGGAGGCGAGCCATGCACATCGTCGTCTGCATCAAGCAGGTTCCGGACAGCGCGCAGATCCGGGTTCATCCCGTCACCAACACGATCATGCGCCAGGGCGTGCCGACGATCATCAACCCCTATGACCTCTTCGCGCTGGAAGAGGCGCTGCGGCTTCGCGACAAGCATGGCGGCACGGTCACGGTCCTCACCATGGGCCCGCCGACCGCCGAGGACAGCTTGCGCAAGGCGCTCACCCTGGGTGCCGACCGTGCGGTGCTGCTCACCGACCGTTTCTTCGCCGGTTCCGATACGCTGGCGACGTCCTTCGCCCTTGCCTCGGCGATCGGGAAGATCACCGAAACCTTCGGCGCGCCGGATGTCGTCTTCGCCGGCAAGCAGACCATCGATGGCGACACCGCCCAGGTCGGCCCCGGCATCGCCAAGCGGCTGAAGCTGATCCAGCTCACCTATGTCTCCAAGATCGGCCATGTCGACCTGGAGGGTCGCCGCATCGAGGTGGAGCGCCGCTCCGAAGGCGGTACGCAGCTTCTGTCGACGCAGCTTCCCTGCCTCGTCACCATGCTGGAAGGCACCAACGAGATGCGCCGTGGCACGGTCGCGGACGCCCTGCGCGCCGCCCGCGCCGAGGTGACGATCTGGAGCGCCAAGGACGCCGGCATCGAGGACGTGACCAAATGCGGCCTGCGCGGCTCGCCGACCGTGGTCAAGCGCGTCTTCGCCCCGACGGCACGATCCGAAAAGGCCGAGATCGTCGACTTTGGCGCCAGCGCCGACGAGGCCGCCGAAGCCCTGATCGAAACCCTTTTCCAGAAGGCGCCGAAGCTCCAGGCCGAGCTCGTCGCCGCCCAGATCGCCTGACCCGGCTCTTTCAGGAGACAGACCCATGTCTGACGCCAAGCCCCAAGCTGCCGCTCCCTCTGCCGGTTCCCGCGCCGGCATGAAGAAGGAGCTGCCCGAGCACTTCAAGGCCTACAAGCACGTGTGGGTCTTCATCGAGGTCGAGCGCGGCCAGGTTCACCCCGTCTCCTTCGAACTCCTGGGGGAGGGCCGCAAGCTTGCCGACCAGCTTGGCGTCGACCTTGCCGGCGTCGTCCTTGGGCCGGCGGGCGAGGGCACCAATGCCGCGATCCGCGAGACCTTCGCTTATGGCGCCGACCTCGCCTATCTCGTCGAGGACCCGCTGCTGGCCGACTACCGCAACGAGCCCTTCACCAAGGCGCTGACCGATCTCGTCAACACCTACCAGCCGGAGATCCTGCTGCTTGGCGCAACGACGCTCGGCCGCGACCTTGCCGGTTCGGTGGCGACGACGCTGCTCACGGGCCTCACCGCCGACTGCACCGAGCTTGCGGTCGACAGCGACAAGTCGCTGGCGGCCACCCGCCCGACCTTCGGCGGCTCGCTTCTCTGCACGATCTACACCCTCAACTACCGCCCGCAGATGGCGACCATCCGCCCGCGCGTGATGGCGATGCCGGAGCGGCTGGAAAAGCCCGTCGGCAAGGTGGTCAGCCATCCGCTCGGCATGGTCGAGGACGACATCGTCACCAAGATCCTCTCCTTCCTGCCCGACCGCGAGACCAGCCAGGCCAACCTCGCCTATGCGGACGTCGTGGTGGCCGGCGGCATGGGCCTGCAGGCGGCGGAGAATTTCCAGCTCGTGCGCCAGCTTGCCGGCGCGCTCGGCGCCGAATATGGCTGCTCGCGCCCCGTGATGCAGAAGGGTTGGATGCCCGCCGACCGCCAGATCGGTCAGACCGGCAAGACCATCCGGCCGAAGCTCTACATCGCCGCCGGAATTTCCGGCGCGATCCAGCACCGGGTGGGCGTCGAGGGCGCGGATCTCATCGTCGCGATCAACACCGACAAGAACGCGCCGATCTTCGACTTTGCCCATGTCGGCATCGTCACCGACGCCATCCGCTTCCTTCCGGCGCTGACGAAGGCTTTCGAGAAGCGCCTTTCACCCCACAACCGCGACAAGCTTGCCGGCTGACCGGCTCTTTGAGGAGACAGGCCATGACGCAAGAAAAATTCGATGCCATCGTCATCGGCGCCGGCATGTCCGGCAACGCCGCCGCCTACACGCTCGCCTCGCGCGGCCTCAAGGTGCTGCAGCTGGAACGCGGCGAATATGCCGGCTCCAAGAATGTCCAGGGCGCCATCATGTATGCCGACATGCTGGAGAAGGTCATCCCGGATTTCCGCGAGGATGCGCCGCTGGAACGCCATATCGTCGAGCAGCGCTTCTGGATGATGGACGACGTCTCGCATTCCGGCATGCACTACCGCTCCGACGACTTCAATTCCGAAAAGCCGAACCGCTACACCATCGTCCGTGCCCAGTTCGACAAGTGGTTCTCGCGCAAGGTGCGCGACGCTGGGGCGACCGTGCTCTGCGAGACCACCGTGACCGAACTCGTCCGCGACGGTGCCGGCAAGGTGATCGGCGTGAAGACCGACCGCAAGGGCGGTCCGATCTACGCCGACGTCGTGGTGCTCGCCGAGGGCGTCAACGGCCTTCTCGGCACCCGCGCAGGGCTGCGCGAGACGCCGAAGGCGGAGACCGTGGCGCTGGCGGTCAAGGAAATGCACTTCCTGCCCGAGGACGTGATCAACCAGCGCTTCAATCTCAAGGGCTCGGAAGGCTGCGTGATCGAGGCCGCCGGCACCATCTCGCGCGGCATGACGGGGCTCGCCTTCCTCTACACCAACCGGGAATCGATCTCGGTCGGCATCGGCTGCCTCGTCTCCGACTTTGCCCGCGAGATGGAAAGCCCCTATGCGCTGCTGGAAAGCTTCAAGCAGCATCCCTCCGTGCGCCAGTTGCTGGAAGGCACCGAGGTCAAGGAATATGCCGCCCACCTGATCCCCGAGGGCGGCTACAAGGCGATCCCGGAGCTTTGCGGCGATGGCTGGGTGATGGTGGGCGATGCGGCCCAGCTCAACAACGCCATCCACCGCGAGGGCTCGAACCTCGCGATGACGTCGGGCCGCCTTGCCGCCGAGGCTATCTTCCAGGTGAAGACGCGGCGCGATCCGATGACGGCGGAAAACCTCGCCCTCTACAAGCGCATGCTGGACGACAGCTTCGTCATCAAGGATCTGAAGAAATACAAGGACATGCCGCGCCTGCTGCACACCAATTCGCAGAATTTCTTCATGACCTATCCGCAGCTTATCTCCCAGGCGGCGAAGAATTTCCTCGTCGTCGACGGCACGCCCAAGATCGAGAAGGAAAAGGCGACGACCAGGTCCTTCGTCGCCGCCCGCTCGCGCCTCGGCCTCATCGGCGATGCCTTCAGGCTGGCGCTCGCCTGGCGGTAGTCGCATGTCGCGCAAAAGTGGATGCCGCTCTTGCGATAACGACGTGCGCAAAAAGACAAAGACTTGAGGAAAGTCGGCCCAGTCCGCTTTTGGAAAGGGCAGATTTCGTGAGGTGTCATTCCCGGCCGAAGCGCCGCCGGCGCTGAGGGGACGGGAATCCAGAAAGAAATCTCAGAGTTCGGATCTTGCTTCTGGATCCCCTTCCCTCGCCAAGCCTTCGGCTTGTCGCGCCGGGGATGACATCCGGGCAAGGGCCCCAGGGAAAATACCCGCGTTTCCATTCATGCCGGAGAAAGATGCCATGAACGCGATCGTGAAGCCCGGAAGCGATGTCCGCGTCGAGGACAAGCTCTACCAGAACCGCTACCTCGTCGACGCCGGCCGGCCGCATATCAAGGTCGCCCCGCACGAAACGCCAAGCCCCGCGCTGCTGGCGCTCACCCGTGTCTGCCCGGCCAAATGCTACGAGCAGAACGAGAAGGGCCAGGTGGAGATCACCGCCGACGGCTGCATGGAATGCGGCACCTGCCGCGTTCTCTGCGAGGCCTCCGGCGAGATCGAGTGGAACTATCCGCGCGGCGGTTTCGGGGTCCTGTTCAAGTTCGGCTGAGGAAAGCCGCTGTCCTTTCGCGGTGTCAGTGAAAATCCCGCGACTTCGGGATAAGCCGGACATTGCGCGGGTGGCTGGCAACGCGCGGATAGACCGGGTGCAACACCTCGTCGGCGCGCGAGAGCTGGATGCTTGCCTCGTGTCCTTGCCCCAGGCTGTTGAGGTCGGCGGAGCGGTCCGCCACGGCATCGGCGATGACGTGGATGACGCCTTCCTCGCTGAGCTGCAATTCGCCTCTCACCACGGCAAGCCGCGCACCCATCACCTCGCGGCGATACTGCTCGAAGCGCCGCGCCCAGATGAGCACGTTGACGATGCCAGTCTCGTCCTCCAGCGTCATGAAGATGGCATTACCCTTGCCCGGCCGCTGGCGCACCAGCACGAGGCCGGCAACGCTCACGCGGGACCCGTTGCGCGCGACGCGGACCTCTGAGGAACTGAGGATCCCCTCCGCCCTGAATCGTCGCCGCAGAAACTGCATCGGATGGGCCTTCAGCGACAGGTGCGTCGTCTGGTAGTCGGCGACCACATGCTCGGCGAGGGCCATCTCCGGCAGGCTGGCGGCGGGTTCCTCGGCAAGCTCGCGCGCCTTCGAGGCGGCAAAGAGCGGCAGCGGCTCGTCGTCCGGCAGCCGCCTCACCGCCCACATCGCCTCGCGCCGGTCGAGGCCGAGCGAGCGGAAGCCGTCGGCGTCGGCCAGCATGTCGAGCGCTGCCCTCGGCAGGCGCGCCCGGCTCCAGAGATCCTCCAGCGTCCGGAAGCCGTCCCCGCGCGCCTCCGCGAGAGTATCGGCCCAGTCCTCGCGAAAGCCGCTGATCTGGCGCAGGCCGAGCCGCAGCGCCAGACGCCCGTCCGCCTCCCGCTCCAGCGTGTTGTCGAAGCCGCTCACGTTGACGTCGGCGGGATGGACCGGCACGCCGTGCTCGCGGGCATCGCGCACGATCTGGGCGGGGGCGTAGAAGCCCATCGGCTGCGAATTCAAAAGCGCGCAGGCAAAGACCGCCGGATGGTGGCATTTGATCCAGGCCGAGACATAGACGAGCTTGGCGAAGGAGGCGGCATGGCTTTCGGGAAAGCCGTACTCGCCGAAGCCCTTGATCTGGTCGAAGCAGCGCTGGGCGAAATCGCGCGTGTAGCCGCGCCGCACCATGCCCTCCACCATCTTGGCCTCGAAGGTGTGGATGGTGCCGACATGACGGAAGGTCGCCATCGCCCGGCGGAGCTGGTTGGCTTCTTCCGAGGTGAATTTCGCGGCCACCATGGCGATCTTCATCGCCTGCTCCTGGAAAAGAGGCACGCCCAGGGTCCGTGCGAGCACCTTCCTGAGTTCGTCGGCAGGTCCATGCTCAGGCGCAGGAGCGGGGTAATCGACCTTTTCCTCCCCCTTCCGCCGCCTCAGATAGGGATGCACCATGTCGCCCTGGATCGGGCCGGGGCGCACGATCGCCACCTGGATGACGAGATCGTAGAATTCCTTTGGCCTCAGGCGCGGCAGCATGTTGATCTGGGCGCGGCTCTCCACCTGAAAGACGCCGATGGAATCGCCCTTCTGCAGCATCCCGTAGACGGCTTCGTCCTCCCGCTCCACGTCGGCAAGGCCGAGATCCAGGTCGTTGTAGGCACGCAGGAGGTCGAAGCCCTTGCGGATGCAGGTCAGCATGCCGAGCGCCAGCACGTCGACCTTGAGCAGGCCGAGCGTGTCGATGTCGTCCTTGTCCCATTCGATGAAGGTGCGGTCTTCCATCGCCGCGTTGCCGATGGGAACCAGATCGTCGAGACGCTCCCGCGTCAGCACGAAGCCGCCGACATGCTGGGAGAGATGGCGCGGAAAGCCGAGGATGCGCGTGGCAAGGTCGACCGCGCGGGCAATCAGCGGATTGTCCGGCTCAAGGCCCGCCTCGCGGATATGTTTCTCGGCGAGCTTCGATCCGTAGCTGCCCCAGACCGTCCCGGCAAGGCGCTGGGTCACGTCCTCGGTGAGGCCGAGCACCTTGCCGACCTCGCGGATGGCGCTGCGCGGGCGGTAGGAAATGACGGTCGCGGCAATCGCCGCCCGCTCGCGACCGTAGCGCGCGTAGATATGCTGGATCACTTCCTCGCGCCGCTCGTGCTCGAAATCGACGTCGATGTCCGGCGGCTCCTTGCGCTCCATGGACAGGAAACGGGCAAAGAGCAGGTCGTGCTCGGCCGGATCGACCGCCGTGATGCCGAGTACGTAGCAGACGGCCGAGTTGGCCGCCGAGCCGCGACCCTGGCAGAGGATGCCCTTGTCCTCGGCGAAGCGGACGATGTCGTGGATGGTGAGGAAATAGCGCGCGTAGTCGAGGCGGCGGATGAGGTCGAACTCCTCGGCAAGGAGCGTTTCGACCTTTTCCGGCACGCCGTCCGGATAGCGGATCGGCACGCGCCGGCGAACGAGTTCCTCCAGCCAGCTCTGCGCGTCCCAGCCCGGAGGGACGGGCTCGTCCGGGTAGTTGTACCGAAGTTCCTTCAGGGAAAAGTCGATCAGATCGAGGAAGGTCAGCGTTTCCTCGATGGCCTCCGGGCAGTCGGCAAAGAGCCGGGTCATTTCGGTCGGCGGCTTCAGGTGCCGTTCGGCGTTGGCTTCCAGCCGCCGGCCGGCCGCCTCCAGCGTCGTGCCCTCGCGGATGCAGGTGAGGACGTCCTGAACCGGGCGCTGGCCGGGCGCGTGATAGAGCACGTCGTTGACGGCGATCAGCGGCACGCCGGCCGAGCGGGCGACGATCTTGAGCCCGGCAAGACGGCGCCGGTCGTCGCCGCGACGCTGCATGCTGGCGGCAAGCCACAGCGAGCCCGGAGCAGCCTTGCCGAGCCGCTGCAGGCACTGCGTCAGCTCGGCGCGGTCGCCGCGCGGCATGACGATGAGGAGAAGGTCCGCCGTGTTGAAGAGAAGGTCGTTGAAGGTCAGCAGGCATTCGCCCTTCTCCGCCCGGCGCTTGCCGAGGGTGAGGAGGCGGCAGAGCCGCGCCCATCCTGCCCGGTTCTGCGGATAGGCGAGAATGTCGGGCGTGCCGTCGGCAAAGACGAGCCGGCTACCGACGGCGAGCTTGAAGGGCAGGGGGATATCCGGCCCGTGCTCGGCCACCCACAATTCCTCGACCTTCTGGACGGCGGCATGGGCGCGCACGACCCCGGCCACCGTGTTCTCGTCGGCGATCCCGATCCCGGCAAGGCCGAGGTCCATCGCGGTCGCGACGAGATCGGCCGCATGGGAGGCCCCGCGCAGGAAGGAGAAGTTGCTCGTGACGGCGAGTTCGCCATAGCCGGTCATGCGAAAACCCCGTGCAGGAACCAGCGCGGCCGCGCCTCCTCCTCATGGAAAAGCCCTTCCCGGAAGACCCAGAAGCGGCAGCCCCGGCTGTCCTCGACCCGGTAATAATCCCGCGTCGGCGCGCCTTCGCCGGTCAGCCACCATTCCGGGGCGATCCGCTCCGGCCCCTCGGCGCGGGCGATCTCGTGGAGGACGCGGCGCCAGCGGAATTTCAGCGGCGGGCCGTCCGGCACCTCGGCCAGCGCCTCGATCGGCTGCGGCGCGGCAAAGAGATGGATCGGGCGCACCGGGGGCGCGTCCTCGTCCGCGTCTTCCTCCGCATGGTCCCAGGACAGGCGTTGCGGCTCCCGCTGGGCGGCATGCACCGCCAGCGCGCGGGCGGCGCGCTCGGGAATATGGCTGTCGACGGGCGCAAGGCGCTGGACCCGAGCGACGCCGAAACGGGCGGCGAGCCGGTCGGTGAGCGTGGCGACGGCCTCGTCTTCGAGATCGTTGGCATCGAGACTGTGCTGGCGTGCCTCCACCCGGTCGGCGAAACGCACGGCGAGGCGGACGAGATCGAAGCCGAAGCCGGGATCGAGCGGGTCGGCGAGGGCGCCGAGCCGCTCGTTGAAAAGCCGCATGACGAGGGCCGGGTCACGGGCGGGGCGGCCGGTCTCGACGCAAAGGCGGAAGACGGTGCCGTCGGTGCGAAAGAAGGTCGCCTCGAAATGGCGCCCGCCCTCGCCCCGCGCTTCAAGGAGATCGGCCATGTCCCGGCAAAGACCGGCAAGGGCTGCGAAGGCGTCGTCGGTCCGCCCGACCGGCTCGGCGAAGCGTCGCTCGACGGTCAGATCCGGCAGGGCGCGGCGCGGCGTGATCGCCGTGTCTTCCTGTCCGAGGGTTCGAATGAGCCGGCTCACCGTCTCTGTGCCGAAACGGGCGGCAAGGGACGGGCGCGGCTGGCGGGCAAGGTCGCCGATGGTCTTGAGCCCGGCCCGGGTGAGGGTGGTGAGGGTGCCGGGTGCGAGGTCGAGCGCCTCGATGGGAACGCCGGCGACGGCCTCCGCCTCCTCGCCCGGCGGCACGATCACCTGCCGGCCGGAGCGGGCAAGGGCGCGCGCGGCATGCGGCGTTCCGGCAAGGCTGATCCTGGCCTCGAAGCCGGCGCCCTTGAGGCGCGTGGCAAGATCGCGGCAAAGCCCCGCCTCGCCGCCGAAGAGATGGGCGCAGCCGGTGATATCGAGGAACAGCATCTCCGGCGCCTCGATCTCGACGAGCGGTGTATAGCGGTCGCAGGCATCGGCGATGCGGGCAAGGCTGGCCGCATCGGCTGGCCTGTCCATGTCGGCGACGCAAAGCTCCGGGATCCGCGCCCGCGCGTCGGCCAGCGTGAGGCCGGGAATGAGGCCTTGCCGCCCGGCCTCGCGGTCGACGGCGGCAAGGCGCAGCGCGCTCTTGACCTTCTCGACGAAGACGACCGGGGCGGAGGGAACGGACATTGTCTGCATCGCGGTGTCAGCCTGCTCCCTCTCAGCCCGTTCGCGCGAACGGGATCGGCTCCGCCGCAGCCGGTCGGCGGACAGGAACGGGAACCACAGGGCGAGATAGCGGCGCGGCGGGGCGGAAGGATTGTCGGTCACGGTTCCACTCCACGCGCCATGTCCGGCCGGCAACACCGGCGCGCTGGCGCAGCAAGGTGATTTCGAAGGCGGGCAACCCCGGCGCGTTGGCGGGCGCCGGGCGTGAGGGCAGGGCGGCGACCTGCCAGCGGGTCTCGGCCGCGCTGGGCGCCGGCGTGCCGCCGGGACGCAATAAAAGAGCGGGAACCGCCGAGCTCTGGGCCGCGAGCGCCATCCGGCGCGTGGCGGTGAGGTCGAGTGCCTTCGGCTCGCCCCAGAGCTCGATGACGACGCCGGCAAGGGCGGTGCAGCGCAGCGCCTCGATCCCCGCCCGCAGCGCGGCGAGCGGGTCGCGCAGCGTGACGAGAATGAGCCGGGCGGGGTCGAGTCCGAGGGCGGCAAGGCCCGGCGCGTAGAGATCGCCGGCCTCGAGGGCGCCGAATTCCTGGCGGATCCAGACGATCTCGCGAATGTCTCTCGGCGAAGCGGTCAGACGGGCGGCAAGCGCCGCGGCAAAGCCGAAGGCGGCGCCTGTGTCGCCGCTGCCGGCCGCGAAAATCTCGTGCAGTCCGTCCCGCCTCAGGCCGCCGCCCAGCACCTGGTCGATCCGGGCAAGGCCAAGGGAGAGCGCGGGCCTCCCGCCCTCTCGCCCGGTCCTCGCATGACACGAATCGGGGGAAGGCTGAAAGGCGGGCGGCGCCTGCTCCAGAGCGGCAATGCGCCGCCGCAGATGACTGATCGTATCCTGCATCGGGTGAACCGGGATCTCATATGTTCCTATTTTGTTCTATTACGGACTCAAGCCCGGCCAAGAGTCAACGAGGATATGAGCGAGCGGGAAGAACGAAGGAGACAATGGACATAGGGCGATGGAAATGACGCTGGTGGGGGAATGGGTTGGACCCCACCTGTCCGTGACGGGGGATTTTCCCTTCATTCGAATCCGGCTATGTTTTGCTCCAAGCCTCGTCCGGGCTTCCCTCCCTCCAACCGGGAAAGCATTGTTTCGTGCAGGGCAAAGAGACGTCTGACCACCTGTTCGGACACTGCGCATAAGGAGGGATTGCAGGCATCGTCCGCACGAGGAGGGTCTTCGATGAGGCTGTCATCGCCCGTCTATCGTCTCAAGCGGCAAGCAAGGCTGCTGTCGCGCCAGGAGAAAATTCCACTTCATGCCGCGCTCGACCGGATCGCACAGCGTGAGGGTTTTGCCGCATGGTCGCTGCTGGCGGCCAGGTTAACGGCCGAAGGCTCTCCGGCCGCCCGGATGTTCGCCCGGCTCGATCCCGGAGATCTCGTACTCGTCGGGGCTCGCCCCGGTCACGGCAAGACCTTGATGAGTCTTGAACTTGCCATCGAGGCGGTGAAGGCCGGCAACACAAGCCATTTCTTTACCCTCGAATACACCGAGCAGGATGTGAGGGAGCGTTTGAAGGCTGTCGGCGTGACGTGGAGTGCGTTCGCAGGACGCTTTGACGTCGATACGTCCGATGGCATCAACGCTGCTTATATCATGCAACGACTGGAAGGCGTGCCGCCCGGTGCGCTGGCGGTTGTCGACTATCTTCAGGCGCTCGACCAGAAGCGGGACAATCCGGACCTTGAGTCCCAGATCCGGGCGCTGAAGGTCTTTGCGCGGGAGCGAGGACACATCCTTGTCTTCGTCTCCCAGATCGATCGCGCCTACGAGAGCGCGGACCGGCCGGTCCCCGGCCTCGGCGACGTCAGGCTGCCGAACCCGCTAGACCTAAGTCTCTTCAGCAAGTCCTGCTTCCTGAGCCGCGGCGAAGTCCGTTTTGAGGCAGCAGGCTGAGAGCCTTGTTCACACAATCGTCAGGGCCGGCACGACCTTTCCGTCGCGCCGGCCCTGAAAACGAATCTCGCTGAGAGGCTGCATGAACCGGCGGTGTCAGACCGCCTTGACGTTCACCTCGATGTTGCCGCGGGTGGCGTTGGAATAGGGGCAGACCTGATGGGCCTTCTCGACCAGTTCCTGCGCGGTGCCAAGGTCGAGGCCGGGGATATGCGCTTCAAGGTCGGCGCCGATGGTGAAGCCTTCGCCCTGGTCCGGCTTGCCGAAGCTGACGGCGGCAGTGATCGTCGTGTCTTCCGGAACCTTCACCTTGGCCTTGCCGGCGACAAGTTTCAGCGCGCCGAGGAAGCAGGCGGAATAGCCGGCGGCGAAAAGCTGCTCGGGGTTGGTGCCGGTGGCGCCGTCGCCGCCCATTTCCTTCGGCACGGTCAGCGTGACATCGAGGACGCCATCCTCGGACTTGGCCTTGCCCGAACGGCCGCCGGTTGCGGTTGCCTTGGTGGTGTAGATCTTCTGCATGTCCTGTCTCCTTGGGGTCTGGGCCACACCGTCCGCCGATCCTTGATCGCATCCGGTTCGTGGCGACGAGAAATACATAGTGTAAAATTTAATGGCACACAATATATAAGATTGGACAACGGCCCCGGATCACGCCAATGTGAGTTTGCGGATAAACGCAGGATCCGGCAGGCAGGTTCCATCCGGCGGATGCAAGACGCATCGGCAAACGACGGTACGAAGGTTATGACCAGCAAAAAAGAAACCGCCGGCAGTGCGGCGAAGGAGAAGCGGGCCGCGCCCCTCAGCCTCGACATGCAGCTCTGTTTTGCGGCCTATTCCGCATCCCATGCCTTCACGCGGCTCTACCGCTCGCTGCTGACGGATCTCGGCCTCACCTATCCGCAGTATCTGGTCATGCTGGTGCTGTGGGAGAAGGACGGGGTCCCGCTGAAGGCGATCGGCGAGCGGGTGCATCTCGATTCGGGCACGCTCACCCCGCTCCTGAAGCGTCTGGAGACGCAAGGGCTGCTGACGCGCCGACGCAGCGCGGAGGACGAGCGGCAGGTGCTGATCGCCCTGACGGACGAAGGCCGGGCCCTGAGGGCAAAGGCCGAAGCCATTCCGAAGCAGATCTTCAAGGCGATTAATCGCCCGCTCGACGAAGTCATCGAGATGCGTCAGGCGCTCGCCGTGCTGGAAAAGAATCTCGCCAAGGCGGCGAGCGACATGGAGGGCGAGGGCGGCTGACCGGACCTTACGCCGTCAGCCGGAAGACGTGGGTGCGCTTGACCTCCGAATCCTCCAGCGCCCGCGTCACCGCCACCTCGTAGGTCGCAAGCGGCTCGATGCCCCCCTTGGGCAGGTAGCTGCGTCCGGGATCGCCGAAGAGCACGGTCGCCCCTTTCGCCTGTGCCTCTTTCAGGAAGGCGAAGACCTTCTCGGCCATCGGCTTTTCATAAAAGACGTCGCCGGCAAGCACGACGTCATAGTCGGCAAGCTCCGGCCAGAAGGCCGGGTCGGTGACGTCCCGCGCCTCGAAGCCGACCGCGGCATTGTTCGCCTCGGCATTGAGGCTGATGGCGGAAAAGGCAAAGCGGTCGATATCGCTGGCGACGGCGCTCGCCGCGCCGGCTTTCATGGCCGCGATGGCGACGAGCCCGGAGCCCGCGGCAAAATCGAGCACGCGTTTGTCCGCGACGATGGCCGGGTTGTCGAGCACGTAGCGGGCGAGCGCCTGCCCCCCGGCCCAGGCAAAGGCCCAGAAGGGGGGCGGCAGGCCCAACTCGTCGAGCTCTTCCTCGGTCTTCGTCCAAAGATCCATCGCCTCGTCGGCAAGATGGAGCGTGATCTCCGGGACATGGGGCGGCGGTTGCAGCCGGGTATTTTTCTGGATGAAGGAACGCGGATCGAGCGATGCACGCGGCAAGATGGGCCCTCTTGAGGCAAAAGAATTGCCATGACAGAGCGCCGGATCTCAACGGAACGCAAGCGGAATCTGGGAGCGCTGGGCGGCCCCCCCTCAGAGCCCGCCCATCCGGCACACGATGGCCCATTCCTCCTCCGTCACCGGTTGCACCGAAAGGCGCATGGAGGTGACGAGGCTCATCTTGGCAAGGCTCGGCGTTGCCTTGACGGTGCTGAGCGAGACAGGCTTCGGCACATCCTTCACCGCACGGATGTCGACGCATTCCCAGCGCGGATCGTCCGTGGTCGAATCCGGGTGGGCCAGCGCGCAGACCTCGACGATGCCGACGATCTCCAGCCCCTCATTGGAGTGGTAGAAGAAGCCCTGGTCGCCGATCTTCATCGTCCGCATGTTGTTGCGGGCCTGGTAGTTGCGCACGCCGTCCCATTCCTGGCCGGCCGCGCCCTTCGCCTTCTGCATCTCCCAGGACCACTTGTGCGGTTCGGACTTGAAAAGCCAGTAGGCCATGCCGTCCCCTCTGTCAGAGCTCGGCGCCGACCGTCCGCCGCCACGGACGGACATCGACGGACTGGAAGAGCCCGGCCTTGGCATAGGGATCCTCGGCAATCAGCGCATCGAGCGCGGCGCGGTCCGCAGCATCGATGATCAGCATCGAGCCGGTGGGCGACGTGCCGTCTTCGGACATGTAGGGGCCACCGACCTTCACCACGTCCTTGTTGGCATCAAGGAACTCCAGATGCGCGGGGCGATTGTCCATGCGCACCTGAAGAGCGCCGGGTTTATCGATGCAGCTGACAACAAAGAGCATGATTGGCCTTGCCTGTTGTTGGTAGAAAAGGGGACTGTTCAATAACGCAAATTTGCCGCCGATGCTGCAAAGTTTGCAGGGCTTTTTTGCCGAGTGCGGCAACGCGGCGGCGACGCCGGGTATTGGTCCGTCATGCCGCGAGGAATGCAAGTCGCGGATCGGTTTTGGCCGGAGCAATTTCGAGGATTTCTGCGCTGACCACATTCCCGGCCACGAACGGGTCGAGGGCAACACGGGCGTGCAGTTCTTCCAGGGTGGCGTTGTGAGCAACGACGCTGCCGCCAAGCCCGGGCTTCAGACTGCCCGTCAGCAGGAAAACGCCATCGTCAAATCCCTGCTTTATCCAGGCATTATGCCCTTCCATCAGGTTTGGTGCGTCGGCTTTGTTGGCGGAAAAGCGAAGCAGGATCAAAAACATCTTCAAATCTCCAGGTCTCTAGCTGCAAGAGGTGGCATCGGGTATTTGCGTGTTGAGCCAGAAAATCATGGCGTCGACTTCCCGGCGGACGAAGTCCGCATCGCGGAATGTGTTGGCCAGGGTGGCAACGCCCTGGCTGCGCATCAGAAGATGCATTGCCAGATCGTGCGAGGCAGAGCCGCAGCCAAGCTGCGCAAATTGCTTCTCTAACCAGCCCGCAAAAAGCTGGAAGAGACGCGCGGCCTCGCCTTGAAGGGCATGGTCGAGTTTGGCGAGTTCCGTGCAAAGCGTGCCGACCGGGCAGCCGAATGCCATGATTTTTGTCTGATTGACGATCAGGATGTTGATGAAGTTTTCGATGCGCAGACGCGGATTTGTCTCCTGCTCGTCCCAGCGGGACAGCAGCTGCCGCCGTTCGGCAATGCGGCACTCGATGACCTCGCTTAAGATCTCATCCTTGGTTTTGAAATGATAATAGAAATTGCCGCGTGATAGCGCGACCGCCTGGGCGATGTCCGCAAAGGAGGTGGTCTCAAATCCACGCTCGTAAAATAACCTGTCGGCGGCCTCGACGATCCGGCGCCGCGTGTCATCCGCTTTCATGAGCAGGCCCGCATGTTTGGCGTTTAGGGCAGTTGTCCTATTTCTAGGTCAAATGTCCTAAATCATCAAGGGGTACTTTGTTGGCAGGGTTTCGGCGACGAAATTTGGACCGACGCGGAAGCTGGAGCCTCAGAAATCCTCGCGCTTGAGCGGACGCGAGAGAAGGGCGTCGATGGCCTCCTCCACGGTTAGGCGGCGGTCGAGGATCGCGGCCACGGCGGCCATGATCGGCACGTCGACGCCGAAGGCGGCCGCCCGCGTGACGGCGATCTCGGCCGTCGCCACGCCCTCGGCGAGCTTCTGCGGCAACGGTTCGCCCGCCCCGATGGCATGGCCGAGCGCGAAATTGCGCGATTGCAGGCTGCTGCAGGTGAGGACCAGATCGCCGAGACCCGCGAGCCCCATCAGCGTTTCCGGCTTTGCGCCCCAGGCGCCCGCGAGCCGGCGCATCTCCACGAAGCCGCGTGTGATGACGGCCGCCTCGGCGCTCGCCCCGAGCCTTGCGCCGGCGACGATGCCGGCCGCGATCGCCAGCACGTTCTTCAGCGCGCCGCCGAGCTGCACGCCAACAAGGTCCCGCGAGGCATAGGGGCGGAAGGCCGGGCCGGCGAGCAACTGGCAGAGCCGCTCGGCAAGATCGCCTTCTTCCGAGGCGATGGTGACAGCGGTCGGCAGCCCCGCCGCGACATCGACGGCGAAGCCGGGGCCGGAGAGCGCGGCGATCGGAACATGGGCGATGGCACCCGCCAGCACTTCGCTGACCAGCAGGCCGGAGCGCGCGTCGATCCCCTTTGCGCAGGAGACGAGCGGCGTGCCGGGCTTGAGATGCGGCCCGATCCTGAGCGCTTCCGCAGCCGTCGCCTGCGCCGGGACGGCACACAGCACCACGTCCGCCTCGGAGAGGACCGCCACGTCGTCCGAAGCGACGATGTCCTCGGAAAGCCGAGCATCCGGCAGATAGACGGACCGGTGGCCGGTGTTGATCTCAACGGCGATAGACGGGTTGCGCGTAACCAGGGTGACCGAATGCCCGGCACGGGCCGCGACCATCGCAAGGGCCGTGCCCCAGGCGCCCGCGCCATGGACGGCGACATGCAATGAAACAGTCATAGACAAACACTCATACCTTGGCTCCAAGCCGGCCGTGACCGACAAGCGGCTCGGCCTCCTTGTCGAGGGGCCAGCGCGCCCGCGCGGCGACATCGAAGCCGTCCGTCTGTCCGAGCGCCAGTTTTTCCGCCCCCACCCAGGCCACCATGGCACCGTTGTCGGTGCAAAGCACAGGCGGTGGGACGATGAGCCGCGCACCGGTCTTATCCGCAACGCCCTTGAGCGTCGCGGCAATCGCCTTGTTGGCGGCAACGCCGCCGGCCACCACCAGCGTCGGCACGACGTCCGGCGTCTCGGACCGGAAAAGGTCGAAGGCGCGGGTGACGCGGTCTGCGATCACGGCGCAAATCGAGGCTTGGAAGGCGGCGCAGAGATCGCAAACGTCCTGAGGCGACAGCGGCGCATGCTTTTCCGCTTCCAGCCGCACGGCGGTCTTGAGGCCCGAGAAGGAAAAATCCGGCGAGGGGCGGCCGAGCATCGGGCGGGGCAGGTGGAACCGGGTCGGGTCGCCCTTGGCCGCCGCCCGCTCCACGGCCGGCCCGCCGGGATAGCCGAGATCGAGGAGCTTGGCCGTCTTGTCGAAGGCCTCGCCAAGCGCATCGTCGATGGTCGTGCCGAGCCGGCGATAGCTGCCGACGCCGTCCACCCGGACGATCTGGGTGTGCCCGCCGGAAACGAGCAGCAGGAGGTAGGGAAAGGCGATCCCGTCGGTGAGGCGCGCGGTGAGGGCGTGTGCCTCCAGATGGTTGACGGCGATCAGCGGCTTGCCCGTCGCCATCGCCATCGCCTTGGCCGTCGTCAGCCCGACCAGCACGCCGCCGATGAGGCCGGGACCGGCGGTGGCCGCGATCGCGTCGACATCGGCAAGCGTAACGCCCGCCTCCTTCAGCGCGGAGGCGATGATGTCGTCGAGCCGCTCCACATGGGCGCGCGCGGCAAGCTCCGGCACGACGCCGCCGTAGATCGCATGGGCATCCTGGGAAAGCACGACGTTGGACACGATCCGCCCTGCGCCCTCGTCGTCGCGGCGCACCACGGCGGCGGCGGTTTCATCGCAGCTCGTCTCGATGCCGAGAACGATCATGCTTTTCTCCGAAGACTCATATGTTGACGACCGCAAGGCGAGGTGGCTAGGGCTAGCTGGAAGAACAACGCCCCTAACACCCGGAACCGCCCCGTGCAATCATCTCTCCTCAAAATCGGAACCCGCGGCAGTCCCCTGGCGCTCGCTCAGGCGCACGAGGTCCGGGACCGGATCGCGGCGGCGCACGGCATGCCGGCGGACGGGATCGAGATCGTGGTCATCTCGACCAGTGGCGACCGCATCCTCGACCGGCCGCTCGCCGAGGTCGGTGGCAAGGGGCTCTTCACCAAGGAGATCGAGGAGGCCCTTCTGGACGGCGGGATCGATCTTGCGGTTCATTCCTCCAAGGACATGCCGACCGAGCTTCCCTCCGGGCTTGTGCTCGATCATTTCCTGGAACGGGAGGACGTGCGCGACGTCTTCATCTCGCGCAAGGCCACGACGTTGCAGGATCTGCCCGCCGGCGCCGTGGTCGGCACCGCCTCGCTGCGTCGCCAGGCGCTCGTCCGGCGCCTGCGTCCCGATCTCGACGTCGTCACCTATCGCGGCAACGTGCAAAGCCGCCTGCGCAAGCTCGACGAGGGCGTCGTGGACGCAACCCTGCTCGCGCTTGCCGGTCTGAAGCGTCTCGGCATGGCCGACGTCGCGACCTCCATCTTCGACCCGGTGTCCTTCCCGCCGGCCGTCGGGCAGGGCGCCATCGGCATCGAGACGCGGGCCGGTGACAGCCGCGTCGGCGACCTGCTGCAGGCGATCCACGATCCGGCGACCGCGAAGGCGCTCGTCGCCGAACGGGCCTTCCTCGCCGCGCTCGACGGGTCCTGCCGCACCCCGATCGCCGGTCACGCGACAATCTCCGGCGACGGGCTCAGCCTCTACGGCCTGATCCTGAAGAGCGACGGCCAGACGGTGCACGAGGACAGGATCGAGGGCGCGGCCGCGGACGCCGCCGCCATCGGTACGGAGCTTGGGCTGAGGCTGAAGGAACGCGGCGGGGCGGATTTCTTTGCCGACCTCTGACCGGTTCGTTTTCGGTCCGCCGGCGCGTCGACGGCCGGGGACAATGGGATGTGGAATCGGAGATAGACGCGGTGGCCTCGATCCTCATCCTGAGACCGGAACGCGAGGCGGCGCGAATGGCAAAAGAGATTCGCCGCCACGGTCATGAATGTCGCATCGCGCCGATGCTGGAGATCGTCCCGGTCGGAGGATGGCCGGAAACGGTCCCGGAACTGCCCTTTGCGGCCGTCATCCTGACTAGCGCCAACGCGGTCGCAAATCCTGCCGGTGCATTGCCTGCAAGCCTTCTGGAAGCTTCGGCGCTTTGTGTCGGCCGCTCGACGGCCGATGCGGCGAAAGAAGCCGGATTTCAAAAGGTTGTCTCCGTCGATGGCACGGCGGACGATCTTCTTGCCCATGTCCTAGCCACGCTGCGGCCTGAAGACGGTCCGCTGCTCTATCTTGCTGGCCGGGACCGCACGGCAGACCTTGAAACGCGGCTTGAAGAGGCCGGTTTTCGTGTCGTTCTTCTGGAGACCTACCGCGCCGAAAAGCGCCGCCGGCTGGACGCCGAAACCCTCGCGGGCCTTCGCGCCGGGAGGCTCGATATCGTGGTGACGGCATCCGCCAGAACGTCGGCGACGTTCGCCGAATGCCTTGCGGCCGATGCGGCAAGCGAAGTGCTTGGCGATCTTGCGATTGCCGCCATTTCCGAGGCTGCGGCCCTGCCGCTTGTTCGGGCCGGAGCCGTCAAGGTTTCGGTCGCGGATCGTCCCTCGGGCGACAGCCTCCTGTCGCAGACCCTCTCGCTTGCTGAAACCATAGCGCGAGGGAAAACCAACTGACGGGTTGACCGCTTCGCTCCGGGGCGATGAAATAGAGTGATTTCAAATCGGAACGCCTTGGGCGCCGGGGAATTGAATGGATGTCCGACCGCTCATATGTCTGGTCGGAAACGCGGAATTTGCGTCGCCATCTTCCATTGGGCGGTTACCGTCCCGTGATGTTGGGCAATCGGGCAAGGCGACATGACAGCCACGATGCCCTAAGAACAGTGGGACCGGTTCGGGCCGACTCGCCGGGAGCCAGGTCCAAGACGGATGTTGAGCGAGGGAGCGAGCCAGCATGGCAGATCAGAACGATGGTGGCCGCAAGGGAACGGGTGGTTCCACCGGCAAGGGCGGGCGGACGCCGAAGCGCTCCACGACGATCGACCTGACCGCCGAAGAGGTGGCGCGGGACGCGAAGGCCGCCGCCGAGGCGAAGACCGAAGAAACGGCGACGGAAACGGCCGCCACGTCACCCTCGCCGTCGGAACAGGCCATCGAGGCCGGTATCTCCAAGCCCGATGAAAAGCCGGAGCCGGCTGTCGCCGAAACCGCCTCCGCTGAGCCGGCGCCGACCGAAACGGCCGCCGCCGAAGCCGAAAAGTCCGAGCCTGCAGAAGCCACCTCCGCGACCCCTGAAGAGCCGAAGGCCGCGTCCGAAGAGCCCAAGGCGCCGGAAAGCGGCAGCGAATCGAAGCGAACGTCGGAACGGGCCACGGAGCGTCCGAAGGCGCATTATCTCGAAACGCCACCGCCGGCCCCGCGCACCAGCCCCGCGACCGCATTGATTGCGGCATGTATCGGCGGCGTCATCGTGCTCGGCGGCGCCTATGGTCTCGGCCGCGCCGGCCTCCTGCCCGGACTGACGCCGACCGTGGACGTGTCCGGCAAGGCCGATGTCGCAGCCATCGATGACCTGAAGAGCCAGTTCAGCGCGCTGGATAGCCGGATCGGCGATGTTGCCGCCGGGCCGGATGAGGCGACCGCCAAGCGCATCGCCGATCTGGAATCGGCGCTGACGGATGCCAAGGCCGCGATCGAGGCGACAGGCACGGCCGCCTCCGAGCAGGCGCGACAGGCGCTCGACAAGCTCTCCGCCTCCCTCCAGTCCCTGTCCGACCAGATCGGCACGGAAAAGACCGAACGCGAGGCGCTGGCCGGCCGCCTGACCGGCAGCATCAACGATGTCGAAACCGCCATTGCTGCGGCTAAGGAAGCGGCGGGTCAGACGGCGGCTTCGCTCAAGACTCTCACCGACGAGGTCGCCACCCTGCCGAAGAAGGACTTCGGCCCCGACGTCCAGACCCTGACGAGCCGCGTCGATGCCTTCGGCACGCGCCTCAGCCTGATCGACGACACGGTGTCCGATCTCTCGTCCTCGACCGCCGGCCTGCGCGAGGCACAGGAAAAGCTTGCCAAGACGGAGGAGGCGATCAACGGCCGCCTCGATGGTCTCGACAAGCGCATCGGCGAGATGGCCGACGCCGCGAAGGCCCTCGGCGAGAAGGCCGATGGCACCGCCGCTTCCTTGGCTGACTTCACGGCCAAGACCGGCGACAGCCTCGCAAGCCTGGAAGACAAGGCCGCGTCCGCCGCGTCGGGGCTGACGGACGTGAACGAGAAGATCGGTTCGATGGACAGCCGGGTGGCTGCCGTCGAGGCGATCCTGGCCCGCGCGCCGGAAGAGGGCGAGATCGCAGCCCTTTCGCTCGCCGTCACGACACTCGCCGGCAAGGTCGAGCGCGGTGCGCCCTTCGAGGCTGATCTTGCCGCCGTCAAGGCGAGCGCGAAGGACCTGCCCGGCATTGATGTGCTGGATGGCTTCGCCAAGACCGGCGTTCCCACGAAACTCGCGATCATCAACTCCTTCCCGGCCGATGCGGTCATCGCCAGCGACGTGGTCGGGCCTGACGCTTCTGCCTCCGAGAGGCTCTTTGCCGGCGCCAAGGCGCTGGTGAATTTCCGCGAGACCGGGCCGGCTGCCTCCAATGCCGTCGGGCCGCTCACGGGCGAAATCGCCTCGGCCCTGAAGACGGGCGATCTCGCCGCGGCCAAGGCGACCTGGGACCGTCTGCCGGAGCCTGCCAAGGCGGCATCGGCCGACTGGGAAAAGGGGCTTGAGGCGCGCGTTGCGGCTGACAATGCCATCGCCGGCCTGACCGATCGCATGATCGAGCGCCTTTCGGTGACCGTGAACAAGAACTGACCTGCCAATTCGGGGCGGCTTCGGCCGGCCCCGGTCGCGGGGCGAACGAGAAAAGCGCGCAAGGCACCGATGGGGGCCGGGATCGCGCGATAATGATGGGAACGAGCGCCTGTTCCGGGAGTTTGAGTGAGCGGGCGACACGGAGGCTGACGCATGATCCGGGTTCTGATTGCCCTTGCCGTTCTTTTTGCAGCCGTCTTTGCGCTTGATTGGCTGGGCGGCGTGCCGGTCAGCGTCGCGGTCCAGTGGCCGGGGGGCGAAGTGACCCCGACGCTGCGGGTCGTGGTCGTTCTGCTCGTCCTCTTTGCGGTACTTTCGATTGTCGTCTGGTCGTTTGCGACGGGCATCCTGCGCACACCGCGCCTTGTCGGCGATTTCTTCCGCGCCCGCCGGCGCGACAAGGGCTATGCGGCGCTCAGCCGCGGCATGATCGCGGTCGGTTCGGGCGACGCGCGTCTGGCCCACCGCCACGCTCTCGACGCCCATAAGCTGCTCGGCGAGCGCGAGCCGCTCGTCTACCTGCTCGACGCGCAGACGGCGCAGCTTGAAGGTCGCAACGACAAGGCGCGCGCCGCCTTCAACCAGATGCTGGAAAATCCCGACACGGCGCTTCTCGGTCTGCGCGGCCTCTATATGGAGGCCGTGCGCGAGGGCGAGCCCGCCGCCGCGCGCCACTATGCCGCCGAGGCGCTGAAGCTCTCTCCCGGCGTCGTCTGGGCCGGCACGGCGACCATCGAGTTCCAGTCCCGCGACGAGGACTGGGTCGGCGCCCTCCAGACGCTCGATGCCAGCATCTCGGCCAAGCTCGTCGACAAGAAGACCGCGCGCCGCCAGCGCGCTGTGCTGCTGACGGCCCGAGCGCTGCAATGCGAGGATCACGATCCGGAGCTTGCCAAAGAACTCGCCCAGGAGGCGCACCGCCTCGCGCCGGAATTGGTGCCGGCGGCGGTCTGCGCCGGTCGGCTGCTATCGCGCTACAATGAGCTCCGCCGCGCCAGCAAGGTGCTCGAGACCACCTGGCGCACAACGCCTCATCCGGACCTTGCCGAGGTCTATGCCCATGTGCGCTCCGGCGATGCCCCGCACGATCGGCTGAAGCGCGCCAAGCACCTTGCCCAGCTTCGCCCCAACAACGTCGAGGGCATGCTGGCCATCGCCCGTCAGGCCATCGACGCCCGCGAATTCGGCGAGGCGCGCAATGCGCTGACGCAGGCGCTTCGCACCGCGCCGACCCAGCGCGTCTGCATGATGATGGCCGAGCTTGAGGAAGCCGAGCACGGCGACCGCGGCCGCATGCGCGAGTGGCTCGGCCGCGCCGTCCATGCCCCTGCGGATGCGACGTGGACCGCCGATGGCGTCACGGCAGACGACTGGGCGCCTGTCTCCCCGGTCACGGGCCATCTCGATGCCTTCGAATGGAAGGTCCCGACCACGTCGACGGGGCCCGCCAAGGTGATCGACGGCGCCGAACTTGCCGATCGCGCCATGCTGCCGCTGGAAAAGGAGCCCTCGGCCCCCAAGGATGACGCCGCCGGCAAGGCGGACGAGGCAAAGACCGTCGAACCGATCAGCTGAGCGGCGCCTTGCGCCCCGGCCTTTCCGGCCTTGCCTGTTGATCCCGGTTCTTTTCGTCGGGATTGGCCGCCCGGGTGCCGGGCTTGCCGCTCTTTCGGGAACCGGACGATGGCCAAGCTGGAAATTTCTTGGTCGTCTGTCTCTCTCGGTGCTTGAAATTCGCGTCCGTTGCGGCTATCACGCGCTCACTTCCGCGCTTCGGACCAGATCCGGGGCGCTTCGCCGCTTTAGCTCAGTTGGTAGAGCACATCATTCGTAATGATGGGGTCACAGGTTCGAGTCCTGTAAGCGGCACCAGCTTCCCATTTCAATTCCCATTCGCGAAAGCCGTCGAACCGGCAGGTAAGCCCGTCGGACAAGTGGCTGCCTCTGGACGCACGCCGTTGCCGTTCAGTCAGCGACCTTGATCGCCGACGACCACATCGAGGCATTGTTCGCGATACCGTCGGCGCCTTCCTCCCTTGCTGCGAAATAATCCATCCGTGTCACAGCGTGATCGTCGAGAGCGATGTGAGGCCGGTGCGAGCCCGCAACGGGCTTGTGATATTGGCGGATTGGCTGGGGTGTTTGGCGCATGAGGGGCGTGAGCGGGCCGCCGCGGAGGGGCGACTGCCAAGCAGCCGACTGCCGGCACGAACCGCGTTCTGCGATGTTGCATCAGGTGGCAACGACCTTTTGGGAGACGGGTAATTGCTTGCGCACGCGCAGGGCGTTCGCGCTCGGTTCGAGCACCCATGATCGGCACGGCGTCATGAGAGCCGGCGATGACGCGGACAGGCACGAGCAGAACCTGATGCCGAGGGACGCCTCTGCCTGGACGTCATTCCGCCGAATATATCGGCCCCAGTTATTAAGCTAGCAGAATTATTCATTTGTGTCACTGAGACGGCGGTTAATAATCGTTCTCAAGCACACACCGATGTGCAGCAAAAATTTGAGGGGCGCGTGTAAGCCATAGGCGCACGCAGCATAGAGCGGATCAGTCAGAGATTGTCCGTGGCAGGGCACGTCGACACGTCAAGTGTTTCGACTGCCGTCGCCTAATTGTGACGAGGGATCTTCCGGCTTCACTGCTTGTGATGGCGATAGCCATGCAATCTGGAGTGCTGTGTCGGTGCATTTTGCGGCGACGTTGCATTTTTCGCGGCAGGGGAGATCTGATGAAAGTCTTGTCGATTATTTGCCAAGAGGGGAACTAAATGAAAATCGAGGCAACGATCACGAAAATGACAGACGCCGCCTTCGCAAAAGTCGCGCGTAGGGCAGCGCTGCCGATGCTGCTGCCGCTTGCGATCGCGACCGCGACGCCCGGCATGGCACAGGATGGGGCAGCGTGCCCCTTCTTCAAGGACAAAACTGTCGAACTCATCGTTCCGTTCAGCGCGGGCGGCGGTTTCGACACCTATGGCCGCATGGTCGCCAAGCACATGGGGACGCACCTCGGCGCGGCCAACATGATCGTGCGCAACGAACCGGGCGCCGGCGGACTTCTGGCCACCAACAAGACCTGGACGGCCGAGCCGGACGGCCTTCGGATCCAGTTGATGTCGGCGAGCGGCATGATGACCGCAGAGCTCGGTGGCGCGCCAGGCGTCCAGTTCAAAAGTGGCGAGTTTTCCTGGATCGGCCGTGTGTCCGGAGAACCGGATGTGATCGTGACCAGCCCCGGCGGTCCAATCTCGACGCCGGACGATCTTGCGAAGATTTCGGGGGAGCGGAAGGTGCGCATCGGGTCTTCCGGCGTTGGCGACATCGACTATGTCGAAGCCACCCTGGAGACCAAAGTCTTCGGACTGAATTCGGATGTCATTACCGGATTCAGCGGAGCGCCCGAGGTCTATTCCTCGCTCGCCCGAGGCGAACTTGATCTCTTCACCTCGTCGCTCAGCGCCGCGATGGCTGCCAAGAAGGCAGACTCGGCCAAGTTGCTTTGGGTCTTTGGAAAAGAGCCGCTCGAAGGAATGCCGGACGTCAAGCCGATCGCGACGGTCGTCCCGAAGGAGTATGTCTCGCTCGTCAACGCCCATTCCGGCGTCGTCGCTGCCAGCCGCTCGCTGGCAGGACCGCCCGGTATCCCGGCCGACCGCCTGGAATGCCTGCGCGATGCCTTCGATGAAACCATGGCGAGCGACGAGCTCAAGGCCGAATCCAAGACTCTCAATCGTCCGGTGTCGCCGATGAGCGGCGCCGAGATCGACAGCATGATCAAGGACGTCATGAATAACGCGCCGGAGAGTTACGTGGACATCCTGAAGAGCTCCTACGGCAATTGATCGGTCCGAATGCCGGGCCTGCCGGTTGTAATGGGCTGTTCGCATCGACGGGCGCAGGGCGGCTTTGCCGCCTGCGCTTCGGCAGATGGGCGCTTTGCCTCCACGGCACCGGTTATGCTTGACTAAAACGCTCCAGCAACAGCGAGGGCGGGTGGACGACTCCTCCCTTTCCGTTCCGCCCAAGGTCTCAACCCGGGATCGATGAATAGATGTTAGACGCAGCGCTTTCGGGGCTTCTTCAGGTCCTCAGTCCGGATGCCATGGGCCTGATGCTCATCGGTATCGCGATCGGCTTCGCGGTCGGGGTTCTGCCCGGTCTGGGCGGAGCGGTCACGATGGCCCTGATGCTCCCCTTCACGTACGGCATGCAGCCGATCCAGGCCTTCGCGTTCCTGCTGGGCATGAAGGTCGTGACCTCGACGACGGGTGACGTGACCTCGGTTCTCTTCGGCATACCGGGAGAGCCGACATCGGCGGCGACCGTTCTTGACGGTCATCCCATGGCCCGGAAGGGTCAGGCCGGCCGGGCTCTCGGCATCGTTCTGGCGAGTTCGCTTTTTGGCGCCATCATCGGTGCCCTCGTTCTCGCCGCCTCGATCCCGTTCATACGCCCGATCGTTCTTGCGTTCGGACCGCCCGAATTCTTCATGCTCACGGTTGTCGGCCTGACCTTCATAGCCTCTCTGTCGCAGGGGCAGATGGTCAAGGGCATGCTCCTTGGCGTTCTCGGACTGATGCTCGCCCTTGTCGGCATCGATCCTCAGGCGGGTGTTCCGCGCTACACCTTCGGCTATCTGGAACTGTGGGACGGCATCGACATCATCCCGATTGTCATCGGCCTCTTCGGCGGGCCTGAAATCCTGCAGCTCATGCTCAGCAAGAACAGCATCGCGAGCAGTGGCAACAGCCAGAAGATCGAAGGCGTCGGCGCCGGCCTCATCGACACGCTGAGGCACTGGAAGTCCGTCATCACGGCCGGCGCGATCGGGGCCGGCATCGGTGTCATCCCCGGCGTCGGCGGATCGGTCGCCCAGTTCATTGCCTATGGTCACGCCAAGCAGGTGTCCAAGACGCCGGAGGAATTCGGCAAGGGCAGCGTCGAGGGACTGATCGCGGCGGCGGGGAACAACAACGCCAAGGAATCGGGCTCGCTCGTTCCGATGATTGCCTTCGGCCTGCCGGGCAGCGTCAGCACCGCGATCCTGCTCAATGCCTTTCTGGTCACCGGCATCAATCCCGGCCCGGAAATGCTCACGACCCATCTCGATGTGACCTTCTCGATGGTCTGGATCGCGATCATCGCCAATATCATCGTCGTGCTCATTGCCCTGCCGCTGCTCAGGCCGCTCGCCCGACTGACCTTCACCGAAGGGCCGGTGCTCGTGCCCTTCCTCATCATTCTCGTTGTGCTCGGGGCCTATTCCGAAAACAACAGCATGATGGACGTTTGGGTGATGCTCGGCGCGGCGGTCTTCGGCGTCATCTGCCTGAGGTGGAACTGGCCGCGGGTTCCGCTCCTGCTTGGTCTCGTTCTCGGCGATCTCTGCGAGCGCTATCTCTTCCTCTCCAATTCGCTCTACGGCTGGTCCTGGGTCCAGCGTCCGCTGGTGCTCCTCTTTGCCGCGATGACCCTTCTCATCTTCATTCGCGCCGGCTGGCACGGCGTAAAGCATTGGCGCCAACTCAGGAGAGAGCACGCATGAGCAACGCGGCCGACAACACGGTCGTCCCCGACCGCTCGGAATATTTCGGGGACTGGGTGATTACGCTCTGCCTGCTGGTGCTCATGGGCGGCGCGTTCTATCTGGCGCAGGGATGGCCGCGCAACACGGCTTTCTTTCCCGACCTGCTCAGCATCGCTGGGGTTGCGCTCGCCGTCTACAAGATCGCGATCCTGGTCATCGAGGCACCGGTGGTTCTCGGTACCCATCGCAAGGCTGCAGAGGCCGCGGCGCTGGCGGCGTCGGGACCCGCCGTGGACGGCGAGGGAGAGTTCTTCCTCGCCGGCGGCGACGAAGAGGATGGTTCGGATGTCGAGCTTCATTCCATCTTCGCAAAGGCCGGAGGGAAGGTCTGGGCCGGGGCGGTCGGCTGGCTCGCCCTCTTCTTCATCGGCATGTATCTGTTCGGGATGCTGATCATCCTGCCGGTCTTCACCGTCGCCTACCTCAGGATCGTCTCGAAGGTCTCCTGGCTTAATTGCATCCTCTATGTGCTCGGTACGGCCGGGGTGATCTATCTCCTGTTCGTCTGGTTCCTGCATCTGCCGATTCCTGAAGGACTGTTGATCACCGTCGGGAACTAGACCGGACCGCGAGAACAACCTGCTGCATCGCAACGGCTTCCGCTCCAGGAAGCCGGCGCAGGCACGCCAAACCCGATACTCGGCTACCTCGGATTGCCCGGCGCCTTCGCCGGCGAGGGGAGAGCTTTCCCCGCGTTTCCATGCCGCGTCGGGTCGCCAGAATCATGATCATCGAGGAGTTGATTTATGTCCCCCAAGCCCAGAGTTGGATTCATCGGCGCAGGACGCATGGGCCGGCCCATGTGCGGACACATCATGAAGGCCGGCTATGGCGTCACGGTCTACGATCCCGTCCCGGCAGCCGTGGACGCCGTCGTGAAACTTGGCGGCAGGGCTGCTGCCTCGTCGGCCGAGGTCGCGGCGGCAAGCGATGTCGTGCTGGTCATGCCGGGATTTTATAACGAGGTCGAAGAGGCGATCTGCGCCGCCGGCGGCATCCTGGAGGGGGCTGCGGAAGGCTGTGTGGTCGTTGTTGCGAGCACCATCAAGCCGGATCAGGCCAAGGACCTGGCGCAGCGCTGTGCGGCGCGGGGCGTTCGCTTCATCGATGCGCCGGTTTGCCAGGGCGAGCGCGGGGCGCTTGAGGCCTATCTCGTCTGGCTCGTCGGTGGACCGGAGGACGTGGTGGAGGAGGTGGCGCCGGTCCTCAGGACATGCGGCGAGGAAATCTTCCATCTGGGCGATGTCGGCGCCGGCATGGTCGGCAAGGCGATGAACAACATGCTGCTCTGGGCGGCGCTCGTCGCCGACCACGAGGCGCTGGCGATTGCCGAAAAGCATGGCGTTTCGACGGACCGTCTAATTCCCGCGCTGCTGCGCTCCAGCGGCACCAACTGGCCGCTCGAGCACTGGTCGGAGATGAAACGCATCCCCTGGGCCCACAAGGACATGCAGATCGTCCTGGAAATGGGCGACAAGGCCGGACTCACCCTGCCAATTGCCGGCCTCCTGCGCGAGCAGGTCAAGTCGGTGATGCGCGCGGCCGGCATTTCCGAGGACCTGATCCGATGAGTGAGGAGAAGTATGGTTCGGACGTGATGGTGGAGGTCATCCGCTCCTTCGGCATCCCCTATATCAGCCTCAATCCCGGCGCCTCCTTCCGGGGGCTGCACGATTCTCTGGTCAACTGGGAAGGCGGCGGCCCGGAGTTGATCTGCTGCCAGCATGAGAAGGTCGCCATCGGCGTCGCCCACGGCTATGCCAAGGTGACCGGGCGCCCGATGGCGGTGGCCCTGCATGATCTCGTCGGGCTGCTTCAGTCGACGATGGGCGTCTACTATGCCTTCCATGACCGCGTTCCGATGCTGGTGCTCGGCGGCTCGGGTCCTGCCGACACGGCCCGCAGGCGGCCGGGCATCGACTGGTTTCACAGCGCCAACGTCCAGGGCAATGCCGTCCGCGACTATGTGAAATGGGACGACGAGCCGCGTTCCCTGCCGGCCACGGCGGAATCGCTGACACGCGGCTGGAACATCGCGCAGACAGGTCCGGCGGGCCCGGTCTACATTTCGCTCGATGCGGATCTGCAGGAACAGAAGCTGGATGAGGAGATCAGCGTCCCCGATCCAGCTCTTTTCAGCCTGCCGACACCGCCGGGCGCCGATCCCGAGGCGATCGGAAGACTTGCGCAAGCGTTGATGAACGCGGAGCGGCCGGTCATCGTCGCCGGCTTCGCAGGCCGCGATCCGCGCGCCTTCGACCTGATCCCGATGCTGGCGGAAATCACGGCGTCAGCCGTGATCGACACCGGCGCCCGGCTCAACATGCCCAACCGGCATCCCCTCAATCTCACCGGAACGGATGTCGTCGCGAACGCCGATCTCGTTCTCTTCCTCGACTGCAAGGATGGCGAGAACGCCGTGACGTCCGTCGATGCCTCGACGCGCGTCGTGACGTCAAAGCTTGCGCCGGGAACCCGCTGCATGGCGCTTGGCTTCAATCATACCGGCATCCGCGGGTGGTCGCACGATTTCGGCCGTCTCCTGCCGATGGAACTCGACGTCACCGCGGACACCATCTCGGCATTGCCGCAGCTTGTCGATCTGTGCCGCACGCTCCGCCTCGGGTCGAGTTCGTCGGAGGAACGCCGCCGCGAACAGCGGCGGGCGATGCTCGGCGCCAGGCATGCCGAACGCTGGGCCTCCTGGCAGGAACAGGCGGAGGCTGTCGCCGACCAGTCGCCGGTTTCCACCTCGCGCCTTGCGCGCGAGGTGTGGGAGGTCGTGCGCAACTACGACTGGGTGCTGACGGCCGGAACCTCACGCGGCTGGGCCAAGAAGATATGGGACTTCGACAAGCACTACCGGCATCCCGGAGACAGCCTCGGGACCGCAACGCAGATCGGCATCTCGCTGGGGGTCGCACTGGCGCACAAGGGAACGGGCCGGCTCGTCGTCGACCTTCAGCCTGACGGCGATCTGATGTTCGACCTCGGCACGCTCTGGGTCGCTGCCTACTACAAGATCCCGATGCTCGTCGTGATGGTCAACAACCGTGCCTACTACAACGACTGGGCCCACCAGGAGCATATGGCGGTCCAGCGCGGGCGGCCTGTCGAGAACGCGTATATCGGCATGGAGATTGATGGGCCGGCGCCCGATTTCGCGAGTATCGCCCGGGCACAGGGCTGGTGGGCCGAAGGGCCGATCGACAAGCCCGAGGACCTTCGCGCCGCGCTGGAGCGGGCCGCCGAAATCGTCGCCACCACCGGGCAACCGGCGCTCGTCGACATCGTCACGCAACTCACCTGATCCTGACCGGCCGACGGTCCCCGTCGGCCGACACCGTTCCCGCGTAACGCCCGGGGGCGCCGGTCGTGACGGCAGGTCGCCGGGACGGGAGATGAGTCAGGTGCCCTTTTATAACTAAAAGCGATCAATGTAGAAAAATTAATTGTTTGCAGTCAGAAATCGCGACAGTTAAGAATCTGCATGTTGTGAAGTAGAAGACTGCTTGTTGCCATCAATAGATGATCGCGTGATGGCGAATTTGTTCTTTGTCCGTCGAATAATATGGATGGAAAACCATGCCGCCGGAAACAAGAGACGAAGCTTGGCACGAAACAATCGTCCGAGTGCTCAAGGAAAACGATATCAGCCTCGTGACCTATATCCCGGACAACGTGCTCAAGCCGCTGATCGAGATGATCCATGCCGATCCTTACTTCACGGTGGTTGTTCCAGCCCGCGAGGAAGAGGCGCTGGGTATCGTCGTCGGCGGATATCTGGCCGGCAAACGAGGCATCGTGCTGATGCAGACCAGCGGGTTCGCCACGCTGCCCAATGCCATCGCCTCGCTCGCCTGTCCCTTCCAGATTCCGGTCGTGATGCTCGTCTCCGAGCGCGGCACGATCGGCGAATTCCAGCAGGGCCAGGCCATGGTCTGGCGGACCATGCGGCCGGTGCTCCAGAGCCTGGGGATCGAGCATTTCGCCATCCAGGAACGGGCGCATGTCGAGTTCGTTGTCGACCGCCTCATCAAGCAGGCCTTCAGCACACAGGCGCCCGTCGCCGTGCTGCTGTCCCCGCTTCTGACCAAGCGCGAACACTGAGCCGGGGAGAACACCATGTCGGCAATCGAAGGCAATGCCTCCCGCGATACGGCGAAGGTCATGAACCGCTCCGACCTGACGCGGCGCCTTGTGGCGAAGCTTCAGTCCGAGGAAGCCGTGATTGCGGGGATCGGCAACAACAATTTCGATCTTTGGGCCTCGGGGCAGCGGCCGCAGAATTTCTACATGCTCGGCAGCATGGGCCTGGCGACGTCCATTGCGCTCGGCGTCGCGCTCGGGCAGCCGCAGCGCAAGGTCTTCGCGCTCGACGGCGACGGCTCGATCCTGATGCAGCTCGGATCGCTCGGAACGGTCGCCTCCGTGGCGCCGAAAAACCTCGCCGTCGTCATCTGGGACAACGGCATCTACCAGATTACCGGCGCGCAGAAGACGCTCACCTCCAGCGGCGTCGACATCGCCGCGATCGGGCGGGGCGCGGGGATCGCCAACAGCCAGTGGGCTGCGGACGAGGAGCATTTCGAGGCCCTCGTCGACAACGCCCTGCGCGAAGACGGACCTTCGCTGATCGTCGCCCGGATCGACGACGCCAAGCCGGCCGGCACGACCGACCGTGACCCGGTCAAGATCCGCCTCAACTTCATGCGCGGCATTGGCGTCGGCGCCTGAGTTCACGGAGACGTATCATGTCCAAGCTGCTGATCGGGGGCGAATGGGTCGACGGAATGTCGGCCGACGTTCTCCGGGACAAGTACCGGGATGAACCTTATGGCGAGATGGCCGTTGCCTCGCCGGAGCAGGTCGATGCCGCAGTCGCCGGCGCCGAAGATGGGGTGTGGTCCTCGACCCTCTCGCCCTATGACCGCTACCGGTTCCTGCTCCGCGCTGCTCGTCTCGTCGAGGATCGCATGGAGGAATGTGTCGCCCTCATGCGCGCTGAAGCCGGGTTCACGCGGGCTGACAGCGAGAACGAGGTGCGCCGCTGCGTCCAGACGCTGGAGCTTTCCGCCGAGGAGGCCAAGCGCCTCAATGGCGAGCTCGTGCCGATGCTGGCGGCGAGCGGGGCGAAGAACCGTCTTGGTTTCACCATTCATGCGCCGCGTGGCGTGATCTGCGCGATTACGCCCTTCAACTCGCCTTTGAACACGCTGGCTCACAAGGTTGGCCCGGCGCTCGCCGGCGGCAATGCGGTCGTCATCAAGCCGTCGAATCTGACGCCGCTCTCTGCGGTGCTCCTGTGCGAGGTTCTGCTGGAGGCCGGCCTGCCGCCGTCTCTCCTGGCTCTTGTTCACGGATCGGGACGCACGATCGGGCGGCAGTTGCTCGCCGACCAGCGGATCGCCTTTTATGCCTTCACCGGCAGCACGGCGGTTGGCCGGGAAATTCAGCAGGCGGCGGGGCTGCGCGGCGTGCAGCTCGAACTCGGCAGCATCGCCAGCACGATCGTTCTCGCCGACGCCGATCTCGACATGGCGATCCCGAAGATCGTCAATGCCGGCTTCCGCAAGGCCGGTCAGGTCTGCACCTCCGTCCAGAGGCTTCTTGTTGACCGGCGGATCGTCGGAGAGTTTTCCGAAAAGCTCGTTGCCGGGGTGAAGGCGACGAAGGCGGGCGATCCCGCTCATCCCGACACGATCGTCGGGCCGATGATCTCACTCGCCCATGCCGAGCGCGCCGAGGCGTGGGTCGCCGAGGCCCTGGCCGGCGGTGCCGAAATCCTTGTCGGCGGCAAGCGCGAGGGCGCGGTCTTTGAGCCGACGGTCCTGACGGGTGTCGACCCCTCGATGAAGGTGGTCTGCGAGGAGATCTTCGCGCCCGTCATCAGCCTCATTCCATTCGACAGGGCGGACGAGGCAGTCGAGCAGGCCAATGCGAGCCCCTTCGGTCTTGCGGCCGGCCTCTTCACCTCGAACATCCACTCCGCGTTGCGCCTGTCGCAGAGACTGCGTTTCGGCGGCGTGCATATCAACGAGGCCTCCAGCGCCCGCGTCGACGTCATGCCCTTCGGCGGCGTCAAGGACAGCGGATTCGGTCGCGAGGGGCCAGCCTACGCCATCCGCGAAATGACCGAGGAGCGGCTGATCACCGTCAGCTACTGAGCGCCGTCTTCCACTCACTTGCGAATAGAGTACAATGAACGCCCAGCCTTTCAGCGACAATATCCTGCGTGTGGCCGTGGATATCGGCGGCACCTTCACCGATGGTGTGGCGACTCTGTCTCCGTCCGGGCAGATCTGGGTCGCCAAGTCGCCGACCACCCCCTCCGATCCGGGCGAGGCCGTTTCGACCGTGATCGCCGATCTTCTGCGTCAGGTCGGGCAGTCCGCCGACGAAGTGGGCGAGCGCCGTCCCGAGCTCGGTGAGGTCGTGCACGGAACGACGCTCATCACCAACACGCTGATCGAGCGCAAGGGGGCACGTACTGGGCTCGTGACGACCCGCGGAATGCGCGATGCGCTCGATATCGGACGCGAGTGGCGCTACGACATCTACGACCTCGACATCGAGATGCCGCGGCCCTTGGTCGAAAGCGACCTGCGTTTCGAGATCGACGAGCGCAAGGATGCCCGGGGCGAGACCCTGATCGCGCTCGACGAGGCCAAGCTCGACGCGGTGGTGGACGCGGTGAGGGCGGCGAAGGTGGAATCCGTGGCGGTCTCGCTGCTGCATTCCTACGTCAGCACGGACCACGAGAAGCGGATCGAGGAAAGGCTGAAGCGCGACCTGCCGGGCGTGATGGTCTCTGTCTCGTCCGATCTTGCACGCGAGATCAAGGAATTCGAGCGCACTTCGACCGTCGTCGCCAATGCCTATGTGAAGCCCATCGTCGCGGACTACCTGCACCAGCTCGGCAGCCGGATCGCGAAAATCCGCGAAGGTGTTCCGCTGCGCGTCATGGTGTCGAGCGGTGGCTTCAGTTCTGCGGAATCGGGTGCGGAATCACCCATCCTCCTGCTGGAATCGGGGCCGGCGGCCGGCGTTCTCTCCGCTCTCAACACGGCGCGCCAGAACGGCCTCGACCATGTGCTTGCCTTTGACATGGGCGGGACGACCGCCAAGGCCTGTGTTGCGGTCGGTGGTGAGCCGCCGATTTCGCACAGCTTCGAATGCGCCCGTGTGGAGCGTTTCAAGCGGGGGTCCGGCCTGCCGATCCTCATCCCGAGCATCGATCTCATCGAGATCGGCGCAGGCGGCGGTTCGATCGCCCATTGCAACGCGCTCGGCCTGATGAACATCGGCCCGCAGTCCTCGGGCTCGGTGCCGGGACCGGCCTGCTATAACCGCGGCGGCAGCGATGCAACGGTGACCGACGCCGACCTGCTGCTTGGTTATCTTGATCCCGACCGCTTCCTTGGCGGTGAGATGAAGCTCGACGTCGACGCGGCGGAAAAGGCGATGAAGCGGCTTGCCGACGAGCTGAACGTGGCAACCGTCGACGCCGCCTGGGGCATCTACAACATCGTCAACGAGAACATGGCGAGCGCGGCGCGAATCCATATTGCCGAGAACGGCTACGATCCCCGGGACTTCGCGATGGTGGCGACGGGGGGCGCTGGGCCGGTCCACGCGGTGGAGGTCGCCCGCAAGCTGCGCATCCCGCGCGTTCTGATCCCGATCGCAGCCGGCGCGGGGTCCTGTCTCGGCATGCTGGCGGCGCCTGCCCGCTCCGATCGCGCCTGGTCCAACCCGCAGCTTCTGAAGGACGTGGACTGGAAAGAGGTCGCCGGAAACTACGCCGCCCTTCGCGAGCAGAGCCAGATCGAGCTTGATCTGGCAGGGGCGGGCGACGTCGAATGGATGATCGGCGCGGAGATGCGCTACTACGGTCAGGGCGCGGAACTTTCGGTCTCCATTCCCTTTGGTGATATCGGTCCGAAGACCGGCGAGGCGCTGCTCGCGGCCTTCGAGGCTCAATACGAGAAGCTTTACGGCCGGCTCGTGCCCAATGCCGTCCCGCAGGTGACGACATGGCGGCTCGTCGGGCGCGCGCCCAGCGACGGGCACCACTTCGCCTGGGGCGACAAGCGGGTCGCGGCACATGTCTCGGCCGCACGCAGCCGGAAAATCTTCCTGCCGCTCATGAAGACCTATGCCGAGGTGCCCGTTTTCGACCGCTACTCGGTCCCTCCAGGGCAGACCCTCCAGGGCCCCCTCATTCTGGAAGAACGCGAATCGACGATCGTCGTGGCGGTCAGGTCGGACGTGACGATCCTGCCCGACCTCTCCGTCTCCATCGCACTCAGGGAATTCGATTGACATGGAAAACACGAGCGCGCTCATGCACGAGCCTGGCGCCTTGCCGACGGACGTGCCCGATACGGAGTTCGACCCGATCGAGCTGGAAATTCTGTGGAAGCGCCTTATCAGCGTCGTCGACGAAGCGTCGGCGGCCTTCGTGCGCACCTGCTTTTCGACGCTGGTGCGCGACGGCAACGACTTCGCCATTGTCCTGACGGACGCGCAGGGACGCTCCCTTGCCCAGTCGACGATGAGCCTTCCGGGCTTCATCGGTTGCCTGCCGGCGACCGTCCGCCACTTCCTCGCAAAATATCCTCTTGAGACGATCAGGCCCGGCGATGTCTTCATCACCAACGACCCCTGGAAGGGATCGGGTCACGTGCATGACGTGACGACGGCGACGCCTATCTTCCACAAGGACAAGGTGGTTGCCTTCGCCGCCGTGGTCTCGCACCTGCCGGATATCGGCGGGAGGCTCAGGAGCAACTCCAGCCGGGAGATCTACGAAGAAGGCATTCAGATCCCGGTCATGAAGCTGCTCGACGGCGGCCGGCCGAATGATGTGCTGATCGAGATGATCGCCCAGAACATCCGGGTGCCCGAACAGGGGCTCGGCGATATCTGGGCTCAGGTCTCCGGCTGTCGCACGATGGGCGAGCGTCTCCAGGGTCTCTTGGAGACGACCGACCTCGAAGCCCTGGGCGCACAGGTGCGCCGGCGCTCTGAAAACGCGATGCGCGAGGCGATCCGCAGGATCCCCGACGGTGTCTACAGATCGACCGTCCAGCATGACGGCTTCGACAAGCCGATCGTGATCGAGTGTGAGCTGACCGTCGACGGTGACCGCATCGACATCGACTATGCCGGAACGAGCCCGCAGCTTCCCCATGCCCTCAACGTCGTGCCCATCTACACCTTCGCCTACACCGTCTACGGCCTGAAGGCGCTGCTGTGCCCCGATATTCCCAACAACGAGGGCAGCTTCCTGCCGATCACGACGAAGGCACCTCTGGGTTCGCTGCTGAACCCGACCTATCCGGCCGCGTCGGGCGGGCGCAGCGCCATTGGCCACCTACTGCCGGCGGCCGTGTTCAAGGCGCTCGCGGACGTCCTCCCGGACAAGGTCTGGGCGTCCGGATCGCCGAACTCCTCGCTCACCATGTCGGGTGAATATCGGGGCAAGCGCTTTGCCGTCGTGAACTTCCTGAATGCGGGACAGGGCGCCACCTCGCGCCGTCCCGGTCATTCGGCCCTGAGCTTTCCGGCCAACCTCGGCAACACGCCGGTCGAGATGATGGAAACGCTGGCGCCGATCCGCGTCATCCGCCGCGAGATCCGCCGCGGCAGCGGCGGCAAGGGCCGGCACGAGGGCGGTTGCGGCATCAGCTTTGAATTCGAACTCCTGCCGGACGCCTCGGATGTCGTCACGTCCTTCCTGATGACCCAGTTGAAGTCCTCCACGCCCGGCCTTGCCGGCGGCGGGGCAGGACAGCCGGGGCAACTCGTCGTCAATGGCGAGCGGGTCGACCCGACGATGCCGCGCATCCTCAAGGCCGGCGATCGGGTGCTCATGGAAACCGCTGGCGGCGGCGCCTACGGCGCGGCCGGATAAACGCACCGCGTGCAATCAAGAAAAAGGAGTAAGCGATGAGCGACGCCATCCGCCGCATCGATCAGAACCAGCGCCGTAGCCGCGCCGTCGTGCACGGCGGGCTTGTCTATACCGCGGGCCAGGTTCCCGATGACCTCTCCCAGGATATCACCGGACAGGCACGCCAGGTCTTCGGCAAGATCGACGATCTGCTGCGCGAGGCCGGCACGGACAAGAGCCGGGTGCTTTCCGCCCAGGTCTGGCTGAAGACGAGGGACGATCTTGCGGGCATGAATGCCGTCTGGGACGCCTGGGTCGTCGAGGGCCAGACGCCGGCCCGCATCTGCGGACGCGTCGACATGAACAATCCCGACTGCCGGATCGAAGTTCAGGTGATCGCAGCACTCTGAGCGGTTGGAAGGATCGGAATCTTGACCAACAGCCAGCCGTCCTTTGATGTCCTGGTCGTCGGCGGCGGGAACGCGGCTCTTTGCGCGGCGATCAGTGCGCGGCGGGCGGGCGCGTCGGTGCTGGTGCTCGAAGGGGCGCCGAAGTTCTATCGCGGCGGCAACACGCGCCACACGCGCAACATGCGTTGCGCGCACGACAGCGCCACCGAGATTCTGACCGGCCCCTATACCGAAGACGAATTCTGGGAGGATCTGCTGCGGGTCACTGCAGGCAACACCAACGAGGTGCTCGCTCGCCACATGATCCGCGAATCCAAGGGGATGCTGAACTGGATTGTCGAGCAGGGCGTGCGCTTCCAACCCTCGCTCGGAGGGACGTTGAGCCTCGGGCGGACCAATTCCTTCTTTCTCGGCGGCGGGCGTTCCATGCTGAACGCGCTTTACCGGACGGCAGAACGACTGGGTGTCGAGGTGCGCTATGACGCCGAAGTGGTTGATCTCGATATCCGCGATGGCGTCTTCCACTCGGCGGGCGTTCTGGCGGAAGGAACGGTCGAGCGTATTTCAGCGCGGACCCTCGTGGCCGCTGCCGGCGGCTTTGAAGCCAACATCGAATGGCTGAAGGAAGGGTGGGGCGAGATCGCCTCCAACTTCCTTATCCGTGGCACGCCCTACAACCGCGGAACGGTGCTGCGCATGTTGCTTGACCACGGGGTGGAGCAGATCGGCGACCCGACCCAGTGCCATGCGGTGGCAATCGACGCGCGCGCGCCGAAGTTCGATGGCGGCATCATCACGCGGCTCGATTGCGTGGTCTTTGGCGTCGTCGTCAACAATCGCGCCGAACGCTTCTACGATGAGGGCGAGGACATCTGGCCGAAGCGCTATGCCATATGGGGAAGGCTCGTGGCCGCGCAGCCGGACCAGATCGCCTACATCGTCTTCGATGCGCCCTCGCTCAGCATGTTCATGCCGTCGCTCTATCCGCCGATCGAGGCGGCGAGCATTGCCGAACTTGCCGGAAAGCTCGATCTCGATGCCGCCGCGCTGGACGCAACGATCGGCGCCTTCAATGCGGCTGTCCGCCCGGGAACCTTCGACCACACGATCCTCGACGACTGCCGCACGGAGGGCCTGGTGCCACCGAAGTCGCACTGGGCACGGCGCATCGAGACGGCGCCCTTCTACGCCTATCCCGTCCGGCCGGGCATCACCTTCACCTATCTCGGTGTGCGCGTCGACACGCAGGCGCGGATGATCATGGCTGGCGGTGCGCCGGCGGCCAACATGTTCGCGGCCGGAGAGATCATGGCGGGCAATGTGCTGGGACAGGGTTATGCCGCCGGCATCGGCATGACGATCGGCAGCGTCTTCGGAAAAATCGCGGGCCAGGAAGCAGCCAGTCATGCATGCAACTGAGACACTGAAGGAAGCCGGGCGGCTGATGACCGTCTGCAATTCCTGCCGCTACTGCGAGGGGCTTTGCGCTGTCTTCCCCGCAATGGAATTGCGCCGGTCCTTCACGGACGGAGACCTCGATTACCTCAGCAATCTCTGCCACAGCTGCGGAGCCTGCTACGTTGATTGCCAGTTTTCGCCGCCGCACGAATTTGACGTGAACGTGCCGCAGACCCTGGCTCTGGCCCGGGCGCAATCCTATGCACGGTATACGTGGCCCGGAATCTTCTCGGTCTTCTTCGAGCGGAACGGCCTGCTGGTCTCGCTGCTGGCGGCCGCGAGCGTCGCGGTCTTCATTCTCGCCTTCGTCGCGGTCCACGAACCGGCGGCGATCTTCTCGTCCCACGCCGGTGGCTTCTACGCGGTGATGCCGCACAACGCCATGGCGCTGCTCTTCGGATTTGTCGGCCTCTTTGCGCTTCTGGCCATCGCCATGAGCGTCAGGAATTTCTGGCGCGAGATCGGTGCCACCTGGCCGGTTCAGTCCGGGCCGGCGGCGCTGTGGCAGGCCGTGAAAGACGCCGGATCGCTGCGCTATCTCGATGGCGGTGGGGTCGGTTGCTTCAACGAGGACGATGAGCCGACGGACCGAAGGCGCCTCTATCACCATCTGACCTTTTATGGCTTTCTCCTGTGCTTTGCGGCCACAAGCGTCGCAACGCTGTATCACTACCTGCTCGGACGCGAGGCGCCGTACCCGGTCTACGATCTTCCTGTGCTTCTTGGCATCGTCGGCGGCATCGGCCTTCTGATTGGGCCGGCCGGGCTGCTCCTTGCTCGCGGCCGCCGGGATCCGATGCTGAAGGATGCCTCCCATGCCGGCATGGACACGGCCTTTCTGGTCATGCTGTTCCTGACGAGCCTGACCGGGCTTGCGCTCCTCGCCCTGCGCGAGACGGCTGCAATGCCGATCACGCTGGCGGTTCATCTCGGGGTGGTCTTTGCGCTGTTTCTGTCCATGCCCTACGGCAAGTTCATGCATGGATTCTATCGCTATGCGGCGCTCGTGCGCTACGCGGCCGAGCGACGGGCGCACCTTGACGCCGGAAAATGAGCTGCAACCGACCGGGAAGCGGATGGCTCCGGCCGGAAAATTGACACCGTCCCCGGCAGTTGCTCTTTTGGGACGTGGACGCGGGGGCAGCCCCTGCGGCAGGTTGGGCATGGACCATGGGCGCACGAATTTCTCTTCGGCATCTGCGTTGCTTTTCGGCCGTCGCCGAGACGGGCTCGTTCACGCTCGCGGCCCAGCGGCTGTTCGTGACCCAGTCTTCCCTGACGGCAACGATCAAGCAGCTTGAGGAATCGGTCGAATTGCGTCTGTTCGACCGCACGACGCGGCGGGTGGAACTGACCAAGGACGCGGTTTGGTTCAAGGTTGTCGCCGACCGGATTCTGCGCGACTTCGACAATGCCATCGGCGATCTTCAGGCCGTATCCAAGAGCCAGCGCGGCCATATCAAGATCGCCGCAGCGCCGTCGGTCATGGCGCATCTCGTGGCGCCGACCCTCCAGGCCTTTCGGACATCCTATCCGGATATCGCAATTTCCGTCTATGACGAGGGCTCCGACAAGATCGAGCGCTCGGTCCTCGAAGGCGAGATGGACTTCGGGTTGTCGAGCCGGCTCAACAATTTTCCCGATCTCGACTATATGCCCCTGATGGCAGATCCCTTCGGCGTTGTTTATCCGTCGGACCACCCACTCGCCGGCAAGAAGGGCAATCTGACCTGGGACGATCTCAAGGACTATGACTATATCGGCCTGACCAGCGACACCGGCATCGGCGCTCTGCTGGAAACGCATCCGGAACTCGGGCTCCTGGAACGCAGCGGCGCCTATGACCATGCGTCCAGCACCTTCTCGCTCTATGCGCTTCTGAAGCTCGGGGGCAGGATCTCGATCCTGCCCTCCCTTGCCGCTTTCACGGGGTCTCTTGGGGAGTTCGAATTCCGCGAACTGCACGAGCCGAGGATCGAGCGCGAAATCTGTCTCATTACCCGGCATCTGCGGTCGCATTCGCCGAGTGCCCAGCGGGTGCTGGAAGTCCTGATGACGACGATCAAGCAGTTCGACCAGCAATATGGCGTTCGCGTCTACTGAGCGAACGCCGAAAGCGTCCTGAGGCCCGTTCGGGAGCACGGATTCGCAAAAGCTGCCCTCTGCGCATGAGCATCGGGTGCTTTCGCCTTATCCGGATTGGCTCACTTGCTCTTTTCTGCAGGCGCGGTGAGGAACGTTCCGCGACCGCTTGCGATCAGGCGTCCTTCCTCGTCGAGAATGCGTCCCTCGCAGACCGATACCTGGCGGCCGAGCTTGACGAGGGATCCCTCGGCGATGAGATCGCCCTTGACGGCAACGCGGTGATAGTCGACGCGCAGGTCGATGGTGAGCACCGGCCGGCCCATGTTGCCGAACAGGGCGAAATTGGCCGCAAAATCCACGAGGGACGCGAGAATGCCGCCCTGCGTCTGGCCGATGACTGGATTAGCAACCCACTCCTCGCGCCAGCGCGCCTTCGCGGCAATCCGGCCCAGCTGGAGATCACTGACGCTGAGGCCGAGCCAGCTCAGATAGGGGCTGCGCGAAATGATGGCCTCGACGGCAGCCCTGCCATCTTCGGCGGAGAATTCAGTGCCGCTCACACCGTTGCTCCCTTCTGCGCTTCTTCCACCATGTCGACCGCCTGCGCGGTGAGCAGCTTGCGGTCGATCTTGCCGACGCCGTTCATCGGCATCGCCGGCAGGAAGATGACCTTGCGTGGATACTGGTAGGGCGGGGCGTTCTTCAGCGCGTGGTCCTTGACGTCCTGTTCGGTCAGCGTCGCACCCTTGCGCTTGACGATGAAGGCGTAGGGGATGCGGTACTTGATCTCGTCCGGGGCGGCAACGACGAGAGCCTGCTCGATGTCGGGGTGGCGCTCCAGCATCACCTCAACCTCGCCGGGGTAGATGTTGTGACCGCTCGAGACGAACATGTCGTCGCCGCGGCCGACGAAATAGTACCAGCCCTCCTCGTCGCGGCGCAGGATGTCGCCGCTGTCGAACCAGCCGTTCCTGAGACGCTTTTCGGTTTCGGCCGGATTGTTGTTGTATTCGTTCATCAGGCCCGGACCGCGAATATGGAGAGTGCCGAAATTCTCGTCCTCTCCGCCCACCAGCCGGAAGTCGTTGCCGGCGATGGGCCAGCCGATCGAATGGCGGGGGCGGGGCTTGCGCTCCGGGTGGCGGCCGAAGAGCGCGGCGCTCGCTTCCGTGATCCCGAAGATCGTGACGATATCGGCCTTCGGGAAGAGGTCGGCGACGGCGTCGATGAGCGTGTCCGTTGCCGGCGCGCCCCCCATCGTCGCAAGCCGCACGAAGGAATAGTCGTGGCCCGTGAGCAGATCGCGCTGCTGCAGCATCATGGCGAAGATCGTCGGCACACCCGAAACGACGGTCGTTCTGTATCTATTGACGGCATCGATATAGGCGCGTGCGTCGAACTTGCGCATCAGGACGACGGTGGAGCCGCCAACGAGCACGCATTTGATCGAGTTCATGGCGTGCTTGTGGTAGAGCGGCGCGGCGACGATCATGCGATCCGACGGAGCGAAGTCGCGGTCCTTGGAGATTGTCTCGGCAACCCAGCTATGAGCGCGGTGCGACAGCACGACGCCCTTCGGCCGGCCCGTCGAGCCGGATGTATAGGGCAGGAAGGCGACGTCGTCGCCGTGGGGCACGAAGGGCTCGAAGGGTCCCGGGCGCTTGAAGGCCTCGAAGCCATTTTCGCCATCGGCGCCGATCAAGGTTGCCTCGATGGTCGTCGGCAATTTGTCGTGCAGCGTTGTTTCGCAGAAGACGAGCTTGACGTTGGCGTCGTCGACGATCCAGGACACGGTGTCTGCGGGCAGGAGAATGCCGATCATGACGGGGACGACGCCGGCGCGCATGGACCCGTAGAAGACCTCCAGAAACTCAACGCGGTTGGAGCACAGAATTCCGACCCGGTCGCCGGGCTTGAAGCCGCGCTCGACCAGGCCCCTCGCCACGGCATCGCAGGAGGCGTGAAAGGTCGAATAGTCGACCGTCCGGGGATTTTCCGGATCCCAAAGGTCGATGACGGCGGGACGCGCGTCGTTCCGGAATTCCGAGCCGATCATCCCGAGATTTTTGACTGCGCTGCTCATGGGTTCACGATCACCTTTCCGAAGACGTTGCGGCTTTCCAGAAGGCCGACACCTTCGCCGGCACGTTCGAGAGGCAGCCTGTGCTCAACGACAGGCTTGAGCGCCCCGGAGGCGACATGGTCGAGGCAGGCCTTGATGTCTTCGGGCTGATAGGCGCGCGAGCCGACGATCTCGATCTCGCGGTGCCAGATGAAGCGAATGTCGATCTGGCAGAGGTGGCCGGCCGTGGAGCCGCAGGTCAGGATCCTGCCATTGGTCGCCATGCAGCGTTCGGTCTGGATCCAGGTGTCGCCACCGGTGAAGTTGATGGCGACGTCGACACCGGTCTTGCCGGTGGCCGTCCAGACGGCGCGGGAAAAATCCGGCGTTTCGACATAGTTGATGATGTGATCGGCCCCGATTTCACGAAGCTTCTGGCCTTTCTCCTCGCTGCTGGTGCAGGCGTAGACTTCGGCGCCGGCCATCTTGGCGAACTGCACGCAGGAAACGCCAACGCCGCCGCTGGCGCCGAGGACCAGAACCTTCTCGCCCTTGCGTATCCTGCCGCGGGTGAAGAGCATGCGATGCGATGTGCCGTAGGCGATAGGCAGAGCCGCCGCATCATCGAAACTGACGCCGTCGGGAATCTCGATGAGTTGCTGCTCGCTGACGGCGATATAGTCGCAAAGCCCGCCGTTGCCGTGCTCTCCCAGCACGCCGCCGCCCGGAAAGCGCGGAAAGAGAACGACATTCTTGCCGATCCAGTCCCTGGAGACGCCGGCACCGACCTCGCGCACGACGCCGGCGATGTCGCCACCTGGAATGCGTGGCATTTCCGTCGGCAGATCCGGCATACCGTGGGTCACGAAGACGTCCATGTAGTTGAGGCCGCAGGCCTTGATTTCCACGAGGGCCTGGTGCTCGGCAGGAACCGGTCGGGGCCATTCCTCGACCTTGAGCTGCTCGATGCCACCATGCTGACGGAGGGCCACCGCCCTCATGTTCGAAGTCATTCGGCTACCTGTCTCATTGAAAGTGGACGTGGATGGTCATTGCTTGAAACAAGGTCAGCCTACCCAGCGGGTCTATCGACGACAAATGAGCAATTCTGGAGTATTGATAATTTTTCCCGATAAATACCGGCGATGACGACATGGTGGCCCATGATCGGCATATATCGTTGCAGATGAATAATTGTCAGAAATTAGTTGTTTGTAATAATGGAGACCGGACTTTTATCATCGCTCTCAACAAGCGCCGGAAGCGCGGCAAACCGTGCAAAACACCGCCGGACGGGTGCTTCGTCGGCGACTGTTCTGACGGGCCGTGCGGTAGGCGTTCGAAGGGGAACTGCAAGACGAGCCGTCGCGGCCTTCCCGGCTCGCCGGCCAATGTCCGGCTGGCCGTTCGGGCACCGATCCGATAGGCAGGGTTCGTCGCGGCGGACCGGCCCGAGGGCGCCCGACGCGGCCGGTTTGTCTTGAAGCTCGGAGCGATACGCGTGCAAAGCATTTCGTCGGGGGACGTTTTCAGCAAGGGACAGGCCGGGCGGCGGCTGCAGCCGGCGGACTTTGTCCGTCCTGCCCTGGCTGAGCGGAGCGCTGCTGCATGAAGCCCGCGCCGTTCGAATATTTTCGCCCTGGGACGCTCGCCGAAGCGCTGCGGATCCTGTCGAGCCAGGAAAACTGCAAGGTGCTGGCTGGCGGCCAGTCGCTCATGGCAATGCTCAACCTGCGCTACCTGCTGCCCGACGTGCTCGTCGACATCAACCGCATTCCCGAGCTCGCCGAGATCACCTGTTCCGCCGGCAAGGTGCGCATCGGCGCCATGACCCGCCAGCGCCACATCGAACGTCACGAGGAACTCGCGACCGTCGCGCCGATCTTCGCCGAGGCGCTGCATCTCGTTGGGCATCGCCAGACCCGCAACCGGGGAACCATCGGCGGAAGCCTCTGCCATCTCGATCCGGCGGCCGAATTGCCAACCATTGCCCTGCTCATGGACGCCGCCATCGAGGTGGCCGGCGCGGACGGGCAGCGGCGGCTGTTGCCGATCAGCGATTTCATCGCCGGTTTCATGATGCCCAATATCGGGCCGGACGAAATCGTCACCGCTATCGAGGTTTCGCTCTGGAAGGCGGGGCACGGTCATGCTTTCCGCGAATTTGCGCGGCGCCATGGCGATTTCGCGATCGCATCGGCAGCCGCGCTGGTCGAAACGGACACGGGTGGGGTCATCGAACGGATTGCCATCGCACTCGGTGGTGTCGGATCGGTGCCGCAGCGCCTGCCGGCAGCCGAAGAGCTGCTCAGGGGATCGCGGGGCACCGACACCGACATTGAGGCGGCGGCGGATCTCTGCAGCGGCCTTGAAATCATCGGCGATTTTCACGGCAGCCCCGAGTATCGGCTGAGCGTTGCCCGCGCGATGTTGAAGCGAAGCCTCAAGGCGGCGGTGGCGCGCGCCGCAGGAGCGATGCAATGACCGCCCATTCCGTCACGATCCGCGTCAACGGCATCGCCCACACGCACGAGATTCCTGCCCGCACGACACTGGCGGATTTCCTGCGCCACACCATCCGCCAGACCGGAACGCATGTCGGCTGCGAGCACGGCGTCTGCGGCGCCTGCACGGTGCTTGTCGACGGCGTGAGCGCAAGGTCCTGCCTGATGCTGGCCGTCCAGGCCGATGGCGCCGAGGTGGAAACGATCGAGGGTCTCGCGGCGCCGGACGGGACATTCCATCCGCTGCAGAAGGCCTTCCGGGACCAGCATGGCCTCCAGTGCGGCTTCTGCACGCCCGGCATGCTGATGACGCTGAAGGAGGTCCTCGCGGAAAACCCCGATCCGAGCGAGGCGGAACTGCGCGACGCGATCTCCGGCAACATCTGTCGTTGCACGGGCTACCAGAGCATCATCGCCGCGGCCAGGCAGGCGGCGGCGGAAATCCGGGAAAAGGGCGCATCGCGATGAGTGCAGTCGTGGGAAAGCCGCTCCACCGGATCGAGGATGCTGCGCTTCTGGCCGGCAAGGGGCGGTTCGTCGATGACATCCAGCTGGCCGACGTTCTCCACTGTGCCTTCGTCCGCAGCCCCTTCGCTCACGCGACGATCGAGGGCATCGATACCGAGTTCGCGCGCTCCATGCCGGGGGTCGTCGCGGTTCTGCTGGCCGCCGACCTTGCACCGCTGCTGACGTCGCCTCGCATGCCACTGACAGCCAGCACGACGAAGACGCAGGACAGCAGTACGCCTTTCGTGCTGCAGGACAAGGAAGTCGCCTACGTCGGTGAGCCGGTCGCGCTCGTCATCGCCCATTCGCGTGCGGAGGCGGAAGACGCGGCAGCCATGGTGGGTGTCGAATATGACGTGCTTCCGGCCGTGACCGATGCGCGGCGCGCCGCAGATGACGGCGGCGACATCGTGCGCTCGGAGCTTTCGAGCAATATCCTGAAGAAATTCAGCGTCGGCTACGGCGACGTCGATGGGGCCTTCGCGTCGGCGCCAAGGATTTTTTCCGATGATATCTGGCAACACCGGGGCTGTGGCCAGTCCATCGAGACGCGGGGTGTCGTCGTCGAGCCGCGCTTCGGTGGCGAGGAGCTGTGCGTCTGGTCGTCGACGCAGATGCCGCACGACCTTTTTTTCGTGATCACCGGCATGCTGGGGATGGACGAGACGGCCGTTCGCGTCATCACGCCCGATGTCGGCGGTGGCTTCGGCCCGAAATACTGCATCTACCCGGAAGAGATCGCCGTCCCCGCGGCGGCCCGCCTTCTCGGGCGCAATCTCAAGTGGATCGAGGACCGGCGCGAATATTTCACCGCGGCGATCCAGGAGCGGGACCAGTACTGGTCCATGGACATCGCAGTGGACGACGACGGCCGCATTCTCGGCCTTCGTGGCCACATGGTGCATGACCAGGGTGCCTACGCACCGAAGGCCGTCAATCTTCCCTACAATTCGGCGACGGCGGTGACAGGCCCCTACATCGTTCCGGCCTATGCCATGGACGTGGTGGTCGCTCACACCAACAAGGTGCCTGTCTCGTCGGTGCGCGGCGCGGGGTATCCGCAGGCGGCCTTCGCCATGGAGCGGTTGCTGGATCTGGTCGCCCGCCAGCTCGGTCTTGACCGGGCGGAAGTGCGCCGGCGCAATCTCATCCCGCCGGAACAGATGCCCTATACGAAGAAACTGGCGGCCAGATCCGGTGCTGCCATCGTCTATGACAGCGGCGATTATCTTGCGTCGCAGGCCGAGGTGCTGGCCGCCGCCGGATGGGACGATTTTCCCGCGCGCCAGAAGGCGGCGCTGGCCGAGGGGCGCTATATCGGCATCGGTCTTGCCAACGCGGTCAAGGGAACCGGCCGGGGCCCCTTCGAGGGCGGGAAAGTCAAGGTCTCCCAGGACGGGCGCGTGACGGTCTACACGGGTGCCGCCGCCATGGGGCAGGGGCTTGCGACGGCGCTCGCGCAGATCTGTGCCGAGCAGCTGACGGTCGGTCTGGAGGATGTGACGGTCGTCGCGGGCGATACGGCGATCACGCCGCTCGGCCTTGGCGGCTTTGCCAGCCGCCAGCTCGTGACGGCGGGCTCCTCCGTCCATCTTGCGGCAAGTTCGGTCGCGGCCAAGGCGGTGAAGGCGGCAAGCCGGTTGATGGATGTCGACGAGGCGACGCTCGAACTCCGTGGGGGTCGGGTCTGGGTCAGGGACAGCAACCGCTCCATGGGGCTCGACGAACTGGCGCGGGCGTTGCGCGGCGCGCCGGGCTTTGCTTTCCCGGCCGATCTCGAACCCGGTCTGGAGACGACCCTCCAGTGGAAGACGGAATCGCTGACCTACGCCAATGCCTCCCATGTCGCGGAGGTGGAGGTCGACATCGAACTCGGCAGCGTCACGATCAATCGCTATGTCGCGCTCAACGATTCCGGCCGCATGATCAATCCGATGATCGTCGACGGGCAGATCGTCGGCGGGATCGTGCATGGCATCGGCAATGCTCTTTTCGAGTTCATGGGCTACGACGACACCGCCCAACCGCTGACGACCACCTTCCAGGAATATCTTCTGGTGACGGCGACCGAGTTGCCGCATTTCGAAACGATCTACCGGCAGACCCCTTCGACCCTCAATCCGATCGGGGCAAAGGGCGTCGGCGAGGCCGGCACGATACCGGCAGCAGCGGCGATCATCTCCGCGGTGGAAGATGCGCTCGCGCCCTTCGGTGTGAGGATTTCCCAGACGCCGGTCTCGCCGGAAACCATTTTCAATCTCATTCAGGTCGCGCGCGCTGCAGCATCGCAATAGGGGAACGAGCTTGTCCAAGAAACTGTCTCTCACACTTGCCTGCGGCGACTACGAGATCATTCGTCCCCTGAAGGAAGGGACCGTCCAGCCGGACGGCATCGAGCTCAACATCCTGACCGCCGCCGATTCGGCGACGCGGCACTGGCGCTTCCTGCGCAACGAGGAGTTCGACATCGCGGAATGCTCGGCATCGACCTATCTGGTGGCGCGTGACCGCGGTCTGCCCTTCCGGGCGATTCCGGTTTTCCTGCACCGCCGCTTCCGGCATGGGTTCATCTTCACCAACACCGGCAAAGGCATCGTCAAGCCCGCCGATCTGATCGGCAAGAAGGTCGGTGCGAAGGCCTATCAGGTGACGGCGGTCTTGTGGCTGCGAGGCATTCTGGAAGAGCATTACGGCGTGCCCCACACGTCTGTCGAATGGTTCACGGAGCTGGACGAGGACGTCGATTTCAATCCGCCGGAAGGTTTGAGGCTCAGTCAGATCGATCAGTCGAAGTCCATTGAGACAATGCTCGCCGAGGGTGAGATCGACGCATTGCTTCATCCCGATATCATCGATCCAATCATCGAGAAGGATCCGCGTGTTGGCCGCCTCTTCCCGAACTACAAGGACGAGGAAATCGCCTACTACAACAAGACGGGCATCTTTCCGATCATGCATGTGACCGGGATCAGGCAGGAACTCGTCGAGAAATATCCCTGGATCGTGCCCAATCTCTATCAGGCCTTCGAGCAGTCCAAGGCGCTGGCGATGAAGCGCATGCGCAATCCGCGCCTCGTTCCGCTTGCCTGGTACCAGGAGGCCTGGGAAGAGCAGGAGCAGCTTCTCGGACCCGATCCGTGGGCCTATGGCCTCGGCGAGCAGAACCGGAACAACCTCGAAACGCTGGTCGGCTATTCGCATGCCCACAATCTGATCAGCCGCAAGATCCCGCTTGAAGAGCTGTTCATGGACGTCTCGCAGGGGCGCAAGCGCGGGCATTTCCGGACCTGACCGTTCACCGGCGCCGTTTTCTGAAACCCCAAAGCCTTTCGCGCCGCCGCCCGGCGGCGCGCTCCGGGAGCCGAGCCCAAAGATGGAAATCAAGAACACTTTCGACGTTCCGCTGCCGCCGAACGAGGCGTGGCCGGTCCTGATGGACATTCCGCGGATCGTGCCCTGCGTTCCCGGTGCCGAACTGGTCGAAGTCGTCGACGAGCGCACGTTCAAGGGCAAGGTCGCCGTCAAGCTCGGACCGATCGCCCTCGTCTTCAACGGCACCGCGCGCTTCGAGGATATCGACGAGGCAGCCCACAAGGCGAACGTGAAGGTTCAGGGGACCGACACCAAGGGCCGGGGTGGGGCGAACGCGACCGTCGCCTTTTCGCTCCAGCCGTCCGAACAGGGCTCCCGGGTCTACATCGTCACGGACGTCGCCCTCTCCGGAATGGTGGCCCAATATGGCCGCGGCACCGGCGTCATCCAGGGCGTTGCGGCCCAACTCATCAACCAGTTCGCGGCCTCGCTGCGGGAGATGCTGGAGAAGGAAGGCGCCCTCGGCGCGCCAACCGGGGGGATCGCGGGGGCGGATCCAGCCGTCTCTGCCGAGGGCGACACCAGCACCGGTGCGGCCCCGGTCAGGACAGAGTCCTCCTCCTCCTTGCGGACGGAGCCAGCGCCCGCACCGAAGCCGATTTCCGGCTTCGCTCTGCTTCTGAGCGTTCTGAAGGAAATGCTCCGCGGTCTCTTCGGCGGGAGGAAACGCGATTAGCAACACGGCTGCGTTTCTCCTGGCCATCTCGCGAGCCTTTTTTCGGGACGGCGCCGCGTGTCTTCGAAAGCGACATCATGACGGGCCAGAGCGTTTCTGACGATGGCGGCAGCGACATGCCAGTCGTCCTGCAGTGGTGCGTGCTGGCCGCCCTCTCGGCGGTCCTTGCCGCCTTCCTCACGTGGCTTGCCTTCCCGGCGGCGCTTCTGCTCGGACCCATGGTCGCCGGGATTATCTTCGCCTTTCACGGCGGCACGCTGCAGGTCGGCCAGACGCTTTCCATGTTGGGGCAGGGCGTTCTGGGCTGCGTCATCGCCCGTTCGATGCCACTGACCGTTTCCGCCGAACTGCTGCTCAGATGGCCGCTTTTCGTCACGATCATCCTGTCGGTGGTCCTGGTCAGCGCCATGCTTGGCTGGATCATGACACGCCTGCGCGTCCTTCCGGGCACAACGGTCGTCTGGGGGATCAGTCCGGGTGCCGCGACGGTGATGACGCTCATGGCCGAAAGCGCTGGAGCGGACGCGCAACTCGTCGCGTTCATGCAGTATTCGCGGATCATCATCGCGGCCGGAGTGGCCTCCGCCGTTGCCAAGTGGACCGGTATTGACGCGGCCCATGGCACAGCGGCCGCCGAATGGTTTCCGGCTGTCGACTGGCTCGCACTTGCCCAGACGCTGGGTCTCGCCATTTCCGGGCCGCTTGTCGCGCGCGTCACCGGAGTGCGCGGCGCGGCACTTCTGGTTCCGCTGCTCGCCGCCATCGTGCTGGCTCATTACGGCATCTTGGAAATCGAACTGCCGCGCTGGCTGCTCGTCGTCGTCTACGCCTTCCTTGGCTGGCGCATCGGGCTACGTTTCACCCGTTCGTTGCTGCTGCACGCGCTGAAGTCGCTACCGGGCATCCTGGCAAGTTCCTTCGCCTTGATCATTGTCTGCGCCGGCATTGCCGCGCTGCTTGTCGTCTTTGCGGACATCGATCCGCTGACCGCCTATCTGGCGACGAGTCCCGGCGGAGCGGATACCGTCGCCATCATCGCGACGTCCAGCAACGCCGATGTCGCCTTCGTGATGACGACGCAGATGTTCCGCTTCGTCATCGTCCTGCTCCTTGGTCCGGTGACGGCAAAATTCGTTGCCTCCCGGTCCGCTTGAGCCGATGGAGTGCTGATTTTTCGCCGGAACTGACCCGGGCCTTTGATCGAGATGCGACCCACCCATGCCGAATGGCTCATGGCCGGGTCAAGCCATGCGCGGTTTCCTTGTTCGTCCGGGCCGCTCTATCCTCCTGAGCTCAGAGCGCAATCTTCTCGTTCACGGGCAGTCGCTGTCGCGAACATACCGGGCCTTGAGCCAGCCCTTGGTCGTTCGATCGCCCTGATAGTGGGTCACGGGACACCAGCGGCTTGCCCATTTCGCCGACTTGGGCTCGCAGTCCGCGTCGAGATGGATGATGCCGTGGTTGCCGGGTTCCAACTGGTCCAGGATTTGGGACGACGCGGAAGGGCCGGCGCGCATGTTGAGGACATCGCCGGGCGAGACGTTGACGACAAAGAGACACCCGGGACCGCTCGTCGCGAACGCGGTCCCGCAGAGGCCGAGGCTGAAGAGGAAGCAAGCCAGGCCGGGTGCAATGATCCTCATGGGTTCCTCCATGCCATTCGTCCGGATTGCAGCAAGGTCACAAGATGGAAGACGGAATTCGGCGAGACAGCAAGGCCTAAAAGGACAAACTGATCATTCGCTGGACCCCTGACAGCCGGTTTTCATCGGTGCGCCAGATTCCTCCCGAAAGATCGATGGCAGGGCCTTTTCTGCCGCAGGCGGCTCAAGTACCCGAATATTCCGCATTGCCTTTCAGAAACGCTTCACAAAAGAACGCGAACTGATTTGCAGGGCGTCTTTGTGCGGCGCAAAATCAGATTTTAAACCGCATCCGGACGCAGCGGCCTGGACGTCATGCTTTGGCCAGGCCGCATGGCTCAAGAATTGCGAGCCATTGACCGTCCGGATCGAATTTCAAAGGAGTTAGCATGACCGATGCCGACCCCAAGCCTAATGTCGTGCCGCTTTTCCGGGGATCAGACAATCGAAAATATGAGACCAGCGTCGAGCGGTTCGGCAAGCAGCAATTTCTTCATGTTCTTGCCTGTCACCGTCGCTGCCATTTGCACAATTCGTGTGTGATCGTCGCTCAAATGAAGGCTGCGTGGGCCACGAGGGACTATTTCCATCCCGCCTTCGATGTCTCGATCGGGTGCCGGACGGATCGAAAACTGGGCACAGGCTGAAAACGGATAAACCGTGAAGGCTTCCCGGCATTTTCATCTGTGCTGCACATCACGGAAGGACGCCAGGCAAATCGCTAAGGTCTCTTCATCGGACGAACGAAGGGTTCGCCGCAAACCTGAAGGAGACCCGAGCGATGATGGGGATTGCAACCACCACAATCATGACCCTCTCGCTGTGTGTCAGCGGCCCTTCCGGGCCCTGTCATCGGCAGGCCGAGGAACAGATGGTATTCAACGGCAATCAGATCGAGTGCGCTCTCTTTGGGCAGCAGGCGGTCAGCGAATACCTGAAGGCTCACATCAAGCGCCGGCTGCTCAAGTACAGATGCGAAAGCTCTGACAACAGGACCAGAATCGGGTCCATCTAGGCGATGTCGCCACGTGCCGATACGTCGGCAACGTGGGACATGTCCGACGATGGCCCTCATCTCGGCCCGATTGACAATGCCGGCACTCGGACGCCTGCGACAGCGAGGCCCCGACTGCCCGACTAGAGGGCGCCTTCATCGGTCATCGACGTCACTTCTGCGACGCGGCCCCTTGATACGAGGCACTTCCACGGCGCCTTTTGCGGCCCGACGCCCACCATCACCAGAGTATTGGCCTCGGAGAATTCGGAACTCGTCACCGAGACCGTGTTGCCGGTCTGGCTGGCAACGGCCGAGAGGCAGGCGGCTTCATCCTGCTGGCTGCCGCTGCGCATCGCGGGTGGGCTGGATGGCAGAGGGCTCGCCGTCTTGCCGCATTGAGCCGGAGAAACCGTGCTGACGGACTGATATCGGCCGTCGCCGGTCACGACCTCGGCGCATGTTCCCGACGTCGCGTTCCAATAATAGGACGTCAATCCCTTCTGCTCAGCGAGCGAATAGCCGCGCGATGTCAGCGCCATTTCGCCGGATGAGGCGCGGGCGCCCGTGAGATCGGTCAGTCCCGGAGAGGGGTTGATGAGGCTCGGCGCCTGAGACGTCGTTCCGGCATCCTGGCAGCCCGCCACGGCAACTGCGACGAGGAATGGCATCATTATCTTGTTCATCTTGGCCTCCTCCCATTTCTTATTTTATCATCAAATAAATATTGATGTTGCCGGGGTATTTGGACACAAAGTCGAAAGATCGTCCAATAAAATAGAGTCTTGATTGCTGAGTGAAGCTTGCCGAGCCGACGGCCGCAGCTTTGGCGCGGGCGATATCCGGTGCCCAAGCTCCGGCGTTAAACGCAAGTGGCGATCACTTTTCAGCGGCTGAAATCCGGGCGAATTTCCGGCAATGCGCATGCAGCAGAAATGCATTGAGGCCCATGCTGATGGCGGCGACGAGAAGCGCGCTGGCAAGCGACGGATCGCCGACAAAATGAAAGGCGATCAGGCACCACGGCAGCGACAGGAAATAGGCGAAAACGCCGGACAGCGGGTCCGGCTCCATGCCGAACGCCCCGGCCGCATTGAGCGGAACCAGCACAAGGGAGACGAGGCACAGCAGCAGATAAAGCCCCGTGAGAACCCGGCAGACAGACATCACCCATCCCCCGTTGTTGAGTTTTAGCTGTCAGAAGCAGGCAATCAATCGATCCAATCGACGTCCTCTGAGTGGCGTGTCCGGCTGCCGACCGACAAAGGCAGGCCCGGCAAGGAATTGCGAATGGCTTCTGGCGATAAGACTTTGCCTTGGCGATCAGGCGTTGCCCGTCACGTCGGGATCGAGGCAGCCGCGCCCGCTGGCCGAAAGGGCGTATCGATCCGGCTCTCGATCTGCCTGTCGATCTGTCTCAGCTTTTCAAAGCGGCTGAGGGGCGTATTCGGGACCGCCTTCGGATCATAGACGTAGCTCGCGAGCTCCGTGTACTTCACGCCCTTCTTCAGAAACGCGCTTTTCTTGTCGGCTTTGGAGGGAACCCCGAATTTCCGCCGCACGAGGATATAGGTTCTCAGGAGAAGCGAGCGGAAGAACAGAGAGGTGGCAGTGGGATCGTTCCTGACGGCAACCAGCAGCGCCGCAAGCGCCGACCGATAGTTCCGGGCGGCAATGAAGCGGTCCAGGGCATAAAGCTGCGTCGCCCCTCTGGCCCGCCGAATGGCGTAGCCGTCGAGGAAAGGGGAGCTGGCAATGAATTTTTCGACGACGGCGGAAAGGCCTCTGGCCATCTTGCCGTGGTTCGACGACATGTTGCCGGGATAGTGGCGGTATCCGACCAGATGCTCGGCGAGACAGTCGATCTTGTATTTCTGCGCGATCCTGAGTTCGAAATCGAAGTCCTCGCAGCCGCCGATGCCCGCTGCGGCATAGGAGGGATCGAAGCCTCCGACCTCCCGGGCGACGAATGTGCGCACCAGCAGGCTGCTGCCATTGCCGATGTATTTGAGAACCAGATGAGACGCGAAGATATAGCCGCGCGCTATTCTGCGCAGATCCGGAGAGATACAGGTGCCATTGGCGTCGATCGTCCGCGATAGACTGTAAACTGCGGCCCAGTCGGGCGAGTGCCCCTCAAGAATGGCGACTTGTTTTTCGATTTTCGTCGGATGCCAAAGATCGTCCGCGTCAAGAAAGGCTATAAATTCTCCCTTGGCGCGCTCGATTCCATAGTTTCTGGCGGATGCAACCCCGCCGTTCTCTTTTTGAAAGACTTTGACTCGCGGATCTTCTTTGGATAAATTTTGGCATATTTGACGGGATGAGTCAGTGGATCCATCGTCAACTACGAGAATTTCCAGATTCTTGTGTGTTTGATTTAATGCACACTCAATGGTTTCTTTAATGAATTTCTCGCCGTTGTAGATAGGTATGACAACAGAGACGAGCTTATTGGTTAACAATTCGGCGCCTTCATTGCTTTGTTAAATTGGATGATTTCTAGCCGGATTCATCATTCGCATAATTTCTTGTTGATTTTAGTTTATATTGGAAATTAAATGACGTCTAGTATTTTATGTTTTGCCCTCGGGGTGTATCCATCATGAAGAAAATTCTAATTGCGGGTGGCGCGGGATTTATCGGATCGCACCTTTGCGACAGATTGCTCGATCGTGACGATGTCGAGAAATGCGTGGTCGTCGACAACCTGTGGACAGGTCTGAAGGAGAATTTGGACCACATTCGGGATCCGCGGTTCGTTTTCAAGAAGAGCGACATCGAGACCTTTCGCACGTCCGAACGCTTTGACGAGGTGTATCACCTGGCTTCGCCGGCCTCGCCGCCCTGGTATATGGCCGAGCCGAAGCGCACGATTTCGGCCAATCTGATGGGGGCTTTTCGCCTTCTGGACCTTCTGGTCGACAATGGACGCTTCTGCTTCACGTCCACCTCCGAGGTCTACGGCGACCCGCTCGTGTCGCCGCAGCCGGAAAGCTATCGCGGCTCCGTCGACTGCACGGGCCCCCGTTCCTCTTATGACGAGAGCAAGCGCTGCACCGAGGCGCTGCTGTTCGAGATGCAGAGGACGAAGGGGCTGGATGTTCGCGTCGTCCGGCTCTTCAACGTCTACGGCCCCCGTACGCGTCGCGATGACGGTCGGGCCGTGTCGAACTTCCTGACGCAGGCGCTGTCCGGGCAGCCCATCACGGTCTACGGCACCGGCGACCAGTCTCGCAGCTGGGGCTATGTCGATGACATCGTCGACGGGCTGGAGCGCTTTTTCTGGCGCTCGCCTCACGACTACCGGGGCCCGCTGAATGTCGGCAACGAGCGCGAGATTTCCGTTCTCGACGTCGCCAAATACGTCTCGTCGCTGACGGGCGGCACGCCGATCGTTCACAAGCCGCCGGTGCCTCAGGACCCGACCAACCGCCGACCCGACCTCACGATTGCCCGGCGCGTGTTGCCCGGCTGGGAGTGCAAGGTTCCTTACGAGGAAGGCGTGAGGCGGACGCTGGACTGGTTTCAGGAGGGGTGGAAGCCGTCAGCCGTCGCCTGAGAGGGGGGCTGCCGGCTGATGTCTGCAGGCTGCCGGCTATCGCGTCGATCGCGGTTGGACCGTCTTGCCGTTGATCTTGCTCGTGATCTTGCCCGTGATCTTGATGGCGCCCGTGCGAGCCAGCCAGAGCACCAGGCGCCAGTTGTGCTGCAGGCCCTTCCAGAATGACGCGATCGAGGGAAGAACTGTCCTGCGCGAGCAAAGGCCCGAGAGAATGGCGCTGGCAAGCTGGTCGCCGTAATAGCGATCGAGATTGACGCGCCCTTTCCGGAGGGCCTCCTCGAGAGAGGGCTGTCCCTGGACGTGGGGCCGCTGCCTGTCGAGGACCACGTGACCCACTTTCAGCATGCGCAGGCTGTTGCGGCTCATGCTGGTGCCGTGGCGGCGGTAGTTGCCGGCAATCGAGGAGTAGCACGCCACGGGGTGCGCCCGTGCGAGCTTGAGATAGACGTCGTGGTCTTCCCAGGAGGTGAGGCTCGTGTCGAAACCGCCGACTTCTTTCAGGGGACTCGCCCGGTAAAGAACCGCGCCGGGCATGACGATGTGGTTTCCGGTCAGCAGTCCCCCGTAGGTTTGGCCCGTGGGATTGACCGGATGCTCGTGGATAAGGGTGAGGGCCTCGTCGACTTCCCGGTAGCCGCCATAGGCGAAGGCGGCCTCGGGATTGGCCTGGAGGCAGGCAAGGCCGAGGGCGATGGTTTCCGGTTCCAGCGTATCGTCGGCATCGAGGAACAGGATATGGTCGCACGTCGTGATCGCCAGCCCGGCATTGCGCGCCGCCGAAACGCCGCCATTCGCCTGCCGGTGATAGCGGACCTGGGGATAGGCGGCGGCCACCTCCGCCGTGTTGTCGGGAGAGCCATCGTCGACGACAATGATCTCATCGGGAGGGCGGGTCTGGTTGAGGGCGCTTTCGATCGCCTGGGACAGGAAACGGGCCTGATTGTAGCAGGGGATGGCGACTGCCACGCGCGGCGTCGGCAAAGGCTCAGACACTATCGACGCTCCCCGCTGCGATCAGAGGTACGCAAAAGGGGGCGAAGTTGAAACCGCTGGCGATTGGTTTGTCCTTGCCGAGGCATGTCGCCGGTCCCGGCATCTCGGGCAGACGCGAAGGAACCCCGGTCTCTCGTTCGGCAACCGCTGTGCTTGCGCGTCGGCGGAAAACTCGGATGGGAAACTTGAAAATCACGACCTCGCGCCCCGGAAGACGTCTTTTCGTCACATGAATACCCTTAAAGTCATGATTAAGGATTTCGCATTTCAAACTATAGTAAATGACTGCAATTGTCAGTGTGGATTTTGTTATCCCTTTGACGATAGAGACTAAAGTTGATAAAGCAAGGCGCAATAAACAGAAATGTTTAGCGCCGTTCGGAAGGGTGCCGATCTTGGATGTTGCGGTTGAAGAGAAGCAGGAGGCGTCCCCCGCTTTGCCGCATGAAACGCTGATCACAGCCGGAAACTTGCCCCTGCGGACGATCTTCGGCGAGCTCTTCGGCTATCGCGACCTCGTCCGCTTCTTCATCCGCCGCGACCTGAAGGTCCGCTACCGCCAGACCTTCCTTGGTGTCGCCTGGATTGTCGTCCAGCCCTTCGTGTCCCTGGTCCTGTTCACGGTCGTGTTCGGGCGTCTCGCCGGCATGCCTTCGGACGGGCTCCGCTACGAGGTCTTCGCCATCTCCGGCCTCGTGATCTGGACCTTTTTCGCCAATGGCCTGACGAATTCCGCCAACAGCGTGGTCAACAACGCTGCTCTCGTCAGCAAGGTCTATTTCCCCCGGCTGGCGATCCCCATCGCCGCCATCCTGTCCGGCCTGGTCGATCTCCTGATCGCGTCCGGCTTCATGCTCGCCGTGCTGGTCTATTACGGCGTCGACTTCTCGATGCGGTTTTTGCTAATTGTCCCGCTGACGGGGCTCGCGATTGTGGCGACTTTCGGGGTCGGGTTCATCCTTTCCGGCCTCAACGTTCTTTACCGCGATGTGCGGCATCTCGTTCCCTTCCTCACCCAGGCCTGGTTTTTCGCCACGCCGGTGGTCTATCCGCTCAGCCTTTTTCCCGAAGGTGCGAGGCCCTTCATGGCCCTCAATCCGATGGTCGGGGTGCTCGAGGGCTTCCGCTGGGCGGTGGGCGCGTCCAGCGATCCCTGGTCCGCCATCGGGCTTTCATGCCTGTCGGCCTCCGTTCTCGCCATTCTGGGTGTCCTGACGTTCACGAAGGCGGAAAGGCGGTTCGCCGATGTCATCTAGCCGCCCCGGGAATGCAGACGGCGAGATCGCCATCGAGGTCCGGTCCGTCTCGAAATCCTATCGGCTCGGATCCAACACGAGCCTCTACGACACGCTGGCGGCCCTTGGCCCCGCGATCGCCAGGATGGCGAAGCACAGTCTCGGCATTGCGCCGGCCTCGCGCGAGACATTCATGGCGCTGCGCGACGTTTCCTTCTCCGTCAACCACGGTGAGATCGTCGGTCTTGTCGGCAACAACGGCGCCGGCAAGAGCACGCTTCTCAAGATCATCTCCCGCATCACGCCGCCGACAAGCGGCTCGATCCGCATTTCCGGCCGCGTCGGCTCGCTGCTCGATGTCGGCACGGGGTTCCATCCCGATCTCAGCGGCCGGGACAACATCTTCCTGAACGGCGCCATCCTCGGCATGAGCCGGCACGACATCGTTCGTCATTTCGACGAGATCGTGGACTTCGCGGGGGTCGAATCCTTCATCGATACGCCGGTAAAGCGCTATTCGAGCGGCATGTACATGCGCCTTGCCTTCGCCGTCGCCGCGCATCTCGACAGTGAGATCCTGCTGGTCGACGAGGTTCTGGCGGTGGGCGACGTCAACTTCCAGAACAAATGCATGGATCGCATGTCCAGCATTTCCAAGAGCGGGCGGACCATTCTCTTCGTCAGCCACAATCTCAGTGCCGTCCAGTCCATGTGCCACCGGGTCGTCTGGTTCGACCGGGGGCATATCGCGGCCGACGGACCGCCGCACAAGGTGCTCGATGCCTACCTGAAAAATGCCGCGGGAGAGGAAGGGCAGGCGCACCGGTTCTGGCCGGACAAGGACCAGGCGCCGGGCGATGAATCCTTCTCCGTAAGGCGGTGCGCCGTCATCCCGGAGGGCGGCGTCGCGGGCGATCCGGTCAGCATTGGTTCGCCCTTCGACATCGAGATCGAATACTGGAATGGCACGCCCGACGCCGATCTCAATGTCACCTGGTTGATCCACAATTCCGAAGGCATCATGCTTTTCAACGCCGGCAACTGGAAGATCAGTCCGCGTCGGCGCGTCGGGTACTACGTCGAGCGTTGCCGCGTACCCGCCGATTTCATGAATGACGGAACCTATTTCCTGACGCTTGAGATCATCAAGTCCGGAGCGGTATTCAAGCAGTTCCCGAGGATCCTGCGGTGCGAACTGCTCGACAGCGACAACGGTCGAAACGGCTGGTACGGGGAATGGCATGGCGCCATGCGTCCACGCCTGGCCTGGGACGTGGAAGAACGTGGCGACGATGTCTCACGGGAGGCCGACCGGCACCATGAGCGTTCCTGAGGGGTATTCTATCCATAGGGTCGACCTGGACGCGGCGGTCGAACCCGTCGCTGTCGAAAGCAATCGCAAGGGCGTTGCACTCGAAGTCTTCCGTGGTCCGCGCCCGGTCGGTTTCCTCATGGCGGCACATCCGGCAGGCACCGTTCTGTCTGCGGAAGCGATCAGCGACTGGATCCGCCGTGACATTCCCGAGGAATGGTCCTCGCAGCCGATAAGTCGGCAAACGAACATCGGCCCGATGCCGACGGTGACCATCGTCATCTGCACCAAGGACCATCCGGACCTTCTGAAGCGCTGTCTTGAAGGCATCGGCCGCCTTGTTGTCGCGCCGGAAGACCCAAGGCCCGAGATCCTCGTCATCGACAATGCCTCGTCCACGGATGAGACCCGCCGGGTGGCGGAGGCCTTCGAGGGCGTCCGCTGCGTCCGCGAGGAGAAGAAGGGCCTGAACTTCGCGCGCAACCGAGCCCTCAAGGAAGCGCGGGGCGAAATCCTTGCCTTTATCGATGACGACGCCGTTCCCGATATCCACTGGCTCGGCGGTCTCCGGCAGGCCTGGTCGCTGCAGCCCGAAGCCGGCGCATTCGCGGGCCAGACGCTGCCCTATTGCCTCGATACCGAAGCCCAGGTTCTCGTGGAATCGATCGGCGGATTTCGCAAGGGGTTCCTGCCGATCGTCTTCGGACGGCAATACGCGCCCCAGCCGCTCTACCCCGTGGCGACCATCTTCGGCAACGGCTGCAACATGGCCTTCCGCGTTGACGTGATGCGGGCGCTCGGCGGCTTCGACACGGCGCTCGACATGGGCGCGGCCCTGCCGGGCGGCGGCGATCTCGACGCGCTCTACCGGGTTGCGCGCAACGGCCACGACGTCGTCTACGAACCGCAGATGCTCATGCGGCACGAACACCGGCCCGACATGGCTGGCCTGCGCCGGCAGGTGCGCAAGAGCTGGGGCATGGGCTGCATGGCCTTTCTGGTGAAGATCCGCGACGACGATCCGGAAATGAGCGACAAGGCCCGTCTCTTCATCCACTGGTGGATGCGCTCGATGATCGCGCAGCTTCGGCCGTTCTCGAAGGCCAAGCTGGAAATGCCCTGGAGATTGATGCTTCTCCAGTTCATCGGAGCCGCCACCGCGCTGACCGGAACCTACCGCCGCAGCCAGAAACTGGCTGCCGAGATCGCGGCGGCGACCGGCGGGAACGGCGACTGATGACGGCGTCCGCGGCCGGTGAGGCGTCGCCTCTCGTTTCCTGCATGATGATTTTCTTCAACGCCGAGCGTTTCATTGGCGAGGCGCTTTCGAGCATCGAGGCCCAGACCTACGGCAACTGGGAACTGGTCATCGTCGACGATGGGTCGACCGACGCGAGCCGCGCCATTGTCGAGGACTTCACGCGGCGTCATTCCGGTCGCGTCCGGCTGCTGGAGCATGAAGACCGGCAGAACCGCGGCAAGAGCGTCTCGCGCAACCTCGCCGTCGCGTCGGCCTCGGGCGCCTATGTCGCGATGCTCGATGCGGACGATGCCTGGCTGCCGCACAAGCTCGCCGAGCAGGTGTCGTTCATGAACGACCGGCCCGATGTCGCGATGCTCTATGGCCCGGTGTCCTTTTGGTATTCCTGGACCGGCCGCCCGCGCGACAGTCTTTGCCGCCACGTCTCGCGCCTTGGTGTCGAGCCCGGCCGGACCTACGATCCCGACCTGCTTCTGACCCGATTGCTCCGCTCCACCGTGTCGGGTTACGAGAGCACCTCGCCCTATCCCTCCGCCGTCATGGTCCGGCGTGAAATCTTCGAGGAAGCCGGGGGATTTGACGACGATTTCCGGCTTCTCTTCGACGACACGGTCTTCTTCGTCAAAGCCTTCCTGAAATGCCGGGTCTTCGTCTCCGACAAGATCTGGGCGCTCTATCGCGTCCATCCGGACGAGACCTATTCGCCAAGCTACGAAACGGCCATGCAGAAGGGCGAATGGACGGCGGACGGCCTGAGCGCGCCGACGCGCCGGTTCCTGGAACGGGCCGTGTCCTATATCCGGGCCGTCGGCGGCGTGAGCCTCGGCCTGAGGCTCACGGTCATCTTCGTCATGCTGCGGTATACCCATCCGCGTCTTCTGCCCGTCCTTGAACTGTCGCTGTCGATCCACCGCACCGCGAAGGGCTGGATGAGCCGTCTTCGCAGGCTGACGGGACACCGTTCGGGCGAGGGCATGCCGGGCTCGCTCGACGGGGCGATACTGGCGGGAACGCAGCCGCTCTTCCCGCGCGAGGGGAACCGGGGCAAGGCTCTCGACCGCATCTTCGCGCTCGACTTCTGCCGCTCCTGGAGCGAGAGAATCCGGGGCGACGTGCTGGAATTCGGCGACGACGCAAAGGCAAGACAGTTCGGGAGGGATGCTTCGTCGATCCGCATCGCACCGATGGACGGCATCCCCGCCATGTTGGACGGCAGCGCCTCGATGGCGCAGCGGACGTTCGACTGCATCATCGCCATCGACGTCATCCAGTATCAGCCCGACGTTCGGGCGTTTCTTGAAGGTGTGACAGGATTGCTCAAACCGGGCGGTTCGCTCCTCGTCTCTTTCCCCGGACTGTTGCCCCTGCTGGAGGGGCAGGGCGACCTCTGGCGCTTCACACCTGACGGCGTTCGCCGGCTTCTGGCGAAGGTCTGTCCGGGCGCCGACATCGAGATCGTCACATACGGCAACGCCGCGACGGCCGCCGGCATCCAGCACGGCCTCGGAGAACGCGACTTCGGCCCGGAGCTGCTTCAGGCGAGCGACCTGACGCGGGCTGTCATGATTATGGCGCGCATCACCAAGGCCGATTGAAATCGTCCTTGCCGGGGGCGGGAGGGCCGCGAAGGATCAGCTGGCCTGCGCCAGTTCTCCCTCGGCGGGCATCTCCAGCATCGCGCGCACATGATCCGGCAGGTCGATACCCGGCTTGTCGTGGGCCGCGAGCGTCGGGATGAGCTGGTCTTCCTGTTCGCGGAAGAGGAAGCTCGTGATCGCATCGACCACCCTCGGCACGCCGAAGCGGTGGCAACTGATCGAGACGGCCGCCATCGCGCCCATGCTGAGGGCGGCAAGGGCGTTGAAGGCGAAGATGCGGTTGAGCCCCGGAGCGGTTCCCGGTTCGCGTTCCGTGAACTGGTAATGGTGGTTGAGATAGGGAAAGCGCAGCCGGTCCGGGCTCGGGTCTTCGGGCGGCGGCACGAAGCGGTCTTTCCAGAGCGCGGCCTTCTCGGCGATCTTCTTGAGTTCCGGCCGCCGCATCATGTCGACGCAAACGCCCGTGGCGGCAAAGACGTGGTCGAAGGCGAAATCCCCCTTCGGCGTCGTCACGCAAACCTTGCCGTCCTCGAAGCGGACACTCTGCCACGGCGCCCCCGCACACATGCGGAAATTGGGGTAGGAGACGGCCTTGTGGAAATGATGCTCGGCCGGTGACTGGCTGAGGCCGCTGAGGAATTTGGCAAGGCCCCACTTCGTGGCGTCCGAAAGCTCGTGGCCGTGGTTGAGCTGGCCGGCGGTCTCGATCTCGCGGGCAACGTCAATCATCGGAAGCGACGGCCGCCGCATGCACATGGTCACCGACCGTGCGCCGGCCGCGAGCGCCGCCACCGAGACGTCGAAGCCTGCCGCGCCCGCGCCGAGAATGCCGATATCGAGCCCCTTCAGCCGGTTCGCATCGAAGACATCGCAGGAATGGTTGTAGTGCGATTTGGGCAGGTTGTCGGAGATGATGGAGGGCGTCGTCCAAGCCCCGCCGCCGTCCATGCCGGTGGCAAGGATCGCAAGCCGCGCGCGGATCTGCCGGCCGTCGGCCGTCGTCAGCGTGACGCCGCCCGCGTCATAGTCGATGTTCGTCACCTGCACGTCGTTTTCGATCGGGAGATCCGCGATCTCGCGGTACCAGCGCAGATAGTCCATCCAGTCGCGGCGCGGCACGCGCTTGATCGCCTTCCAGGCCTCCTTGCCGTGCCGGGTCTCGTAGAAACTCTGGATCGTCATGCTTGGCAGGCCGAGGTCGGCGCCCATGACTTCCTTCGGCGACCGGATCTCGTAATTCCGCGCGAAGGTGTCCCAGACACCTTCGTAGCCGGCGGGGTTGCGGTCGAGGATCAGGATATTGGTGACGCCGCGACGTTTCAGGGCATGACCGACGACGAGGCCCGACTGTCCGGCGCCGATGACGACGACGTCGGGGATGCGCTCGCCATCGCGGCTTTGCGGGATCACCCAGGGCTTGGTCGCAAAGGACAGCATGGCCAGTTCTTCGCGGGCCCGCTGTGCCAGGTCGTCAAGGCGTTCCTGTTCGCTCGTCAATCGCTCAATCCTCGTCAAGGGAGGGCGGGTGAACCTGCGGCCGTCAGGACGATGGCCGGTCTTTCAGCATCATCCTGGACGGTGCCGAGCGTCGCTCGCCAATTGTCCATGGCATCATTCTCCCCGGTGGCGGTGAGCTGAGAAAGCGGCGAATGTTCATCGGGGCGTTGCCGAACGGGAACGTCGTCGAGCGCGCCCGGCAGTTTACGGCACGCAGTGTCCTGAGCGCGAGAACCGGCCCGGCGTCAGGCGCGCCGGGTCGACCGGTCGTCCGTGTCGAGCCCCGCGACCTCGTCCACATGGGCGCGGAAGTCGGGCAGGGCCGCCTTCAGCCGTTCCTGGAGCACGGCGCCGGACACCGGCAGCGTCCGCTGCGGCTTGGCGAAGATCGAAAGCGCCGGCAGCTTGATCTGCGGATCGACCAGCGGCAGGAAGCGGATGCGTCCGCTCGCGAGCGAGGCGAGCACGCCGACTGGTGTGCGGATGCCGACCCCGAGGCCCGATTCCACGAAATTGGTGATGACGTCCGGCGCGTTGGTCTCGATCAGCCGGGTGTCGGGTTGGCTGGCACGAAGGTGGGCGCCATAGCCGGTGTCGCCACCGATACCGTCCTCGGCCTGGATGAGATGCTGGTCGGCAAGGTCGGCGAGCCGCACTTCCCGGCGCGCCGCGATCGGGTTGTCCGGGTGGGCGATGATGCCGACGGGCATTTCCATCTGCGCCGCGATGGTGACGTCCGGCCGCGTCGGCGGCGCCATGGCCATGCCGATGTCAGTAAGGCCCTCGGCGACCTGGTGCAGGATCTCGCGGCTGGACGCGATCTCGACCGTGTAGGTCACGCGCGGAAATTCCGCATGGAAGGCGGCAAGGATGCCGGGCAGGAAGTCGCGCCCGATGCCGTCCTCGCAGGCGATCCGCACATGTCCGCGTCTCAGGCCCTTGAGATCGTCGATCTGGGAGATGGCGCTGTTGAGGTCGCGTTCGAGGCGCAGGATGTAGTGGTAGAGCACCTCGCCCGCCGCCGTAAGCCGGACGCCCTCGGCCATGCGGTCGAAGAGCTTGCACTGAAGCTGGTCTTCCAGCTTCAGGATCTGCCGGCTGACGGCGGAGGGAACGACATTGAGCTGTTCCGCCGCCTGCCGGATGGAGCCGGTGCGCACCGTCTCGCCGAAATAGCGCAGGGCGACGAGATGGACATGGACGAAACTGGACTTCATGACCGCGCTCCGACCGCGCGTGCGGTCCGGTTTTCGGAAAGGGGGTGGTGGTGCATGCGACGATGTCCCGGGACGCTCGATTCGCTGCGGCAATGTTCCGGGCGATAATGTCCCCCGGCGGGCGTTGCCGCAATGGCAACGCTCCGGTCGTCAGGCAACTTCGCGGGCATCGGCACCATACGGCCGGTAGACGAGGTGAGGGCGAACCTCCTGCTGCAAGAGCGCCATCGTTCGCCGCACATGGGCAGGATCCATGCGGGGAAGCTGGATCATCGCGTCGAGCCGGTCGAGGCCCGTGACGGCGAGATGGGCGTTGAGTTCCTCGATGACCTCGTCGGGCGTGCCGGCGATGAAATGGATCGCCTCCAGCATCTCCTCGCGGCTGCGCGGAACCTCGGGGATCAGGCCGCGCTGCACCGCGAGCTTGTAGTAGCCGCCCTTGCTCATCAGGTCGAAATAGAGGTCGGCCGCCTCCGCGCAGTCTTCGATGGCCTGCTGCCGGGTCGGCGCGAGAAAGACGATGCGAACGCCGCGCGTCTCGCCCTTGCCGCCAAGCTTGCGGTAGAGGCGGATGTAGTCGGCCTGCGTTTCGCCGGGTTCGGCCTGCCCGACGACCAGATTGACCCCGGTCCGGGCGAGGTGGGCGAGGGTCGTCTCGTCGCGCGCCGCAGCAAAGAGCCGCGTCCTGAGGTCGACAGGCGAGGTCGGGCTGAGCGGCAAAAGGCCCGTTTCGGGATCGTCGGAAAGGACCGCCAGCAACTCGTCGAGCAGCCTGCGGAATATCTCGCCCTTTTCTTCCGCGCTGCGGCTGTCGTTATGCTGGGCGCCGAGGCCGATGCCGAAATCCACCCGACCGTCCAGCAGCAGGCTGAGGAGGCTCATTTCCTCCGCGGTCCTGAGTGCTGTCGTGGTGGAGAGCACCCGCACGCCGGTGCCGAGCGCGATCCGATTCGTCTTCGCGCCGGCATAGGCGAGGAAGACTTCGGTGGCCGGGATACGGCCCCAGAAGGGCGCATCGTCGCGGCGGTGGTGATGCTGCCCGACCCAGGCGCTGTCGAAGCCGAGATCCTCGGCAATCCGGATCGCGTCGAGCGTGAGACCGACGGACGTGGCGTCGCTCATTTCCGGCGCAGCCCAGCCCTGGTCCATCACGCCGAATTTCGGTCGCTCCGAAGTCATCGGTGCCTCCTTGGGTCTTGTTGTGATCGGAGTGTATGTCGGTCGTGCCTGCCCGCCACCTTCAGCCGGCCGGGGCGTTGCGCCGCCAGGGCATGAGCCGTTGCTCGGCAAGGACCACGGCGCCGTAGACGAGCAGGCTCATGGCCATGGCCGTCAGCGCGGACGCCCAGAGTTCCGGGATCTGGTAGCGCGTGCCGTAGAGGACGATGAGGTAGCCGAGCCCCCGGTCGGAAGCGAGCCATTCGGCAACGAGGGCGGTGACCACCGTGCCGCAGGCCGAAAGCTTCAGCGCGTTGAACATGAAGGGGATCGCCGCCGGAAGGCGCACGATGAAGAGCCGCTGCATGGCGGAGGCCGAGAGCGTGTAGAGCAGTTCGTTGACTTCCGCGTCGGCACTTCGAAGGCCGCGCAGCGCGTTCACCAGCATCGGGAAATAGGCGATGAAGGTGGTGATGACGATCTTCGGCTCCACGCCGTTTCCGAGCCAGAGGATGAGCACGGGCAGGATAGCGATGAAGGGCACCGCCTCCGCGCCGACGGCGACCGGATAGATCATCCGCCGGGCCAGCGAGGAATGGACGAAGACGATCGCGATCACGAGACCGAGCAGATTGCCGAGCACAAAACCGACGAGCGCCTCCATCAGCGTCACCAGCATGTTCGCGCCGATCTCCGGGCCCGCCGTGAAGAAGGCGGCCGCGATCGCTGTCGGCGAGGCAAGGATCAGGTTCGAGACATGGCCGCCGACGGTCACATATTGCCAGAAGGCGAGAAGGGCGATGAGCGGCAGCAACGGCAGGCCATAGCGCCGCAAAGTCAGGCGCACATCGACCGGCTCCCGGGCGGCGGCGGCTTTTTGCGGGCGGGCGACCAGGAGGCTCATTGGCCCATCTCCGGCGCGTGCGCGGTGTAGCGGGAAAGCCTGTGTTCGGCGAGATGGACGAGCCCGAGCAGCGTCAGCGTCATCGCGGCGGCCGTGAAGATTGCCGCCCACATCAGCGGCAGGCGGAAATATTGCCCGGACACGACCACGAGATAGCCGAGCCCGGCATTGGCGCCGATCCACTCGCTGACAAGCGCGGAAATGAAGGCGGACGAGGCGCTGACCTTCAGGGCGGCGAAGAGATAGGGCATCGCCGCGGGAAACTCGATCATCCGGAGGCGCTGCAGGGGCGAGGCAGAAAAGGTGTGCAGCATTTCGTAATAGTCGGCATCGGCCGACTTCAACCCCCGGATCATGTTGAGGAAGGTCGGGAAATAGACGCTGAAGGAGACGATGCCGATGATCGGTGCGATCCCCCGCCCGAGCACCACCACGAAGACCGGGGTGAAGACGATGATCGGAATCGCCCGGCTCGCAAGGGCGTAGGGGTAGAACATGTCTTTCAGCGGCTGCGAGAAGCCCAGCAGGCAGGCGGCGAGCACGGCGGCGATGTTGCCGATGACGAAGCCGGACAGCGCCTCGCTTCCCGTCGCGATCGCATGGCGCAGGAGAACGTGGCCCTGCGTCACGAAGACTTCGCCGACCGCCGCCGGGCCTGGCAGGACGAAGGCCGGGATGAGGCCATAGGCGGAAAGCAGGGCCCAGAGCGCGACGAGGCCGGCAAGGAAGGCAACGGGCGGCAGGACGGCGAGAAGCGGACGCAGCATGGATCCCGAGAATGAAAAGCGCCAGAGCGGCTGGGTCGCGCGGGCCGGGACGGTGCCGACGGCTTCGGTCATGAGAAAATTCCTGATGGGACAAGGTCTTGAGACGCCGTGCCGGGCAGGGATTCCGGCACGGCGCTCCCGGGCGCTCAGTGCTTGGTCGGCTTGACCATTTCGAGGATTTCGGTCGTCAGGAACGTCGACGGATCGAGTACCGAGGAGGTCAGTTCGGCCGTCTGGGCGTTCTTGACCGCTTCCTTCCAGACATCGAAGTCGATCCAGAGCAGGCCCTTTTCCTTGGTCAGCGGCGAGGTCATGTAGGCGATCTGGTGCGTCGCCTGATAGGTCTGCTGCTCGATGTTGAGGCCGTCGTTGAAGCCGCCGTTGACCATGAACTCGGCCGCCTTCTCGGGATTGTCGATGTAGAAGTCCCAGGCCTTCATCTCGCCCGTCATGTAGGCGGCAAGCAGCGTCTTGTTTTCCGGATCGGCGAGGAAGTCCTTGGTCACGACCCAGACGTCGTTCTGCGAGGGCATGCCCCAGTCGCCAACCGGCATCACGTTCACCGGCACGCCGGCCTGCTCGATGAGGTAGGGCTCGTTGAAGGCGAAGGTGGTGAACATGCAGTCGACCTTGCCGGCGATGATCTGCGCGATGTCGCTGGTGCCGATGGCGGTCGTCTCCATGTCGGAGCGCGAGAGGTTGTTCTTGGCGAGGAAGAAGTCCGCAACCACCTGGGCGTTCTGCTTGATGGCGAGCTTCTTGCCCTTCAGCATCGACGGTTCGGTGATGCCGGAATCCTTGCGGCAGGTCATCGCCTGCGGCGACGTCTGGTATTCGGCCGCGATGATCATCAGCGGCGCGCCCTTGTCGATGGCGGCCATCGCTGAACTCGCGTCGGCCATGCCGATCTGCGCGATCCCGGAGGCGACCATCTGGATCTGGTCGATGCCCTGTCCGCCCGGGATGAGCTTCACGTCGAGCCCGGCTTCCTCGAAGAAGCCCTTGTCCTTGGCATAGAAGCCGGCGAAGCTTTCCATGTTCGGCACATAGGGCAGCACCACCGTCAGGGGCTTCAGGTCCGCGGCGCTCGCGGGGCCAGCTGCGGCAAGGCCGAGGGCCGCGATCCCGGCGCAACGGGCAAGCGTGGACGGCCAAGAACGGAAGAGGGACATCATACTGGGCAACTCCTGGTCGGGGAGGTGGGAGGGCTTCAGGCGGAAAGTCTTTGCGACGGCAGGACCCGCGTGTCGGGCGTGCCGTGGAGGGCATGGCGAAGATCGCTCTCGTAGGCGGTGAAGCGCGGATCGTCGCGCATTTCGGCGGTGCGCTCGTGGCCGAAGTCGATGTCGACGATTCGGGAAATCCGGCCCGGCCGGGGCGTCATCACCGCCACCTTGTCGGACAGGATGATCGCCTCGCTGATCGAGTGGGTGACGAGCAGCAGCGTCGCGGAGGTCTCTTTCAGGATCTGCAGGAGTTCGAAGTTGAGCTTCTCGCGGGTGATCTCGTCGAGCGCGCCGAAGGGCTCGTCCATCAGCAGGAACTGCGGACGCAAGGTGAGGGCGCGGGCAATCGCGGCGCGCTGGCGCATGCCGCCGGAAAGCTCGGACGGATAGGCTCGCTCGAAGCCGGCAAGGCCGACAAGGTCGATCGCTTCCTGTGCCGCCTTGCGCCGTTCGGAGACCGGCGCACGCGCGACTTCGAGGCCGAGCGCGACATTGTCGATGATCGTGCGCCAGGGCAGCATGGTCGACTGCTGCGAGACGAGGGCGAAGGTGCGGTTGGCGCGCGCTTCGGCAGGCGAAACGCCGTGCAGCAGCGCCTCGCCATGGGTCGGCTTGACGATGTCGGCGAAGATGCGAAGCAGGGTGGACTTGCCGCAGCCTGACGCCCCGATCAGCGACATCCATCCGCCGCGCCGGATCGCGAGGTTGCAGTCCTCCAGCGCCACGGTTTCCTGCGCTCCCCGGCGGTAGACCATCCCGAGACGATCGGCTTTCAGGCCGAAGTCGTCCTGTCCTGCGCTCATTGGCGATCTCCTCGGGATCGGCGTCCTCGCCGGTCCCCATCCACGAAAAGCCATGGCGCACGCGCGCCGACCTCTGCGAACGTCCGGCCGTCCGTCCGGAATATTCGCTTCGCCTAATTTATGAGCATTTTCTTGGGGCGTTTAAATCGTAGGCATAACTACGGAGGGTGACAAGGCGACAATTGTCGCTGACCCTGTTGCCGGGATGGCAACGCTCGCCCGGCCTTGGGTTCAAAAAACAAACGAGGGACGCTGCCGGCCCGCGCGGATAGCGGCTGGCTTGCGGGAAAGGTGTGCCCTCGAACGATTTTTATGGACGGGAGTGTTGCCTTGGCGGCAACAGGATCGGGTCAAGCCCGGTAAGCTGCGGCTTTTGCGTCGCTTCCCGCCGCCGTCAGGGCCAGGGCGCGGCGGCGATAGCTGTTGCGTTTCTTTGCCGAGGCCCTAACGTTCGGGAAAATTGCCCCACCCCACGACGAAGTTCATGGAGATCGTCGCATGGCAGAAAGCCTCACGACCGAGCGGCACGCCGACCTCGATCCCATCATGTCGGAGATGCTCACCTACGGGTCCGAATTCGCCAAGACCTACGCCAACCACGCGCCCATGGTGCTGGTGGCGCTGGAACGGATCGGCGGCTCGACGGACCGGCTTCACGACTTCTTCGATCATTATCGCGACTACAAGAAATTGCTGCCCTTCGGCTCGATCGGCGAGCCGGTGACGGCCGGCAATTGGGAAACGGCCATCGGCGAGCGGAGCCGGGAACCGGACCTGCGCATCTTCTTTGCCAGCGAAATTGCCGCCCATGGCGTTGAAAAGACGCTGTACGCCTATCTGCCGCGGCTTGCGCCGGGTGTCGGCGCCAGCGCTTTCCATGCCCTGATGCGCCTTGCCTATGCGCTGATCCGCGAGGACGAGACGGACGTGGCCGTCGCGCTCGCCTACTGGACCGCGACCTATCTGGAAATGCCGCCCGCGACCGGCGCGGCCTCGATCACCGACGATCCGGCCGAGGTTCTTGCCCGCGTCTCGGACATCAAGGCCCTGCACGGCCAGCCGATCCTGGAACTTCTCTGGCAGAACATGGACCAGGCCGGCCGCACGCCGGACTTCGTGCCCGTCGTCGACTGGCTGGATATCGGCCCCGACACGACGCGCAGGATGGCGCTCGCCTCCATCGCCCTCTTCGCCGCGACGCAGGAATTTGCAGCGCTCCATGCCGTCACCGGCGTGCACTGGCTGCGGATCGTCATGCCTTATTGCCCGACGCCGGATGTGATGCTGCGCCATTTCTGGCAATGCATCGCCTCGCTGCTGGGCGAGATGCGCTTTCCCGCGCTGCCGGATGCCGAAACGCTGGAGCGCTGGCGCCAGTTGCCGGTGCCCTCCTGGGAAGCGATCAAGGCGGCGGCCGCCAAGTCCTACGACGAGCACGACATTTCCATCGCCTTTTCCGCCAGCGAGGAGATGAAGGTCTACGGCGATCCGCTCTATCAACTGGCCGCCGCCCGCCGGGTTGGCCTCATCCCGGATTACACATGACAGTCAAGGACAGTTGCATCGTCGAGGCCGGCACCCTTCTCGTTGGGGTGGGGCCGGACGGCGCCATGGAACGACGCTACGATGTCGGTATCCGCGTTCATGAAGGCCTGATCGCCCAGGTCGGCGCGATCGAGGCGGTGGCCTATGGCAACGACCATCTGCCGCGCTACGGCTCGCGCGGCATGATCGCCATGCCGGGACTCGTCAACGGCCACCACCATTTCGGCCTGACGCCGCTGATGATGGGCGTGCCCTTCGCGCCGCTGGAACTCTGGCTGCCGCGCTTTCGCGCCATGCGCCAGATCGGCAACCGGCTCGATACGCTCTATTCGGCCATCGAGATGCTGGAAAGCGGCACGACGACGGTTCACCATATCCAGAGCGGCCTGACCGGAACGCCCGACAACTGGCACGCCATCACGTCCGATATTCTCGGCGCTTACGACGAGATCGGCATGCGCGCCGGCTATTCCTTCATGATGCGCGACCAGAATATCCTTGCCTACGAGGACGACGCCAAGGTGCTGGCGGCGCTGCCGGAAAAGGTGCGCGACTGGCTCGCGCCGAAGCTCGGCGCGGCGGCAACGCCGACCGCCGACTACATGGATTTCTTCCGCGCGATCCGCTCCGGATGGGCGGAGACGAGCCCGGACGGCGTGCGCGTCAATCTCGCGCCCGCCAATCTCCACTGGTGCTCCGACGAGAGCCTGCAACTCATGTCGCAGACCGCGCGCGAGGCCGGCGCCTCGATCCACATGCACCTTGTGGAGACCGAGCGGCAGGCCGAATACGCGCTGAAGAAATTCGGCCACACCGCCGTCCAGCACCTTCAAAAGCTCGAATGCCTCGGTCCGGAGGTCACGCTCGGCCACGGCAACTGGATGACGCCGGAAGACCTTGACATCATCGCCGGCTGCGGCTGCACCATGTGTCACAACGCCAGTTCCGGCTTGCGGCTAGGCAGCGGCATTGCGCCGGTCAACGAGATGCGGGCGCGCCAGATCCCCGTCGCCCTCGGCATCGACCAGTCGAACCTTGCCGACGACCGCGACATGACTTTGGAAATGAAGCTCGTCTGGGCGCTCCATCGCGAGACGGGCCTGTTCAACGACCGGCCCGATGCCGCCGCCGTCCTGCAGATGGCGACCGAGCATGGCGCTAAAAGCGCCGGTTTCGGCGGTCTCGTCGGCCGGGTCGAACCGGGCCTCAAGGCCGACATCGTGCTGATGGACGAGAAGGCGATGGCCCGGCCCTTCGTCAGCAAGCGCACGCCGGTCGAGGAGACGGTGCTGCACCGGGGCGGGCGCCATGCCATCGACAAGGTCTTCGTCGGCGGCAGGCTCGTCGTCGATGGCGGCAAGGTGATTTCCATCGACCGCGAGGCCGTCATGGCAGAAGTCGCGGCGAGGCTCGAGGCGCCCGAGACTGCGGCCGAGGCAGCCGACTGGGAGATGGTGAATGCGATGATGCCGCATCTGGAAGCCTTCCACCGCGACCATCCGCTGGTGGGCGAACGGCGGCCCTATCGCTTTAACCGAATTACACCCTGAGTCCGGCCAAGCCTTGACAAGCCGCGCCTGCAGTTCGAGCATGATGGATGCAACGGAGGCAGGTGATGGCCATGCGCACGTCAGTCTTGCTCGCTGGAGCGGCGATCCTTCTCGCGCCGCTCACCGGGGCCCTCGCCCAGGAAAGCTACTCGTCGAAGGACGTTGTCGATTTCTTCGTCAAGGAGAAGGAACTCGGGGCCGCTCGGGCGGTCTGCATCGGCACCGCCGAGGAATGCGCGAAGGCGCAGCCCGCCAAGCCGGCGACCTTCGACCTTCGCGTCACTTTCGATCTCGACTCCGATCAACTCACCAGTGATGCGAAGACCCAGCTCAAGGCCTTCGCCGATGCGCTCCGTGACGATCGGCTGGCAAAGCTCAAGTTCATGGTCGAGGGCTTTACCGACGCGACGGGAACGGAAACCTACAACATGGACCTTTCCGTGCGCCGGGCGAATGCCGTCGTCAGCTTCCTGAAAGCCGAGGGTGTCGAGAGCGACCGGCTGAAACCGATGGGCTTCGGCGAGGCCCGGCCGCGCGCCGAGGATCCGTTTGATCCCAGCAACCGGCGGGTGGAGACACGCCTTGCGGAATAGCGCGGCTGTCGCTCACGGAGCGAATTTCAGGTAGGCGGCCTCCCAGTGCGCGTCGCTGCCGGATGCCGTCATGGCATCCTGAAGGGCAGGAACGACGGAATCGGCAGAGCCCTTCAGGGCGGCCGCGTCGAAGTCGACCGAGTCCGAGGTCGACAGCAGCAGCAGGATCAGCGGAACGGCCTTGGCCGATGCACCGCCGGAAAGATCGATCCGGAAGGTCGCGGCGTCATTGGCCTGTGCCTCGAGCAGGTGTGTCAGATCATGCGCGGCGCCATCTTCGTCGACGAGGATCAGATGCAGCCTGGTGCCGTAGAGGCCCTGCACCTTGCCGCTCAGCGGCTGGCGGCTGGAAACGACATCGCTGTCGAGCTTCAGCGACAGCGCGCCATTCGCCCGGTCCGCATGCTGGCTCAGAAAATCGACGAGCGGGCACTGCGCCTCGCTCACCAGACGCATGCCGATGTTCGGCTCGACACCCGTGACCTGCAAGACATCGTCGTTGAGGCGGGCGGCCGGATCGATTGCCGCCCCGAAGGCCTCGATGGTCGAGGCATCGACCGAAGCGCGGGTCACGCGGGCGTAGAAGCAGGGATCTTGCACCTGCCCCACCACATCGAAGACGGTCGACGGAAGCGGGATCGCGGCGACATCCGTCCCGGCCGTCGCCTCCGGCGAAGACGTTCCCGCATCCGTGGCGGCAGGCTCGGCCTTCGGTGTTGCCGGAGCCCCGGATGACGGATCTGGCTCCGAGGTCGCATCGGCGGACAGGGTCGTCCCGGGCGGCGGTGAGGTGGCCTGCGTATCCGTTGTTGGGGATTCTGGCGTCGTCGGCGTCTCCGGTTGTCCCGCGACCATGGCGCTGCCGGCCGTCCCGGAGGGCGCATTACCCTCTGCATCCGGCTCCGGCGCTTTGGTCGGCTGGCTGTCGGGTTCAGCCGACGCCAGTTGATCTCCATTCGGCGGGGCCGGCGAAGTCTGGCCCGCCTCTTCAGCCGAGCTGGCGTCCGGTGCGGACCCGGCGCTGTCGATTCCGAGTGTCTGGACGATTTCGTCGGCGAGCGGGACCCCGGGCGCCGCATCGGCCGCTTGATCCGCCAGCGCCGCGGTGTTTGCCGCGTCCTGCACCGCGGGCGTGCTGTCTGTCGCGGTATCATTGGAAGCCGGTTCAGGCGGAGACTGATTGTCGGAGGTCAGCGACGGCCGGTTCGCAGCGCCGCCATTTTCGCCCCCGGTATAGGCCATCTCCTGAGGCGAGGGATCGGCAGTGAGCAGATCGCTTTGGATGGCGTGATAGGTGCTGACAACACCCGCAACGACGATGAGGCTGATCACGGCCAGGATCGTTCCAATCCGCGCGCCGGACCAGGCCGCCGGCGGTTCACCGGAAAAGGACGCACCGCCAGCGGCGTCGGCAATGCTCACCCGTTCGCGAAGATCGGGCGGGATCTCGGTCGCCTCGATGCGACTGCCGAACGCGGATGAGCGGGCCTGCGACGCTGAATTGCCGCCGCGCCAACTGCCGCCGACCGGACCTTCCGCGATCTCCGTGCGTTCCAGCGGCGATGAGGAAGAGGACGACGCTGCCGTGGGATGCCCCGCATCGCCGGGAAGGCCCGTCGTCTCGGGCAGCGGCCCCATGTCCGTCAGCGCCTCGACGACCTCGGCCATGCCCGCCGGCCGGTCACCGGGCTTCGGTTGCAGCATCCGGGTCAGCAGCGGGCGCATCGTCTCGTCGATTCCGGCAAGATCGGGCACCGCGAGCCGGCGCTCGATCAGTTCGGCGTGGGTTTCGCCCATGTCGATCGCCTCGCCGCGCAGCATGGCCGCAACAACGAGCCCGAGGCTGTAGAGGTCGGATTGCGGCGTCACCTCGCCGCCGGCAAGCCCGAGCTGTTCCGGCGAGGCATAGCTGTAGCGGCCGGCAAAGGCCCCCTCCAGCACCGTGCCGCCCTTGACCTGGCTGGCGCGGGCAATCCCGAAATCGATGATTTTTGCCGCCTCGACCCGGTTGTCCGGCAGGATGATGTTGTCGGGCGACATGTCGCGGTGGACGATGCCGATGGCATGCGCCGAGGCAAGGCCGCCGGCAACGCGCAAGGCCACCTGCCGCGCGTCGCCGGTCGAGAGCGGGCCGGCCGCGACCCGGTCCGACAGCGACACGCCGTCGACGAATTCCATCGCGAAATAGGGCAGGGAACGCGTCGGGTCGACCGCGAACATGTAGTAGCGCACGATCGCCGGATGCGTGAACTGGTGGAGCAGCATCGCCTCGCGGCGAAAGAGCGCGAGATGGGCCTCGTTCGCTGCGAACTCCGGCAGGATCGTTTTGATCGCGACCGTTTCGCCGGAGTGGATGTTGTGACCGCGAAAAACGGTCCCCATCCCGCCTTCGGCGATCTTCGCGTCGATCCTGTAGACGCCGTTGAGTTCGGTCCCGATCATCTGAAGCTCCCTGCCACCCCTTGGCGAAGGCAACGGGGATCATGGCACAAGATACGGGAGAGACGAAGGCAGGCGTCCTTGCCAATTTGCCTCAGACGATCAGCGTGTCGACCGCGCCGACACCCTCGACGATGCCGTGGAGCCTCTCGCCGCGCTCCACCGCCCCGACACCTTCCGGCGTGCCGGTGAAAATGAGATCGCCCGGCTCCAGCCGCACGAGGGCCGAAAGATGGGCGATGATTTCCGGGATCGACCAGATCATCCGGTCGATGTTGGAAGACTGGCGCCTTTCGCCGTTGACGGTGAGTTCGATCCGCCCGGAAGCGGGGTGGCCGATCTGGGTCGCCGGTACGAGTTCGCCCATCGGCGCGGACATGTCGAACCCCTTGGACATGTCCCAAGGCCGGGCCGTCTTCTTGGCTTCCGCCTGCATGTCGCGCCGCGTGAGGTCAATGCCGACGCCATAGCCCCAGACGTGATCGAGCGCATCCGCCTCCGCGATGTCCGCACCGCCCGTCCCGATCGCGGCGACGAGTTCGAGCTCGAAGTGGAGAGACGCCGTCTTCGTCGGATACCGGGTATCCGCGCCGCCGGTGACGATGGCGTCGCCCGGCTTGGTGAAGAAGAACGGCGGCTCGCGGTCGGGATCGGAGCCCATTTCCCGCGCGTGTTCGGCATAGTTGCGCCCGACGCAGAAGATCCGGCGGACAGGAAACAGTCCGCCGCCCTTGACGGGAACGGCGGGGGCGGGGAAGGGGGAAATCACGAAGTCGGCCATGTCGCGGGTCCGCCATTGCGTAAGAACGGTTGGATGAAGCGTTTGCGTGATTCGCTCATGAATGGAAGCGCTCTTGGTTGTGGCGCAGACATGCAATGCGTTAGCCTGCAAAGCTGTTCGTCAGCTTTATTCGGTTGTCCGAAAAGAGAAAAGGAGATGGGGAGATGGATCTGGGGCTGAAGGGGCGCAGGGCCTTGGTTCTTTCCTCCTCGCGCGGGCTCGGTCTGGGCGTTGCCGAGGCGCTTGCCGCCGAAGGCGCGGATGTCATGCTCTGCGGGCGCAGCGAAGCGGCGCTCGCCGAGGCGGCGAAAGCGATCAACGCACGCGGTGTCGGACGGGCGACCTGCCACGTCGCGGACCTTGCCAGCGAGGATTTTTCGGCCACCGTCGCCAGCGAAGCGCTGAACCGCTTCGACTGCGTCGATATCCTGGTCAACAACAGCGGCGGGCCGCCGCCGGGCACGGCCGCCGGGATGGATGTCTACATGCTGGAGCGCCAGGCGCAGATGATGGTCTTCCGCCTCATCGAACTCGCCGGCCTGCTTCTCCCAGCGATGCGGCAGGAAAAGTGGGGCCGCATCCTGACGATTGCCTCCTCCGGCGTCGTCCAGCCGATCCCCAATCTCGCGCTCTCCAACACGCTGAGATCCGCGCTCGTGGGCTGGACCAAGACGCTGGCAAGCGAGGTCGCCGCAGACGGCGTCACCTGCAACATGCTGCTGCCGGGCCGCATCCAGACCGACCGGGTCGACGAACTCGACGACGCGGCGGCAAAACGAACCGGCAAGCCGCTGGAGCACGTCAGGGCCGCCGCGCGCGCGGCGATCCCCGCCGGCCGCTACGGCACCGTGGAGGAGTTTGCCTCCGTCGCCGCCTTCCTGTGCAGCCAGCCGGCAAGCTATGTGACCGGGTCGGTGATCCGCTGCGATGGCGGAGCGATCAAGTCGGTCTGAACCGTCATCGGCCGGCAACGGGGCCTACTGGAACTCCAGCAGGTCGAGGAAGGCGCGCGCCGCGCCGTTGACCGGCAACCGTCCGGTCGTCTCGTCGCCGGTGTGAGCGACGACCAGTTCCCAGCAGATCTCTGGGCCGAGTTCGGCAATGGCGATCTTCGGGCGGCGCGTTTCGGCGAGAGCGTCGGGCAGGAGGGCGATGCCGAGCCCTTTCGCCACCAGATCGACGAGCGTTTCCAGATCGGTCACCTCGAAGGCCGTGCGCCGCGTGATGCCGGCCTGGGCAAAGGCGCGGTCGACAAGCGGCCTTGTGCCCCAGCCGATATCGAAGTCGACGAAGGAATGCCGGGCGAGGTCCGCAAGGGTGATATCCTTGCGGCCCGCAAGCGGATGGCCCGGCGCCGTGACAACCGCGAGGTCCTCGCAGGCGACGATGCCCGTCACGATATTGTCCGGCGGGTCGAGCAGCGGCAGGAAGGCAAGGTCGAGCCGTCCGGTCCGAAGCTGTTCCAGAAGCCCCGGCGCATCGCCCTGCCTCAGACGTACCTCGACGCCCGGATGGGTGGCATGGAACCGGGCAATCAGCGAGGGAAGGTCGAGGAAGGCGGGCAGGCTGTGCACCGTGCCGATGGCGAGCGAGCCGGATCGCAGCCCCTCCACGTCGGCGACGATGTCCCGGGCCGTATCGATGGCCCGCATCGCCTCGCGCGCCTTTTCAAGAAAGGCCTGACCGGCCGGCGTCAGCTGCACCTGGCGCGTGCTGCGCACGAAGAGCTTGGCCTGAAGCTCGTCCTCCAGCGAGCGGATCGAACTCGACAGCGCCGACTGGACGATATGCACCCGCTGCGCCGCGCGGGTAAAATGCCGCTCCTCGGCGACCGCGATGAAATGCTGGAGATGACGCAGTTCCAAGGCTCGTTCCGCTCAGATTTGATCAGTTTCAGAGATAAATCCAATCTCTATATTCTGTTGGACGCATAAGCAAGCCGGGCGCATTGTCCGCGCGCATTGGTTCGGTGCCCTTCCGCTTCGTGCGGTTGAGGGCGGCCGGCCATAGTGCTCCATCAAGAACAACGAAAGGATTTGCCATGACTGGGAAGCTCGACGGCAAGGTCGCCATCATCACGGGCGCGAGCTCCGGCATCGGTCTGGCCAGCGCAAGGGCACTGGCGCGCGAGGGAGCCCGCCTCGTCCTCACCGCGCGGCGCAAGGAGCGCCTCGACGCCCTGATCGAGGAAGTCCGCGGGCTCGGCAGCGACGCCATCGCTGTGATCGGCGACGCCCGCGACGAGGCGACGGCGCTGAAGACGGTGGAGGAGGCCAAGGCCCGCTTCGGCCGGATCGACATCCTCATCAACAACACCGGCGTCGGCAACTACAAGACCCTCGTCGATACCAGCCTCGACGACTATGTGGAGATGATGGACGTCAACGTCCGCTCCACCTTCCTCTTCACCCGTCACGCGGTGCCGGTGATGATCGAACAGGGCGAGGGCACGATCCTGATGATCTCGTCGATGGCCGGTGTCTACGGCTTTGCCGGCGAGGCGGTCTACTGCGCCACCAAGTTCGCCCAGGTCGGGTTCGCGCAGGGGCTCGACAAGGAACTGCGTCCGCACGGCATCAAGGTCGGCACGATCAATCCGGGCGGCGTGAAGACGGAGTTCGCCATCGGCAAGGGCCGCACGGAAGCCGGTGTCGAGCAGTCCGACATGCTGGAGCCCGAGGACGTCGCCGAGGCGGTGCTTTTTGCCTGCGCCCAGCCGAAGGGCTCGCGCATCATCCAGGTCCAGATGCGCACCATGGCCGAGGCGCTCGCCTGAGCTGGAACGGACCGGACTTGCAGGAGTTGCTCGCACGGGACTCGTCGGCCCCGTGCGTTCAGGCGTTGAAGAACAAGGAAATCGGATCATGACCCATCCCGTCCTGAAGAAGGGAGCCGTTGCCGTCGTCACGGGCGGTGCCTCCGGCATCGGCCTTGCCGCCGCCGAACGCTTCGCCGCGCTCGGCCTCAAGGTCTGCATCGTCGACCGGGGCGAGGCAAAGCTCGCTGCGGCGGCGGAAGCCATCGCGCGTTTCGCGGGTCGCGGAGCGGGCGATGTCATGGCGACGGACGTGGACGTCTCCAAGCGCGAGGAACTGGTGGCGCTGGAAACCGCGGTCCTGGAGCGTTTCGGCAGCGTCGACGTGCTGATGAACAACGCTGGCGTCCAGCCCGGCAGCGCCCTGTTCGGACCTCTGGGAAATTGGCAGAAGGTTCTGGACACCAACCTCTGGGGCATCATCCACGGCTGCCAGGTCTTCGTGCCGGGCATGATCGCGCGGGGCAAGCCCGGTCTCGTGATCAGCACGGGCTCCAAGCAGGGCATTACCACGCCGCCGGGCGATCCGGCCTACAACGTCTCCAAGGCCGGTGTGAAGGCCTTCACCGAGGCGCTGCAGCACGAGCTTCGCAACACCGACGGCTGCGAAATCTCCGCTCACCTGCTGATCCCCGGCTTCGTCTTCACGCCGCTGACCGCAGGCGAGCGCACCGAGAAGCCCGCCGGTGCCTGGACCCCTGCCCAGACGGCGGACTTCATGCTGGAGCGGCTGGACTCGGGCGACTTCTACATCCTCTGCCCGGACAACGACGTGGCGAGAAGCCTCGACGAGCGCCGCATCCTCTGGGCCGCCGGCGATATCGTCGAAAACCGGCCGCCGCTCTCGCGCTGGCATCCCGATTATGGCGACGCCTTCAAGGCCTTCGTCGACAAGGGCTGAGGGAAACGTCTTTGCCCAATGAAAGGCGGCCGCCGATCCACTGGACCGGCGGCCGCCTTGCTGTTTTCAGAGCAGCTTTTCCATCGTGATCGGCAGGTCGCGGATGCGCTTGCCGGCCGCGTGATGGACGGCATTGGCGATCGCCGCCGCCATGCCGACGATGGCGACTTCCCCGACCGCCTTGCCGCCGAGCGGGGTGGCGTCATAGTCCGGCTCGCCGACGGAAATCGTCTCGATCGCCGGAATGTCGGCGTTGGTCGCGATCAGGTAGTCGGCAAGGTTGGCGTTCAGGATCCGCCCGTTGCGCGGGTCCGTGATGCCTTCCTCCAGAAGCGCCATGCCGATGCCCATGATGATCCCGCCCTTGAACTGGCTGTCGGCAAGCTTCGGATTGTAGAGCCGGCCTGCATCGACCGCCGAGACGACGCGCGAGACACGGACAGTGCCGAAGTCTTCGTCGACCAGGACCTCGACGAAATGCGCGCAGAAGGAATGGCGCGACTTGGGTATGCCGGGGCCACGCTCCATCCCCGCGAGGCTGGTGAACATCGAGAGCCGTTCCTCGGCCGTGCGCTCCTTTTCCGGCAGCGTGTCGCGCGTGACTTCGAGTGCGTCACGCCCGGTCGCCGTCAGAAGATCGCCGAGGGGAATGGCTGGTCCGCGCGGCGGGCCGATCATGCCGTCCTCGATGATCAGCGTGTTGGCCTGGTTCTGCAGCGGCGAGTTCGGGTCGGAGAGACCGAGCGCGATCAGGTCCTCGCGGGCGGCGAGTGCTGTCTTGTGCACGGCGCCGACCATCAGGTTGGCAAGCTGCGACCCGCCGGCAACGGGCGCCCGGGGAAGGCGCGAGTCGCCGAGCTTGACCTCGACGCGCTCAACCGGCACGCCGAGGGCGTCGGCGGCGGTCTGGGCAAGGATCGTGTAGGTGCCCGTGCCCATGTCGATGGCGCTGGACAGCACCTCGACACGGCCGTTGGCCAGAACCCGCACCATTGCCTCGCCGGGGCTGGAGTAGACCGGATGCGTGCCGACCGCCATACCCCAGCCGACGAGTTGTCGGCCGTTGCGCATCGAACGCGGCTCCGGGTTCCGCTTCGACCAGCCGAAGGCTGCGGCGCCGGCGTCGTAGCAGGCCAGAAGCCGGCGCGACGACCACGGCTTGCCATTCTCCGGGTCGACGTCGGGCTCGTTGCGCCGCCGCAACTCGACCGGATCCATCCCCAGCGCGATGGCAAGCTCGTCCATCGCGCTTTCCAGCGCGAAGGCGGACGGGTTCTTCCCCGGGGCGCGGAAGGCACCCGGCACCACCGTGTTGACCGGCACGATCGTCTGGCGCGAGCGGAAATTCGGGACGGCATACATCATCGAGGTGACGACGCCGAGCGTTTCCACGAAGTTGGCCGCGGCGGCGGTCTCGTTGGCGCCCCTGTGGTCGATGGCGACGATCCGGCCGTCTTCGCTCGCGCCGATCTTCAGCGTCTGCCATGTGGCCGGCCTGCCGCCATGGGCGGTGAAGGTCTGCGGCCGTGTGACGGCGAGCTTCACCGGACGGCCGAGCATTCTGGCGGCGGTCGCCGCCACCGCCGAATGCGGCAGTGCCTGTCCCTTGGAGCCGAACCCACCGCCGATATAAGGTGAGACGACGCGCACATTCTCGAAGGGAATGCCGAACCAGGTCGCAAATTGGTTGGCCATGCCGTCGATCCACTGGCTCGGCTCGTGGATCGTAAGCCTGTCGTCCGCCTCCCAGTGGGCGATGAGCCCGTGTGGTTCGATCGGCACATTGTATTCGCGCGGCGTCTCGTAGCGCACCTCGATGCTGACGGGCGCCTCCGCCAGGGCCTGCTCGGCTTCGCCCCATGTCTTGCTCATGGCCTCGACCGGGTTGCCGTCGCCGGCGCGCGGGTCGGCGAAGGTGGCGACGACGGGCGCCTCCTCATAGGTGATGTGCAGCCGGTCGGCGGCGGCCCGCGCCTGCTCCACCGTGTCGGCGACGACGGCCGCGACGAGCTCGCCGTTGTGCCGGATCTCGGTGGCAAAGGGGACAAAGGTGTCGCCGGGCGGCAGGTTGCCGAAGAAGTCGGCCTTCGGGACGAGAGGCAGGCTGTTGCCGGCGTCGAGCACGAGATGGACGCCGGGGCTTGCCTCCGCATCGCTCTTGTCAATCGAGACGACGCGGCCAGCGCCGATGGTCGACTGGACGATGACGCAGTGGAGCGCATCGGCAACGGCATGCTCCAGGGCATAAGTCGCGCGGCCGGTGATCTTGGCCGGTCCGTCCGCCCGGACGTGGGCCCGGCCGAGCGGCCCGGTCGCCATGCCGTCCGACGCGTCGCCGCGCTTGGTGGTGATTTCGGCAAAGGTCATGCGATGCCTCCTGCGGTGAGAATGGCGCGCGCGACGACGCGCGGGGCAAGGGCGGCCTTCCAGGCGTTGTCGTCACGCGTGACGGCCCCTTCGACGGCGAGGCGGCTCGCCTCGGTGACGAGCGCCTCGTCGAGCGGCTTGCCGATGAGGGCTGCCTCCACGGCGCGTGCCGGCCATGGCTTGGTGGCAACGCCGCCGAGCGCGACGCGAAGGTCGCGGATCGTGCGGCCGTCGCCGTCAAGCTCCAGCCCGACCGCCGCGCTGGCCGCCGCGAATTCATAGGACTGCCGGTCACGGACCTTGAGGTAGACCGAACGGCGGGCGGCGGCGCTGGCAGGGATCGTGACCGAGGTGATGATCTCGCCGGGCTCGAGCACCGTCTCGCGGTCCGGCGTTTCGCCCGGCTCCAGGAAGAAGTCGGTCGCCGCAATATCCCTGCCGCTGGTGTGGATGACCGCATCGAGGGCGGTAAGCGCCACGGCAAGGTCGCCGGGATAGGTCGCGATACAGGCCTTGCTCGTGCCGAGGATGGCATGGTTGCGGGCCGGTCCGTCCATGGCCGCGCAGCCGGATCCGGGATCGCGCTTGTTGCAGGCGGCATAGCCGGCGGGATCGCGGAAATAGGGACAGCGCGTGCGCTGCATCAGGTTGCCGCCGATGGTCGCCATGTTGCGAAGCTGCGCCGAGGCGGCCAGCGACAGCGACTGCGCGACGGCCGGATATTCGGACTTGATCCGCGCGTGGTCGGCGACATGGCTCATCGTTGCAAGGGCGCCGATGCGGGCGCCGGCCTCGTCGACCGCGATGCCGTCAAGGCCGGGAATCCGCGTGATGTCGACGATCTCTTCCGGCGCGGCGATGCCGCATTTCATGAGATCGACGAGCGTGGTGCCGCCGGCCAGCAGGGAGCGCGCGGAAAGGGCGGCGGCCTTGCCTGCCTCTTCGAGCGTGGCGGCGCGGCGATAGGTGAACTCTTTCATCGCATTGCCTCCGCAGCCTTTCGCACCGCCTCGACGATGTGTGGATAGGCGCCGCAGCGGCAGAGGTTGCCGGCCATGTATTCGCGGATCTCGTCGTCGGAGCCGGCGTGCCCTTCGGTGATGCAGGCGACCGCCGACATGATCTGGCCGGGCGTGCAGTAGCCGCACTGGAAGGCGTCTTCGTTGAGGAAGGCTTCCTGAACCGGATGAACGGTGCCATCGGCGCCGGCAAGGCCCTCGATGGTGGTGATGCGGCGGCCGTCCGCCTGCGCAGCGAGCATCAGGCAGGAGAGGGCCCGTTCGCCGTCGACATGGACGGTGCAGGCGCCGCACTGGCCCTGGTCGCAGCCCTTCTTCGTTCCGGTGAGGTGCAGGTGCTCGCGCAGCGCGTCGAGCAGTGTCGTGCGCGGATCGACGCTGAGATGGTGCGTCTCCCCGTTGATGGTGAGTTCGATCGAATGAGGATCACTCATGCTGGTGACGTCCTTGTGCTCGGGCCCTGAAGGGCGCGATTTCGGGAAACGTGATCGATTTGGCGAGGATTGGGGCTGCCGGCTGGCCCGCCCGATATGCTAAGGTGACAAGGCAATGGGTAAGCGGAGGTAGCCTCCGTTTAGAATCGGTATATGGAGCAGGATTGCTTCGGTTCAAGGCCGTGCCGCGACGGAGCGCGTTATTTGAGTGAGGAAACGCCGTCCGGCGCAGCAAAGTTCGATGACAGGCCCATGCGCGCCGATGCGCGCCGCAACCGCGACAAGCTGATCGAAACAGCGGCGGCCTGCTTTGCGGAAAAGGGCGTCGAGACCTCGCTGGAAGACATTGCCCGGCGCGCCGGCGTCGGCATCGGAACGCTCTATCGTCATTTTCCAACGCGCGAAAATCTGGTCGAGGCCGTCTATCGGCGCGAGGTCGAATTCCTCGAAGCGGCGGCCGACGATCTTCTTGCCCGCTGTCCGCCGGAAGAGGCTCTCGCGCAGTGGCTGCAGCTGATGGTCGGCTATGCGGCGACGAAACGCGGCATGGCCGACAGCCTGCGCATCCTGTTCGACGCCCGGACGGGCATTTTCGCCGAGCAGCCGAGCCGCGTCGCGCGGACGCTCGAAAGGCTGGTTTCGGCCGCCGCGCGGGCCGGCCGGATCCGGCAGGATGTCGAGGCGCCGGATGTGCTGCAGGCACTCTCCAGCCTCTACAGCGCGCCGGCAACGCCCGACTGGGAGGCCCGCTCGCGCAAGGTCGTCGCCCTGATCATGGACGGCTTGCGCTGGGGCGCGCCGGAAAAGAACTAAGAAAATTCGGAAAAAGCATGTCTTAACAAAGGCTCGCGCGAGGATCCGGCTTTCCGCCCGGTTCTTCGTCCGGGCCTGCTTCGCTGTGGACTTTTCGGTCTGACCGGAAAATCATGCGCTCGATGATCGATCGGTTCGGAAAGGGCGAAGTGCGTGCTGCTGGATAATCTGGCTCTCTTCGTGAAGATCGTCGAGACGGGCAGCCTGTCCGCCGCCGCCCGCGAGGCAGGGCTTTCGCCGGCCACCGTTTCGGAGCGCCTTGTCGGGCTGGAAGCCCATTATGGCGCGGCCCTGCTGACCCGCACGACCCGCGCGATCAGCCTTACCGACGAGGGGCGTCTGGTGCTCGATGGCGCGCGGCGGCTGCTCGCCGAAGCCGACGAGCTGGAGGGGCGGATTCGCCTTGGCACGAGGTCGGTCTCCGGCCCAATCCGGCTGAGTTCGCCGCAGGACCTCGGCCGCTCGCGCATATGGCCGATTGTCGATCGCTTTCTGGCCGAAAATCCGGATGTGTCGGTCGAACTCGATCTCAATGACTCGATCGTCGATTTGGTCGGCTCGGGCCTGGATTTCGCGATCCGCTACGGTGCGCTCGCCGACAGCAGCCTGCGCGCCCGTCACCTCGGCGAAAACCGCCGCATCGTCTGCGCCGCACCGGAGTATCTTGAGCGCATGGGTGTGCCCGAACATCCCGGGGACCTTGCCCGGCACGACTGCATTTCCCTGCGCTACGGCGGAAACATCGAACGGACGTGGCCCTTTCGCATCGACGGGCGTCTTCAGCGGGTCATGGTGCGCGGACGGCGCGTTGCCAACGATGGCTGGCTGGTGCGCCATTGGTGCCTGGCCGGCCACGGGCTCTGCCTCAAGTCCAACTGGGACGTCGAGGCCGATCTCGCCGCGGGCCGGCTGGTGGAGGTGCTGGGGGAGTATTCCGCCGGGCGCACGGCGCTCCAGATCGTCTATCCGCCGGCGAAGGTGCAGCCGCGTCGCGTTCGCGCGCTGATCGACATGATCGCCGCCGAACTCTCGCCGCCACAGGCGATCTGATCGCGGTGGTTCGGCGGTCGAACCGGCCGGGCAACAGGACCGGTCTTCACATATCTGCGCCGGCATCCCTTGTGTTTCCAACGGCGGAGCGTCGACGCGCCTCGCCCTGCATCCCGTTACCCCGCAACGAATTTTATGGCCGTTTCCGCCGGAAGATTTGCGCATGATCAATGCGCCTCCCCGGCAAGACCGGCATGACATGGCCTCGTAGCCATATCGAAAAGCCCCTGCCTTTTGCTCAAGCACGGGACGTTCTCCCCTTGACCATGCTGTTGCCCTGGCTGGAACTTGCCGCCTGTGCCCTCGCGATCGCTTTCGCCGGCCCGGTGCTGACGCGCTATGGCGACGTGATCGCGCGACTCACGGGTCTGTCGCGCTCTTGGGTCGGGCTGGTGCTGCTGGCAACCGCCACGTCGCTGCCGGAACTTTTCACCGGCATTTCGGCCGTCACCGTCGCCAACGCACCGAACATCGCCGTCGGCGACGCGCTTGGCGCCTGCGTCTTCAATCTACTCATTCTTGTGGTGCTCGACGCCCTGACCCGGGACGAACCGATCTACCGCAAGATCGACCAGGGCCACATCCTCACCGCAGGCTTCGGCATCATCCTGATCGGCTTCGTCGGCGCCTTCATTCTTCTCAGCCGCGAAACGCCGGGGCTTCATCTCTTCCAGGTCAGCGCCTTCACGCCGGTCATCATCGTTCTCTACATCGTCGCCATTCGTGCGGCGTTCGTCTACGAGCGCCGTACGCCCCGCATGCCGGTGGATGACGGGCCGGCGGTCGAGATCTCGTTGCGTGAGGCGATCCTGCGCTATGCGCTCGCGGCGGCGGTCGTGGTGGTCGCCGGCACGTTGCTGCCCTTTGTCGGCATCGAGATTGCCGACGCCATGGGCTGGCAGCGCAGCTTTGTCGGCACCCTGCTGATCGCGGCGGTCACGACGCTGCCGGAATTCGTCGTCGCCGTCAGCGCCCTTCGGCTCGGCGCCACCGACATGGCCGTCGCCAATCTTCTCGGCAGCAATCTCTTCGATGTCCTGATTCTGGCGATCGACGACCTTGCCGATCTCGACGGCCCGCTGCTGTCGACCGTCTCGCCGGTGCACGCCATCACGGCTTTTGCGGCCGTGATCATGTCGGGCATCTTCGTGGTCGCTTTGCTCTTCCGCCCGACGTCGCGCTTCTTCGGCTTCGTCGGCTGGGTCGGCCTCTCGCTGCTGATGGTCTACGTCCTGAGTTCCTACACCATCTTCCTGTCCGGCGAATGAGCCTCGCGCCGGTCATGGCGTCGCCAAGCCCGCACCGGTCGAAGGCCGGTCCGGCGGGAAGACGCTCCGTCGATCAGCCGTAGCGGCCGGTCACGTAGTCATTGCAGAGCTCGGTCCTGGGTTTGAGGAAGATGTCCTCCGTATCGCCGAATTCGATCAGCTTGCCGAGGTGGAAGAAGGCCGTGCGCTGCGAAACCCGGGCCGCCTGCTGCAGGTTGTGGGTGATGATGACGATGGCGAGATCGGCGCGCAGTTCGTCGATCAGTTCCTCCACGCGGCCGGTGGCTCCGGGATCGAGCGCGGAGCAGGGCTCGTCCATCAGGATGACGTCGGGATTGGTCGAGAGCGCCCGGGCGATGCACAGGCGCTGCTGTTGTCCGCCGGAGAGACTGGTCCCCGGCTGGTCGAGGATATCCTTGACTTCGTCCCAGAGATTGGCGCGCCTGAGGCACTGCTCGACGAAGCCGTCCATGTCGTTGTCGTCCTCGACGATCCCGTGGATACGGGCGCCGTAGGCGACATTTTCGCGGATCGGCTCCGGAAAGGGATTGGGCATCTGGGCGATCCAGCCAAAGCGACGGCGAAGGTGCTCCAGTTCGACGTCGGGGTCGAAGATACTCTTGCCGTCGAGCAGGATGTCGCCGGTCAGCCGGTAGCCGGGCACCGTTTCCGCGATCCGGTTGAGCGAGGTCAGCAGCGTGGACTTGCCGCAGCCGGACGGACCGATCAGCGCGGTCACCTCCCGGTCGCAGATGTCGAAGGTCACGTCTTCGAGCGCCTGCTTCTCGCCGTACCAGGCGTTGACATGGCGCACGGAGAGCTTGGTCGTGTGGCCGTCGTGGTGGCGGCCGTCGGGAATGACGGTTCGGGTGTCGAGAAGTGATTTCATGGCAGGACGAGCCTGACACGCGCCTCCGCGGGATGCATTGAGCGAAGTCATTCATCCGACTGTCATATTTGACCGTCAGCTTGCGCTGTCCGATGGATGCCGGATTGATCTGCGACAATGCCGCAGACGTTCGTCCCGGCTATCCGTTTGGATTGAAACTCGCGATCATGGAACGTGCGCCGCCGGTCCGGCAGGGGCGCGACCGTCTGGCTGATGGAGAGCGCACTGTCCGCCGCCACCGTCATATGCACTGCGTTGCCGTCGCGACTGCGCCTCAGGGACAATCGCGTTCGGCATCGGCCGGACCTTGGCCGGACACTCGGCAAGAGGATCGGCGATGCGTTCCCCGGCCTTTCTGTCGACGTCTCCGACCTGACCGGTTCGATCCTGATCCGGGGCGTGGAGGTTCCGGACGCCGATCACCTCAGGAACTTCGTGGAACGGGTGCTGGACGGGGCGTTGGCGCCCGAAGGTCATGGCCGCAGCGAGACCGGGGAGCCTGAACCGCCGATCGGGCATCCTCATTGGCCGGACGGGAGCGACACCCCGGCGGCGGCTCCGCACGCGGAAACGCTTGATCGGCTCGTCGAGGAGATCGGCGGCGATACCGTGCGCGGCCTCGATGCGGATGACGCGGCGGAACGCATCGTCCGCTTCGGTCTCAACACGTTGCCGAAGGCCGAGGCGCGGTCCTCCGCAGCCATTTTTGCCGGACAGCTCACCAGCCTGCCCGTCGCCCTGCTCGGCGCCTCCGCCGCGCTCTCGTTCTTTACGGGCGGTCTTGCCGACGCCGCCGTGATCCTTGGCGTCGTCCTGCTCAACGCCGGCATCGGCACGGTGACGGAACGCCAGGCCGAACGCACCATCGCCGGGCTTGCCAACTATGAGCCGCGCAATGTCAGGGTCGTCCGCGGCGGCGCGGTGATGGAGATCGATCCCGCCCACCTCGCACCGGGCGATCTGCTGCTGCTTGAGCCGGGAACGCTGGTTCCCGCGGATGCCCGCCTTGTCATCGCCGAGGCGCTCACCGTCAACGAATCCGCGCTGACCGGCGAGGCGATGCCCGTGCACAAGGAGGCGGGGGTGGTCCTTGCCCCGGATATCGTGCTGGCGGACCGGGCGAACATGGTCTTTCGCGGCACGGCGGTGACGGGCGGCAGCGGTGTCGCGCTCGTGGTTTCGACCGGAAGTTCGACCGAGATCGGCCGCATCCAGTCGCTGCTCGGCAGCTTGCAGCCACCCCCGACACCGATCGAACGCCAGCTCGGCGAGGTCGAAAAGGAACTCGTCGTCGTCAACGCGCTCATCTCCGCTGCCGTCTTCGGCATCGGCCTGATGCGCGGCCATCCGCTGATCTCGATCCTGAGGAGCGCCATTTCACTCGCCGTCGCGGCCATTCCGGAAGGCCTGCCGGCTGTCGCGGCGACGACGCTCGCCTTCGGCATCAACGACATGCGCAAGCGCCAGATCTTCGTGCGCAAGCTCGATGCCGTCGAAACCCTCGGTGCGGTCGAGGTGATCGGCCTCGACAAGACCGGCACGCTGACGGGCGCGACGATGTCTTTGGCCGAGGTACATGCAGCAGGCAGTCTGATCGACATGGATTGCGGACGGATCGCCGGGAGTAATGACGGAACGATCGCCGAGGATCGGCAGGATGTGCTGCGCCAGCTGCTTGAGACGGCCATGCTGGTCAGCGAGGCGACGGTCGAGACCGACGCGGACGGCGTGCGGCGCATCGTCGGCTCGGCGACCGAATCCGCGCTCGTCGAGGCGGCTCTCGCGCATGGTATCGATCTCGCCGGGCTGAAGGAGGCGCAGCCGGTCGTCGAGCTTGCCGCCCGCGCCGACGGGCGCAAGCGCATGTCGGCCCTTTGCCGGTCGGAGGACCGTTTGCTGCTGGCGGTGAAGGGCGATCCGGCCGAAGTGCTGGCGCGCTCCGCCCATATCCGCACGGCGACCGGAACCCGCCCCCTGACGCGCGAGGATCGCGACGCGGTCCTTGCCGCGAACGAGGGCATGGCGGGACGGGCGCTTCGCGTCCTCGGGGTCGCCTCCCGCGACGGCGGCGGCGATCCGAGGGACGAGGCGGACCTGACCTGGCTCGGTCTCGTCGGCATCGCCAATCCGTTGCGGCCGAACGTTCGGCCGGTCATCGGCGCCATGCACGGCGCCGGCATTCGCACCGTCATGATCACCGGCGACCAGAGCGCCACCGCCTTCGCGATTGCCCGCGAGGTCGGGCTTGCCACCGGCGGCGATGTTCGCGTCTTCGAGGCCGGACGGCTTGCCGGCATGAAGCCCGAGGTTCTGGCCGCCGTTGCCGGCAGCCCGGACGTCTTTGCCCGTGTCAGCCCGACGGAAAAGCTCGGCATCGTCCGCGCCCTGCAATCGCACGGATCGGTCGTCGCGATGACCGGGGACGGCATCAACGACGGCCCGGCGCTGAAGGCGGCCAACATCGGCATCGCCATGGGCGCCGACGGCACCGATGTCGCCCGCGAGGTCGCCGACATCGTCCTTGCGACCGACGATCTGGAAGGGATCGTCGAGGCCATTCGTCTCGGCCGGGCAAGCTATGACAATATCCGCAAGGTGCTGCGCTTTCTCGTGTCCACCAACGCGTCGGAAACCGTCGTCATGCTCGGTGCGACGGCGCTCGGCATCGCAGAGCCCCTGTCGCCCATGCAGTTGCTGATGCTGAATCTTCTGACCGATGTTTTCCCGGCGCTGGCGCTCGGGCTGGAGCCGCCGGAAGAGAACGTGCTGCGTCGCCCGCCGCACGATCCCAAGGCGTCGATCCTCGATGTCTCGGATTTCCGCAAGATCGTGCGCGAGGGCCTCGTCATCGGCGGCGTGGCGCTCGCCGGGTTTCTGGCCAATGGTCAGGCGGGAGGCGTCAGGCGCGGCGGCACCATCGCCTTCCACGGGCTGACGCTGGCGCAGCTGCTGCACGCCTTTTCCTGCCGGCAGACATCGACGGGGCTGACCGCGGGCTGGGGCGCGCCAGCCAATCCTGCGCTCTATGCGGCGCTCGCCGGATGCCTCGGAATCCAGGCGGGCGCCCAGATGCTGCCCGCCACGCGTCGGCTGCTCGGCCTCACGCCGCTCGGGGCCTCGGGTCTGGCCGGAGCGCTGGCCATCGCTGCGGCCGCAACGGTCGGCAATCGTTTGCTGGCAACTATTTTCGACGAACCCGGCCCGCAAGCCGAGGGAGAGGGCACATGGTCAACGGCGACATGATCTTCACCTCCGAGAGCGTCACCCGCGGTCACCCGGACAAGCTCTGCGACCAGATCAGCGACGCAGTCGTCGACGCCTTCCTGCGCCAGGACCCGAAGGCGCGCATTACCGCCGAATGCGCGATTGCGACCGGCGTCGTCTTCGTCGCGGCCCGCTTTTCCGGCGAGGCGTCGGTGGATATTCCCCAGCTTGCCCGGCGTGTCATTGCCGAGGCCGGTTACGAGAAGCATGTCTTCGACGCCCAGCGCGCGTCGATCCTGACGAGCTTTTCGGAAGTCGAGAGCCCGGCGGGTCCCCTTCATCCGCAATCGCCGGCGGACGAGCAGGTGAATGCCTTCGGCTATGCCTGCGATGACTGCGAGACCTTGATGCCGCTGCCGATCGATCTCGCCCATCGCTTCGCCCGCCGCCTCGATGACGCTCGAAATGAGTGTCCGGACCTCGGCCCCGACGGCAAGGTCCAGGTCTCGGTGCAGTACAAGGACGGCCGACCGGTCGCGATCGCCGATATTGCCGTGACGTCGGCGCTGCTGCAGCAGCTTGCGCCCAGCGACCATGAGGCCATCATCAGGGACCTGGTCCTCGCGCCGCCGTTGCCCGGCGGTCATCCGGTCAGGGTGACGGCCGCAACGCGGCTCCACGTCAATCCCGGCGGTTCGTTCCTTTATGGCGGTCCGGCCCATCACGCCGGGCTGACGGGGCGCAAGACCGGGATCGACACCTACGGAGACTTCGCGCGCCAAAGCGGATCGGCTCTCTCCGGCAAGGACATCGGCCGTATCGACCGGACCGGCGCCTACATGGCGCGCCTTGCCGCCAAGGCGATCGTCGCCGCCGGATTGGCGCGGCGGGCGGAGGTGCATCTCGCCTATGCCATCGGCGAGGCCGAGCCAAGCAGCTTGGCGGTCAATTGCTTCGGCACTTCGCAGGTTGCCGAGGCCGAGATCGGGCGGCGCCTTTCGGCCCTGCTCGACTTTCGGCCCGGCGCCATCGCCGAGCGCTTTGCCTTTGCCGAACGGGTCGCACGTGCGGGAACGGAGGGGTTCTTCCGTCCGCTCGCCTGTTACGGCCACATGGGCCGCGCCGATCTTGATGTCCCCTGGGAGGACGCGGTGGACCTGGCCGAAGCCCTGCGGCGCTGAAGCTATTCGTTGTCTGTTTCCGCCGGAGAGTGCAGACCGGTCGTGATCAGCGAGGCGGCGTACCAGAGAAGCGTCAGGGCCGGCGGCAAGGCGCGCCCCTTGCTCATCTGGTAGAAGGCGAGCGCCGTCATCGCGGCGGCTCCGACCTTGACGGGCTCAAGCCGGCGCACGGCCGAAAAACTTGGTGCCGCCGGTGGCGCGCCGATGAGCGCGAGGCCGACCGCTTCCAGATCCTGAGCCGATAATGGGCCGGCTCCGGGATGGCTGACGACGAGGCTGCCGGTGGCCGGACGCGGCGTCACCTCCTTGACGGCCGGAATCTGCTTCAGCTTCATGGCCGCCGCAGCCATGAGCAGAAGCTGCCCCTTTGAACTCGGCACCTTGAGACGGGACCGTCCCGGCATGCTGTGCATCAGGACGACTTCGACGGGCTTGGCCATGGGGTCGCCGCCTCAGGCTGACGGTTGGGGTGAGGCGGTCGCCGCATCGGCCTCGTCCGACGCAGCCGCTGCGTCAGATGCTGCGTCTGCCTTGGCCGCTGCGGCCCCGGAAGCACCGGTTGCGGCCGCGCTGGCGGCATGCATCTCCGCCACGAATTCGGCCCTTGCCTCCTCATAGAGGTCTTCGGCCGTTTCCATCGCCTCGGCCGCCTTGATGCGCGCCTCGTAGGCGGTTGCCATTCCGACCTTCATCGCCTGCTTGGCGAAGGGCTGGGCGTGTTTCCAAAGTCTCGGTCCCAGCAACGCAGCTGCCGCGCCGACTGCCGCACCCACGGCGAATTTGGCAAGTGACATCAAAACACTCCTGAATTCTCGCGCGGCGGCAGCATCGTCCCGCCCATCGGATCATAGTCGCCTATTTTCGTGACAACCACTTTCGCCGGTTGGGGCCTTTCCCGGCACCCTTGCCAGACCCGGCAATGGGCAACCACCATTCCCTTACCATCGTCTGCAATCCTTGCCCGGATTGAAATGACTTGAATCAAGAAGGCCCCGGGCATCGGCGCGCCTGCGCTGAGGCGAATGCCAGGCCTCGCTCGCCGAAGTGCGCAATCCCGGCAATGGACGGCGGCAGAAAGGCGTTCCGGCGCGAGAGCTGGCAACGTAACAGATTTGTTTCAAAATACAGGCGAAGAGAAACACTCATTTTCGCGGGGTTACGGTGAAATCTTTAGCGTAAAACGTTGTAATTTTTGAATTTATTGTAAGTCGCACGGATTCATTGAAGTTCATAGAACTGTCATGTAGCGCCAATAAGACAGCGGCGAGAGGCTGATGATATGGAAAGCATATTGTTTCGACTTTGAAACAATCGGTTTTGTTGTCGATCAAGCCATTCTTCCCTTCCCTCTCATGGCAGAGGACATCGGCATGTTCACCGCACGAGGGCCAGCCCCCGCCGCACGCGGCGCGCTCATGCTGCTCCGTACCGTGTCGCAGGCCGTCATTCCCGGCATGCCGGCCGGCCGTTCATTCTTCCAGGATTGCTGCGCCGGGGCAGGGGCTTGCCGCCCCGAGGGCCACGGCAGCCACCCGCACGGCGCAGCCAACAGCATCGGGGAGCGGACCTCTCGACGAGGCGCGCGAACCGGACGGCCCGGACAGCCGAGGCCGGAAGACCAACAAGGCTGAGTATCTTCAAGATCAAGGAGAATGATGATGTCGAAATTCCTCAAGGGTCTGCAGGCGGCGCTGCTCGGCAGCGCGCTTCTGGCCGGCGGTGCAGCGGCCCATGCCGCCGACATCTCCGGTGCCGGCGCGACCTTCCCCTATCCGATCTATTCGCAGTGGGCGCAGGCCTACAAGGAGAAGACCGGCACGGGCCTCAACTACCAGGCCATCGGCTCCGGCGGCGGCATCAAGCAGATCGAGGCCCGCACGGTGACCTTCGGCGCTTCCGACAAGCCGTTGGACGGCGACGAGCTGAAGGCCAACACGCTGGTCCAGTTCCCGACCGTCATGGGCGGCATCGTTCCGGTCGTGAACGTCAAGGGCATCAAGCCGGGTGAACTGGTTCTCGACGGCAAGACGCTGGCCGAGATCTATGCGGGCAAGATCACCAAGTGGAACGACGCGGCGGTCGCCAAGCTCAATCCGAAGGTCAAGCTCCCCGACGCCGCGATCGCCGTCGTCTATCGCTCGGACGGATCGGGCACGACCTTCAACTTCACCTACTATCTCGCCGCCGTCGACGCGGCCTGGAAGAGCGACATCGGCGTCAACACCTCGGTCGAGTGGCCCGTCGGCATCGGCGCCAAGGGCAACCAGGGCGTGGCGGCGAGCGTCGGCCAGACGGCGAATTCGATCGGCTATGTCGAATACGCCTATGCCCTTCAGAACAAGATGACCTACACGGACATGCTCAACGCCGACGGCAAGCGCGTTGCTCCGAAGGCGGAAGCCTTCGCCGCCGCCGCCGCCAATGCCGACTGGAAGAGCCAGCCGGGCTTCGGCGTCATCCTCGCCAACCAGCCGGGCAAGGGCTCCTGGCCGATGACCGCCGCGACCTTCATCCTGATGCACTCCGACGCGACGGATGCGGCGGCCTCCGCCGAAGCGCTCAAGTTCTTCGACTGGGCCTATGGCAAGGGCGACAAGATGGCCGCCAAGCTGGACTACATCCCGATGCCCGACAGCGTCGTGAAGTCGGTCAAGGCCGAATGGGCGGAGATCAAGGGCAAGGACGGCAAGCCCGTCTACGCCGCGATGCACTGAGACCGGATTTCCCGTCTCCCTGACCTTACTGGCGGGGCCGGCTTTCCGGTCCCGCCACCATCCTTGCAAGAGTGCCCATGGTTGCCATCGCCGACGAAAAAGCAGTCGCCAGACCCCGCAGGGCGGCGCGCCTGCCGCACAGTTTCGACCGGGTGTTTGCCTCGCTGACGCTGGCGGCGGCATTGGCCGTCCTCGTCGTCCTGTCGGGCGTTTTCCTGTCGCTCGGCATCGGCGCCTGGCCCGCGCTCAGAACCTTCGGTCCGGCCTTCTTCGTCACGGCGGCCTGGAACCCGGTGACCGACAAGTTCGGTGCGCTGGCGCCGCTCTGGGGCACGCTTGTCACCTCGGTCATCGCCATGCTGCTGGCCATTCCCTTCGGCTTCGGCATCGCGATCTTCCTGACGGAGCTCTGTCCCCGGCCCTTGCGCCGGCCCATCGGCATCGCGCTCGAACTCCTCGCCGGCATTCCCTCGATCATCTACGGCATCTGGGGCATGTTCGTGCTTGCCCCCTTCATGCAGACGTCCGTCCAGCCCTTCCTGATCGACACGCTCGGCAATCTGCCCGTCATCGGCGCCGCCTTCGCCGGCCCGCCCTACGGGATCGGCGTTTTGACCGCCTCGCTGATCCTGGCGGTCATGGTGCTGCCCTTCATCGCCTCGCTGTCGCGCGATGTCTTCATGACGGTGCCCGATGTGCTGAAGGAAGCGGCCTACGGCATGGGCCTGACGACCTGGGAAGTGAACCGCCACATCGTCATTCCCCATGTCCGCAGCGCGCTCGTCGGCGGCGTCATGCTGGCGCTCGGCCGCGCCCTCGGCGAGACGATGGCCGTCACCTTCGTCATCGGCAACGCGCATCGCATCTCCGCGTCGATTCTCGCGCCCGGCACGACGATTTCGGCCGCCATCGCCAACGAGTTCACCGAGGCGACGACACCGCTCTACACCTCGTCCCTGATCGCGCTCGGCCTGCTGCTCTTCGCGCTCACGTTCATCGTGCTGGTCGTCGCGCAACTGATGCTCGCGCGCATCCGGCGCAAGGCGGAGGGCTGAACCGATGGCAAGCCGCATGGCCAGACGACGAGCCGTCAACGCCGTGATGATGACGCTGAGCGCCGGTGCCGCGTTGGCCGGCCTCGTCGTCCTCGCGCTCATCCTTTTCCATCTTGTGGTGCGCGGCGCAGCCGGCCTCGGAGCATCCGTCTTCGCGCTGGATACGCCGCCGCCGGACGGGATCGGCGGTCTCAGGAACGCGATCGTCGGCTCATTCCTGATGAGCGCCGCAGCCTTGGCGATCGGCGCGCCGATCGGCATCCTCGCCGGCACCTATCTTGCCGAATACGGCCGCTACAGCCGCCTGTCCGCCGTGCTCCGGATCATCAACGACATCCTGCTCTCGGCACCCTCCATCGTCGTCGGCCTCTTCGTCTACGAGATCCTGGTGGTGACGCTCGGGCATTTCTCGGCGCTCGCCGGCGCAGTCGCCCTCTCCATCCTCGTCATCCCGACCGTCGTGCGCACGACGGAGGACATGCTGCGCCTCGTCCCCGACAGCCTGCGCGAGGCTGGCATCGCCATCGGCGCGCCGCGATGGGTGGTCATTCGCAAGGTCTCCTACCGGGCTGCCCGCGCCGGCATGGTCACGGGCATCCTGCTGGCGGTCGCCCGGATCGCCGGAGAGACCGCGCCCTTGCTCTTTACAGCGCTCAACAACCAGTTCTTCAGCCTCGATCCGCTGGCGCCGATGGCCTCGCTGCCGATCGTGATCTTCCAGTTCGCGCTCAGTCCCTATGAGAGCTGGCAGAACCTTGCCTGGACCGGCGCGCTGCTGATCACCGTCACCGTGCTGGCGCTGTCGGTCGTCGCCCGCATTCTGACCCGCACAAGGGACGAAAGATGAGCAATGAACCTCTCCTTGACCGGCACCCGCAGGACGCGGCGGCGGCCGCCCCGGCCAAGGCGCGCCAGGCGCCCGTCCGTGTGTCGATCCGCAACCTCAATTTCCATTACGGGCAGACGCGGGCGCTGAAGGACATCAACCTCGACCTGCCGGACCGCACGGTTACCGCCTTCATCGGCCCCTCGGGTTGCGGCAAGTCCACTCTGTTGCGGGTGCTCAACCGCATGTACGACCTTTATCCGAACCAGCGGGCGGACGGCGAGGTGCTGCTCGACGGCGACAACATCCTCGCGCGCGGCGCGGACCTCAACAACCTGCGCGCCAGGGTCGGCATGGTCTTCCAGAAGCCGACGCCCTTTCCGATGTCGATTTTCGAGAACATCGCCTTCGGGCTGCGCCAGTCGACCGACATGGCCGGAAGCGAGATCGCCGACCGTGTCGAGCAGGCGCTGCGCCGCGCCGCGCTCTGGGACGAGGTCAAGGACAAGCTCGGCAAGTCCGGCCAGAGCCTGTCAGGCGGCCAGCAACAGCGGCTCTGCATCGCCCGCACCATCGCGGTCGAGCCGGAAGTCCTCCTTCTCGACGAGCCGGCCTCCGCGCTCGATCCGATCTCGACCGCCAAGATCGAGAACCTGATCGAGGAACTGAAGGAGGATTATTGCATCTGCATCGTCACCCACAACATGCACCAGGCGATCCGCGTCTCGCAGAAGACCGCCTTCATGTATCTCGGCGAACTCGTCGAGGCGGGGGACACCGAGCAGATTTTTGTGACGCCGCGCAACGAGCGCACGAAGGACTATGTCACCGGCCGCTTTGGCTGACGTCGGAGGCTATTACTTCTCCGGCTAAATAAATAGATGCCTCGCCTTAGCAGATGCGCGGGAGTTGCTCGCCCACGAGCATGTCGACGATGCGGCTACCGCCGAAAAGCGTCTTCATCTCGACGCGTCCAGCCGTTCCCTCGGTGACGCTGCCGATGATCGCCGCATCCCGGCCTTCCGGCACTCTGCGCATGGCGGCAAGCGCCGCCTCGGCCTCATCCGGCGGCACGAAAAGAACCAGCGTGCCCTCGTTGGCAAGATAAAGCGGATCGAAGCCGAGGATCTCGCAAAAGCCGCGAATGTCGGGCTTCAACGGCAGGGACGTTTCCTCCAGCACGATCCGAAGGCCCGCCGACGCCGCGATTTCGTTGAGCGCGGCCGCAAGCCCGCCACGGGTCGCATCGCGCGCGGCGCGAAGATTCGGGGCGGCCTTGGCGACGGCCTCCATCAGTGCGTTCAGTGGCGCGCAATCGCTGGCGATGTCCGTCTCGAGCGCAAGGTCGCCGCGCGCCGCAAGGATCGCCGCACCGTGGTGGCCGAGGAAGCCGTTGACGATGGCAACGTCGCCCGGCCGCACCCGGTGTGCGCCGAGATCGGTGCCAGGCGGGATGACGCCGACACCGGCCGTGGTGACGAAGAGCTTGTCGGCGGCCCCCATCGCCACGACCTTGGTGTCGCCCGTGACGATGGCGACACCGGAAAGGTCGGCGGCTTGCCGCATGGACGCCGCGACCCGGCGCAGCGTCTCCACCTCGCAGCCTTCCTCGATGATGAAGGAGGCCGAGAGCCATTTCGGTTTCGCGCCGCCGACGGCCAGATCATTGACCGTGCCGTAGACGGCGAGTTTGCCGATATCGCCGCCGGGAAAGAACAGCGGATCGACGACAAAGCTGTCGGTGGTGAAGGCGAGCCGGCCGCCGTTCAGAAGCTCGGGCGTCGGATCGAGCCGGGCCTGGTCCTCCATGGCGCCGGTCTCGGGGTTGTAGAAGGCCGAGACGAAGACGTCCTCGACGAGGTCGCGCATCGCCTTGCCGCCCCCGCCGTGGGCGAGGGTGACGCGGGTCGCGTTGGTCTTGTGGAAGGCGGGCTTTACGGGAGGCATGGGGGCGTTCATTCCGCTGCCTCCAGACGGGCGCCGCCATATTGGTAATAGGCGGCGCAGGCGCCTTCCGAGGAGACCATCAGCGCGCCGAGAGGGTGCTCCGGCAGGCACTCAGTGCCGAATTTCGGACAGGCGGTCGGCTTCACGAGACCCTTGATGACGTCGCCGCAGCGGCAGCCTTCCGGCTCGCGGCCGGAGGTCTTGCCGGCGCCATAGCCGACGCCGAATTTTTCCTCCGCATCGAAGGTGGCGAAGGCGGGCCGGATCTTGACGCCCGAGTGGTCGATCTCGCCAAGCCCGCGCCAGTCGAATTTCTCGCGCGGCTCAAAGACGGCATCGATCGCGGCCATGGCCTGCGGGTTGCCATCCTCCGGCACCACGCGGGCATACTGGTTCTCGATCTCGGCGCGGCCCTCGGCGAGTTGCTCCAGCACCATGGCAACGGATTGCAGAAGGTCGAGCGGCTCGAAGCCGGCAATCACGAGTGGCTTGCCGAACTCCTCGGCGATGAAACGGTAGGGCTTCGCGCCGATGATCATGGAGACATGACCCGGCCCGACGAAGCCGTCGATCCGCATCTCCGGGTCTTCCAGGATGGCGCGGAGCGGCGGCGGCACCAGGATGTGGTTGCAGAAGAGCGAGAAATTGGTGACGTCGTCTCGCGCGGCGGCAAGCACGGTCAGTGCGGTTGCCGGCATCGTCGTCTCGAAGCCGAGCCCGAAGAAGACCACCTGCCGCTCCGGGTGCTTCCTCGCGAGCGCCAACGCGTCGAGCGGCGAATAGACCATGCGGATGTCGGCGCCGTCCGCCTTCGTCTGCAGGAGGCTCTTCGAGGTGCCCGGCACGCGCATGGCATCACCGAAAGTCGTGAAGATGACGCCCTCGCGCTCGGCGATCTCGATGCAGTCGTCGACCCGGCTCATTGGCAGCACGCAGACCGGGCAGCCGGGGCCGTGGACGAACTCGAGGCCCGCCGGTACCAGTCGGTCGAGGCCGTAGCGGAAGATCGCGTGGGTGTGTCCGCCGCAGATCTCCATGACGTTGACCGGCTTGTCGGCCGTGCCGCCGGCGAGCGGAACGAGATGCTCGATGCGGGCGAGAAGCTTGCGCGCGAGCGCCGGATCGCGGAATTCGTCGACGTATTTCATTGCGAGGCCTCCAGCATCTCGGCCGAGCGGCGCATGGCCTCGATTTCCTCTTCGGCCTCGCCGAGTTCGGCAAGGGCCGCGAGCGTGAGGCGCGCCTCCTCCTCGTCGATGAGGCTGAGGGCGAAGCCGACATGGACGAGCACCCAGCCGCCGACGACGTCGTCCACCTTGTCGGTGACGACGCAGGCGAGATTGACCTCGCGCCGGACGCCGGAGACGTCGACGAGGCCCATCAGGCGCTCCGGATCGGTGATCGCGATCACCTGGCCGGGAATTCCGAGACACATGGCTTCCTCCAGTGCGCGCGAGGCGCCCTAGATCACGATGCGATTGGATCGAATTGGTCCAATCTCATAAAACGTGATCGGTTCTTATAATCTGGAGCGGGATTGCGAAAACGGCTGACACATTTCGCAATCCCGCTCTAATTGATCCGCTCTGCCGGCGGTTCGTCTTCGTGCTCGCCAAGGACGATCGGCACTTCGCCCTCGGGCTCCAGAATGCCGTAACGGTCGAGCTTGGAGCGCAGGCCGACGCGGGAGAGACCCAGTTCCTCGGCCGCGCGCGACTTGTTCCAGCGGTGGCGGGCAAGCGTCTCGCGCAGGATGCGCGCCTCCATCCGCTCCACCCGTTCCTTGAGGTCGCCGCCGCCGCCGATATGCAGTTCGATGTCGTCGTCGCGCTCGTCGTCCGGCTCGGCGGCCAGCAGCACATGCCGTTCGATGAGGTCGGCGCCGAGCACCGGGCCCTCGGTCAGCATCAGCATGCGCGTGACCTGGTTTTCCAACTCACGAATGTTGCCCGGCCAGCGGTAGCGGGCGAGCGCTTCCAGCGCCTCACGCGAAAACCCTTCCACTGGCTTGCCGTGGCGGCTTGCGGCGCGCGCCAGCAGGGCGAAGGCGATCGCCTCGATGTCCGAACGGCGCTCGACGAGCGCGGGCACCCGGATCGGCGAGACGGCGAGGCGGAAATAGAGGTCCTCGCGAAACTGCCCGGACCGGGCCTCGCGAAGAAGGTCGCGGTTGGTGGCGGCGATCACACGCACGTCCACCTGCCGTGTCTCGTTGGCGCCGACGGGGCGGATTTCGCCCTCCTGCAGGAAACGCAGCAGCTTGAGCTGGAAGGCGGGCGTCGTGTCGCCGATCTCGTCGAGCAGGATCGTGCCGCCGTCCGCCTGTTCCAGAAGGCCGACGCGGGAGGAATGCGCGCCGGTGAAGGCCCCCTTGCGGTGGCCGAAGAGTTCGCTTTCCAGAAGCTCGTCGGGGATCGCGCCGCAGTTGACTGCGTGAAACGGCCGGTCGGAGCGCCGGCTTGCATAGTGGATGGCGCGCGCGATCAGTTCCTTGCCAGTGCCGCTCTCGCCGAGAATGAGCGCCGGGATGTCGAAACGGGCGACCTTTTCGGCCAGCGCGCAGACCGCGTTCATCGGCGAAGTCGGCGTGCGCACGATCGTGTCGAAGCTGTAGCCGCGCTTCACCTCGGCCTTCTTGGCCGAAAGCTTGGTCTCGACCGAATGTTCCAGCAGCTTCATTTCCAGCGACAGGCGGTCGTGGTCGCGCTGCAACTGGTAGAGGCGCACGCCGTTGCGCGCGGCCATCGTCAGTTCGTCCGGATGCCAGGGCTTGGCGATGAACTGGTAGATGCCCGCCTCGTTGACCGAGCGGATGATGTCCTCGACGTCGGTGTATCCGGTGATGATGATGCGCATGACGTCGGGCCAGCGCTGGCGCACCTGCGCCAGAAGTTCGACGCCTGACATGCCGGGCATCCGCTGGTCGCAGAAGATCACCTGGATCCACTCGTTCTCCAGCACCTCCAGCGCCTTCTCTGCGCTGGTGACGCCGAAGACCTGGAACTCGTCCTCCAGAATGCGCTCGATCGCCTCCACCGAGCGCGGCTCGTCGTCGACGACAAGAACGGCAGGGAGGGGGCGCCTGGCCATGACCCTATTCTCCGGCGGCAAGGCGCAGGCGCGCGACCTGCGCCTCCGCCGCGGCAATGGTGCGGGCAAGCACGGCCTTGCGGCGGATGTCGATCCAGCCGATCCAGTCGTCGAGCCCTTCGCCGGTCTTCGCCGAGACATGCAGGATATCGATCGACGGGTTGATGCGCCGGGCATTCGCCTCGCAGGCCGCGACGTCGAAGTCGAGATGCGGCAGGAGGTCGGTCTTGTTGAGGATCATGAGGTCGCTCGCGGCGAACATGTCCGGATATTTGAGCGGCTTGTCCTCGCCCTCGGTGACCGAGAGGATCGCGACCTTCGCCTCCTCGCCAAGGTCGAAGGCGGCCGGACAGACGAGATTGCCGACATTCTCGATGAAGAGGACGCCGCTGTCGGTCGGGCCGAGATGATCGAGCGCGTGGCCGACCATATGCGCGTCGAGATGGCAGCCCTTGCCGGTGTTAACCTGGATGGCGGGCGCGCCCGTCGCGCGGATGCGGTCGGCGTCGTTGGTGGTCTGCTGGTCGCCCTCGATAACGGCGACGGGAAGCCGCCCGGCGAGGCGGTTGATCGTGGCAACAAGCAGGCTCGTCTTGCCGGAGCCGGGGCTGGAGACGAGATTGAGCGCCAGCGTTCCGGCAGCCTCCAGCCGGCGGCGGTTGTCGTCCGCATAGCCGTCGTTCTTGGCGAGGATATTCTGCTCGATTTCGACCATCCGCGCCTGCGAGAGTCCTGGCGCATGGGCATGCGCCGGCCCCTTGCCATAGTCGAGGTCGCCGCCTTCGCCGTGGGCATGCCCGTGGCTATGGTCGTGATCAAGCGCGTGGTCATGGCCGTGAGGATGATCATGATGATCGTGATGATCATGGCCGTGACGGTGGCCACCGGCCTTTTGGCCCTCGATCGTCGCGCCGTCGCCGGCACAGCCGCAAACCGTGCACATCAGATCACCTCCAGGTCCTTGATGCGGAGTTCACCTCCGCCGGTGACGGTCACCATGCTGCCGCCGCAGGTCGGGCAGTCGGCATCGCGGCGCGTCACTGCAAATGATTGCGAGCAGTCGAAGCACCAGGCCTCGCCGGTGCGTTCCAGGATTTCCAGTTCGGCGTCTTCGGCCAGCGTGCCGCGCGTCGTCACCTCGAAGCCGAAGCGCAGCGCCTCGACCTCGACGCCGCCGAAGCAGCCGATCTCAAGCCGGACGCGCGTCACGCGCGAAAAGCCTTCCTTGACGGCGCTCGCTTGAAGCGCGTCGACGATGCTCTCGCAGATGGACATCTCGTGCATGTCAGGCGGCCTCCCGGATCGGCTCGACGGCCAGACAAGGGTCTGCGCAGGAAAGAGCGATCGCAAGGGCTTTGTCGCGCAATCCGTCGGGAGCCTGCAAGACCGACTGCAGCATCCGCTCCAGAAATCCGCCGGGCGCGATCATCGCCGACGTCGGCGTTTCGATATCATAGCTGCGGATGAGACCGTTTGCGACGGTCGCACGGTGGACGAGTTGCCCGCGCGCGGCCTCGACCCAGGCAACGCCGTCCTCCGAACGCCTGTAGCGCCGCGAGTAGCGGCCGGTTTCGAGTTCGGCGATGAGCCGGGCGGCCTCCCGCAACCGTGCCCACATCCTGACGGCAAGAGTCGCTCCGTCTCTGGCAATGGCTGCGGAAATGGCCTCGTCCTGCCGGCAGCGGGCAAGAATGCTCGGATCGGCGTCCGCAACGGTACGGCCCCAGTCCGCCGGCCATCCGGCAACGGCCCCGAGCGCCGCCAGCGCGACCGTTCCGCGCGGCAGATCCGCGAGCACGTCATGCGCCAGGAAGCTTTCCGCCGGCATGCCGAAGAGATCCTCTTCAAGCTGGACGAGGCGGTCGCCGGAAAGATGGGCAAGGCCGACGAGCGAAGTCCGTCCGGCAACGAAGCCTAGGGCCTCGGGCCAGTCACGCAGCATGACGAGCGCGTGCTCGGTGAGGATCTCGCGGGCGAGCATCAGGTCCGCATCCGGCGGGGGCTGCAGGCCGAGGGCGATCCGCGCCGCTGTGCCATGGGCCATCGGGCAGAGATTGAACAGCAATGGGATGAGGCGAAGCGCGGCCTCGGGCGTTTTGCCGCGAAAGAGCCATTCGCGCGGAACGTCGGTCGTCGTCTCGATCCGCAACGTTTCTCCCGCGATCACGATCCTGAGGCGCGCTTCGTTCATGATCCGGCGCCCTCTGCCGGAGTGGCCTGCCTGCCGGTGAGGAAGGCGCGTCGTGACGCGACCGTATCGAGCACCGCTCCGTCCGTTTCACCGTCAGCGACCGCCTCACCAGCTTCGGCTGCCGCCTCGGCTTCAAGGTCGGCCTCGCGCATCGCCCGGATCTCGTCCGACCGGTCGCCATCCTCGCGGTTCTCGGCGTCGAAAAGTGCCGCCATCACCGCACGCGCGGTGTCGTTCGCCTGAAGCTGGCTGGAAAAGTCCGCCATCGGCGAGAACAGGGAGCAGGCGTAGTAGGGGCCCGTCGTCACGCGCTGGTTGAAGACGAATTCATAGTCGCCGGACGGGAAGGAGAAGACCCGCTTGTCGCCCGTCTTGCAGGTGGACCAGTCGTCGGCGGGCCCCGGCATCACGACCAGATTCATGAACCACGGCACCACGAGGACGCCGAGAAGATGCCCCTCCCACGGCCGAAATCCGACCGTCTCGACATTGAGCGAGCGGTTGGTGAAGGGCGTGTCGCGCATCTTGTTCTGGTGGATGTCGCGAAAGGCCTCCGCCAGCTGACGGGCCTTCTCGATGGCGAGCATCGCCAGCGTCGACGGTGGCGCTTGCGGGGCCGGCGATGTGCCGGCATCGAGCACCATGAACTGGTCGCGCTCGCCGTCGCATTGCGGGCAGCGCCAGTCGCCCGGCAGCGCGACAAAGGGCGTTCCGGGCGGGATCTGGCGGCTTTCGTCCCCGAGCGCCGGATCATAGACCTGCCAGCAGATCTTGCATTCGAGGACGGCGTCGGGTGCGATCCGACCGGCATCGCCGAGATAGGAACCTTCGAAGCGGGCGTTCATGTCAGCGCCTCCGCGACCTCGGCAAGGCGCTCCGCGCTGTCGGCGATGTCCTCGGGCGCGGCAAGCGCGACCTCGGGCACGGTCGTGATCTCGATGGAATCGAGGATCAGCGCGTCCTGCGAATTGTAGTAGCGCACGCGCCAGACATTCGCCCGTGCGGTCTGTTCGATGCGGCAGTTGCCATAGCCGCGCGAGAGGATCGTCACGGCGCCGCGCCCGAGCGCTCGGTCGAGATGATCGAGATCCTCCGGCGTATGCGGCAGGAGCGTCAGGTTGACGACATGGGGCGGGTTGCCTTCGCCCGGCCTTCCCGCATGGTCGAGCACTTCGGTCAGGATCGCCGGGGCATTGACGACGCCGGGACCCGGCAGCGGCGGCTCGGGAACGGCGTCGGACGCGGAGCCGAGCACGACCGTCGGGATCGCTCCGATCTCGATATGCTCGGCGCCGTTCTCGGCAACGCGCCAGACGCCCGCAAAGACGGATTCCTGGATGTCGATCTTTCGGGCGCCCCGGATCGCGATGGCAACCTCGCCTTCGCCCATGGCGTCGGCGACGACCGCGCGGTTCGCCTTGTCGAGATCGGCGATGTCGCGCCGGATCGTGGCAAAGCCCGGCGTCCAGCCCTCGGCGTCTTTAGCCAGATCGGCGAGCACCCCTGCGGCGACGGCGACGGCCTGCGGATCGTCCACCATCGGTGTGTGCGGCTCGAACACCCGCATGCCGGATGGCATGGCGAGATAGGCGAGATCCTCGCCCTCCTCGGCGCCGGGTTGGCTGCCGGGGCCGAAGCCGGCGGGCGGAAACATGAAATTGGCCACCATCGGAGGGCTCCCGGAGTTCAGTGCACGGCTTGCGGTGTGGGACGGTCGAGGATCGCCTCGATCTCGGCGAGATAGTCGGCCCAGTCGCGGACCTTGGCGATGGCGCCGCGCTTCTCGCCGTCCTTGAAGAAGATGAGCGAGGGTACGGGCCAGACGTCGAAGCGCTCGCGCAGCGACTGCTCGATGGAACGGTCGACGACGGCCGGATTGAGCCGCCCGGCAAAGGTGCGGGCAAGCTCCGGCAGGATGACGGCGAGATCGTTGGTCTCGAGATTCTTCACCGGATCGCCGGTGAGGAACAGGACCCGTTCGCCTTGTTGCGAAAGCAGCGTGTCGAGGTTTTCCGCGTTGACGAGTGGATAGTTGAGCTCGCTGACGAGCCGTTCGATCAGGGGGCTGTCCATGCCCGTTCTCCCTAGATTTCTGTAAGGCCTTTGCGGCGGGCTTCTTCCATGTGCGCGGGAAGGGGCGGCTCGCGGGTTGCAAGGTCGGAAAAGAAGGCATCGAGCGAGGCGCCGCTCGCGGCCGCCTGAAGGGCTTCGAGCGCGTCGCGCATGTCGCCGGCTTCCTGCGGGGTGATCTGTCGCCGCGCCGCGCCGAGAAAGACGAGGATGTGGTCGCCGGTACCGGCGTCGGGCACGAGGCGCAGGTCGACGGTCGCCTCGCCCTTTGCCCCTTCGCAGCGCCCGCTTTCGCCCTCGACGCTGAGAATTCGCATGGGCTCGCCGATGCACATCAGCCCTCTCCGAGCATGGCGAGAACGCGGATGTCGCCCTTGCGGAAGGCTTCGTCCTCGCTCGGGCGGCCGTCCTCGTAGGCCCGGCGATCAAGGGGTGACGGGCCGAGGCCGCTGGTGTCGACAGTTGCGGCCTGCCGGGGCCGGACCGTGACGCCGAGGCGTTCGAGTTCCGCGACGGCGACGGCAAGGGCGCCGTCCATCGCCGCGGCCACCACCGGCCTCAGCGAGCCGCCGTAGTCCTCGATCTCCTCGGGCTGAACGCCGATGAGAAGGATGCGCTCCGGTTCCCAGCCGAGCAGCAGGGCGCTCGCCAGAACCTCCTGGAAGCCGGTCTGGTGCAGTGACATCTTCTTGGCGCCCATGAAGGCCGGGACGTTGCCGTCCTCGATCACCTTGAGGGTGCCGGGAGCAAGACCGTAGTCGATGGCGTCGAAGAGAATGAGGGTCCGGCAGTCCTGGATATGCGGCAGCAGGTAGACGCCCTGCGTGCCCCCGTCCATGACGGTTACGGCCTCGCCGCAGTCGTAGCGGCGGTCGAATTCCTCTGCGGCGCGCACGCCGAAGCCTTCGTCGGCCCACAGGAGATTGCCGATGCCGAGAACGAGAATTGTCTTGTCGCTGTCCATCCGGCTCCTCCCCAGGCACCAAGGTGGCAGTTTTCTTTTCAGTTCGCTGTCACATGGTTTTCAATTTGCGTGCCAGTCGGGCGCCAGACATTCGACTCATTCCAATCAAGCGCTTAGCCGAGCATCAGGAAGGCGGCTTCAGAGCGATATGGAAAGAATCTATCCAATTGTCGAGCTGGAGTGGAAAGAAAATTGGCGGCCATTTGGCCGCCAGTTGGTCCCGGAGGGGACGGAAACGCGTTGGTTTGAGGACTGGCCGGATCACTCCGGATCGTCGTCCTTGAAGGTCCGGTGGCCGGAAATCATCGTCGAGACGATGCTCTGGCGGGACATGATGTCCTCGCGGATCGCGACATAGACGTGGATCATCACGAAGGTGAGGATGAACCACATGCCGAGGTGATGCAGCGTGTGGACGTCCATGCTCTGGCCGGCGAGCGGGATCACCCAGCCGAAAAGCTCGCTGGCCCAGCTTCCCGGCTGTGCGCCCTCGCCATAGAGCGCGAAGCCGGTCACGATCATGAAGATCGAGCCGAGGGTGATGAAGACGAACATCGCAATTTGCGCCAGCGGGTTGTGGCCGATGTATTTCTTCGGCCGCTTTTCCAGGAACAGGTACCAGCGGACCTCGGTCAGAACCTCCTTCCACCAGCGTCCCTTCCAGATGGTCGGCAGGAAGAGCTGGCGGGCGTGATGATTGCCGACGAAGGCCCAGTAGATGCGAAAGACGAAGCCGATCGCGAAGATGTAGGCGGCGGTGAAATGGGCAAAGCGGATATAGCCCATCAGGAAGTTGGCGCTCGCCTCGCCCGGCATGGTCGGCAGCGGCGAGCCGATGAAATAGCCGGTGACGGCCAGCGTCAGGATCGCGAAGGCATTGGTCCAGTGCCAGAGGCGCACCGGCGCCTCGTAGACGTAGACCGAGGTGAGGCGGGCCGAGCGTGCCCGGTCCTCCTCGTCGAAATCCGCCGCGACGGCGGTGGCTGCAACGGGCTTTTGAACGTTCATCGCAGCCTCCCTCAACCGGCAAGCATGGCAAGGCCGGCAAGCGCCACGGCGCCCCCGGCCAGCGGAGCGGCAAGACGAAGGGCCGCCAGCCGCCAGCCGGCGAGGCCGCCGGCCGCATGCAGGAGGCTCGTCGCCACCACGAAGCCGGCGACATAGGCCAGCGCCGAACCGCTCGCCTCGACCGCATGGGCATGGCCATGGAAGAGCCCGGCCGCGAAGGTGAGGCCGGCCGCCGCCATGACCGGCAGGCGCGTCTTCAGGGCAAGCGCCGCGCCGAGGAGGACGAGGCTGAGCGCGATGACGCTCTCGGCGCCCGGCAGGCCGACGCCGAAGAAGCCGGTCGTAGCGCCCGCGAGCATGCCGCCGACGAAGCCGAAGGGCAGGGCAAGGCCCTTGCGGGTGCCGTAGTGGGCGGCCCAGAGCCCGACCGTCACCATGGCGAGCAGATGGTCGGTCCCGAGGAAGGGGTGGACGATACCGGCGGCAAAGCCGGAGGTAGCGCCGTGACCCGGATGGGCAAGGGCAGGGCTTGCGATCAGCAGAGCAGCGCCTGCAAGCCCCAGTGTCTTCAGAGATTTCATCTGTTTTTCCTCCCTCAGCGCACCGTGACGGTGGCGAGATCCTGTCCGTCCTCGCTCATCACATGGGTCGAGCAGGCAAGGCAGGGGTCGAACGAATGCAGCGTGCGCAGGATTTCCACCGGCTCGTCCGGCCGCTCCATCGGGGTGTTCATCAGCGAGGCCTCGAAGGCTCCGATGTTGCCCATCGGATCGCGCGGACTGCCGTTCCAGGTGGTCGGCACGACGCACTGGTAGTTGTCGATCTTGCCGTCCTTGATGCGGATCCAGTGGCCAAGGCCACCACGTGGTGCGGCGACCGTGCCGAAGCCCTTGGCCTCCTTCGGCCAGGTGGAGGGATCCCATTTGGCGACATTCGCCGTCGCCGTGTCGCCGGCCTTGATGTTGGCGATCAGCCGGTCGAAGTCGTCCAGCATCATCGCGGCGCAGTAGTGCGCCTCAAGGGCCCGGGCGAGCGTGCGTCCGATGGTCGAGGGCAGCGCCTGCTTGGCCGTCAGCGACGTGCCGGCCAGCTGGTTGAAGGCGGCAAGCGACGTGTCGACCTGATCCTTCACGAAGGGCACACCATGGGCGTAGGCGAGGATATAGCGGGCGAGCGGGCCGACCTCGACCGCGTTGCCGCGCCAGCGCGGCGACTTGATCCAGGAATATTTCGCCGACTCATCGAGCTCCTGGATGTTGGTCCTGGTGCCCTTGAGGCCTGCGCCGAGCACGAAATTCGGCTCGGTTATGCCGTCCCAGGGATGCAGGCCCTTGGCCTCGTCCGGATACTTGTACCAGGAGTGCTGCACGAACTCCTGCACCTGCTCCGGATCGGCCGGATCGATCGGCAGCACCTCGTCCCAGTTGCCATTGAGGATGACGCCGCCCGGCAGCTGGTCGGTCGACTTGTCATAGGGTGTCACGGCATAATCGCCGTAGTCCATGACGTTGGTCGCCGAAAGGCCGCCGCCGTAGAGCCAGTCCTTGTAGAAGCTGGCGATGGCGATCACGTCCGGCAGGTAGACGTTCTTGGAGAACTCGAAGGCTTCCTTCAGCCGCTGGTGGACGAAGTTGAGCCGCTCCATGTTGATCGGCGCGCCTGCGGCGAGGTCGCCGTCCATGTTGATCGCGCAGGGAACGCCGCCGACCATGTAGTTCGGGTGTGGGTTCTTACCGCCGAAGACCGTGTGGATCTTCACGATCTCCTTCTGGAAGTCGAGCGCCTCCAGATAATGCGCCACCGCCATCAGGTCGCCTTCCGGCGGCAGCTTGTAGGCAGGGTTGTCCCAGTAGCCGTTCTTGAAGATGCCGAGCTGGCCGGATTCGACGAATTTCTTCAGCCGGTTCTGGATGTCGCGGAAATAGCCGGGCGACGACATCGGATGCGACGGCGAGACCATCTGTTGCAGTTCCGAGGTCGCCTTCGGATCGGCCTTCAGCGCGTTGACCGGGTTCACCCAGTCGAGCGCGTGCAGGTGATAGAAGTGGACGACGTGGTCGTGCCACTGCAGCGTCTTCGCCATGATCTCGCGGATGAGATGGGCGTTGAGCGGGATCTTGATGTCGAGAGCGTTTTCAACCGCGCGCACCGAGGTGAGTGCGTGGCAGCCGGTGCACACGCCGCAGATACGCTCCACGAAGGCCCAGGCGTCGCGCGGGTCGCGGCCCTTGAGGATCACTTCGAGGCCGCGCCACATGGTGCCGGTGGAGACCGCGTTGCGGATGACGTTGTTGTCGTCGACGTTGACCTCGCAGCGCATGTGACCTTCGATGCGGGTCACCGGGTCGACGACGATGCGCCGGCCGGACGTGTCGAGCGAGAAGCCGTTGGGCGTCTGGATGGTCATCAGACGGACTCCTTGTCCTGATGGGCGCCATGGTCATGGCTGCCCTTGCCGTTTTTCACCTGGGCCCGCTTGAGCGCGCTGACGGCCGCATGGACCGCGATTGCGCCGCCGACGCCGGCCGCCACCGTGCCGCCGATCTCGTCGGCATTGGCCTCGACGCCGAACTGGTGAATGTCGGCGAGACGGGCGTACCAGGAACCCTTGTCCCAGAAGCCTTCCTCCGAGCAGCCGATGCAGCCGTGGCCGGCCTGGATCGGGAAGCTTGTGCCCTCGTTCCAGCGCACCGTGGAGCAGGCGTTGTAGGTGGTGGGTCCCTTGCAGCCCATCTTGTAGAGGCAGTAGCCGCGCCGGGCGGCTTCGTCGTCGAAGGCCTCGACGAACTGGCCGGCGTCGAAATGCGGCCGGCGGTAGCATTTGTCGTGGATGCGCTGGGAATAGAACATCTTCGGCCGGCCGGTGCGGTCGAGTTCCGGGATGCGGTCGAAGGTCAGCATGTAGGTGATGACGCCGGTCATCACCTCGGCGATGGGCGGGCAGCCCGGCACCTTGATGATCGGCTTGTCTGTGATGACCTGGTGGACCGGAGTCGCACGGGTCGGGTTCGGGCGTGCGGCCTGCACGCAGCCGTGGCTGGCGCAGGAGCCCCAGGAGATGATCGCCTTGGCGTGCTCGGCGGCATGGCGCAACTGCTCGACGAAGGGCTTGCCGCCGATGATGCAGAACATGCCGTCCTCGTTGAGCGGCGGATTGCCCTCGACCGCGAGGATATACTGGCCCTTGTAGCGCTCGATGGTGTCTTCCAGCGCTGCTTCCGCCTGATGGCCGGCGGCTGCCATCAGCGTGTCGTCATAGTCGAGCGAGATCATCGACAGGACGACGTCCTTGACCAGCGGGTGGGCCGAGCGGATGAAGCTTTCCGAGCAGCAGGTGCATTCAAGTCCGTGCACCCAGAGGACGGGCGTGCGCGGCTTCGTCTCCATCGCGTGGGCGATGGTGGACGTATAGGCCGGCCCGAGGCCGAGCGCCGTTGCCGTCAGCGAGCAGAATTTCAGAAACGAGCGCCGCGTGACGCCCTGGCGCCGCATGACGTCGTAGAATGTTTCCATGGGCAGCATGGACTGCGTCCTCCCCCGGTTGGTCTTGGGCCCCGCGCATTGGGCGCAGCACCTTCGGGGGAATTCAGCAAAGCTTATGCCATGGAGAAAATTGATTTAATTTCAAGAATTTAAATGCATATAGCGGATCGTTTCCGGTGAGGCGGCTTTCCGGTTCTTTACCCGCGATGGAAAGGCACTTTCCAGATATCGGCCGAGATGCCTGCGAGGCGCGGCGTCAGTCGCCTGCGAGAGCCTGGGCCACCGCGATCACGGCCTGTCCGTAGGCAAGCCCGCCGTCGTTTGCCGGAACCTGCCGCTGCGTCAGCACAGGCAGGCCGCAATCGGCGAGACGGTCCAGCAGCAACTCCATGAGCAACGCGTTCTGCATCACGCCGCCGGAGAGCGCGATCGCGCCCGCACCGTGACGGCGTGCAAGATCCATCGCCAGATCGGCGCAGGCGGTTGCAAAGCCTTGATGAAAGCGCAGGGCAATCGTCGCGGAAGGAACGCCATCCGCGAGATCGGTGAGGAGCGCCCGCCACATCGGCGCCGGGTCAATCCTGGCAAGATCGTCCTCGGAGAGCAGGGCGAACGGATACCCATGGGCATCGGACGCCTCGGTGTCGGATGGCTGGACCGCCAGCCTTGCAAGGCTTTCCAGTTCCATCGCCGCCTGTCCCTCGAAGCTGACGCGGTCGAAGGCAAGGCCGAGTGCCGCGCCGACGGCATCGAACAGCCGCCCGGCGGACGATGTCATCGGCGAGTTGAGACCCTTCTCCATCATGCCGAGCAGTGTTGCGACGGGCTTCGAGGCGAGGCGTTCCTGAAGATCGCTTCCTTCCGGAAGCGGCAGGGCATCGCGGCCGAAGGCCGAAGTAAGCTGTGCGAGAAGATTGCGCCACGGTTCCTGCACGGCGGCCGACCCGCCCGGGAGGGGAACTGGCTTCAGGCTGCCAAGGCGCGTGACATCGCGATAGGTCGAAAGCAGGAGTTCTCCGCCCCAGACCGTGCCATCCAGGCCGTAGCCGGTGCCGTCGAGCGCGATGCCGAGGACCGGAGCACCGTCGAGCGGCCAACCGTTTTCCGCCATCGCCGAAGCGACATGCGCGTGGTGATGCTGAACCTGGAGGAGGGGGAGACCGGCCTTGGCCGCGATCTCCTGCGCCTTCGCCGTCGAGCGGTAGCCGGGATGAAGGTCGCAGGCGATGATTTCGGGTCGGTGGCCGAAGAGCCGGGCGTAATCCTCGATCGCCTTTTCGAATTCGCTGTAGGAAAGCGCGTCTTCCAGATCGCCGATGTGATGCGAAAGAAGCGCCTCGCCGTCGGAAATCTGGCAGATCGCCGACTTGAGTTCGCCGCCAAGCGCGAGCAGCGGCGGCGCATCGGCAAATCCCGGCGGCAGTTCGAGCGGCGCGGGCGCATAGCCGCGTGCGCGGCGCAGCACCCTGAGATCGCCGCCGACCACAGCCGTCACCGAGTCGTCCAGCAGGCGCGCAATGTCGCGGTCATGCAGGAGAAAGGCGTCGGCGAAGGAGGAAAGCTTTTCCAATGCCTCGTCGTTGCCGATCACCTGCGGTTCGCCGGAAAGATTGCCACTGGTCATGACGAGCGGGCGAGCCAGCGCGGCGCAGAGAAACTGGTGCAGCGGCGTCGTCGGCAGCATCCAGCCGAGGACGGAGAGTCGCGGGGCAAGGCTCGGTGCGAGTGCGTCGCCGCCCGCGCGGCTGTCCATGAGCACAATCGGTCCGGCAGGCTCGGAAAGCAGCGCCGCATGGGCGGGCGTGAGATGACAATGGCGGCCGATCATGTCGAGATCGAGCCCCATCAGCGCGAAAGGCTTGTCAGGCCTCCGCTTGCGGCGGCGAAGGTCTGTGACCGCCGCCTCGTTCGTGGCATCGCAGGCAAGGTGAAAGCCGCCGAGCCCCTTGAGGGCGAGGATGCCGCCCGCTGCAATCGTTTCGGCGGCGAGCGTCAGCGGATCGCCGTCGACAGGGGCTCCCTGCCGGTCGAGAAAGGTCAGTTTCGGCCCGCAGGTGGGGCAGGCGATGGGCTGAGCATGGAAGCGCCGGTCGGCGGGGTTTTCATATTCAGTTTTGCATGCGTCACACATGATAAAGGCGCGCATGCGTGTTGCCATGCGGTCGTAGGGAATCGCATCGACGATGGAAAATCGCGGACCGCAATGGGTGCAGTTGGTGAAGGCGTAACCATGTCGTCGCTCGGCGGGTTCGGCGATCTCCGCCCGGCAGGCCGAGCAAACCTGCGCGTCCGGCGTCACTCCCGTCCGCTTCGTTCCGCCCTTCGTTTCGACGATGGAAAAACCGGAGGGCGACACGTCGAGATCGATCGCACGACGGTCCAGCGACCGGATGCGGGCAAGCGGCGGCGCTTCTTCGAGGATCGCCCGGCAGAAGTCGTCGAGCTGGTCTCCGGTCGCACGGATGAGGACGCCTTCGCCGTCATTCAGCACCTCGCCCCGGATTCCGAACCGGGCGGCGAGTTGCCAGACGAAGGGCCGGAAACCGACGCCCTGCACAAGGCCGCGAACGCGGATTTCTTCGGTTTGCATCAGCGGATGATCCGCAAAAGTGGGACCCGGTTTTGCGACAAGATCATGCGGCAAGAAGAAGCTGAAACGGGATCATGGAACATCGCGACGCCATCCCGTTTCAGTGCACCGTGCAGACCATGCACGGGTCAAAGGAGCGCACGATATGCTGCACGGAGACCGGCGTTATCTCGCCCGGCAGGACGGGTGCGCCGGCAAGGGCTTCTTCCACAGGTCCGGGCGCGCCGCGCACATCGCGCGGCGAGAAATTCCAGGTCGTCGGGGCGATGATCTGGTAGGAGCCGATGCGGCCCTTCTCGATCCTGAGCCAGTGGCCGAGCGACCCGCGCGCCGCTTCGGTCAGCCCCTCGGCCTCGGCCGTGTCGGGCAGGTGCATGCGCGCAATGAAAGGCTCTCCCGGCGCCATCGCCCGGATCCAGCCTTCCAGCGCCAGCGTCGTGAGCGCGATCTCGACAAGCCGGGCGACGACGCGCGCCCGGACATTGCCCCGGCCAGCGGTGAGAAGGTCGCTCGCCAGCGGCCTGCCGTCGACGACCTGCCGCGCAAGGGCGCCGACCTCCATGGTTCGCCCCGACAGGCGCGGCGCTTTGCACCAGGAATAGCCCGAAGCCATGTCCTCGTCGGGAACGGTCTTGCCGCGGGAGGGGTGCAGCGTTTCGCCCAGCATCCAGCTGTGGGAGAGATCTTCGGCGATCCTTGCGGTGTCGAGCTCCTGGCGTCGTCCGTCCTCGACCGCGCCGGGGCCAAGAAGGTGGCCGCCGTCGAGCGGATAGGCGCCGAAGGAGAGGAACCGCGCGGGGCCCTTGCCAAGGTCGGCAAGTCCCAGATCGTCCGCGATTGTCAGGAAGAGCCCCAGAAATCCCTTTTCGCCGGCCTTCTGCCATGCCTCAAGGTCACCCGCGCTGGCGAGCGCGGCAACGGTCTCGAGGCTGTCGCCGAAAAGATGCTCCTCCAGCCACTGGCGGAACCGGCGGACGATGGCAATGAGGCGGATGCGGTCGCGGGCATCCGGGGCGCGGGTGGTGCCGCCCGGCTGGATCGACAGCGTATGCGGCCATTTTCCCGCGAGCAGCCCCATGATGTGGAAGAGCTCGGCGCGAGCCCGCATCGCCGAGCGAACGGCCTCGCCGCGCTCGGCTTTGAAGAGGCGAACCGTCTCCGCGTGCCAGGCGCGTCCCTCGTAGATGGGACGGGCGAAATCGGCCATGAAGAAGACGTGGAAATGGGTGAGGTGGTCCGCGATATTCTCCGCCGCATGGATGACGGCGCTCGCGAGTTCCCCGTTGCGCGGCGCGCTGACGCCCGAGGCGGCCGCCAGTGCGCGGGCGGCGGCCACCGACTGCGAGATGGAGCAGATGCCGCAGATGCGCGGCACGACGGTCATCGCATCGCGCGGATCCTTGCCTTCCAGGATGCGCTCGAAACCGCGAAAGAGCGGCGAGTTCGCTTCCGCCGCAACGACCTTGCCGTCCTCGATGTCGAGGCGGATTTCGAGGTCGCCCTCGACCCGGTTGAATGGCCCGGCGATGATGCGTCTCGGGGCGTCGTTCATTTCCGCGTCGTGTCCTTGACGGCGGGCGGCTGGACGATGTGGTCGGCGCGGGCGTTGACGCGCAGGCGCTCCGGCGTTGCCGCCTTCGACAGCGAGGCGAGCGCGATGAACCAGGCCTTCGGCATGTCGGTCGGAAGGCCGATCGGCACGCCGCCGAATTTCGGCGTCTCGGTGAAGACGCGCCCGGGCTCCTCGAACTCCGGCGCCGTGCAGTTGATGCAAGGGTAGCCGCCGCTGGTGCAGGAGCCTTCGCCGTTCCACGGCCGGATGTTGCAGTCCGCATGCGCCTGCGTACCGAGGCAGCCGAGATGCTCCATCATGCAGCCAAGCTCGGAAAGGGCCTCGGCGCTTGCCTTGAATTCGTAGAACTCGTTGCGCGAGCAGCCGTGGTGCACGAGATGGTCGGCATAAAAACGCGGCCGGCCGAGCCGGTCGAGATCGGCGGCGTGGAGACTGTCCTCGGCAAGCAGCATCAGGGCTTCCGTCACCCAGCCCGGATGGGTCGGGCAGCCGGCAATGTTGATCACCGGCAGTCCGGAGCCGGAGCGGAAGGCACCGCCGAGCGCGCCGCCCTCCAGGAAGCCGTCATATTGCAATCCGCAGGCATCCGACGGGTTGTCGCCCGCCGACGTGATGCCGCCATAGGCCGCGCAGGTGCCGACCGCGACCACATGGCGGGCCTTCGCGGCGAGGAGCTTGGTCCAGTCCAGCATGGAACGACCGGTGCCGGCGAGCATGTGATAGCGCCCGGTGCCGTTCGGGCCGCGCACGACGGAGCCCTCGAAGCAGAGGATGTCGAGTTCGCGGGTGCCGCTCGCAATCTCGTCGATCAGGTACTTGACCTCGTCGGCGCTCGCTTCGCTCAGGGTCGGATGCCAGAGCAACTCGACGCCGAAGTCCTCGAAGGTCTCGAAGAGGCCGGGGTTCTCGGCGCACATCATCGACATGGTGCAGCCGCCGCAGCCGGCCGATTGCAGCCAGAGCAGGGTGGTCTTGCGCCGCGTCATGTCGGGATGTCCTCGCCGGCAGGGGCCGATTGGGGGCCGGACAGCGGCAGGCGGATCGTGAAGACGGCGCCGCCATCCTCGCCGTTGCCGGCGCTGAGATGGCCGCCGTGCTCCTCGATGATCTTGTAGCTGATCGAAAGCCCGAGCCCGGTGCCCTTGCCGACCGGCTTCGTCGTGAAGAAGGGCTCGAACAGCTTCGTGCGCGCTTCCTCGGCAATGCCGGGCCCGTTGTCGGCGATGGTGATGACGGCATCCTCGCCATCCTGCCGGATCGTCACCGAGACCACTTGCTCAGCCTGCCCCTCGATGCTGTCGCAGGCGTTCTGCACGATGTTCATCACCACCTGCTGGATATGGCCGCTGCGCCCGGTGATCTCCAGCCGCTCGGGCACGTCGGCATGAAGCGTGAAATGCCGGTCGCGGCCCTTGATGACCCAGCCGATCGCCGTCTGGACCGCCTGGACAAGATCGAAACGCTCGCTCTGGCCACGTCCGTCGGCGGAAAAACGGCGCAGCGATTCCACGATGTCGCGGACCCGCTCGGCACCTTCGAGGGCCCCCGAGATCGCCTCGCGCATGCGGCTCACCGCGCGGTCGACGTTGAGATCCTCGCGCAGCTCGATCAGTTCCTCGCGCGGCGCGCCGGACCAGACCTTCTGGAAATAGGCCTCCAGCCGGCCGACATAGCGCTCCAGCGCGTGGGCGTTGCCGTAGACGAAGCTGATCGGGTTGTTGAGTTCATGCGCGACGCCGGAAACGAGACGGCCGAGCGAGGCCATCTTCTCCGAATGGACAAGCTGCGCCTGCGCGGCCTTGAGCTGCTCGTGCGCGTCATTGAGGCTGGCATAGGCGCGCTTGACCTCGCCGACCGGCCGCCCGATCAGGACCACGCCGACGACGCGTCCGCGCGCATCGAGCCGCGGCGCCGCATGCACCTCGATGGGAATGTCGCCGTTGAGGCCGGCAAGGCAAAGCTCGCGTGCGCCGACCGTCTTGCGCTTGGCGGCAAGCTTCAGCATGTCCTGCAGCGGCGCGGCGCTGGCGCCCGTGAAAAGGTCCTGGATCGCCGAGCCTTCGACCGTCGCCTGGTCGCGGCCGAGCTGAAGTTCAACCGCCCGGTTGATCTGGAGGACGCGCCCCGTCTGGTCGCAGACGATCAGGATGTCGGTCATCGCGCCGAGGACGGAATCCATGAACTGGCGCATGGATTCTAGGTCGGCGTTCTTCTTCTCCAGCTCGACCTGATAGGCCAGAAGATCGGCATAGGTCTCGTCCATCTTCTGGATGACGTCCATCCAGGCGGATTCCATCAGCAGTGACGGTTCGAGACTTGTCCGTTCGATCATGCGCCGATCCTACGCAATCGGCTGGGCTTTTTCCATTGCGGTCGCAACGGATGCCGCCAACGCCTTTGCCACACCCTCAAACCTCTCCACCGTCATTCCCGCGAAAGCGGGAACCCAGCGATCCACAAGGGAAAGCTCTCTTTCGGCGCGCTGGGAGAAGCAGGATTGCCGATACCCCCCAAAAGGCAGCGACCATCCCTGTCGTGTGCTGGGTTCCCGCTTTCGCGGGAATGACGATGGACGGGTGGAGAGTCGCTGCTCGGCTTGGGGTGGACGTCGATGCCGCACCGATCCGCTGTCTGCTGAAGCAGATCGATCACTTTACGGCCTGCCACCTTCCTGCCGACCTCAGGTCACGCCGAGGCGCGTCTTCAGCGTCTGGACGACGATTGCCGGATCGGCCGGCTTGACGAAGACGCCGGAAACGCCGAGTTCCTGCAGACCGACCGCGCCGACGAGCGCGTCGGCGGCGTTGCTGACCACATAGATCGGGATTTCGCTGCCGGCCTTCGCGAGCGTATCGGTGAGGCCGCCGTCGGCCTCGATCGACTCGATCATAAGGTCGGCGAGGATCGCGTCGGGCCGGATGCGATTGAGGGTTCGCTCGCCCTCGCGGGCATTCACCGCTTCGCCGACGGAAAAGCCGGCCGCTTCCAGCGCGTTGCGCATCACCGCCCTTGCGTGGGCGTCGGCGTCGACGAGAAGGATCATGCGCCGCTTGTCGCCAAGACCGATGTTCATGACGCGATCCTCATGGGCTGGCCGATCCGGCAGCTGAGAAGCGCCACGGCGGCGGTGAGATTCTCTTCCGCCCGCTCCGTCAGGCCCTCGGCGAACTCGAACGCATAGCCGCGAATGCCGACGAGAAAGGCTGCCGGTCGCTTGCCGAACTGCTGCTCGGCGATGGCGATCAGCGCCTCAGGCTTCAGGAGGTGGCTGGTAAAGGTGATATCGAAGGCCGGTTCCAGCGGCTCGATCCGGCAGGGCTCATCGCCGTCGATGGTGGCGTCGACGAACCAGACGACGTCGTGATTGACGATCTCCAGAGTGTCTTCCAGCGTGAGCTGGTAATTGTCGAGCGTCGTCACATGCGGCCAGCCGAGCGCCTCGATGGCCCTGGCGGCCGCCGGACCCAGCCCGTCGTCCTGCCGGCCGGGATTACCATAGCCAATCACCAGATGCCGCGCTTGAGGTGAAGGACCGGTGCCCGTCATTGCCTCACCCGTTCGGCAATGGCGGTTCCGTCCGCCGCTTCGAGGGTCACGATCAGCGGCATCTGGCCGAGCGCATGGGTGGCGCAGGAAAGACAGGGGTCGAAGGCCCGGATCGCGACCTCAATATGATTGAGCAGCCCTTCGGTGATCTCCTTGCCGGAAAGGTCGGTCATCGCGACCTCCTTCACGGCCCGGTTCATCGCCTCGTTGTTGTGGGTGGTCGAGACGATCAGATTGGCGCTCGTCACCTGGTCATGCTCGTCGACCGTATAGTGGTGGATGAGCGTGCCGCGCGGCGCTTCGATGCAGGCGATGCCCTCGCCGCGCCGCTCGCCGGTGACCATCAGGTCGGTGCCCTGCAGGTCGTCGTCGAGGAGCAGTTCCTTGATCTTTTCCGCGCAGTGGATGAGGCAGATGAGCCGCGCCCAGTGATAGGCGAGCGTCGCATGAACCGGGCTGCCGCCATGCTCGGCGATGAACTCGCGCCGGGCGGCCTCGGCGAGCGGCGTGTCGATATAGGCGCAGCAATTGACCTGCGCCAGCGGGCCGACCCGGTACCAGCTCTTGTCGCGGTCGAGCCCGCGCAGGTGAGGAAATTTCAGGTAGGTCCAGGAGCGGACCTCTTCTGTAAATTTCTCCCGGTAGTCGGTGGGATCGACCCCATCGAAGATGGCCCAGCCCTCCGCATCGATGGCGCGCAGCTTGCCGTCGTAAAGATCCATGACCCCGTTCTGTCCGACGAGGCTGACGAAGCCCGACGTCATGCGGGCGAAATTCTGGTGAAGCTCCAGATTCGCCTCGGCGAAGGCCTTGTAGCGCTCCAGCGCCGCGCAGCACCACTCGGTGATCCGGTCGACGTCCTTCAGCAGCGCATCCCGGTCGTCGATCGACAGGTTGTGGTTGATGCCGCCCGGAACCGCGCTTGTCGGGTGGATCTTGCGCCCGCCCGTCGCCTTGATCACCTCCTGCCCGAACTTGCGGATGAAGATGGCCCATTTGCCGATCTCGGGAAACCGGTTGAGCACGGCGAGAATGTTGCGCTGCTCGGGCGGCGCATCGAAGCCGAAGAGGAGGTCCGGCGAGGCGAGATGGAAGATATGCAGGGCATTGGACTGCAACACCTGCCCGTGGTGCATCAGCCGGCGCATCTTGTCGGCCGTCGGCGTCAGCGTGTCGGCACCCACCACCATGTCCATCGCCTTAGCGGCGGCAAGGTGATGGCTGACCGGACAGATGCCGCAAAGCCGCTGGATGATCAGCGGCACCTCCCAATACATCCTCCCTCTGATGAAGCGTTCGAAGCCGCGGAACTCGACGATGTGGAAGCGCGCCTCGTCCACCTCACCGGCCTCGTTGAGGCGGATGGTGACCTTGCCGTGGCCTTCCACGCGTGTGACCGGATCGATCACGATCTTGCGGGGGCTCTGGGTCGTTTCGACGTCCATCATCTCTCTCCGCGGGCAGCGCTCATTCGTATTTCAGAAGGCCGTAGGGCAGCTTCGGCTCGTGGCCGGTCAAAAGCGCCTTCAGCGCCGCCCAAATCGCGTCGGCCGAGGGCGGGCAGCCCGGCAACAGGTAGTCGATCTTGACGAACTCGTGCGACGGATAGACCCGGTCGAGCAGCAGCGGCAGGTCCTCGTCGTTCGGGATCATGCCGCCATCCTCCACGGTCGGGCCGTTGAGATAGGCCTCTTCCAGGCATTCCCTGAGGCTGACGAGATTGCGCATCGCCGGGATGCCGCCGGTAATGGCGCAGGCGCCGACCGAGACGAGGATGCGGCAATGCGCGCGAAAATCGCGCAGCACATGCACATTGTGCTCGTTGGCGCAGCCGCCTTCCACGAGCCCGATGTCGACCATGCCGTCGAAGGCCTTCTTGTCGTCGAGCGGCGACTTGTCGAGGTCGACGAGTTCAACCAGCTCGACGATGCGTTCGTCGATGTCGAGAAGCGACATGTGGCAGCCGAAGCAACCGGCGAGCGAGCAGGTGGCAAGCTTCGGCTTGGCCCGGGGCTGGTCCTTGGCACTCATCTGCGTCGCCTCTTGTGCGCTTCGATCTCGCTGCCGATCGGCTTCCTGTCAAAGGCCCGCTCGCCATAGGGCACATGGTAGCCGGTGCGCTTGATCACGATGCAGCCGACCGGGCACACCTGCGCGCCCTTGTCCGCTGCCTCCAGCGTGGTTTCGTCCAGATGGTCGGCGTCGATGTTGAGGCTGAGGTGAATACCCCGGCCATCGAAGCCGAAGACCGACTTTCCGTCGACGAGGCGCGAGGCGCGGATGCAGCGCGAACAGAGGATGCAACGGTTGCGGTCGATGAAGATGTCGGGGTGGGTGGCGTCGAGGTCCCGGTCCGGCCAGAGATAGGGCAGGGTTGGCCCCGTCATGCCGAGACGGTAGCCGAGCGCCTGAAGCTCGCAATCCCCGCTCTTCTCGCAGGAGGGGCAGAAGTGGTTCCCCTCCACGAAGAGCATCTCGATGAGCACCCGGCGGTCCTCGTTGAGTTCGGGGATATCGCTTTCCACCACCATGCCGCTTGTCGCCGGCATGGTGCAGGCGCTGCTGCGCCGCCCGTCGATCTTGCAGGTGCAGACCCGGCAATGGCCGGCCGGCTCCAGATCCGGGTGATGGCAAAGCCGGGGAATGTAGATGCCGGCGGCATCGCAGGCCTGGATGATCGTCTGACCTGGCGTTGCCTCCACCTCGAACCCGTCGACGGTGAAGGTGAACGTCTCCTCGCTCATGCGCTCTGCCCCTCCTCGACGGATTCGCGGCCCTGCACCGCGACGGCCTCGCGAAGCGCCTCCTCCAGCGTCACGCGGGGCAGGAAAGGCTCCGGCCTCAGCCGCGCCTCGTAGGCTTCGGGAAAGTTGCGCATCGTTGACAGGATCGGGTTCGGCGCGGTCTGCCCGAGACCGCAGCGGCTCATCCGCATCACCGTGCCGGCGAGCGACTCCAGCGCCTCGATGTCGGCGAGCGTCGCCCGGTTATCCAGCAGTTTGTCGAGGCTCTTCTTCATCAGCGTGGTGCCGACCCGGCAGGGCGTGCACCAGCCGCAGGATTCCTCGGCGAAGAATTCGGCGAATTGGCTGGCAATGTAGAGGACATCGCGGCCCGCATTGAAGATCATGATCGAGCCGCCGGTCGACAGATCCTCAAAGGCGATCTGGCGTCCGAAGTCCTTCGGCGCAACGGCTAGCCCCGAAGGGCCGCCGACCTGCACATAGGCGGCGTCCGGAGCGCCGACGAGATCGAGCAAGGCATTGACCGTCGTGCCGAAGGGCACCTCGTAGACGCCCGGACGAGGGCAGTCGCCGGAAACGCTGAGGAGCTTGGTACCCGCGGACTCTCGTGTTCCATAGCCGGCAAACCAGTCTGCCCCCTTGTCCAGGATGCGAGCGGCGCAGACGAAGGTCTCGACATTGTCGACGGCGGTCGGCTGGTGCAGGTAGCCCCGGTCGGTCGGGAAGGGAGGACGGTCGCGCGGGGCGCCGCGCTTTCCCTCCAGCGATTCGATCAGGGAGGATTCCTCGCCGCAGACATAGGCGCCGGCACCGAGCTGGATGCGGATGTCGAAATCGAAGCCCTTCCGGCCGCAGACGTCCTTGCCGAGAAGGTTGCGCTGCCGCCGCTTGTCCAGGACGCTCTGGAGATGAGGCCAGAGATAGGCGTATTCGCCGCGCAGGTAGACAAGGCCGTGGCGCGCCCCGAGCGCATGGGCGGCAATCGTCATGCCGTCGAAGACGACATCGGGCATTTCGGCGAGCAGCACCCGGTCCTTGAAGGTGCCGGGCTCGCCCTCGTCGGCATTGCAGACGACGTGATGCGCTTCGCTGATCGATTGCCGGCAAAGCTTCCATTTGAGGCCGGTCGGAAAGCCCGCCCCGCCGCGCCCGCGCAGCCTTGCGCGGGTGATCTCCTGGATCACCTCCTCTGGCGTTCGCGCAAGGGCGGCCTTGAGGCCCGCGCCCGGCTCGGCGCCGGTCTGAAAGACAACAGGACCGGCCTGTTCCAGAAACGTCTCGACCTTGGCCTTCGCAAGGTCTGCGCTGGCGGCATCGGCGCCGGGAAAAAGGGGCAGGCTGTTCTCGTCCGTGACCTTCTTCAACGCTGAGACGATCTTGCGGGCATCGGAGGCAACGAGATGGGTGAAGACGGTGCCGTTGATGAGCGCCGAGGGCTCCTGATCGGCCATGCCGATATCGCTGGTCCATTCCAGCGTGAACTGCCCGTCCCTGGACGTGCCGCCGACTGGTGCGCCGGTCGCGGCCGCAAATGCCTCGGCGACTGCCTGCGCGTCCTTGATCATCGAGATTGGGGTCCGCGACAGGCGGATGTGAAAACGGCCCTTCGGCTCCCGGTTGAGGAAGCTGTAGAAGGACATCATGTCCTCGACGTCGACGCGGTGGATGCCGAGCCCGGCGGCGATTGCCTTGACCGCCTCCTTAGGCACATGGCCGAGCGTCTTCTGGACGGACTGGACCACATCCATCAGCCGCGTGCGGTCGGCGTTGACGGCACGGACGGCCGCGGCGACAACCGTGGGAATATCAAGATCGGTTGCCATGTCCGATGACCCTTCCCTCTTGCCCGTGTCGACTTGGCTGGATCGCCGCCCGGATCCCATCTCCTCAAATCGGAACCGCAGCGCCAAAGTCAGCCTAACGCGGAAGACCTGTCGGGAGAACCGTAGAACCACTCGGGGAGGAAGAAATTATACGGGCAACAAGGGCTTGCCGGGCGCAGGCAAATCGGGCCTGGCGAAATCCCGGCATGTCTCTCTCGGCTCACGAAATCCCGGGATGCGGAATTCGGGACGTGCCCTGAGCGTATCCGCATCGATCCTCGGGCGGTTGGCCGCAACGGCTGACTTGCTCCTGGCAGGGGCCGGCTGGCCGGATGATTTCGTATTTTCTACAAAGACTTGCATCTTTTGCTTGATTGCATGGGGTGCGTATGCAACGCCGGCGGTCAGAGCAGAAACGGGCCGGGTCTTGCTGCCCGACGGGGAGTTAATGGTAAATGAGATCTTGGTGTGTTGGGGATTTTATGTTCGATCTTTAAGGAGATCTCTGGTCTCTAGCGAAAAATTACTCGCAAACGGCATGTTGATCGGAATGATTGATTAACGGCAGTTGCGTTATCCTCGATACAATTCCGCCGTGTCGGAAATACTTTCCAAGAGGCCTGAGATGGCGAGGGCAAGCGTGTTGGGGATTGGCAAGTCGGGCAATCGTCCGCTGAAGGAACAGAACAGCGCGAGGGATGAAGACGTCGATCGTTTGGTCGCTGCCTTGAGATCCGTTCAGGGTGAAGGGGTCTTGGTTGGCACGCACAATCTCAACGAGATCTCCTCCGATGTCTGGATGAAGGAGATTTTCGAGGCCTCCCCGGACTATCTCTTCGTCAAGGACCGGCAGAGCCGTTTCCTGGCCGCCAACCCCTCTCTTTTGGGCGGAACGCCGTTCAAGTCTGTCGATGAAATCCTCGGAAAGACGGACTTCGACTTCCATGAGCCGTCGGTCGCCAAAGGCTACTACGAGCAGGAGCAGGCCATCATGGAGGCTGGCCTGCCGAAGTTCAATTTCGAGGAGAGCTTTGTCGATGACAATGGTCGGACGAACTGGCTGCTGACGACCAAGATTCCCCTGCATGCCCCGTCCGGCGATGTCATAGGCCTCGTTGGCATTTGCCGAAATATCACGGAGCGCAAGCGGGCCGAGGAACTGCAGCAAGGCCAGGCGGGCCTCCTGGAGATGATTGCCCTCGGCGAGCCGGTCGACCGGATCCTGGAGAAGCTTGTAAGGCTGATTGAGGACCAGTTGCCCAACGTCATGGCGTCGCTGTTGTTTCTCGACAAGACCGGCAAGCGGCTGCGTCGCGGTGTTTCCATCCGCCTCCCGGAGGCCTGGAGCGCGCTGATCGACGGCGCCGAGATCGGCCCGGGCGTCGGCTCCTGCGGAACGGCCGCCTGGAGCGGCGAGCGCGTTCTCGTCGATGACATACGCGTCGACCCGCTCTGGAAAGACTATCGCGAGCTCGCGGAACCTTTCGGCTTCCGCTCCTGCTGGTCGACGCCGGTACTTTCCCCCGAGGGTGAGGTGCTCGGCACATTCGCGCTTTATTCGGACCGCGCGGGGCTGCCGGACGCGTGGGCGCTGGAACTGATGGACATCGCCTCGCATCTCGCCGGCATCGCGCTTGGCAAGAAATACACCGAGGAGCGCATCCATTTCATCGCGTTGCACGACTCGCTCACCGGTCTGCCCAATCGGGCGGGATTGAAGGAGCGGATCGAAACCGCCGTCGAGAAGGCCCGGGTTTCGGGCGGGGGCGTGCTGGCGGCCTATGTCGACGTGGACCATTTCAAGACGGTCAACGACAGTCTTGGCCATGGCGCTGGCGACGAGGCTCTTCGGGCTGTCGCAAGGCGTCTGAGCGATGCCCTGGCGCCCCATGGCGCGGTCTTTCGCATGGGGGGAGACGAGTTTCTGGTCATTCTGGAGGATCGCGATCCGGAGTGCGCCGATGCCTGGAAGACGCTGCAGTCGATTCATGTGGCCCTCCGTCAGCCCGTTTCTGCTGGAGGCGCGGACTTTTCCGTGACCTGCAGCATTGGCGCGGCGGCATTTCCGACCGATGCGAACAATTCCGAAACGCTCCTTTCCCATGCCGACACGGCGCTCTACCGGGCAAAGAATTTCGGCCGCGACAATTGCCAGCGGTTTTCCGCCTCGATGGCCGTCAGGACCGGGGATCGCCTTTCGATGCAGGAAGATCTGCGATTGGCGGTCGAGCGCAATGAACTGCGGCTCTTCTTCCAGCCCCAGGCCGATCTGCGATCGGGCCGGATCTTCGCGGTCGAGGCTCTCGTGCGCTGGCAGCACCCCAAGAAGGGGCTGTTGCCGCCGGGGCTCTTCATTCCGCTGGCCGAGGAAACGGGACTGATCAACGAGATCGGGAAGTGGGTGATCGAAGAAGCCTGCCGGCAAAATCGCGCCTGGCAGGACGAAGGGCTGCCTGCCATGGCCGTCTCGGTCAACGTCTCGGCCCGCCAGTTCCGCGAGCCCTATTTCGTGAATGTCGTCCGCAGCATCCTGTTGGGCTGCGGACTTGATCCCCGGCGTCTCGAGATCGAGATCACCGAAAGCATGATCATGCAGGACTTGACCCGTGCGGTGGAGACCATGCGTGAACTGGCCGATCTCGGCGTGACGATCGCGATCGACGACTTCGGCACGGGCTATTCCAGCCTCAGCGCACTGAAGAGCTTCCCGGTGTCCAGGCTGAAGATCGACCGATCCTTCATTGCCGAGCTGCCGAATGACGAGAGCGACGCAGCGATCACCTCCGCCGTCATCTCGATGGCGCAGAAACTCAATCTCAAGGTCATCGCGGAAGGCGTGGAAACGATCGCTCAGGCGGAGTTCCTGCGGGAAGCCGGGTGCCATGACATTCAGGGCTATCTGGTCTCGCGCCCCGTTCAGGCGGCCAAGATCGCGGATATCATCCGCTGGCCCCGGCAGTCGGACACAAGGATGCCGCCGGTCGGCTTCGGTGCCGAGCCGGTCGTCTCGTTCGCCGGCTAGGCGGGGCGTGCCGCAAGAAAATTGACGAAGATGGTTCGTCGGCTTCCGGTTTGCCGTCGAATCAGTGTCCAGCGTCGAATCAATATTCGGCCGCTTCGTCATGACACCCCAAACAAGCCGGTCGTCCTGACTTTGCATCCTCGTCTCACGATCATCCGCCCTGCAATATTGGCCGTGGCGGGGCATCGATGCGTCACGAGAGCGTCCGAGTGGAAACAATCACGAAAATTGCGCGGGACAAGGACACCGACGCCGATACTTGTAAGGTTCCCATGAAAATCTTCGGTTGCAGGTCGGAATCCTTGTTCTTCGCAGATGGGGACGGGAGAGCAACCACCGGTTAGAGCAGTTTGTTATTGATTATATATTTCAAGTTTGAAACGCGAAGATTCGCCGTTAAGGAAAAAGTATCGAATTGAATTGAGTCGAACGGAAGTAGCCACGTTGGGAACTTTGGTTCTTGCAAGATGAAGCAATGTTTTGATTGGTGGGTTGTGAGTCGATCTGCGGCGTGCTCGCTGAGAATATGTCGAAAAAAGAATCTGTTAGCGTCAAAATTAAGGTCATCTTAAGGCGCCGACCTTCAGCTTCATGCTGAAATCTACGGCTCGCTGCACGTATAACGTCTACGGCCGATACGTATTTATACGTGACGAAGTTGTCGGTGTGGAGTTTGATGACATGTCGGCGTTTGTTTCCCAAGGCACGGCTGGTGGCGGTCAACCGTTACGTGTTCTTGTTGTCGACGACAGCAAGGCGGCACTGGCTGCGACGTTGAGCGTATTGGGCGAACTGCCGGGCATGACGATCGAAAGTTGTGTCAGCCCGATCGACGCCTATGCTCTCTGCAGCCGGACACCCTGCGATATCGTGCTGCTGGATTACGCGATGCCGGAACTGGACGGGATCGGCTTGACCAGGCGGCTGCGCGAGTTGCCCGGTCATGAAACGGTTCCGATCGTCATGATCACATCGTCGACGAGCAGCGACATCCGGCTCGAGGCGATCAAGGCGGGCGTCAACGACTTCCTCAACAAGCCTTTCGACCCGGTGGAACTGCAGGCCCGGGTCTCCAATTTTGCCTCGCTGCGGCGCGCTCAACTCGAACTTGCCAGCCATGCGCTGCATCTGGAGCAGGCGGTCGAGCTGGCGACGGCCGAGATCGTTGCCCGGGAGGAAGAGATCATCTGGCGCCTGGCGCGGGCCATCGAGACCCGCGACGGCGGCACCGGACAGCATGTGTCTCGCGTGGCCTCGATTGCCAGCCTTCTGGCCGCCGGGCTTGGGTACGACGAAGCGCACTGCCGGATGATCTATCTGGCGACCCCTCTGCACGATGTCGGCAAGATCGGGATCTCGGACAAGGTTCTCTGCAAGCCCGGTCGCCTGACGCCTGAAGAAATGGCGCATATGCGCCAGCATGTCGAAATCGGCGTTCGGCTTCTGGAAGACGGAACCTCCGAGTTGCTTCGGATCGCGGCTGCCATCGCGGGCGGTCATCACGAGCGATGGGACGGCACTGGCTACCCGGCGGGGCTCAAGGGGCAGGACATTCCGCTCGTGGCGCGGATCGTCGCGGTGGCCGACGTCTTCGACGCGCTCTGTTCGGAGCGGCCCTACAAGGCGGCCTGGTCCCTTCCGAAGGCCTATGCGGAAATCATCGCCTGCAGCGGCACCCAGTTCGACCCGGACTGCGTTGCGGTGTTCCGCCAGAGGTGGCCGGAAATCGTCGCCATCATGCATGGGAAAGAGGCCGCTGACGACAGGAGCGAGCCTTCGGTGGTCGAGGGCGGCTGGGTGCACGGCGCGAGGACCCTCCGCATCGTCGGTGAACGGCGGCAGACAGGGCGTTGGTCGCCTGCATTCATGGATCAGGGAGAGCGGAATTGAGTGCTGTCGCGACTTCGGCGTTTTCGGATCTCGACGAGATTGCGAACCGCCTTCAGCACGCCCGCGCCGGAATCGAGGAGCGCTTCATCGACGGCGGCACCGCGCTCATGTCCACGCATGACATCGTGGACACACTGATCCGCACCATCGGCGAAATCACCGGGGCGCTGGAAGCGGGCGCGATTGCACGGACGCCCGAGGGATTGCGGCAGACCGTGCAGGAACTGAGCGCACTGGCCGAGACGGAGCGCATGCGCCAGGAAACGCTGGCCCGCGTTCTGAAAGAAGGTCAGGCAAGCGAACCGCTGATCCAGCAGATGAACAAGGCGCTCGGCTATCTGAAGACATGCGCGATGGCGACGCGGATCACCGGCGCCGGGATGGATGAGCTCACCAGTTTTGCCGACGACATCTCGTCCTATGTCGGAGATGCGGCACATCAGGTGGCCCGCTTCTCCGAAAAGGTGAGCGGGTTCAACGGACGGCTCGCCGAGGCCTGCGCCAATGGCGGCAAGGTCACGGCGGCCTATGGCAACAAGATTCCGGATGTCGCGGAAGCGCTGACATCGGCGGCCGAGGCCATCGCCGCGCGGCGGGATGAACTCGATGACGTGGCAGCCACCGTCTGCCGGTTGGCCGAAGGCGTGCGGACGCGGGTCGCCAAGGTTCTGTCCGCGCTGCAGATTGGTGATGTCACCCGGCAGCGGATCGAGCATGTCGAAGCCGGTGTCGATCTGGTGCGGCAGATGGCGCGGCGCCGACCCGGCGCCAGGCCCGATGCATTCGAAACGCTGGCCCTGCAATTGCTGCATGCCCAGGTCGAGGCCCTGACCGATGACTTTCAGTGCCAGACCAGGGACATCGTCGGGATCATCCACGGCTTCGCCGGGGAGGCTCAGTCGATCCTGGCCTTGCACGGCATGGCGGGCGGACCCTCCACCGGCACCGACGGCATCGCCGAGGCGGAGGCGGCGGTTCGCGTCGCGCGGCACTTCGTGCGTGACATCGAGGACTCCCGCGCCCGCGCACGGGAAGCCTGCCTCGAGACGATCGAGACCGTTTCCGACCTGCTGAGCAACATCGGCTCGATCGGCAATCTGCGTAACGTGCGCGACGACATCCGATGCCTGGCCATCAATGCCTACCTGCGCAGCTACCGTCTCGGGCCGAAGGGGCGGTCCGTCGGCGTCATCGCGACCGAGATGGGCCTTGTCGCGGAGAAGCTGGGCGGCCACGTCGATGATGTCCTTGGGCAAATTTCCAGCCTGGAAACGGCGACGTCCGACCTGCGAATGGCCGAAGGCGAGGAACAGGGCGCGCTCACAGGCCGGCTGGACGACGTGATGGGGCTTCTGCGCGAGGTGAACGGCAGGATGGATGCCCTCCTGGCCGATCTGACGCGTCAGGGCGGCGCGGCGGCTTCGACGATCGGCGAGATCGCTGGCGGGATCGATTTCCAGAAGGGCCTCGGTCAGACCCTCACGGAATGCACGTCGCTGCTGGCGTCGCAAGGGGGCATGGCCGACAAGGCCGCCGCGCTGGCGGACGAGCGTCTGGAGGCCTTCTCCGATCAGCTTTTCGCTCTCTACACCATGGCCGCGGAGCGCGACGTTCATCAGAAGTTCATCCCCGTTCATTCGGCCGCGCCCGCGCCCGCCGCGGAAGGGGCAGCGATCGCCGACGACGAGGATCTGTTCGAGGACGCGCTGTTCTAGCCGGCGACGCAAGGCCAGCGGACCCGGCTCGCGACCGCGCCTGGAGGCAGCGTAACGGCAGCATCCGACTGATGCGGTTGGAAGTAGATATTTGGGAAGAAAAGACTGAAATACATAATACCATTATAGATATTTTAAGTATTGTTGTGAATTATCATCAACATTAGATGGTATTGAGGAATGAAAATGCGGCAAGATGAGAAGAATAGAAGATCTATTGATCTTCCGCGCGATCTGTCCATTCGCGGAATTGCAGAGGTTCATGCTGCTATGCTCGATGCCATGGCCGAGAGTGGGGACTTCGTCCTTGTCCTGCCCGATGCCGCGATGCCGGACGTCAGCTTCGTCCAGCTCGTGGAGGCGGCGCGCCTCAAGGCGGAAATGGCGGGCGGGTCTCTCTCGCTGTCGAAGGCCGCCGACGGCCCGCTTCATGCCGTGCTCGAGCGCGGCGGCTTTCTCACCGACATGCGTCCTCAGGACGCGAAGTTTTGGCTGCACCAGGAGTAAGAGCAGTGGGCGCGAGCATTCTCACAGTCGACGATTCCAGTTCGGTCCGCATGACCACGCGAATGGCGCTTTCGAGCGCGGGCTACACGGTCACCGAGGCCGTTGATGGCAAGGATGGCCTTGCCAAGGCCACCAGCGGACGGTTCGACATGATCGTGACCGATCTCAACATGCCGAACATGAACGGCATCGAGATGATCGAGGCGCTCCGGCGCACACCGGGGCAGGTCGGCGTGCCGATCCTGTTCCTGACGACCGAATCCGATGCCGGCATGAAGGGGCGGGCCAAGGCGGCCGGCGCGACCGGCTGGCTGACCAAGCCCTTCGAACCCGACCAGCTCGTCAAGCTCGTCAGGAAGGTCTTGGGACGATGAATTCTCTCGACCCGATCGACGTCTTCCGCACCGAGGCCGCCGAGCTTCTGGAGCAGATCGAGCAGGGGCTTCTGGATCTGGAGCATCGTCTCGACGATGCCTCGCTGATCGACGCGGTTTTCCGCGGGCTCCACACCCTCAAGGGATCGGGGTCGATGTTCGGCTTCGACGCCCTTGCCTCCTTCACCCATCATTGCGAAACGGCCTTCGACCGCGTTCGCAAGGGCATTTCGCCGGCGACGCCTGAACTCGTGACCGCGGTTCTCGCCGCCCGCGACCACATGCGCACGCTGGTCGAAAATCCCGACGGCAGCGACGAAGCCGTCGGCCGCCAATTGCTGGAGCAGCTGCAACGCGCTGTCGAAAGCGGCGGCGATGCCGGCGCGGCAACCGAAACGGTGCCCGAGGAATCCGTAACGGAACGTGCCGAGGTCGAGGCCGGCGAGGCGGACGAGCCCGTCGCATGGCTCATCCGGCTGACACTGCCCGACAATGCAATGGCGAACGGCACCAATCCGCTCGCGCTCCTTGACGAACTGCGGGATCTCGGTCCCTGCGAGATCAAGGCCGACGCAAGCCGCGTGCCGCCGCTCGACCGGCTGGTCCCGACGGAGTTGCATCTGTCGTGGACCGTTCGTCTTCGCACCACGAAGCCGCGTGCCGACATCGAGGATGTCTTCATCTTCGTCATGGACGACATGGCGCTGACCATCGAACGCGAGGACGAGGCCGGAAAGTCCGAAGAGGCCGGCGTCGCCGAGGCACCCGCTTCGAACGAAACGGTCAGCCAGTCGGCGGCATCGGCCGATGCGGCGGACGAGGAGCCGGCGGCCCGCGCCCCGGCCAAGGCCGCAGCGCCCGCGCAGCCAGCCGAGGCGTCCGCAGCCGAGTCCCGTGGCACCGTCCGCGAACTGCCCCAGAAGCGTGTCAGCGAAAGCGTGCGCGTGCCGGCGGAACGGCTCGACGAACTGATGGACCGGGTCGGAGAACTGGTGATCGCCCAGTCGCGTCTGTCCCAGATCGCCAGCAGCAGCATCGACGTTCATCTGCGCTCGGTCAGCGAGGAGGTTGAACGGCTCGCCAGCGAGTTGCGCGACACCATGATGGTGCTGCGCATGGTGCCGGTGGCAACGCTCTTCGGCCGGTTCCGCCGGCTGATCCACGACCTCAGCCGCGAGACCGGCAAGCAGATCGAACTGATCACCGAGGGCGAGACCACCGAGGTTGACAAGACCGTCATCGAGCGGCTGGCCGATCCCCTGATCCATCTGGTGCGAAACTCCATCGACCATGGGCTGGAGCAGCCGGCCGACCGTCTTGCGGTCGGCAAGACGGAGTCGGGACGGATTACCCTTTCCGCCCGCCAGGCCGGCGGTGAGGTCATCATCTCGATCACCGACGACGGCCGCGGCATCGATCGCGAACGGGTGCGTGCAAAGGCCGAATCTTCCGGCCTCGTCGCCCCCGGGCAGGCGCTGTCCGATCAGGAGCTTCTGCAACTCATTTTCGCGCCCGGCTTTTCCACCGCGGCCACGATCACGAGCCTTTCCGGCCGCGGCGTCGGCATGGATGTGGTCAAGAAGACGGTCGAGGCGCTGCGCGGTGCCATCGACGTCAAGAGCACGCCCGGCGAGGGATCGAACATTTCCCTCCGCATTCCGCTGACGCTGGCGATCATCGACGGACTGCTGGTCCGTGTCGGGACGGGCCGCTACGTCATTCCGCTCTCGGCGGTGGAGGAATGTCTCGAGCTCTCGTCGGAGGACGATGTCCGCTCGCAGGGGCGCAGCTTCATCTCGCTGCGCAACACCCTCGTTCCCTTCATCCGGCTGCGCGAACTCTTCCGCACCGGCACCGAACCGGACACGTTCCAGAAGATCGTCGTGGTCTCCACCGGCTCCGAACGGGTCGGGCTCGTCGTCGATCAGATCATCGGCGACCACCAGACGGTCATCAAGTCGATGTCCAAGCTTCACAACGACGTGGCCACCTTCTCCGGGGCCACCATCCTGGGCGACGGCAGCGTTGCCCTCATTCTGGACGTCGGCCACCTCGTGGCCGCGGGGCAGCAGCAGGAGGCGCAATTGCGCAAGGCAGGATGAGCGCGCTCGCAATCGGAACGACCGGCGATCATTGGGATTATGCCGATGAGATCGAGGCTCTCACATTCGATCTCGGAGGCGAAACCTTTGCCCTTGAGGCCGTCAACGTCCAGGAAATCCTCGATCTTCTGCCCGAAACCCCGGTGCCGGGCGCAAAACCCTTCGTCGCGAGCGTCATCAACTTTCGCGGCAAGGTGATTCCGCTGGCCGATCTCCGCCTGGCGTTCGGGATGGAGGCGGTGGCGTCGACGATCGACAGCCGCATCGTGGTCATCGAGCTTCACCTCGACGGCGAACCGACGCTGATCGGCCTTCGCACCGACAAGGTCAACGAGACCACGACCCTGACCCGGGAGGCGAGCGAGCCTCCGCCGAGCCTGGGAATGCGCTGGCCACCCGACTACATCGACTGCGTCGTCAAGCGCGGCGCCGATTTCATCATCATCCCCAATCTGAAGGCGCTCTTCGCGACCGCCGGGTCTCGCTTCTCTGCCGCAGAGATGAACTGAGATATCTCCAGGAAGGAGAAAATCTGTCATGCGTGCCACCATCAAGCTGAAACTCGCCACGACATTCGGCTTTCTGATTCTGATGCTGATGGGACTTGCCGGATATGGCATCCTCAATCTCGGCAGCCTCAATACGACCCTCAGCGAAGTGCTCAATGGCCCTGCCTATCGCATGGAACTCGCGCAGGGCATGAACATTGCCGATCTCCAGCAGATCCGGCAGCAGAAGAACTTGCTGGCGGCCACCAGCATGAGCGATATGCGCAGCTACATCGAGCAGTCGGACGCGGCGCGCAAGGACTTCAACGATCAGTTCCAGGCCGTGATGGCGGTCGCGACCGAGCAGGGCAAGGTCTTCTGGGGCAAGCTCGACGCGGCCTATTCGGAGTTCGTCAAGGAAGACGATCGCATCCGCGAACTGATGCTTGCCGGCGACACCATGGGCGCCAAAACCGTCTCGTCCGGACGGGCCCGCGAACTGGCGACGCAGATCGACGGGCTGCTGGCTGAAGTGATCGAGCTTGAAAAAGACCGTCTGAAGGAAGCCAATGCTGCCGCCGAGGCCCAGTATCAGGAAGCCCGGACCGTCAGCCTGGCGATCACGGCCGTAGCCCTTGTGATTGCCATTATTGCCGCCTTCTGGATCGCGATGACGATCAGCAAGGGTCTGAAGTCCGCGGTCGGCGCCGTGCAGAAGGTCTCCGACGGCGATCTCACCTCGATGGCCGAGGTCCGCTCCCGCGACGAGATCGGCGAACTGCTTGGCCACGTCAACACGATGATCGAGCGCCTGCGCGGCATCGTCGGCGACGCCATCGCCGCCTCCGACAACGTGTCGGCCGGCAGCCAGCAACTTTCGGCGGCCTCCGAGCAGATCGCCCAGGGCGCCACCGAACAGGCCTCGTCCGCCGAGGAAGCCTCTGCCTCGATGGAGGAAATGGCCTCCAACATCAAGCAGAACGCCGACAACGCGGCCCAGACCGAGAAGATCGCCCGCCAGTCGGCCAAGGACGCCGAGGCAAGCGGCGAGGCGGTCGCCCAAGCGGTCGAGGCGATGCGCACCATCGCCGAGAAGATCGGCATCGTGCAGGAAATCGCCCGCCAGACCGACCTTCTCGCCCTCAACGCGGCCGTCGAGGCGGCCCGCGCCGGCGAGCATGGCAAGGGCTTCGCGGTGGTCGCCTCGGAAGTGCGCAAGCTCGCCGAGCGCTCCCAGGCGGCGGCGACCGAGATCAGCGCGATGTCGGGCGGCACGGTGAAGTCGGCCCAGGAAGCCGGCGAGATGCTGAACCGCCTGGTGCCGGATATCCGCAAGACGGCCGAACTGGTCTCCGAAATCTCGGCGGCCTGCCGCGAGCAGGATATCGGCGCCTCCCAGATCAACGAGGCGATCCAGCAGCTCGACAAGGTGACGCAGCAGAACGCTGGCGCCTCGGAAGAGATGTCGGCGACCTCCGAGGAACTCGCCGCCCAGGCCGAGGAACTCCAGGCCTCGATCGCCTTCTTCAAGGTGGATACTGCAGGCTCCGGCAAGCGCGCCGTTCGCCAGCCCGTCCAGTCCAAATCGGTCGTTGCACCGAAGGCAAAGCCGGCCGCCAAGCCGGCGGCCAGGAAGGCGCAGACGGTCGACCACAGCGTGGCGTCCCAGCAGGCACGCGCCAAGGGCTTCGCCCTGGACATGTCCATGGGCGGCCCCGACGCCGACGACGCCGACTTCAGACAGAGTGCCTGATGTCATGATCAGAGCCGGGCGGGGTCCATCGGACAGCCGCCCGGCTTCCAGATTATGCGGCCGCTGATTGCCTGGCCTCGAATGCGATAGCGCGTGAGAGACCGGTCAACAGGAAGTCGCCGTCCCGCGATCCGAATTCCAATCCCAACGCATTAGATGGCCGCCATCGGTTGGTTCCGACGTCCATCAGGGGCTTTTGAGCATGTTGAACAACCTCTCGATTCCGAAGAAGCTCATTCTCGTGATGGGCCTCATCATCCTTACCGCGCTGGCCATCAATAGCCTCGTGCTGATGAAGTCCAACGAGGTCAAGCAGACGACATTCTGGAACGATCACACGATGAAGGTGATCGGCGCCGCCAATGAGATCGTTTCCAGCATGGTCAATCAGGAAACGGGCTATCGCGGCTTTCTTCTTTCCGGTGATGACAAATTTCTCGAGCCCTACCGGGCTGGCTGGGAAGGCTTCCAGAAGTCCTGGAACGAGATCAAGACCCTGACGTCCGACAATCCGCTGCAGCAGCAGCGCCTCGACGAGGTTCGCCAGCTGGCCGAAAAGTGGCACAACACGATCGCCGAGCGTGCGATTGCCATGATGGCGCGGCCGGAAATGCAGCAGACGGCGCGCCAGATCGAGATCTCCGGCGCCGGCAAGGAGTCGATGGACGGATTGCGCAAGCAGGTCGCGGACATCATCGAAACCGAAGCGGGCCTTCTGAAGACGCGTCAGGACGCGCAGGCGAGTGCGCTTGAGACGGTGACGGAAGCGATCATCGCCGGACTGGCCATCAGCATCGTCATCTCGATTGGCGCCACCTTCCTGATGACGCGGACGATCGCCAGGCCGATCGGCGAAGTGAACGGCGCACTGGCCAAGCTGGCCTTGCCGCTTGAGACCGGCCGCAAGGACGAGATCGGTCAGATGCAGGGTGCCGCACAGGCTGTGGAAGCGGCATTCCGTGACATTTCGGACGTGCTGAAATCGGTGTCGGTCGGCGACCTCAGCAAGAAGCTCGATCGCGACTATGGCGCCTTGAGCAGCGAGGTCGGCCGCAATCTCACCGAGATGGTCGATAACCTTGGCAAGACGGCCCAGATTGCCGACCAGATCGCCAATGGCGACCTGACCGTGACACCGAAGCCGCTGTCCGACAAGGACACGCTGGGCCTCGCGCTTCTGGCCATGGTCGAGCGTCTGCGCGCCGTGGTCTCCGATGCGCTCGCCGCCGCGGACAACGTCTCGGCCGGCAGCCAGCAGGTGTCCGCCGGTTCCGAACAGCTTTCGCAGGGCGCCACCGAGCAGGCCTCGTCCGCCGAGGAAGCCTCGGCCTCAATGGAGGAGATGGCCTCCAACATCAAGCAGAACGCCGATAACGCGGCCCAGACCGAGAAGATCGCTCGCCAGTCGTCCAAGGATGCGGAAATCTCCGGCCAGGCCGTCGACAAGGCCGTCGGCGCGATGCGCACGATTGCCGAGAAGATTTCCATCGTCCAGGAAATCGCCCGCCAGACCGACCTTCTTGCCCTCAACGCGGCCGTCGAGGCGGCCCGCGCCGGCGAGCACGGCAAGGGCTTCGCGGTGGTGGCCTCGGAAGTGCGCAAGCTCGCCGAGCGGTCCCAGGCGGCTGCGGCCGAAATCTCGGGCCTCTCCGGCGAAACGGTCAAGGTTGCCACCGAAGCCGGCGAGATGCTGAACCGCCTGGTGCCGGATATCCGCAAGACCGCCGAACTGGTCTCCGAAATCTCGGCGGCCTGCCGTGAACAGGATATCGGCGCCTCCCAGATCAACGAGGCCATCCAGCAGCTCGACAAGGTGACGCAGCAGAACGCCGGCGCCTCGGAAGAGATGTCGGCGACCTCCGAGGAACTCGCCGCCCAGGCCGAGGAACTCCAGGCCTCGATCGCCTTCTTCAAGATCGAGACCTCGGCGGCGGCATCGCAGCGGGCAAGGACGGCCAACAGCAAGCCGGTGCAGGCGTTCGCAACGAGCGGCAAGAGCGTCCGGCCGGCCGCCGGCCGTGCTCCCATGCCGGCCTCGAAGCGCAAGTCGTCCGTTGCCGATCAGCAGGAGCGTGCCCGCGGTTTCGCCCTCGACCTCGCCATGGGCGGCCCCGACGAGGACGACTCCGACTTCAAAGCGAGCGCCTGACCATGACGTCTTCATCTGAAGCCCAGTTCGTGACCTTCAGCCTCGGCAAGGAAGTCTTTGCCGTCCCCGTTACGGTTGTCCGGGAGATCCTCGATCATGAGGAGAGCTTCCGCATTCCCAACGGCCCCGCCTATCTGATGGGGCTGAGGGACGTGCGGGGGCAGGGGGTGCCGGTCATCGACCTTCGCCTCCGGCTCGGCATGACGGCGACCGTGCCGACCCCGCATACCCGCGTGCTGGTGATGGATATTCCGCTCGCCGAGCGCACGCTGAAGCTCGGCCTCGTCGCCGACAGGGTGTTCGAGGTTGCCGCCTTCCGGGGCGACCAGATCGAGGCCGCGCCCGACATCGGCGCCGGCTGGCAATCGAGCTACATCGAAGGCGTGGTGCGTCGCGATGACGGCTTCGTGGTGATCATCGACCTCGCCAGCCTTCTGTCGGAAGGCGAGATCGCCACGCTCGCCAGCGCCGGGGCAAGGACCGCAACGGCTGCCTGACCGACGTGCCCGCGATCTGTGGCCCTCACCGGTTCGAGGACGCTTCCGATTGTTGCGGGTCACCCTTCCCGTCATCCTCCGAACCCGGGGGCCAGGCAGCGCGCCTGACCCCGGGTGACGACATCCTCTGGAGCTTCCGACACCGTGTCAGCATCCGCGGCTGCCCATGTGCCCTCCGAATTCGATCATCTCGGAGCCAGGGAATTCGAGCGCCTCGCCAGCTTCATCAACAGCTACAGCGGCATCAAGATGCCGTCGAACAAGCGGACCATGCTTGAAGGGCGGCTGCGGCGCCGGCTCCGGGCAACCGGACTGCCGACCTTTTCCGACTATTGCCGGTATCTCTTCGACGAGGATGGTCTCGAGCGTGAGGCCATCTTCCTCATCGACGTCGTGACCACCAACAAGACCGACTTCTTCCGCGAGGCGGGCCATTTCAATGTCCTGCGCGACACCATCGTCCCCGATCTTGCCGACAGGGGCGTCACCGATCTGAGAATCTGGAGCGCAGCCTGCTCCACCGGCGCCGAGCCCTACACGATGGCAATGGTTCTGGAAGAGGAGGTGAGCGAGCGTCGTCTGGGCAGCTATTCGGTGCTTGCCACGGACCTCAGCACGGACGTCCTCGCAACCGCGCTCAAGGGCATCTATCCAACGGGAATGGTCCGTCCGGTGCCGGCGGCAATGAAGCGCAAATATGTGCTTCAGCCGAAGGAGACCCACATGGACTGCGTCCGCATCCATCCGCGGCTGCGCTCGCGCGTCGGCTTCGCCCGTATGAACCTCATGGACGAATCCTATCCGGTCACGGAGCCGATGCATGTGATTTTCTGCCGCAACGTGCTGATCTATTTCGACAAGCCGACGCAGTCCAAGGTCCTTACGCGGCTTTGCGATTGTCTGGTGCCTGGCGGCTATCTGGCCATCGGCCACTCGGAGACGATCTCCGGCTTCAATCTGCCGCTTCGGACGATTTCCAACACGGTCTTCCAGAAACTGTGATCCGGCACCACCGCGAGTCCTCTCCATGCCCAAACCCGTCCGCGTCCTGATCATCGACGATTCCGCCAGCGTCCGGCAGACGTTGAGTTCCGTTCTGGAGGCCGATCCAGACATCCATGTCATCGGCGTTGCCTCCGATCCCTATGTCGCGGCCCGGCGTATCCAGGAAGAGATTCCCGACGTCATCACGCTCGACGTCGAGATGCCGCGCATGGACGGGATCACCTTCCTGCGCAAGCTGATGGCGCAGCGGCCGATTCCGGTGGTGATGTGTTCCTCGCTGACCGTCGAGGGGTCCGAGACGCTGCTTCAGGCGCTGGAGGCCGGTGCGGTCGATGTCATTGTCAAGCCGAAGATCGCCGCTGCCGACCATCTTGCCGAGAGCGGCTTGCGGATCTGCGACGTCGTCAAGGCCGCCGCCCAGGCACGCGTGCGCGGTGGGCGGCCGCAGCATGGCACGGCCACCCCGCTCGCCGGGGACAAGAAGCTCACCGCCGACGCGGTGCTGCCGGCCCCCTCGGGGCGGGCGATGGCCAAGACGACGGAAATCGTCATCTGTGTCGGCGCCTCGACCGGGGGCACGGAAGCCCTGAAGGACTTCCTGGTCTCGCTTCCCGCCAACGCGCCCGGCATCGTCATCGTTCAGCACATGCCGGAGAAATTCACCGCCGCCTTCGCCCGCCGCCTCGACGGCCTGTGCGAGGTCTCGGTCAAGGAGGCCGAAAACGGCGATCCGGTTCTGCGCGGCCATGTCCTGATTGCCCCCGGCGACCAGCACATGCTTCTGGAGCGCCAGGGCGCGCGCTACCACGTCTCGGTCAAGACCGGACCGCTCGTTTCCCGACACCGGCCGTCGGTCGATGTCCTCTTTCGCTCGGCGGCCCGTTCGGCCGGCGGCAATGCCATTGGCGTGATCATGACCGGAATGGGCGACGACGGGGCGCGCGGCATGCTGGAGATGAAGCAGGCGGGCGCCCTGACCATCGCGCAGGATGAGGCAAGTTGCGTCGTGTTCGGCATGCCGAAGGAGGCCATTGCCCACGGCGGTATCGACCGGGTTGTTCCGCTCGACCAGATCGCGCGCGAAGTTCTCTGGGCTGCGAGAAATGCCTGAACGTCGACGGAGCGGTCCGGCTGCCCGTCAGCCGGCGACGCCCCGGATGACGACATAGACGCCCACGACGATGACGATCGCGGCGAAGACGGTGCCGAGCGTCTTCTTGCCGTTCGACAGCGTCTTGCCGAGGGCGACCCCGCCGAAGCCGCCGAAAAGACCGCCGCCGACGAAGAGCGCAACGAGGGGCCAGTCGACGAGCCCGGAGGCGGCATAGTTGGTCGCCGTCGTCGCACCGAAGGCCGTGACGGCGACGAGGGACGTGCCGATCGCATAGGGCAGGGACATGCGCGTGGCGAGGATGAGGCCGGGAACGATCAGGAACCCGCCGCCGATGCCGAAGAAACCGGAAAAGGCGCCGACCGTCAGCCCTATCAGGACCAGCATCGGCAGCAGCTTCGGTGCTGTTTCCGTTGTCAGGCGCACGTTGGCATCGCCCTCCTCGCCGCGCTTCTTCAGCATCAGGAGGCCGATGGCGATCATCAGGGCGCCAAAAAGGGCGAGCAGCCGACCGCCGTCGACGGCCTTTCCGAGCGTCGAGCCGAGATAGGCGCCGACGATGCCCGTGGCCGTGAAGACGGCGGCGCAGCGCCATTTCACATGACCCTCGCGCCAATGGGTGAGGAGATTGGAGAAGGCGCTGACGGCGACGGCGACCGCGCTGGTACCGATCGCGACATGAGGCGAGGAAACGCCGACAACATAGACGAGCAGCGGCACCGCCAGCACCGATCCACCGCCGCCGATGAGGCCGAGGACAAGCCCGACGAGACCGCCCGATCCCGTGGCCAGCAGGGCCTGCGTCAGCGGCATCACGGCTGGCTGTCCGGCACCGCGAGCGAGGTCACGATCTCGCTGCCGCGTTCGAGCGTCTTCCCGACCGGGCATTTGGTGGCGATCCCGGCGAGATGCTCCCGCTGCTCCTCGGTCAGGTCGCCGTCGATCCGGACCTTCCGGTCGAAGACATCCCTCTGCTGACCATCGGCGCCGACGCGGATCCTGTGCGTCACGGTGACCGAGATCTGGCGCACGGGCCACGCCTTGCGGTCGGCGTACATGCGCAGCGTCATCGACGTGCAGGCGCCGAGACTGGCCATCAGCAACTGGAAGGGATCGGGTCCCGACGCATGGCCGCCCCGGCTTTCCGGCTCGTCCGCGGCAAGGGTATGGCCGCAAACCTCGATGGTCTGGCCATAAGGGGCGACTGCGTTTTCCGAGACAGTCAGCGATCGTTCGTTCATTCCGCTTGTTCCATTCGAAGGGGCGCGCGACCGGGCGTCTGGTCACCGATTGGGACCTTTGCGGCCGGGTCGTTGACGGTGAAAGCCAAAGGCCAATGCACCGGGAAATAACAGGTATGAGAAGTTGAGTGGCTTGAAGTTTAGTACATTATAATATATAAAATTTAAAGGGTCATTTCACTCCTAAGGAGATTGCCATGCAGAACGTCGGTTCCTTCGACAGGACCTTGCGCATCGTTGCCGGTCTTGTCCTGCTCGCCGTGGCCCTGTTGCCGCCGCTGGCCCATATGTCGCCGATCGCCGGTCTTGGTGCTTGGAAGTGGCTGCTCGCGGTTGTCGGCGCCGTGCTCCTTCTGACCGGTATCGTCCGCGTCTGCCCGGCCTATCTTCCCTTCGGCATCAACACCGGCCGCAGGAAGTAACCCGGCTCGGCGCCGGGAGTGTCCCATTCGAAGTCCACGCGAGGAGGTCGACGATGAGCGATTCGGCAATCAGGCCGGAGGTGACGGCCTTTTTCGACGAGGCGACGAACACCGTCAGCTATGTGGTGCGCGATCCGACGTCGCCCGCCTGCGCCGTCGTCGACAGCGTCCTCGATATCGACTACGCGGCCGGCCGGCTCTCCTATGTCTCGGCCGACCGCATCATCGAGTTCATCCAGGAAACCGGCCTGAAACTGGAGTGGCTGATCGAGACGCATGTCCATGCCGATCATCTCTCGGCGGCGCCCTATCTGCAGCAAAAGCTCGGCGGCAAGATCGGAATCGGATCGAAGATCACCGTCGTGCAGGAGACCTTCGGCAAGGTTTTCAACGAGGGGACGGAATTCCGCCGTGACGGCAGCCAGTTCGACCGGTTGTTCGAGGATGGCGACACTTATGCCATCGGCAACATGACCGGCCGCGCGATGCATACGCCCGGCCATACGCCGGCCTGCATGACCCATGTGATCGGCGACGCGGCCTTCGTCGGCGACACGCTGTTCATGCCGGACGGCGGCACGGCGCGGGCCGATTTCCCCGGCGGCGACGCGCGCGAACTTTTTAGGTCCATCCACAAGGTTCTGGCCCTGCCATCCGAAACGCGCCTTTTCATGTGCCACGACTACGGCCCGAACGGACGCGAGATCCGCTGGGAAACGACGGTTGCAGAAGAACGCGCGCACAATATCCATGTTCGCGACGGCATCAGCGAGGACGAATTCGTCGCCATGCGGACCGGGCGCGATGCAACGCTGGGGATGCCGCGCCTGATCATCCCTTCGATCCAGGTCAACATGCGCGCGGGCGATCTGCCGCCAGCCGACGACAACGGCAAGCGCTATCTCAAGGTGCCGATCAACGGCCTTTGAAGCGTCGGCGAAAGAGGTCCGTTCGATAGACTACGCGGCGTGAAGTCTGCGTAGCCGGCACCAGTTGCAAGATCGTCCGGCTCCGGCCAGGAACTCCGCCGCTCCTTTTCTTGCCGCGACCTTGCGATCAATTCGGATTCCCGAGCCGTTTTTCCAGTCGCCAATCTCCGCTCGCCCGGTTTTTCTCGGCGCGGACGGACGGTCGCTTCTCCGGCCCCTGTCTTTGGCGACGGCGATTACTGTCACGCAAATGGAACACAGCTTGATTACATCCGATGCCATCCGCTATGTCTCGGTTAACGGGCATATTCCGGTTCCGGTTGCGGAGCCGTCCCTGGCCGCTTGAAAGGAACAAGCCGATGAGTGAAGTCGCCGTCAAAACGCCGCTGCAGTATCTCGACAAGGCCATGGGAACGCTGCGTGATCTCGGTCTCGTTCCGGAAAAGTCCGAGGAATCGCCGATCGTCGGTCTGCTCGAAAAGATCGACGACATCGCACCGGAAAAGATTGCCATCATCACCCGCACCCTGCAGCAGATGAGCATCTTCAACGAGGTCGTGCGCAACCAGGTGGCCGAGATGTCGATCGGCCAGCGCTACGAGACGATCTCCAAGGCCTTCGATTCGATCCGCGACGACGCCAAGTCCATGGTCGACCAGATCGAGGACGGCAAGATCGACATGTTCGAGCGCGCCACCAATGTCTGGATGAAGATTTCGCGCGGCGACATCGCTGGCCGCTTCGACGAGATCAAGGACACCTATCTGGAGGTCTCCAGGGACACGAAGGCCAATATCGAGCGCGAGCAGACCATTCTCGAGGCCTATCGCGATTTCCGCGGCGCGCTGAAGCACGGCGAAGTCGCGGCGCTGGAAATCCTCAAGGCCGCCGAGGCGAAGCTGGAGGCGGCCAAGGCCGGCCTGAAAATGGCCGCCGATGCCGTTTCGGCCTTCCCGGAAGGCGGAAACATTGCCGAGCGGGCCAAGCTGGAACTCGTGCGCGACGAACATCTGCGCCAGGTCCAGAACGAGGAAGGCCGCTATCAGGTCGCCAAGGACCTCGCCGACAACCTCACCATCAGCTACAACACCTCCGAGGTGGTGATGGCCCGCCTCGTCCAGACGACGAATGCGAAGGAGCGGGTCTACCAGCAGGCGGTGTCCTTCTTCTCCACCAACGAGTCGGTGCTGACGGCGCTCAAGGCCTCCTTCACCGGTCTCTTCGGCCTGCATGAGGCGACCCAGACGCTGAACGAGATGAAGGAAGGCGTTTCCAAGTCGCTGGAAGTGCTGGCCGAGATCGGCGGCAAGGTTCAGGAAGAGGCGCTGAAGGCCGGCTACGGCCCGACCATTCGCGCCGATGCCGTCAAGAAGCTGGTCGACAGCGTCGTCAACTTCCAGACCAGATCCGTCGAGATCATCGCCGAGATGCGCGAGCAGTCGACCCGGAACAGCGAGGAAATTCGCAACGCTGTTGAGGATGGCAAGAAGCGGATCGCCAAGCTCGCCGAGGAAGGCAACGCACTGGTGATCGCGGGCTGACGGCCCGACGACGGGGTCCGCCATGGCCGACAGCACAGCCGCCACAAATGCCTCTCCCGCCGCATCCGGCGGGCCGGCCCTCGACGAGCTCATGCTCGCGATGGACGTGGTCGACACGCTTCGCCATCAGGAAGACGTCGCCGAGCGTGAGCTGGCGCAGGACGGGCGTGACGAGACCCTGAAAGAGCGTCTGCGCCGCCTCTATGAAAGTCAGGGCCTCGAAGTCTCCGACGCGATCCTCGACGAGGGCATCAAGGCGCTCAAGGAGAGCCGCTTCACCTACGAGCCGACGCCCTCCAGCTTCTCGCGCGTTCTTGCGGGGATGTGGGTGCGACGCAGCCTTTACGGCAAGCTGCTGGCGGCGCTGGTCGTGGTTCTGGCGCTCTGGGTCGGCTGGTCCTCCTGGCAGCGGCAGTCGGCACAGCAGGCGGCAGAGGCCGCTCGCATCGAACTGACCGAGACGCTGCCGAACGAGATCGCCTCGACCGCCAAGGCCGCGCTTTCGGAGGCGACGACGGACGAGGCGCGCCAGCGGATCACGAGCCTTCAGACCGACGCGCAGGCCGTGCTCTCCCGCTCGGATGCTGCAGCGGCAAAGGCGGCGCTGTCGGTCCTGCAGCAGGTCCGCGTCCAGATGGCCGAAGTCTACGACCTCAGGATCGTCTCGCGGCCGAATGAACAGAGCGGCGTCTACCGCATTCCCGACGTCAACACCGGCGCGCGGAATTATTACCTGATCGTCGAGGCGGTGACGCCGGACGGAAAGGTCCTTTCCGTGCCCATCCGCAGCGAGGAGGATGGCAAGACAACATCGGTGTCGAAGTGGGGCGTCCGCGTGCCGGAGGCGACTTACGAGGCGGTCCGCCGCGACAAGACGGACGATGGTATCCTCCAGAACGACATTGTCGGCACGAAGCCGCGCGGAGCCCTGCAGCCGGTCTACAGGATGGCTGTTTCGGGCGGCGCGATCACACAATGGTAGGGCAACGATGATCAGCGTTTTCGATGCCTTGAGTTCCATTGACCAGGCGAGCAAGGGTCTGCGCAGCGACGAGGACCGGCTTGACCGGATCATCGAGACCGCGACGGCAGAAATGGCCCGGCTGCGCGCCGAACAGGCCGATCTCTTCCGCCAGCTCGCCCGCATCCGGATGGATGCGCTGCGGCAGAACCATGTCATCGGCACGCTCGACGATGCCGAGCAGCGGGCCCTTGCCGCGATTGAAGAACAGAAGACCAAGCTGGAGGCGCTGGCCAAGCACCGCGAAACCGTGTCGGCCGGCCTTGCGAAGGCGCAGGAGGACCGGACTGCAAAGGCCAAGGCGGTCGTGGATGCGGCCGACGCCATTGCCGCTCTTACTGACGCGACCGAGAAGCGGATGGCGGGCGACGTCGACTGGCAGGCGCAAGCCGCGCATCTTTCCGGGGCCCAGGCCCGTGCGGAGGCTGCCGACACGAAGGCGGCCCAGTCCGAGGCCGACCGCGACGGGAAGTCGAAGCCCTATCTCGCCGATCCGCTCTTCGTCTACCTGTGGGGCCGTGGCTACGGCACCTCGGCCTACCGGGCCGGGCCGATTGTGCGCCTTGGCGACGGCTATGTGGCCAGGGTCGTCAACTACGAGCCGGCCCGGCGGAATTACTTCGGCCTGACGGAAATCCCGAAGCGGCTGCGCGATCACGCCGAGCGCCTGAAGGCGATGGTCGCCGAAGAAGACGCAAAGCTGGAGGCGCTGGAGCGCAAGGCTCTGGAAGACAACGGCATCGTGGCGCTGGAAAAAGCCCATGAGGATGCCGAGGCCGCCCTGCAGGAGACGGATCGCAGGGTCGCCGATCTGGAGCGCGAGAGTGCGGCGCTGGAGGAGGAGCGCACCGCCCTTCTCGGCGAGAGCGGCCCCTGGGGACAGTCGGGCGTCCTCAACGATCTGGCCAATTCCATGCAGCGCGAGGATCTGCGCGTTCTGTTGCGCGAGGCGCTCGATACGCCGAGCGAGGAGGACGAACGCATCGTCCGCCGGCTCCAGGCCATCGAGGGCGAGTTGGCTAAGCAGCAGAAGTCGGCCGAAGACGCGCGGCAGGCGACCGTCGCCCTGGCCCGCAAGAAGGCGGAACTTCAGCGCTCCCGCGAGGAAACCCGCCGCTACGAGCGGCAGGGCGGCGGCTTCAGCAACGAAAAGCTGATTGGCGATATCCTCGGCGGCATCATCGGCGGCGTCCTGTCGTCGCGGGAACTGCGCGATGCGCTGCGCAGCGGCTACCGGCAGGGCGGCAATCCCTTCAACCTTCCGACACGCCCGGGCGGCGGCGTCTTCGGCGGCTCGCGAGGCCCCACCAGACGCCCGCCATCGAGTGGCGGCGGCGGCTTCCGCACCGGCGGCGGCTTCTGAGGCGACGTCGCTCGAACGCGCGGCGTCAAAGTCGTGCAAGCGGCCCGCAATCGGAAGGCGGGCTCGATAGCACCCAGAGGATCGCGCCTAGAGCCCCTGCTGCAGGAACTGGTGGATCGCCTGGACGACGACGGAGCCTTCGCCGACGGCCGAGGCGACGCGCTTGACCGATCCGCCCCGCACGTCCCCGACGGCGAAGATGCCAGACCGGGACGTCGCATAGGGCGTCGTTGCCGGGCTTTTCACGCATTGGGCGCCGGTGTGGACGAAACCGTTGCGATCGAGATCGATGCACCCCTCCAGCCACTCCGTGTTGGGCGAGGCGCCGATCATCACGAAGAGGCCTCCGACCGGAACCTGCCTGGTTGCGCCGTTTTCGCGATCCATCCAGGTGACGCTTTCGAGCCGGTCTCCGCCGTCCAGCGCGGCGATCTCGCACGGGTGATGGACGGTGATCTGCGACGACCGCTCGATGCGCTGGACGAGATAGTCCGACATCGACGTGGCGATGCCGCGCCGGATCAGCATGTGGACGTGACGGCAGCTGCGCGAGAGAAAGACGGCTGCCTGTCCTGCCGAATTGCCGCCGCCGACCACGACGATGTCCTGGCCGGAACACACCTGCGCCTCCATCGCTGTCGCGGCATAATGAACGCCGTTGCCCTCGAAGCGGTCGTAATTCTCGGCGGAAAGACGGCGATAGCGGGCACCGGTCGCAATCACCACGGATCGGGCAAGGACGGACTGGCCGTCGTCCAGCGTGAGGCGATAGGGATAGACCGAGCAGTCGATGCCGGTGACGGAACGGGAAACGGAAAGCCGGGCACCGAACTTCTGCGCCTGGATATGCGCGCGGCCGGCCAGCGCCATGCCGGAGATGCCGGTCGGAAAGCCGAGATAATTCTCGATCTTCGACGAGGTGCCGGCCTGTCCGCCGGGCGCGAGCGGTTCCAGAACGATGGTCTTTAGCCCTTCGGAGGCCGCATAGACCGCGGCGGCGAGCCCGGCCGGCCCGGCCCCGGCAACGGCCACGTCATAGACGACGCCGGGCTCCGGCGGTTCCGAAATGCCGAGCGCATCGGCAAGCTGGCAGTTGCCCGGCTTCTTCAGGATGGAGCGGTCCGGCGCAACGACGATCGGTAGGTCGTCCTCGGTGATGCCGAGATCGCGCAGGAGATCGGCGGCGGTGGCGTCGCTGTCGGTGTCCACCATCTCGATGGGATAGACGTTCCGGCTCAGAAACCGCCTCAGGCGAAGAACCTCTGAATTTCCGCCCCGGCCGACGAGCAGGACACCGCCCCTGGAGTGGCGGATGAAGCCCACCCGGCGCAGGATATAGGCGCGGATGATGATCTCGCCGATATCGGGTTCGCCGACGAGAAAGGTGCGAAAGTCCGCATTGGCGATCCTGAGCAGCCGCGCTCCCGGCCGGGCGATGCCGCCGAGAAGAACCTTGCGCTGGTTGAAGAGGTTCTGCTCGCCGGTGAACTGGCCCTGCCCGTAGGCGTAGACGTTCGTTCGCCCGGTGCGAAAGTCGTCCGCGACGATGTCGACATGGCCATCGAGGACGAGAAAGAAATCGATATTGCGCTGTCCGCGTTCGAAGAGAACGGCCGGCTCGGAGAACGTCTCCTCGCGCCCGTAGGCAAGGGCGCGCTCGATCATTTCGTCGGAAAGGCGCGGAAAGGTCTGGGCTTCCCGCCGCCAGGGGTCGGTCGGATCATCGGCCATGGCCGCCATGCTGCTTGTGCCTCCCATCCGTGAAGACGCGGCGGCCGCGGGGATGCGGCCGCGCCGGTCGCTTACTGGTTCGTATCCCGCAACGTTTCGAACAGGAACCAGACGCGCTGCTCGCTCTCGTCGATCCAGTTCTCCAGCAGGCTCGCGGTGGCGACATCGCCATATTCGTCGCAAAGATCATGCATCGAACGCATGCTCGCGACCAGCGCCGCGTTGTCCTCGCGCAGTTCCGCGAGCATTTCGTGCGGGTGCACGAAGTCGGCGTCATTGTCCTTGATCCGCTGGCGGCGGGAAATGTCGCCGACCGACCTCAGCGTCGGCGCGCCGAGCTTGCGGGCCCGCTCCGCGAGAGGGTCGGTCATCGCGAGGATCTGGCCGCTCTGGTCATCGAGCAGGAGATGGTAGTCGCGGAAATGGGAGCCGGTCATGTGCCAGTGAAAATTCTTCGTCTTCATGTAGAGAGCGAAGATGTCGGCAAGCAGCACGGCGGCAGCCGCGCCGATGTCTCTGGTGGCATCGCCGCCGAGGCCGGTCGGGGTCTTGAGGTCGAAGGTTCTGCGGGTTTTGACGGTTTTGTCCATGAGTCTGGTCCTTTCGATCCGTGACGTCGGCGAGACCGTCGTCGGTGATCCGGCGTGAATACTGGGAGTGACGCGTCGGCGTCGTCTTGTCGGCAGCGCCTGCAGGTCGCCCGAGGTTTGTCCAACTCCCCTGGGCGTCTTCGCCGCGTCTGCGGACGCTGTCAGGCCGCCACCTTCGCCTCTTCTCCCGTATGCGCGACAAAGGCGAGCGCGATCAGAAGGGGCGGCAGGACGAAGCACCAGGTCGGCGAGGCGACATAGGCGAGGGCGCCCGCCGCGCATCCGAGCGCGAAGCTGACGAGCGCACCGGCGAAACGCTTCAGCCGGCCCTTCACCTCGCTGATGTGATCGGTGGCCGTGCCGGCGGCAAGGTCGGCAAGATCGATCATGATCTGCGTCGTCGTGCCGGTCATCAGCGTCGTCGGCGGCAGTTTGGCGAGATGCGCCCGGTGCAGGCCGTTCTGGATCGCCATTGCGGTCACGAGCGTCATGCCGATGGCAATGGCCGCCGGACTGTCGCCGTTCGACACGGGACCGTGGAAGAAGGCGGCAATTGCGGCGACGGTGAACAGCACCAGCTTCAGCGCGAGAAGCGTGGTGATGGCCTTCTGGCCTTCCAGCCCCAGCTTCAGCGAGAGGATGCGCGTCAGGAGGATCACGATGCAGAAGACGGGCAGGGCGAGCAGCTTGGCAATGACGCCGCTGGTTCCGAAGGCCAGGGCCGCACCCAGCGTCACGAAGTTGCCGGTGACATGGGCGGTGAAGAGGCCGGCAAGGGCGAGAAAGCCCATGGTGTCGACATAGCCGCCGTTGAAGCTCAGAAGCACGCCGAGAGAGGGTCTGGTCATCGAAGTTCCCCGTTCCGTGAGGCCGCAGGATGGTGCGCCGAAATGAGAGCGGGAGCGGGGGCGAAGACGCCCCCGCTCCGCACGGGTCGATCGTCGCGCTCCGTCCGGCGGAACGCGGTCAGGAAGGGTCAGCTCTGGATGAAGGCGAGCAGATCGGGGTTGATCACATCGGCATGGGTGGTCAGCATGCCGTGCGGGAAACCCTCGTAGACCTTGAGCGTGCCGTTCTTGAGGAGCTTGACCGAGAGAAGGGCGCTGTCGTCGATCGGCACGATCTGGTCGTCGTTGCCGTGCATGACAAGCGTCGGCACGGAGATCGCCTTCAGGTCCTCGGTCTGGTCGGTTTCCGAGAAGGCCTTGATGCCGTCGTAGTGGGCCTTGGCGCTGCCGATCATGCCCTGACGCCACCAGTTCTGGATGACGCCCGGATAGACCTTAGCGCCCTCGCGGTTGAAGCCGTAGAACGGCCCGGTGGGCACGTCGAGGAAGAACTGCGCACGGTTTGCGGCGAGCGCGGTGCGGAAGCCGTCGAACACCTCAAGCGGCAGGCCGCCGGGGTTGGACGCGGTCTTGACCATGATCGGCGGCACGGCGCTGACAAGCACGGCCTTGGCGACACGGCCCTGCGGTTCGCCGAACTTGGCGACGTAGCGGGCGACCTCACCGCCACCGGTGGAGTGACCGATGTGGACGGAATTCTTCAGGTCGAGGTGTTCGAACACGGCGGACGCGTCGGCCGCGTAATGGTCCATGTCATGACCGTCGGAGACCTGCGACGACCGGCCGTGGCCGCGGCGATCATGAGCAATGACGCGAAAGCCCTTGTTCACGAAGTAGAGCATCTGGGCGTCCCAGTCGTCGGACGACAACGGCCATCCGTGGTGGAACACGATCGGCTGGGCATCCTTGGGGCCCCAGTCCTTGTAGAAGATGTTGACGCCGTCCTTGGTGGTAACGAATGCACCTGACATGGTGTTGTCTCCTTCGATGTTGGTGGCGGCGACCGCGGCGACGGTCGGCAGGCCGATGGCAAGGGAAGCTGTGAGCGTCGCACTGCCGAGGAGGGCAGTCCGGCGGGTGATCGAGGCGGTCTCGATGGCAGTGCCCATCATGATTGATGTCCTTGTATGAATTGAGTGTGCAATTCAATTGATAGCAATTAAGTTGCACACAATAGATATTTCCGGATGGGGCGTGCTGTCAACCGCAATCGACGCCCTCTCGAAACCGTGATCGGGCGTGAACGCCCGTGAACTCCGATGATCCGGCCGCCGGTCGTTGGGGATGCTCCGTCCGACCGTCTTCTGTCTTTTCGCATCGCGGATCTTGGCGATCTTGTGGGTTCGTCCGGCCTTTTGAATGATCCCCGTCCGGATCGCCGGTGCCGATGTGGGCAGCGTCGAAGGATGACGACGGCGAACGCATTGGGGCGGGTGTCATCGCCCTGCGTCCGAGGCAGACCGCGCATTCCGTCGGGACAGATCCTGCCCGGCGACGAGCACGAAGGCGCCGGCGAGCCCAACGTGTTCGAAAAAGGCGTTCATCGCCATCGATCGCTCCAGGCCGGGCGGCAGTTCCCAGAATCGCAGGACGAGCGATGTTGCGGCGAGCGTGAAGCCGGCAAGCGCCAGCGCGCCGAACCAGCGCCAGTATCCCGTGAGGACGAGGGCTGACATGGCGAGTTCGAAAGCGATGACGACTGCGGCGAAGACGGGTGCCGGCGTCAGCCCGAAATGCTGCATCTCGGCGATGGCGCCGCTGAAATCCACCAGCTTGACGATGGGCCCCTGGATGTAGGCGGCGCAAAGCGCCAGCAAAGCCAGTTCGCCAGCAAAGGGCGCGGTCAGCACCCGTGCGGCCAACAGGCGGAGTGCGCCATCTTTCGCATCGGTGATCGGCGACGTTTCCATCTCTCAAACCGCCCAGCAGCTGCAGCCAAGCGCGCCGAAAAAGCCCTTGAGGTCGGAGATCGGCAGCGTCGAGGACCAGGCACCCGCATGGTCATGCCCATGCATGCCGCATGCAGAAGAGCATCCGCAGGACGTGATCGCGGTGCGGCGAAGCGAATGACGGCCGGCGCCCTCAGGCTCGCCCCAGGCACCGTAGCCGCCGAAGGTCCGCACCGGCGACCAGTCCGGCATCGCCGGCGGAACGCTGCTTTCATCGAGGTCGGCAAAGTCTCCCGCGCCATAGACCACCTTGCCGCCGACGACGGTGAGATCGGAGGTGAGGAAGGAAATCTCATCTTCGGCGCAGGCGAAGAAATCCTTGTCAGGGACCATGAGGTCGGCGAAGTGGCCCTTTTCGATGCAGCCCCGTTTGCCCTCCTCATTGGAGAACCAGGCGACCTTCTCGGTCCACATGCGCAGGGCCGTCTCGCGGTCGAGGCAATTGGCGCGCGGGTAAATCTGAAGGCCGCCCAGCGTGCGCCCGGTGATCATCCACGACAGCGAGACCCAGGGATTGTAGGAGGCAACGCGCGTGGCGTCGGTGCCGGCGGAGACGTGGACGCCTTTTTCCAGCATCTTGGCGATCGGCGGTGTCGCCTCGGCGGCGCCCCGGCCGTAGCGCTCGACGAAATATTCGCCCTGGTAGGCCATGCGGTGCTGGACGGCGATGCCGCCGCCGAGTGCTGCGATCCGGTCGATCGACCTGTCCGAGATCGTCTCGGCATGGTCGAAGAACCAGTTCAGCCCGGAAAGCGGAATGTCCTGGTTGACCGTCTCGAAAACGTCGAGCGCGCGGCTGATCGTCTCGTCATAGGTCGCGTGCAGCCGCCACGGCCATTTGTTTTCGGCGAGGATGCGGACGACCTCCTCGAGTTCGCCCTCCATCTCCGGCGCCATGTCCGGGCGCGGTTCGCGGAAATCCTCAAAATCGGCGGCGGAAAAGACCAGCATCTCACCGGCGCCGTTGTGGCGGAAATAGTCGGTCCCCTGCTTGTATTTGACGGAGGATGTCCATTTCAGGAAGTCCTCCTTTTCCTCTTTCGGCTTCTGCGTGAAGAGGTTGTAGGCAAGCCGCACGGTCATCAGGCCGTCGTCGGCAAGCTTCTGGATCACGGCATAGTCGTCCGGGTAGTTCTGGAAGCCGCCACCCGCATCGATGACACCGGTCACGCCCAGCCGGTTGAGCTCGCGCATGAAATGGCGGGTCGAGTTGACCTGATAGTCGAAGGGAAGCTTCGGTCCTTTGGCCAGCGTTGCGTAGAGAATGCCGGCGTTGGGCCGCGCCAGCAGCAGGCCGCTCGGGTTGCCGTTGGCATCGTGCACGATCTCGCCGCCCGGCGGGTTCGGCGTGTCCTTGGTGTAGCCGACGGCCCTGAGCGCCGCGCCGTTGAGCAGCGCCCGGTCATAAAGATGCAGCAGGAAGACCGGCGTGTCGGGCGCGACGGCGTCGATCTCGTCGAGCGTCGGCAGACGCCTCTCGGCGAACTGGTGCTCGGTGAAGCCGCCGACGACGCGCACCCATTGCGGCGCCGGCGTCACGGCGACCTGGCGCTTCAGCATGTCCATGGCGTCGGCCAGCGAGCGCACGCCGTCCCAGCGAAGCTCCATGTTGTAGTTGAGCCCGCCGCGGACGACGTGGGTGTGGTTGTCGAAGAGCCCCGGCAGGACGCGTTTGCCCTTGAGGTCGATTACCTTTGTGTCGGGACCGGCCAGCGCCATGATGTCCTTGTCGCCGCCGACGGCGAGAAAGGTGCCGTCCTTGATGGCGACGGCCGTGGCTGTCGGGTTGGAGCGGTCGAGCGTCGTGATGAGGCCGTGGTGCAGAATGACGTCGGCGGACATCGGCAGGTCTCCGAAAGGGGCAAGGACAGGAAGGCGGCGGTTTAGGCTCAGCCGCTCTGGTTCGGCGGCTGGTCCGTGGCCGGATCGGATCCGGTCGGCAGTTCTCCGAACACATGCGGCAGGCAGCGGCTGCTGAACCACGAAACGCTGATCTGTTCGCCCTCGAAGAGGCGTTTGGCGAGCGGAACGGCCTGTTCGCCGATCAGGATGCCGAGCAGGCCGACAAGCGCGACGACGGGCGGAGCCGGGGAGCGCACGTTGATCAGGCCGTAGATGGCGCCGACAAGCAGCCCGGCGCCGAGGGACAAGAGATAGATTTTCATGGGGCTCACCTTCCTGCCGGTGAAGAACCGTCCCGGTCGCTGATCGCGGCCGGGACGGAGGCGGCCTTGGGAGGGATCAGTGGCTTTCGGAAGCGCCGAACATGGTCTTGGCGTAGATGATGCCGAGGCCGTAGGCGCCGCCGTATTCCTTGGCGATGCCGGTCGTCATGTCGTAGGTCTCGGTGCGAGCCCAGTCGCGCTGCAACTCCAGCAGATACTGCAGCGAGGTCATCGGGCGCACGCCGGCGTGGATCATGCGCTGCATGGCACGCTCGTGCGCCTCGTCGGAGACGTCACCGCAGGCGTCGGCGATGACGTAGACCTCGAAGCCCTGATGCAGGGCGGACAGCGCCGGGCCGACGATGCACACGCTCGTCCAGAGGCCGCAAAGGACGACGCGGTCCTTGCCGATGCGGTTGACCTCGCCGATCACCGGGCCATCTTCCCAGGTGTTCATCGAGGTCCGGTCCAGCATGGCCTGACCCGGGAAGGCGTCCGTGATCTCGGTGAACATCGGACCGGAGAAGCTCTTCTCGGCGACGGTGGTCAGGATGGTCGGCACCTTGAAGCCGGCGGCGGAGCGCGCCACGAGGGCGGCGTTGTTGCGCAGGGCGACGGCGTCGATCGACTTGGTCGCAAAGGACATTTGCGACTGGAAGTCGATCATGATGAGCATGTGGTTGTCGGGAGCGATCAGGGCCTTGCCTGGAATCGGGCTCGCAGTCGGCATAGTGGGATTCCCTCGGTTCCGGTCGTGCGGCGCACGTGAACTGTCTGATGAGGCCTCGACTATGGCCTGCGCCCGGAAGCCCCTTCTTGTAGGGAAGTTCGCCCCGTTGTATTTTTACGTATCGGCCGCCGGGGCTTGGCGACGCCGGTCCCAGACGCCGACCTCAATCCCGATTGGCATCGCACGTCACACGGCTTCAGTCGCCGGGGCGCTGAACCGGGCTCAGGGAAAAAATTTCAAAAACAACAGGTTGATGGGTTTTCGCCGTCGCCCGGCATGAGGGCGGTTGATGGCTGGAAATCCGTCAGGAGATCCGCTCGCGCCGCCAGGCGCCGGGCGTCGTGCCGGTTGCCTTGGCAAATCCGCGCGTGAAGTGGCTTTGGTCCGAAAAGCCGCATTTCAGAGCAACGTCCTTGAGGGACATGGACGGTGCCATCAGCAGATCGCAGGCTCGCGCGATGCGCAATTGCGTCAGGAACTGATGCGGCGTTTGCCCGAAGGTGTCGCGAAACGCCTGCATGAAGGCGGCCGGCGCCATGCCGCAAGCCTCGGCCAGATCGGCGACCGACACATCCCCGCTCATGTTCGCCTGCAGCATGTCCTGCACCAGTGCCTTCTGGCGTGAGGAAAACATCCGGCGATGGCCGGGTGTTGCGACCGGGCCGTTTCCGTAGCGGGAAAGCAGGTGAATGCCGATCGCGACCGAAAGCTGGTCGACGAAGAGGGCGCTTCTGTCCATGGGGCCGATGGACGAGGAAAAGAGGGCGCCGAGCAGGCCGCCGAGCACGTCGTCCTTGCCAAGATCGGTCTGCCTGAGCTCGGTCACGCGTGCGGCATCGGCTTCATCGGCGATGCGCGACAGGCCGGGGTAGGTGACTTCGGCCAGGATGAAGTCGAACGTTCCGCCGAGATCCGCCTTGTACGAGTCGGAAAACGGGCGGACGTAGACGCCGTTGGCCTCGAAGTCATACTGCTCGGCGTGGTGTTCCCTGAAGATCCTCCGCCTGTGGCCGGCCTGGGTCGAAAGCCCGATCAGGAAGCCGCGGTCGGTCGCCGGCATGGTCACCTGTCCAGGTGCCCCTTGCAGGGACGACTTGTGGTGGAAGGTGATGTTGCGGCTGGCAACGGTCTGGTCGCGATCGAGCTTGCTCAGCGAACAGCCCAGCGAGTCCCGCTTCGGGGCGGCATCTGGATGTCTCGTTTGCGCAGGCACCGGCGTATTCCCTGGCAAGTCGACGAAAAACCTGAAGCAGTGATGGCAAAATCAGTGCGGCGGTCGCCCGATCTGAACGAGCGTCCGCCAGACAACGCGGTTGACCCGACCGAGAAAAAAGACCCTCCGACCGGACATGCGGTCGGCAGCTTTTTTGTCGGACGAATTAAAGCGTGAGGCGCCCGTCGATGCAAGTGATTCTACGGACCCGCATCAACGGCAGAGATGCTCCTCCGGGCCGGAGCCAGGCCAGTCGGCGCTTTCATCCATGCCGTAAAGCTGCCTGAAGCGTCCGGGCGTCTCGCCGGCGATGGCGGTGAAGACCCGGCTGAAGTGGCTCTGGTCTGAAAAGCCGCATATCAGCGCAATCTCGGCGAGGGGGATATCCTGCCTCAGCAGCGCCTTTGCTCTGGCGACCCGGTATTCCGTCAGCCACCTGTGGGGTGTGCGCCCGAAGCTTTCCTTGAAAGCCTTGATGAAATAGCTGCGCGACAGGTCGCACGCGTCGGCGAGCGTCGATATCGAAACCGGCTTGTCGAGATGGGCGACGAGAATGTCCGTCGCGCGCTTCTCCTGCCACCGGGCAAGGGTGCCTCGGCTCTGGGACGAGAAGTGCAGGCCGCCGTAGCTCTGCGTCAAATGCGTCAGCATCGCCAGGTTGATCTGCTCGACAAAGAGCATGTTGGCGGTTTCGGGCGCCTCGAGGGCCGGCAACAGGGCGCGGGCGAGCCCGAGCATCACGCCGTCGAGAACGTCGGTATGGCACGCGAGGCCCACATATTCAGGACGCCCGGCGTCCTTTGCGAAGGCCTCCAGACGGGCAAACGGAATTTTGAACTGGACCTCGTCGTAAGGCGAAAGGTGGCAGACGTCCCACTTCTGCCGCAGATCGGCAATCGCCAGCGCTCCCCGCTTGCACGGTCCCTTGCCGACAAGCCGCCCGTTGTTCCAGAGCTTGTGGTCGTCAAGACTGCGGAGTTGAACGGTAACCCCATAGGCGTCCGCGCGCGGCAGGGCGCGCTCCGACGCGCTCTCAGGACCGGCCCCGTGGGTCCGTGTGATCATGATGTCCGATGCACTGACCGAGAGAATGGTTTGCACGATCGCCGGCTGCTCCAATGCAATGCTTCCCTGCTGGTTCGAGGCCGTCCGGAGGGCCTTCCCGTCATGAAATGGCGAAGAAACATGATGTCTTCGCGACAGCACGTGTTTGTTGGTCGCCGCCTGCCGCTTCGAACGGCGAAGCCGGGGCGAAAGCGCGCCGGATCGCAAGAACGCTCTTCCGGAAGATCGGGGCGCCTCCCGCATCCTGCGGCAGGCGTCGACTGTAGCCCGATTCACCCGTCCCGGAAACCGGATCTGATCGGCGCAGTGTATTAAGTGACTGTTTTCGCGCAGCTCCTGCCTGTCTTCAATGAAGCCCATGATCCCCGGCGCTTGCGGGCATCCGGCCCGTTTCGCGCACGAATTCGCGTGTCATCGCCACCTTGTCGGCAAAGCCGCATCGCCGGGCGACGTCGTCGAGCGGCAAGGCCGCCTCGGCCAGCAGTCGGCGCGCGCGCCCGACGCGGTAGCGGATCAGCCAGCGGTGTGGCGTCACGCCGGTGACGGCCTTGAAGGCCCTCGTGAAAGGACCGGGCGCAAGGCCGATCGAAGCCGCGACATCGGCAATCTGAAGGTCGGAGGCGAAATGGCCGATGATGAAGTCCTTGGCGTCCTTTTCCTGCCAGATGGAAAGCGGTTCCCGTCCGCCGGCCCTCCTGTGCGCCTCGGCGTGACGTTGCAGGAGATGGGCGCAGATCGCGACGGCGACATGGCGCACCGTCATCCGGGCGATTTCGTCGGGGTCGTCGATGAGTGGCAGGAGAGACGCGGCCAGATTGCGCATGACATCGTCGTCGTCGCCTCGCCGGCATCTGAGCGCGGCCGGAGGCGGAGACTTCGGCAACTCGGTCACTTCCTCAAGCAGATCGTGCGGCAGGCAGAATGCGATCGAGTTGAGGTCGCTGTGAAGGCGGAACGAGGCGCCCTGGCTGAGGTCGATGATGCACAGGCTGCCCTCGCGAAAACGCCTGACCGGCGTCGTCGTGCCGTCGGCGGCAAGGTCGCAGTGATAGGCATCCTGCAGATAGAGCATCAGCAGGTAGGCGTTCATCGCGGGCAGGGAGAATTCGCGCCCGCTCGGGCCGTGATGCCGATACTGGAGACGGGTCATCGAGAATCCCGCGCCATCGAGCGGCCGCACGCAAAGGAAAGGCGCATTCGTCAGCCCGAAGAGCGGGCCGAAACAGTCTTCCATTGCTAGCTCGTCACGCAAATCGAACGTCCCGCAGTCATTGAGGTCCTGACGATCAAATGCCGGCCTGCTGCCCTGTTGGCCCGCCGGTCCGTGTGTCGCAGGGGCGGACGGCCTGCCACCCGCCCTTCAAAACAAACCGTGCCTCGCCCAGGTCCTTCGGCCGATCCCGGCAGCCCGCATGAGGAGAGTGAGCACGCTTCAACCGGCTATGATTGCACCGCACGCCTTCATTTTGCATTTTTGACGCGTCACTTCACGTGGCGAATTGGGCAGATTTCATCAAAACACAAAATCCTGCGGTGCGAGAGACGAAAACCGGACGGGGCAATGCTCGGCTAGACTAGTTCCGACGGTGTGCTCCGGGGTTGTCCCGTGTTCTGGCGCGCTCCGCCGCTGCCGAGGCCGGCGGGGAAGGGAGCCGGCGCGGTTGTCATGACCGGACGGCTTCTGTCAAAGCGGCCTGATCCGGGTCACGTAGTCTTCGAAGAAGTCGGAGAATTTCGCGACGCGGATCGGAAGCCGGTCGTAGGGCGGATAGTAGAGCGTCAGCCAAAGCTCCGGCGCCTCCCAGCCCGGCAGCACCTGCGCCAGCGTTCCGGCAGCGAGTGCCTCTTCCACGATGAACAGCGGCAGCAACGCGATGCCCTCGCCCTTTTCGGCCATCCGGGCAATGAGTTCGCCATTGTTGCCGGCAAAATGCCCGGCCGCGCGCACCTTGCGCGTTCGACCCTCGCCCGTGAGATCCCACGTTTCGCTCAGGGCATCCGGGTCATAGGCAAGACAGGCGTGCGGGTCGAGGTCCTCAGGCGATTGCGGTGTGCCGTGGATCGCCAGGTAGGACGGCGAGGCGACCATGACGCGGCGAACCCGGCAGATCTTGCGCCAGATCGTGGACTTGTCCTTCGGCGGCCCTGAAATGCGGATCGCCAGATCATAGGGCTCGGTCAAGATGTCGATGAACCGGTCCGTCAGGGACAGCGACAGCGTGACCTTTGGATGCGCGGCGCGGAAGTCCGTCGCGATGTCCGGCAGAATCTGTTGCCCGAAGGAAAGCGGGGCATTGATCCGGATCGGCCCCGACGCGTCGTCGTGCATCGCACGCACTTCTTCGGCGGCCTCATCGAAGGCGGCGACGAGCGGCCCCAGGCGCGCGGCATAGACCGCTCCCGCCGACGTCAGCGACACCTGCCGCGTGGTGCGCAGGAAAAGCTGCAGGCCCAGTTGCTCCTCCAGCGCGTTGACGGCGCGCGTGACGGAGGGGGCGGTCATCGCCAGCTGGCGGGCCGCGGCAACGAAGCTGCGTTGTTCGGCGACGGCGAGAAAGACGCGGATGTGGGTGAGTTCGCTCATGGTGCAATAATTACACTGAATGCAATAATATGTGCAATATTATGCCTATTAATATTCGTGATCGGTGGAGCCATCTTTGTGTCCGAAGCAACGGCGCCCCGCGGCGCCCAACGAAAGGACACTGAGCCATGCTTACGCAGATCAAGGGCTTGCACCACGTGACCTCGATGGCCGCGAAAGCCCAGCAGAACAGCGACTTTTTCACCAAGGTGCTGGGGCTGCGGCGCGTCAAGAAGACGGTCAACTTCGACGCCCCCGACGTCTATCACCTCTACTATGGCGACGAGATCGGAACCCCCGGCACCGTCATGACCTATTTCCCCTTCCCGCATATCGCGGCGGGGCGTCCGGGCACCGGCGAGGTCGGCGAGACCTATTTCGCAATCCCCAAGGGGTCTCAGGACTTCTGGAAGCAGCGTCTGGAGGCGCAGGGCGTGGCCGGCCTTCGCGAGAGCGAGATCGCCGGCGAAAAGCACCTGCATTTCGACGGTCCCGACCATGACGCCTTCTCCCTCGTCGAGGTGGACGGGGACGCCCGCACCGGCTGGGATCATGCCGGCGTGAGCGAGGCCGAGGCGATCCGCGGCTTCCACGGCGCGAGCCTTCGGGTGAGCGATCCGGGCGCCACGAAGGAGCTTCTTGGCTTCATGGGCTACCAGGAGGCCGACAAGAAGGACAACTGGTCCCGCTTCGTGATCCCCGGCGGCAACGGCGCCGACTTCGTCGACGTCGAGACGGTGAGAGCCAATGTCGCGCGGCTCGGCGCGGGGTCCGTCCATCACATCGCCTTCGCGGTGGAGGACCGGGCGGCCCAGCTCGAAGTCCGCAAGGCGCTGCTCGACACCGGCTACCAGGTCACCCCGGTCATCGACCGCGACTACTTCTGGGCGATCTACTTCCGCACGCCCGGCGGCGTCCTCTTTGAGATCGCCACCAACGAGCCCGGCTTCTCGCGTGACGAGGATACGGCCCATCTCGGCGAGGCGCTGAAGCTGCCGACCCGCTACGAGCCGCACCGCAGCCACATCGAGGGCCTGCTCGAGCCGATCACGGACTGACCGGTGTAGCCACTTCATTTCCTCATGGCGCGGGGCCGGAAGGCCCCGCGAGAAGGAGTTTCACACGATGTCGATCTCAGCCTACAAGACCCTGACCAAGGCCCCGGCGAGCGGCGCGCCGCTTGTCTTCGCCTTCCATGGAACCGGCGGCGACGAGCATCAGTTCGCCCAACTCGTCGGCCAGATTCTCCCCGATGCCGGGCTCGTGTCGCCGCGCGGCGACGTTTCCGAACACGGCGCCCTGCGCTTCTTCCGGCGCACGGGCGAGGGCGTCTATGACATGGCCGACCTTGCCGAGCGGACCGAGAAGATGGCCGGCTTCGTGGCGGCTCACAAGGCAGCCCATCCGGACAGCCCGGTCTACGGTCTCGGCTATTCGAACGGCGCCAACATTCTCGCCGCCGTTATCCTGAAGCATCCGGACCTCTTCGACCGTGCGGCGCTGCTGCATCCGCTGATCCCCTGGCAGCCGGCCGACAATCCCGGGCTGGCGGAGAGCGAGATCCTGATCACGGCGGGTCGCCGCGATCCGATCGCGCCGGTGCCCTATACGGATAGGCTGGCCGATTATCTGAAGAGCCAGAACGGCAAGGTCACTCTTCAGTATCACGACGGCGGGCACGAGATCCGAGCCGACGAACTGGCCGCCCTCAGGACCTTCCTGACCGCGCAGGCGCCGGCCGAGGTCCGCAAACCCACGGCCAATCGCGTCGCCTAGAACGCCCGCTTTGCCGGGATGAAACCGGCCGGTGCATGATCGCATCGGCCGGTTTCATGCGTTTGCCGGGCTGGCCGGGTCATTGCTTCCCGGCATCGGGACCGGCTTCCGCCGATCGCGTCTGCGTGTGGGGCAGGCGAAGTTCGATCACCGCTCCCGGGCCATCGTCCCTGTTGCCGATGGAGATCTTGCCGTTGTGCGCGGTGGCGATCGACCGGCACATGGCAAGGCCGAGCCCCATGCCATTCGGCTTTGTCGTCTGAAAGGCCTTGAAAAGGCCTTCCGCGCTGGTCCCCTCGGAGAGGCCCGGCCCGCTGTCGCTGAATCTCACGCAGAGCGCCGACCCGTCCGCGCTGGCCGAGATCGTCAGCGACCGGCGGTCGGCGGGCGTTGCCTCCATCGCCTGGATGGCATTGACGATGATGTTCATGAAGGCCTGCTGCAGCAGGATGCGGTCGCCGTTGATCTGGATGCCGTCGGTCTTCAGATCGAGTTTCACCGCCACGTCGTTGTCGGATAGCTCGCTCTCCTTCGCGCGAACGGCGTCGTTGATCACGTCATCGAAGGCGACCTCGCTGTCCTGCGATTTCGCCTTGCCAAGCAGCATGCGCACCCGCCTGACGACGGCCGAGGCATGCTCGGTGGCGTTGACTGCTTCATTGAGCGCGAACTTTGCCTCGTCGAGGTCCGGGTCTTCCCGGTTCAGCCACCGCTGCGCCGCCTGCACGAAAGTCATGATGGCCGCGAGGGGCTGGTTCACCTCATGGGCGATCGAGGCCGAGATTTCACCGATCATCGCGGCGCGGGATGCATTCTCCAGTTCACTCCGCGAGGCATCGAGAGCTTCCTGGAACCTCAGACGTTCGGAGATATCGACGATGCTGCCGAGGACGCGATCGAAGCCTTCCTCGCCGCGCGGAAAGGTCAGGAGGACGATGACGGGGACGGTTCCTCCGTCGAGGCTGCGAACGACAGCCTCCGCCTGATAGAACGGCTGCCCTTCATCGAGCGCGATGAGACAGTTGGCGAAAGACCTGTTGTCGTCGGAAAGAAAGTCGTCCAGCCGTTCGAAGAACTCGGACTTGGACGTGGCGCCGACCATTTTCGCAGCTGCGGGATTGACGTCGGTGATGCGCACCTTTTCACGTGCCGCGCGGACAAACTCGGGATGTTCGGCAAGATACCGCCTGAGATTGCCGATACCCTGCTGGCGCAGGGCGGTCAGATCGGCCTTCACCGCCGAGAAGTCGTGCTCGAGGATCGCGACGGCGAGCGTCTCGAAGATGGTCCGGTAGCGGGTCTCGCTGGCCTTGAGCGCCGCCTCCGACGCCTTGCGCGCGGTGATGTCGACGCTGGCCTCCAGCACGACCCTGGAATAGTCGCGCAGGCCCTGCTCGGCGAACCATCGGGTGGAAACGTCCACATGGCGTCCGTCCCGCGCCCTGATCCGGCATTCCCCTTCCCACTGGCCGCGCTCGTCGAGTTCCGCCTCGGCCTTGGACCGCGAGGCCGGGAAGGTCACGTCGAGGATCTCCTCCGCCTTCAGCCCGAGGGCCTCTTCGGCGGGCCAGCCGAACAGCGTCTCCGCACCGGTGTTCCAGAAGATGATCCGTCCTTCCGCGTCGCGCACGAAGATGGCATCGCTCGTCACTTCGAGGAGGCGCGCCTGGGCTTCCACCATCTGCAGGTCGCTGCGCCGGCGAAGCAGCAGGACGGTGATCACCGCATTGGCGGCAAGACTGAAGAGAAACCGGAGAAGCGCCTGATCCTCGCCGTCGAGCCCGTGGACGTAGGCGTAGCTGCCGATCGTCAATGCGGCGCAGCCGGCGGACGCAATGATGATCGAGGAGCGCTTGCCGACATCGGCGGCCAGAACGATGACGACCACGTAGAGGACGGCGACCGCGCTGCGCAGCGATGTGAGGCTGTCGATGGCGAAGATCACGCCGGACAAGGTGACGGCGGCAAGAATCCGGTAGGCATCGCGGGGGCGGCCCGCGCCCTTGTTCCCCTGCGTTCCGCGCCAGTGACTGGCAGGCCGCTTGTCCACCTCTTGCTCCCGCCTTCGCGTCTCTGGACCGCTCATGGAACGATCAAAGATCGATTCTTTGTCGACCGGCGTTCGCTGATATTGAACGATAGTCTCCTGCTTTGCACGCTCAAGAGAACGCCTCGCCCGACAGATTGACCGATCCGCGCGACTGGCGCTTTTCAGCCCGACTGGTCGAAAAGGTGACGGTATTGCCTCGGCTGGCAGCGCAGATACTGGTTCGCCGCTGCCACATGGTCGCCGAAATGGGCCGCCGCGTGCCATGGCCAGCGCGGATCGTAGAGGATCGCCCGCGCAAGTGCGATGAGGTCGGCATCGCCCATGGTGAGGATCGCCTCGGCCTGTTCGAACTCCGTGATGAGGCCGACCGCGATGACGGGGATGCTCACCGCCGCCTTGACGGCGCGAGCAAACGGCACCTGGTAGTTGGGACCGATGACGATCTGCTGGTGGCTGGCAAGGCCGCCGCTCGACACGTGGATCGCGTCGCAGCCCATCCGTTCCAGCGCCTTGGCGAAGGCGATGGTCTGTTCGACGTCCCAGCCGCCGTCAGCCCAGTCCGAGGCCGAGACCCGCATGGTGACCGGCTTGCCGGCGGGAAAGGCCTCCCGGACCACCTCGAAGATCTCCAGCGGGAAGCGCATCCGGTTTTCCAGCGGGCCGCCGTAGGCGTCGGTCCGGGTGTTCGAAAGCGGCGAGAGGAACTGGTGCAGCAGATAGCCGTGCGCGCCATGGATCTGGATGGCGTCGAGCCCAAGCGCGGCGGCACGCCTGGTGGCATCGGCAAAAGCCTTGCGGAGGCGATCGAGGCCGTCGGCGTCGAGCGCTTCGGGCGGATCATACGTCTCCTGGAAACCGATGGCGCTCGGGGCCACCGTCTTCCAGCCGAGGTCATGGTCCGGCGGCAGCTGGCCGCCGCCGAGCCAGGGACGCTGGCTCGATGCCTTGCGTCCGGCATGGCCGAGCTGGACGGCGATCGGCATGTCGGACCAGCGCCGGACCGAATCGAGGACACGGCCCATGGCGCGCTCGCAGCCGTCCGAATAAAGGCCGACGTCCGCGTGGGAGATACGGCCTTCCGGACTGACGGCCGTCGCTTCGATCGTCAGGATCGCCGCGCCGGACTGGGCAAGATTGCCGAGATGCATCTGGTGCCAGTCGGTCATCTCGCCGTCTTCGGCGGAATACTGGCACATCGGGGCAATCACGATGCGGTTTCGAAGGTCAAGTCCGCCGACCTTGAAGGGCGAGAACAGTCGCGTGGCACTCATCCGTGATCTCCCTTGCCGAACCGAACAGTCTGGAGCCTGCCGCCTCGGCGTTGCAGGCCGGTTCGGTATCGACCTTGTGTACGAGGGGCGGGCCAGGCCGACAAGGGCATGACGAACGCCCGCCCGACGTCCGGAAAGGAAATCAGACGGTCCTCAAGGCCGTTTCGGCCGTTTCGCTCGCTTGCGCCGGCTTGGCGAGAAGGCGATGGCGACGCCAGGCGCTCGGCGTCGCGCCGGTCATGCGGCGGAAGACGCGCGAAAGGTGAGCCTGGTCCGCCATGCCGCAGTCGAGCGCGATCTCGCACAGGGGAGCGTTCGTCTCCAGCATACGGGCCTTCGCATGCTCGACGCGCCGCCGCACGACATAGGTGTGGGGCGAAACGCCGAAACTGACCTTGAAGGCTGTCGAGAAATAGCTCGTACTGAGGTTGGCAAGGCGCGCGAGTTCGTCGACGGAGATCGAATGCGAGATTCGGTCTTCGATATGAGCCTCGACGCGTTTGATCTGCCAGCGGGCAAGACCGCCGGAGGCGACGCGTGCGCCGGTGCCATTGCCGTTCCCCTGGGCGCCGAGCAGCGAGGAGGCCTTTCTGACGAGATCGATGGCCGATGCCTCGTCGCGCTCGATGCAGGTCATGGCCCCGAGAAGAAGCCGCGAGACTTCCGACGACGTGGCTCCGTCGATGTCGGTGAGTTGAAAGCGCGAAGTCCGGGGGTCGACAGTCAGAGCGTTGGTGGGCATCCTTGATCTCCTGAAACCTGCCAGAATGGCTTGAACAGGCTCCATTGTGCTGGGCTCCACCCACCGCCGAAATCCTACTGTCATTGTGTTTCGGCAGACATCGGTCTTATGGAGGCATACCTCGGTATACTTGCCGGAAAGCCTCGCTCTTCCTACGGTCGCGCCATGTATGATGCCTCAGGTCCGACAATGAAACCGACGCGGCCCTCCCGGAATGCCGGGACATGCTAGACAGTCCGCTCGTCCTCGTCGTCGATGACGAAGCCCTCGTCCGCCAATCGCTGGACAGCCTGCTTCGTTCGGTGGGCTATTCCGTCCAGATCTTCGGCTCGACGCAGGAATTGAGCGATTTTGGCGGCCTTGCCGACGCCAATTGCCTCATCCTCGACGTGCGCCTTCCCTTCAGCAGCGGCCTCGATTTCCAGCAGTGGCTTGCGGAGCGGAACGTCAGCGTGCCCATCGTCTTCATCACCGGCCACGGCGATATTCCGATGTCGGTCCGGGCCATGAAGGCGGGCGCTGCCGACTTCATCTCCAAGCCCTTCCGCGATCAGGATATTCTCGATGCGGTGAGGGAGGCGGTGGCCAAGGATGTCGCCGCCCGCAACGCCGACAAGGCCGTCGTCGAGATCAGGGACCGCTACGCCCATCTGTCGGCGCGCGAGAAGCAGATCATGGCCATGGCGACGGCCGGCCTGATGAACAAGCAGATTGCCGGAGAACTGGGCCTCAGCGAGATCACGGTCAAGATTCATCGCGGCAAGATCAGCCGCAAGATGATGGCCAAGACCTTTGCCGATCTGGTCCGGATGGCGGAAGCGCTGGGGCTCTCCAGGCAGGACAATTCGGTCCGATAAACTCCTGTATGATTTTGAAGTTCGCCCGGAAGGCGTAGGTTGGGACAAGTTCTCAAGGCACCGGCTTGTCCGGAGATTGGTATGTCTGCGTTGGAAACGCATTCGATCATTGCGATCATTGACGACGAGGAATCCGTTCGTCGCGGCACGAGCAGCCTCTTGCGGTCGTTCGGCTTCAAGGTGCGGACCTTCGTCTCCGCGGAAGAGTTCCTCGCCTGCGATTGCGCCCGCGCGTTCGCGTGCATCGTCTCCGACGTCCACATGGAGGGCATGAGCGGCCTCGACCTCCACGCGCTGCTGCGCTCGCGCAACATCGACACGCCGCTCATCTTCATCACGGCCTTCGCCGACGAAGTGATCGGCCGGCGCCTCGGCGGCGATGTCGAGGTGCTGCAAAAGCCCTTCCAGGCCGAGGCGCTGCTGTCCTGGATCAGGCAGACGCTCTCCTGATCCTTGCCGCTCTCTCTTGCCGGCATGGTTTCATGGCGGCCCGCGGTCGTCGCCATCGACGAACTGCGCAGGCATGCCGTAGTTCGTGTCAGGCGTCGGTTGAGCGTGCTGCTGCTGAGCTAGACGGCAGTTGAGAACAACGCCCGTCTCCCCGCACTTGAATGTCGCGATACGGTTGCCGCCGACCAGACGTCGATTCAATCTCCCTCATTGCTCTGAAACGTCTCTGGCAATCTCGCCGATCAGCGCTCTCAGCCAGCGATGCGCTGGGTCCTGGCGATAGCGTACGTGCCACGCGGCTTCGACGGGGAAGGTGCCCAGGTCAACCGGCGTGGGCAGGATCTTCAATCGCGGGTCTTTCGTGAGAGCCTTGCAAACGAGGCGGGGTAACGTGGCGCAATAGTCGGTGACAGCGATCACTTCGGGCACCGACAGAAAGTGGGTGACGGAAACGGCGACCTCCCGCTTCAGTCCCTGCTTTTCCAGAGCCTGAAAAAGCCCCGCTCGCAACCGACCGGGCGGCAAGACGTTGACATGCAGCATCGCTGCGTATTGCTCGCGCGAGATGCTATCGCCGATCAGCGGATGTCCTGCCCGGACGACGCAGGCAAGGCCGTCGTCCATCAGATGTTGCACGACCATGTTGTCCGGCGGATCGACGATCCGGCCAAGCACCATCTCGGTGGTGCCCGACATCGCGCCGGTCTCCGTCAGATCGCTGCCGTAAGGCAGGAGACGAAGTCTGATGCCTTTGGCGCGCTCCCGCAGCCGCGCGATGATCGAGGGCAGGAGGATGAACTCCACGTAGCTGTTCGACGCAAACGTGAAGAGACGTGTCGCCCCGGCCGGGTCAAAAGATTGCTGACCGAGAATCAGATCGTCGAACTGGGCGAGAGCGGCCTCGATCATCGGCGCCATCTCTTCCGCAAGCTGCGTCGGCCGCATCCCGTAACGCTCGCGAATGAAGAGCGGGTCACGCAGCGTCTCGCGCAGACGGCCCAACGCATTCGACAGCGCCGGCTGCGTGATCCCGAGCCGTTCGGCAGCCCGGGTGACGTTGCGCTCCTCCATGAGCGCCACGAAAACGGGGAGGAGATTCAGGTCATACCGCATCCAGTTATAATGTCATGTGAATAACTGAAATAGAACAAATAAATTTCCAAAATAAATGGCTCGGCGGCAGGATGGAGTCATCCCAAACGGATGCCAACCAACATGCAGACGAACTTGATGGAGATTGAAATGAGCAAGGGGAAAGTCCTCTTAATTGGATCGAACGCCACCCGCATTGAGATCAAGGGCGGGCGCACCGGCGCCACGGGCCAGTATCTCAACGAAACGGTCATTCCCGCGATGGCGGTCGCCGCCGCCGGCTACGAGATCGTTCTCGCCACACCGAACGGCACCAAGCCGCAGATCGATGAGGTTTCCGACAGTGCCGACCATTTCGGCGGTGATCAGGCAGCCTACGCACGGGCCAGAGCCTATTATGCCGAAGACCCGGCGATGAACGCCGTAAGCACACTGCGTTCGGTCGTCGAGGAAGGCCTCGACACCTATGTCGGCGTCTTCGTGCCCGGCGGGCATGCTCCCGTCGTCGACCTGATGCAGGACCCGGATGTCGGTGAAATCCTTCGCCATTTCCATGAAAGGGCGAAGCCCACCGCGCTTCTCTGTCATGGCCCGGTGGCGGTCGCCGCCGCCATGCCGAATGCCCGCGAGTTCCGCGCGGCACTGATCGCCGGTGCGACCGACAAGGCCAGGGAATGGGCCAGCGGCTGGCAGTATGCCGGCTACCGGATGACCGTCTTCTCCAACAGCGAGGAAGCGATTGTCGAGGACAATATCCTCAACGCCAAACTCCACTTCTACATGGTTGACGCCCTGCAGACGGCTGGCGGCGAAGTGATCACGACAACGGTCAATTTCGAGCCGAACGTCATCGAGGATCGCGAATTGATCACTGGCCAGAATCCTCGTTCCGACGTTCCTCTGGCCGCAAGGTTCGTGGCGGCACTCGACCGCTCCCTGGCTTCAAGGGCCGCTTAGGTTCGAAGAGACCTGACGGGGTTCGGACCTGGCCGAACCCCACCTCCCAAGACGAGTAAAAGGAACAAGCTCATGTCAACTCCCGTGAAAGTCATGGCCGTTCTCCTGGCCCGACCGGGCAGGACCGATGACTTGCAGGCGCTTCTCTTCGGCATGGTTGAGGCTTGCCGGTCGGAGCCCGGCAATCTGCGCTGGGATGTCTGGCGCGATCAGTCCGACCCCACGCGCTTCGTGCTGGACGAACTTTATGCCGACGACAGCGCGGTCGCGGCCCATCGCCAGACCCCGCATTTCAAGCACTATTTCTCCAAGATCAATGATCTCGCCGAACGCACGGCACTCGTGCTCGACGCGGCGCGGGTCGCGTGATCCGACGATCCAGACAAGGGACAGGACAATGGCTATCAAGGACATTCTGCCGGGCAGGCTCGGCTTTGGCGCGGCTCCGCTCGGCAACATGTTTCGCGACATTCCGGAACACGAGGCGCTGGCGACCGTGGATGCCGCCTGGAATGACGGCATTCGCTATTTCGACAACGCGCCGTTCTATGGCGCCGGTCTTGCGGAAATCCGGATGGGCGAAGCCCTCGCTGGCAAGCCGCGCGATCAGTATGTGATCAGCACCAAGGTGGGCCGGGTCATCCTTGACGAAATCGAGGATGTCAGCGCCCGCGATCTTGGCGAGAAAGGCGACGTGTTCAAGCACGGCCGTCCCAACAAGATCGTCAACGACTACTCCGCCGACGCAACCCTGCGCTCGATTGAAGACAGCCTGAAGCGCCTGAAGACAGACCACATCGAAATCGCCTTCGTCCACGACATTGCCCAGGATTTCTGGGGCGATCGCTGGCTCGAAAAATTCGAGGAGGCGCGCAACGGCGCCTTCAAGGCGCTCGACCGGTTGCGCGACGAAGGTGTGATCAAGGCCTGGGGTCTGGGCGTCAACCGTGTCGAGCCGATCGAACTGCTATTGGGTCTCGATGAACCGAGGCCCGACGCCTTCCTTCTGGCCGGTCGCTATACGTTGCTCGATCATGACAAGGCACTGCAGCGGGTGATGCCGATGGTCACCGAGCGCGGTCTCGGTATCGTGGTCGGCGGGCCGTACAGCTCCGGCGCCCTGGTCGGCGGTCCAAACTTCGAATATGCCCCTGCGACACCTGCCATCCTGAAGAAGGTGGCCGACATAAAGGCCATAGCCGACCGCCACGGTGTCAGCATGAAGGCTGCCGGCCTGCAGTTTTCTCTCGCCAATCCGGCGGTGGCTGCGGTGATTCCCGGCGCGAGCCGACCCGGCCGCATCGCGGAAGACAGCGCCGCGTTGAGGGAGACTATCCCTGCAGACTTCTGGCGCGAGATACGGACGGCTGGTCTCGTCAATCCGGATGCGCCTCTGCCTGTGTGAGCCGCCGCCAGCCGAGTGGACTGCGGTCCCAATAAGCAGGGCACCGCAGTCGGTCTATGGATGGCTCGGGCTTGAAGCCATGGCCATATTGGTCGCTGAAATGCAGCGGCTGAATGATTGCTCCACCCAGACGTTGGACCGCAACCTTCGACCTGGGCATGATCCGCAGGCCGAAGGCAGGCTTCGTTACGCGGACAGGGGATTGTTGCTGTTCCAGATGTCCCGGGCGATCCTCCAGCCATTTCTGTCGCCATAGTGATAGATCGTGATGTACTTGCCGCGTTCGCCCATCGACGGCCCGCCCGCAACAGGATTCAGGCCGATCACGTAGTCGCCCCGCTCGAATGCCCAATCCCCGATGACCCGCACCTCGTCGACATCAAGTTCGAACTGCACCTTGAAGGTGCTCAGGAAGCCGGCGGACCATTGACCGATTTGCGTCTTGCCGACGTTCTCCGGGGCATTGGGCGGCATCTGCACGCCATCGTCGGCGAACTGCGCCACCCAAGCGTCGGCATCGCCCGAGTTCAGCGCCATCACGTGATCGTCGCGGATCTTGTCGATCGAACGCAGTTGGTCCGCATTTCCGTATCGTTCAGTCATCACGGTCTCCGCTCGAACAATCTGTGTGAGTGATTATTTCGCGAAATATATATTTCGTGAAATAATCAATCTGTCAATATGGAGACTGGCCGACGCGTTGTCGAATGGACCGGTACGGATAGGAGAGGCCAAGGCACATGCGGATGTCCGACATACGCGGTGCTCTGGCGGCATGCGCTGTTGTCAGACAAACCCTGCATCGATCAGAGCGTCAACCGCCCGACGCAGGATGGCAGTATGGAATTGAGCCGCCACGTCAGGTGCAAACCTGCTGTCGCGAAGCGACTTCCAGACGCAGATGCTGCTCAGTGCCATAAGCGCTTCAATCAACGCGTCATCCGGATCGTCAGGCGCCATAGCGGCGCGCAGGAGCGCTCTGCGGCCATCGTCGAGCATCGTGAGAAACCGATCCAGCGCCTCAACCCTTGAACGGTCCTGCTCGGCGATTTCGATCCGCACGTGCCCGCGTTCGTAGAAGGCATGCAGTTCACGCACGAGTTTGCCGAGCCGTTCATCCGCCGTCGAAAGCCCAGCAAAGAGTTCGGGCGCATCCTCAGGGTCTGGCGGCGCCATTTCGGCGGCCACGTGTTGCCCGCAAGCTGTCACCAGCGCGTTGGTGTCCGGGAAATGTCGCAGCACCGTAGCAGCACCAAGGCCTGCGCGTGCGGCGATGTCGTTGATTGAGGTGTGGGTAATGCCCTTTTCGTCGTGCAGCGCCATGGTTGCTTGGACAATTCGCTCGCGCGTCTCCACCTGCGACGCCGCCCGCTTCCCCATAGTGTATTGTCTCGACATGATTTTACCAAATTGACAGAACGCTAAATTCGCGAAATAATCACTTCGCGAAATAATTGTTCCATTAATATAGTCGGCTGCAAACCGACCGTCCACATGGAGATGAGGAATGAACGGCGCAACACTGACCAATGCAGCCACTCGCGCACCGATCGCCGATCCGATCTGGTTCCTCGGCCTGACCACCTGGGTCCGCGCTGCGAAGGAGAACAGCGACAGCAACGCCAGCGTCATCGAGCAAAAGATCCCGATCGGGTTCGCATCGCCTTGGCATGTCCACAACGATGAGCACGAGATGTTTTTCGTTCTCGATGGCGAGATCGAAGTCATTGTGGGCGAAGAGAAGGTAATTCTTGGCAAAGGCGCCTTCGGCTTCGGCCCCTGTGGCGTGCCGCATGGATTCCGCGTCATCGGCGACAAGACGGCGCATATCTTGCTGATGACCTCCGGTCCGCACTTCGCCGACTTCGTGCGCGAATTGAGTCAGCCCTACAGCGATGTTCCGCCGCCGCCGCCGGGCCCAGAGGCGATGCCGATGCTGCTGAAGGTGGCCGAGAAGTACAACCTGACCATCTTGGGCCCCATGCCCGAGTGACGGTGAGGAACTGGCCACAGGGGCAATGAAGATTCCCGGGCAAAAACTCCGGGGAGTTGCGACCTCAATGTTCGGTCAAGCGAGCACCTGATCAAGCTGGACGGTCTGCTGTCGGCCCCACGTTGGTCACTCAAGCATAAGGGGCTGAGTGATCGACGTCGGCTCGCTTGAGCGAATTGAATTTCGTGGTTTGTGCCCTGCCACTCGCCGAAACGGGACAAGATCCTCCCGGAAGCTAAGTGCAGCACTCAGCCATAAAATCGAAAGGGGATTTTTCCCCTTTCGATTGTCAGGTCACGAACGCACCTGCCGGATACGTCTGGATTTGCGTCGAGGCTGCGTCGCCGGAGTGTCTCTCACTCGATCCGGCGACGCACCCCGGTCAGGCAACGCCTTCTTGTCCGATCGGCGCATGGCCCTCCGATCCTGGCGCGACGACGGTCGTCTCGCCGGAATGGCGAAGGGGCCGATTGCCGGTCAGGCGGCGCATCACGACGTAGAAGACCGGCGTCAGGAAGATGCCGAAGGCCGTCACGCCGATCATGCCGGCGAAGACCGCGACGCCCATGGCGGAGCGCATTTCCGCGCCCGCGCCGGTCGAGAGCGCCAGCGGCACCACACCCATGATGAAGGCCATCGAGGTCATCAGGATCGGGCGCAGGCGCAGACGGCTTGCCTCGATCGCGGCCTCCTTCGGCGACATGCCCGTGAATTCCAGCTCGCGGGCGAATTCCACGATCAGGATCGCGTTCTTCGCCGACAGGCCGACCAGCACCATGAAGCCGATCTGGGTGAAGATGTTGTTGTCGCCGTGGGTCAGCCAGACGCCGATAAGGGCGGCCAGCAGGCCGGTCGGGACGATCATGATGATCGCGAGCGGAAGGGCGAGGCTTTCATACTGGGCGGCCAGCACCAGGAAGACCAGCAGCACGGCGAGCGGGAAGATGATGTAGCCCGAACTGCCGGCGATGATCTGCTGGTAGGTAAGGTCCGTCCATTCAAAGCCGATGCCCTTCGGCAGCGTCTCCGCGGCGATCTGCTCTATGGCCGCCTGGGCCTGGCCCGAAGAGTATCCGGGAGCCGGGCCGCCGTTGATATCGGCCGCGAGGAAGCCGTTGTAGCGCGTCACGCGTTCCGGGCCGGCCGTCGGGACGACCTTCATGAGCGCCGAGAGCGGGATCATTTCACCGCTCTGCGAGCGCACCTCCAGCCGGCCGATGTCGTCGGGATGCGAGCGATAGGGCGCGTCGGCCTGAACGCGGACCGAATAGGTCCGGCCGAAGCGGTTGAAGTCGTTCACATAGAGCGAGCCGAGATAAATCTGCAGCGTGTCGAAGACGTCCGTCACCGAGACGCCAAGCTGATGCGCCTTGGTGCGGTCGAGATCGGCATAGAGCTGCGGCACGTTGATCTGGTAGCTGGAGAAGAGGCCGGCAAGCGAGGGCGTCTGATATGCCTTGGCGAGGAACGCCTTCGTCGCCGAGTCGAGCGCCGCGTAGCCAAGGCCGTTCCGGTCCTCGAGCTGCAGCTTGAAACCGCCGATCGTGCCGAGACCCTGGACGGGCGGCGGCGGGAACATGGCGATATAGGCCTCCTGGATGGCGGCATACTTGCGGTTCAGCGACTGGGCAATCGCACCGCCGGAAAGATCCGGCGTCTTGCGCTGATCGAAGGGCTTCAGCGTCACGAAGACGATGCCGGCGTTCGAGCTGTTGGTGAACCCGTTGATCGAGAGACCGGGGAAGGCCACGGCGTGCTCGACGCCGGGTTCCTCCATGGCGATCTCGCTCATCTTGCGGATGACCTTGTCCGTGCGGTCCAGCGTGGCGCCGTCCGGAAGCTGGGCGAAACCGACGAGATACTGCTTGTCCTGGCTCGGCACGAAGCCACCCGGAACAGTCTGGAACATGAAGAACGTTGCCCCTGCGAGCAGCAGGTAGACGCCCATCACAACCGTCTTGAAGGAAAGGAGACCGCCGATGCCCCGGCCATAGGCGTTCGATCCGTGACCGAAGACCTTGTTGAAGCCTCGGAAGAACCAGCCGAGCGGCCAGTCGATCGCCCGTGTCAGCCAGTCTTTCGGCGCGTCGTGGCCACGCAGCAGCAAGGCTGCGAGCGCCGGCGAGAGGGTCAGCGAGTTGAAGGCCGAGATCACGGTCGAGATTGCGATCGTCAGGGCGAACTGGCGATAGAACTGGCCGCTGAGCCCGCTGATGAAGGCGAGCGGCACGAAGACCGCCACCAGGACGAGGGCGATGGCGACAATTGGCCCCGACACCTCCCGCATGGCCTGATGGGCCGCGGCGCGGGGCGAAAGGCCCGCTTCGATGTTGCGCTCGACATTCTCGACGACGACGATGGCGTCGTCGACAACGATGCCGATCGCCAGCACCAGGCCGAAGAGCGACAGCGCGTTGATGGAAAAGCCCAGCGCATACATGACCGCGAAGGTGCCGATGACGGAGACCGGCACGGCGATGAGCGGGATGACGGAGGCGCGCCATGTCTGCAGGAACAGGATGACGACGATCACGACAAGCACGATGGCTTCGAGCAGCGTGTGGACCACGGCCTCGATCGAGGCGCGCACGAACTGGGTCGTGTCGTAGACAATGCTGTATTGCACACCCTGAGGCATGGTCTGCTGCAACTCGTTCATGACCTGCCGGACATTGTCGGAAATCTGGATCGCGTTGGAGCCGGGGGACTGGAAGACGGGAAGCGCGACCGCATCCTTGTTGTCGAGCAGCGAGCGCAGCGAATAGCCGGACGCACCGAGCTCGACCCGGGCGACGTCGCGCAGGCGCGTGACCTGTCCGTCCGCCCCGGTCTTGACGATGATGGCGCCGAATTCATCTGCGGTCTCAAGGCGTCCCTGGGCATTGACGGACAGCTGGAGGTCGAGATTATGCGCGCCGGGCGAAGCGCCGATGATGCCTGCGGCCGCCTGGACATTCTGCTCGCGGATGGCGTTGACCACATCGCTGGCGGCAAGATTGCGCTGCGCGAGCTTTTCCGGATCGAGCCAGATGCGCATCGAATAGTCGCCCGAGCCGAAGACCTGCACCTGGCCGACGCCCTCGATCCGCGCAAGGCGGTCCTTGACGTTGAGGACGGCGTAGTTGCGCAGGTAGGTCGGGCTGTAGCGTCCGTCCGGCGAGAGCAGATGCACGACCATCATCAGGTCGGGCGAGCTCTTGACGGTCGTCACGCCGAGCTGGCGCACCTCCTCCGGCAGACGCGGCTCGGCCTGGGAGACGCGGTTCTGGACGAGTTGCTGGTCCTTGTCGGGATCGGTGCCGAGCTTGAAGGTGACCGTTAGCGTCATCTGGCCATCGGTCGTCGCCTGGCTCGACATGTAGAGCATGTCCTCGACGCCGTTGATGGCTTCCTCGATGGGGGTCGCCACCGTCTCCGCGATCACCTTGGGATTGGCGCCGGGATACTGCGCGGTCACGACCACCGAGGGCGGCACGACTTCCGGATATTCGGAGATCGGCAGCGCGCGAAGGCCAAGCAGACCCGCAACGAGGATGAGGATCGAAAGCACGCCGGCAAAGACCGGCCGATCGACGAAAAATCGTGAAATGTTCATGGAGATGCCCCTGTTCCGGGCCGGCCCGCCGTCCATCCGGACGAGATCGTCCAAAGTTCAGGCGTTCCAGTTCAAGTATCGAGAGCGGCGAGGGCAAATGCGGTCTCACGCCCGCAGCGGGTGCCCGCGCCAACGTCTGATGGAGAATGGGAAAATGCCGGCGCCGGGGCGCCGGCCGGTTACTGCTCGGCGACGTCCGTTGGCGTCGCGGCTTCGCTGAGCGAGGCCATGGCGACCGTCTGCGGACTGACGACCGCACCCGGACGCACGCGCTGCAGTCCGTCGACCACGATCCGGTCGCCCGCCTTCAGCCCACTCGTCACGATACGAAGGCCGTCGACCCAGTCGCCGAGTTCGACCTGACGATAGGCAAGCGTGTCGTTGGCGCCGACAACCAGGACAAACTTGCGATCCTGATCGGTGCCGACGGCGCGTTCGCTGATCAGCACCTGCGGCGTCGGCTTCGGCTGGCCGACGCGAACGCGAACGAACTGGCCCGGAAAGAGGAGGCCTTCGTGATTGTCGAAGACGGCGCGGACATGCACGGTGCCGCTGGCTGTATCGACCTCGTTGTCGATGAACTGCAGCCGTCCGCGTATCGGCGGCGTCGAGGCGTCGGTCTGGATCTCCACCGGGATGTCCTCGACCGGACGGTTGGCGGCATCGCTGGCGCCGAGTTCGGCGAGAGCCCGGCTGACGACCTTCTCGTCGACGTCGAAGCTGGCATAGATCGGATCGACGGACACCAGCGTCGTCATGACGGGGGAAGCGGCACCCGCGGCGACGAGGTTGCCGACGGTGATCTGCAGCTTGCCGACCCGGCCGGAAATCGGAGCGGTGATGCGGGTATAGCCGAGCTGAAGCTGCGACGATTGCAGGGCGGCCTGGGCCGCCTGCAGGTTCGCGGTCGCCTCGTTATAGGCGCTCGCCCGCTGGTCGACGTCGCTCTGGGAAACGGTCCGGTTCTCGATCAGCTTGCGGCCACGGTCGAGTTCCAGCTTGGCCAGTTCGACGCGGGCCTCCGCGGCTGAGACCTCGGCCTTCGCCGCGGCGACGGCCGCCTGGAAAGGTGCCGGATCGATCTGCAGCAGGAGGTCGCCCTTCTTGACGAGCGCTCCTTCGCGAAAATTCGCCGACTGGATCGCCCCGGCCACCCTGGAGCGGACATCGACCCGGTCGATCGCCTCGAGGCGGCCGGAGAACTCTTGCCAGGTGGTTACGTCCTGCGTTTCCACCGTCGCGACGGAAACGGGAACGGCCGCCGGCGCGACGGCGGCGTTGGCGGCTTCCGCCTTGGCGCCTTCGATCCCGTCGATGATCGCGGTGGCGGAGCCAGCGGCAATGATCACGGCGAGACCGGTGCCGGCGGCGAGCCGGCGAAGATTGAAGACTGTCATTTCCTGATCTCCTCGACGGCCGCAAGGGGCCGGGAAGGGAGTGGTCCCCTCAATAGGACAGCGCTCCGGTTTCGTGGAAGAACGCGGCAAAATCGCCGCGGATTTTCTCCTCCCAATCACGCTTCTTGTTGGTGCTGTCCGAATAGTCTTTGGGCCAGCCCGTCGGGCCGGCGAGAATGCTTTCGCGGACGAGCACACCTGCCTCCCGCAGGCGGCGTGCGTAGTTCAGGCTTTCATCTCGTGTTGGGTCATCCTCGGCGGTGATGACCAGGGCGGGCGCAACGCCGGCAAGCCGCATGCAATGGGCAGGCGTCGCATAGGGGTGGCAACCCTTGGCCGCGAAACCGAGGTAGTGGTTCCAGCCGGCGGTCCAGGGGCATTGGCTTTCGGTTGCTTCCGAATTGCGAAACGACCGCGTGGCAAGGCAGGGATCGAGCATCGGCGACAGGAGAATCTGGCCGCCGAGTGCCGTCATGCCCTGGTCCCGGGCCATGAGGGCAACGCCAGCCGCAAGGTTGCCTCCGGCCTCTTCGCCGGCGACGAACAGGAAGGATTTTCGAGCTGCGAGCTTCGCGCAACGTCCCTTCAGAGCGTCAAGCACCTTGAAGACGAATTCGAGCGAAGCAGGAAAGGGGGCGACGCCGACGTTGGCGTATTCGATGGATACGACCACTGCACCGGCGTTGGCTAATTGTGTTGCAACGCGGGAGCCCTCGTCAAGAGACCCGCCTAGAAAAAATCCGCCATGCAGATGCATCACGAGCGGCGGGTTGTCGAAATCGGCATCGCCCTTGTAGACGCGCACGCGCACAGGACCGGCGTCGCCGCAGTCGAGAACGTCCTCCTTGTAGCTCATGCCGAATTGCTCCTGTGACCGACGTCGCCCCGGAAGCCTCCCTTGCCATCGCGGCCATCGGCAGCGTTGGAGGATTCGCGAGCGAGTCGTCGCGCCCGGATCGGGCTCGAATTTCAAGTCTGAAGTAAGATTGTTCGCTTTCAGAAAAAGATGCATAAATACGCCAACACTGTTTCTGTCTGTGAATAATCGCCTATGAGACCTGTCGCGCAGAAGCGGGAGCCGCCTTCGCGGTCACGAGTGCGCGGGACCAAAACGCGACAGAGGTTGCGCGATCAGATGCGCCGCAACAGGCCGGGCGCGCCGAAAGCGAGAGAGGGTCGATGGATCAGTTGGCGGCCATGCGGGCCTTCGTCAGGGTGGTCGAAGTCGGCACCTTCACGCGCGCGTCCGAAACGCTCGCGATGCCGAAGGCGACGGTTACCAAGCTCATTCAGGGCCTTGAGGCCCATCTGCGGACGCAACTTCTCAATCGCACGACACGCCGCGTCCACGTGACCCCGGACGGTGCGCTCTACTATGAGCGGGCGGTGCGTCTCCTCGCCGATATCGATGAACTCGATGGCAGCATGACATCCTCGCAGGCGCTGCCGCGGGGACGGCTGCGGGTCGAGATTTCCGGCGCAATGGCGGCCGACGTCCTGGTGCCCGCCCTGCACGACTTCCACGGCGCCTATCCCGACATCCATATCGACCTCGGCGTCTCGGACCGGCAGGTCGACATCCTCGCCGAGAACGTCGATTGCGCCATTCGCGTCGGCCAGTTGCGGGACCAGTCCCTGATTGCCCGGCGCATAGCATCCATGGCCTTCGTGGCCTGTGCCGCTCCTGCCTATCTGGACAAGTTCGGTGTGCCGGGACATCCGATCGATCTTGAAGCCGGCCATCTCGTGATCGGCTACACGCGTCCGCCGGGCGGTGGCCAGATGCCGCTTGCCTTCCTTCGCGACGGGACGGCCATCAGCGTCACGGCGAACAGCATCCTCTCGGTCGACGAGGGCCGGACTTATGTCGCCGCCGCGATTGCAGGGCACGGGATCGTTCAGGCGCCGGTGTTCATGGTCCGGGACGCGATGGCCGCCGGGGCCCTGCGACCGATCCTCACCGACTGGACCTTCGATGCCCTGCCGATCTATGTCGTCTATCCACCGAACCGTCATCTTGGCAACAAACTGCGCGTCTTCGTCGACTGGGCGGCCAATCTCTTCGCGAACGCCGGGTTGTCCTAGCGGGCGCGCTCCAAGGCTGACGTCGTCACCGGATCCTGGCACCGTCACGATGACTTAGCCCTGTTCTCTCAGCGTTTCTAGGCTCGCTCCGTTCACGTTGTGATGAACTGCTCCCCACGTTTGGAGCGCCCCATGCGGGCGCTTCCAGGGGCGCGAACCTGCAAACGCATCGAGGCAAACTCAGTGCGTTTCATGGCTTACGTGCCGCCGATTTGCACCCCAACCGCCAAGACGATGATGCCGCCGACAACAACCTGAATAAGCGCGCGCGGGATCGGCGTGCCCATGTAGCGATTCTGGACAAGAGTGATGAGCATCAACTCGAGAGCAATGAAGGCTGAGGCCAAGATCAGAGCGGACTGAAACTTGGAAATCAGAAAGGGCAGTGAATGCGCCAGCCCTCCTGCCGCAGTCATGAGTCCGACCGTCAGGCCGCGCTTGACCGGCGAGCCCCGCCCGGAAATCCCGCCATCGTCGGACGCTATTTCCGTGATGCCCATGGAGATGCCCGCACCCAGAGCAGTTGCAAGACCGACTTTGAATGTCGTCGCCGTGTCGTGGGTTGAAAAGGCTGTCGCAAACACGGGTGCAAGTGTTGAGATCGATCCATCGATCAAGCCTGCCAACCCGGGCTGGATATATGTCAAAACGGTTTGCCGATCTGCCTTCGTGCCAATCTCGCTCATGGTCGGTTATCCTTGGGGACACTCTGTCGTATGTCGCCAGGATAAGCCCGTGTCACAGGTGGTTCTTGTAAAAAGGAGCTTTCTTCAAATAATTACAAATAATACTCGGTCGCTACGCTTGCATACGGACGTATTATGGGCTGGGCGACTTTCGTTTTCTGGCTTTCCGTGCAGATCCATTGATCTGCGCTAGAGGTTGCGGGCGATTTCATCGCAAAAATCAATAAACGCGCGCACCTTCGCCGGCTGATGCTGACGCGAGGGATGGTAGGCATAGAGCGGAAAGCGCTCCCCGTGCCAGTCGGGGAAGAGGTCGATCAAGTCGCCGCACGCCAGTCTCGCGCCGACGCCCCAACCGATCACTTGGGCGATGCCGGTCCCGGCGAGGCATTCCTCCAGCATGGATTTCGGATCGGTGAATGTCAGAGGGCCAGTTGTCTGCACCTCGATTGTCTCATTGGCGCTGATGAACTCCCAGCCGAAGGGCTGCCCCGATGACGGATCGAAAAATTGCAGGCAGCGATGTTGGGCAAGATCCGTGGGATGCGCGGGCCGCCCGTGGCGGGCGAGATAGGCGGGCGAGGCAAGCGTGAGGATCGGCGCTTCGATCAGCTTGCGCGAGACGAGCGTCGCACCGCGCGGCTGACCGAACCGGACTGCCAGGTCGATGCCATCGGCGACGAGATCGCCGATGTGCTCGCGGGTCACGAATTCCACCCTCAGATCGGGATAGCGCTCGCAAAACACTCCGAGCTGCCCGGCGAGCACCAGCGGCAGGAAGAAGGGATCGATGTCGACCCGCAGCCGCCCGCGCACGGCCGAGGCCGCTCCGGACGCTGCCACCGCTGCATCCTCGATGGCGTCGAGATGGGGTTTGGCCTCGTCATAGAAGCGGCGGCCTTCATCGGTCAGCGTGACCGAGCGTGTCGTGCGATCGAGCAGGCGGACGCCGAGACGCGCCTCAAGCCTGCTGATCGATCGGCTGACGCCGGAGTCGGTGATGCCGATCAGTTCGGCCGCTTTCACGAAGCTGCCGCCTTCGACCACGGCCGCCAGCACGCTCACCCCGGACAGAATTCTCCCGTCAAACGCCATACGAAGGCCTGCTCATATCCAGCTCTGATTTTCAGTCAGGAATGATCTGACACAATCGCACTTAATTCAAGAACGGTATTGCGCGATACCGACTGCGAGGCGTCAGAGCCCACCTGAACGAAAGGACTGGATCATGAGCACGCAAGGCAATTCCCGCACGCTCTTCAAGGGCGGCACTCTCCTCACGATGGAGCACGCCGCGCCGAAGCCCACCGTTGGCGACCTTCTCGTCGAGGGCGGCCGGATCGTCGCCATCGGATCAAATCTGGCGGCGATCGATGCCGTGGTGATCGACGCGGCCGGCAGCATCGTCATGCCGGGCCTCGTGGATGCCCACCATCACATGTGGCTCGGGGTGATGCGGCGCATGATGCCGAACGTCGACGATCTCTTCGCCTATATCGACGTCGTCGCCGAGAAGCTGGGCGCTCACTATCGTCCGCTCGACATGTATCTGAGCACAAAGCTGACGGCGCTTGCCTGCCTCGACGCCGGCATCACCACGGTCGTCGACGCCTGCCATTCGTCGCGCAGCCCCGAGCATACCGACGCGGCGCTCGATGCTCTTGATGATAGCGGCATCCGGGCTCTGCACATGGTGGGCGCCGCTATGGACAAGCAGGCCTCGTCCGCCCACATTCCGGGCGATCTCAAGCGCCTCGCCGACAACTGGAACCAGAGCGACGGGCTGGTCCGGGTTGGCCTCTTCGGACAGCTCAACATCGACTGGTGGCGGACCGCCCGCGCGCTCGACATGCGCATCCTCACCGAGTTCATCGGCGATCTGGCGAAACTCGGACCGGAGTTCGACGAACAAGGTCTGCTCGGGCCCCACAACATCTTCAACCATTGCACGCGCATGCCGCAGGAAACCTGGCAGCGGCTCGCTGCCGCCGGCGTCAATGTAACGGTCAACCCGCGCTCCGATGCGCTGTTCGGTTTCGACGACGAGAGCTTCGCGTATCAGCAGGCGGTCGACCGTGGCCTGACGCCCGCGCTCGGTATCGATCTCGATACCGCCTTCGGCAGCGATCTCTTCGGCGAGATGCATGCGCTGTTCGGCCAGCAGCGTTCGGCCATGCGCTATCGCCGCTTCCGGGGCGAGGAGAATGTGCCCGCGCCGATCTCGGTCCAGGCGGTTCTGGAGGCCGCAACCGTCAACGGCGCCCGCGCCGCCGGCCTTCAGGACCAGATTGGCGCGCTGTCCGTCGGCCGTCAGGCTGACATCATCATGGTGCGCACCGACGATGTCGCCGTCTTCCCGGTGACCGACCCTGTCGGGACGATCGTCCAGGCAGTGGAACGCGCGAATGTCGACACGGTCATGGTCGCAGGCAAGGTCCGCAAGCGCGGCGGCAAGCTGGTCGGCGTCGATCTGGCGAAGCTCCAGGCCGAGGTAACCCGCTCACGCGATTACCTGCTTCAAGCCGGCGGCTATCGGCCGGAAGGCGTCGGCACGCGCGTGACTGCAGCCGCCTGACCCATCAGGGCGCTGCCTCCTTGGCGAGGCGCGCCCCCATACCCAAGCTCATCACAAGGAGGCTGTCATGTCAGCATTGACGGTCAACCGTGCGGATCAGGTCGACATTGCTCGGCAATTCCTGTCCCGCCCCGCGCCGGGCATCATAGCGGCCCTGTTCTGTGGCTATCTCGCCGTCGGCCTGCCGCTGCCGGTGATCCCGCTCTTCGTCCACGACAAACTCGGCTTCTCCACCTTCGTCGTCGGTCTGGTGATCGGCATCCAGTTCCTGGCGACCGTGCTGACGCGCGGCTATGCCGGTCGTCTCACCGACCAGCACGGCGGCAAGCGCTCCGCGCTGCAGGGAGCGGCGGTCAGCGCACTCGCGGGCCTGCTCTATCTCGTCGCCGCGATCCCGGGCCTTTCGCCCACCGTCAGCCTGGCGATCATCGTAGTGGGCCGAGTTGCGGCCGGTCTGGGCGAGAGCCAGTTCGTCACCGGCTGCGTGTCATGGTCCATCGCTTCGGTCGGACCCGGGCGCGCCGGCATGTCCATGTCCTGGACCGGCATAGCCATGTTTGCCGCGCTCGCCGTCGGCGCGCCGATCGGCATGCTGCTGTTCCAACTCTATGGCCTCGAAACGGCGATGATTGCCTGTGTCGTCGCTCCGCTCACCGCCGCCGCCATCGCTTTTCGCACGCGATCCTATGCGACGCCGGCCGGCCCGCGGCTGCCCTTCACCAGGGTGATCGGCCAGATCTGGCGCGAAGGCCTCGGCCTGATGCTGCAGGGCGTCGGCCTGTCGGGTCTGACGGCCTTCGCCTCGCTCTATTTCGCGGCGCGTCACTGGGACAATTCAGGGCTCGTGATGACGGCCTTCGGCGTCGGCTTCATCGTCGTGCGCGTCGTGCTCGGACACGTGCCCGACCGGACGAGCGGCTATCGGGTCGCCCTCTGGTCGCTGGTCATCGAAGCCATCGGCCAGGCGATGATCTGGCTGGCGCCGACCGAGGCCGTGGCCCTCTCCGGAGCGCTCGTCACGGGCCTCGGTTGTGCCTTGATCTTCCCGGGACTTGGCGTGGAAGCCCTGAAAAGGGTGCCGCCGGCCAATCGCGGCAGCGCCATGGGCGCCTTCGTCGCCTTCCTCGACGTCGCCTATGGAATTTCCGGGCCCATCGCCGGCGTGATCGCGGGAGAATTCGGCTACGCCGCCGTCTACCTCTTCGGCGCGGGCTGCGCCCTGGCCGGGGCGGCACTGGTTCTCTCCGTCCGCAGCCCCAAATCCTGACAATTGATCCCGAAAGGAGTTAGCCGCATGTCCCGTATCTTTATTTCCGGCTCGTCGACCGGCCTCGGTCTGATGGCGGGCGAGTTGCTCGCAGGCCAGGGCCACAAGGTCGTCCTGCACGCCCGCAACCCCGATCGAGCGGAAGATGCCAGAAAGGCGCAGCCCCGGGCCGAAGCCGTGGTGACAGGGGATGTTGCGACTATCGCAGGTGCGAGGGATGTCGCCGCCCAGGTCAACGCCCTCGGCCGGTTCGATGCCGTCATTCACAACGCCGGCGTTGGCTATCGCGAGGCCTACCGGCCGACGGCCGACGGACTGCCGCATGTTTTCGCGATCAACACGCTGTCGACCTACATCCTGACCGCGCTGATCGAGCGGCCAGGCCGGCTCGTCTATCTGTCCTCCGGCATGCACCATCAGACAGACGCCAATCTTGACGATATTCTCTGGAAGGAACGGCGCTGGTACGGGGCGCAGGCCTACTCCGAAACCAAGCTGCATGACGTCATGCTGGCCTTTGCCGTGGCACGGCTTTGGCCGGGTGTCTTCTCCAATGCGCTGGAGCCCGGTTGGGTGCCGACGAAGATGGGCGGGCCGGGCGCACCCGACGACATGAGGCAGGCGCATCTGACTCAAGCCTGGCTTGCCGCCGGCGACGATCCAAAGGCGGACGTGACGGGGAAGTATTTCTATCACCTGAAGCGCATGGACCCCAATCCGCAGGCGCGCGATCCGAAGCTGCAGGATCGGCTGATCGCCATCTGCGCCGAGATCTCGGGCGTTGCATTTCCCAATGAATGATGGGCGACACAGGGCGCGAGCTTCGCCTGGTGGGGGGTGCCGCGCTCAGGCCGGCGAGGATGCCAATCCGGCCCGGCGCGTCGTTATCCCGCCACTGCGCCTGGTGCTCGGCAGAGACACCTATGGCGCCATGCATAGGGCGCTGTCCAAAAGACTGGCTGAGATGGAAGCGCAAAAACATCTAGAACCATCCGCGGATGGTAGGTAATTTAAGAAATTACAATAGTATTTATTGTATTTATCTATTAATTTTCAATATTTCGTATCCAATAATCGCGCAATTCGTCAAATATATTATTTCAATTATTACAAAGGAAACAACAATAAATCTTATCATGGCTCGTGTTTCCCGTCTGTATATGGAAGAAAAACGAAGAGTGTGAGCAAAGATGCCGAGCTGCGTCGTTGACCAGGCATTCAATCTGAATCGGCGCTCACCGTCGGTAACGGAGGATCGGGGCAGTGACGTTCAATGAACCCTGGCCGGCATCGACGAGTGACTGGTAGACCTTGAGCACTGCGTCGGTGATCGGCATCGGCGTCTCGCTCGATGCCGCCGCCACCGCCGCGTAGCGCAGGTCTTTTGCCATCAGAGCGGCGGTGAACCTCGGCGTCGTGTCTCCTGCCGCCATCAGTCGGCCCATGCCGATTCCGGCTGCGCTTGCGACCGGAAGGCCCGCGATCATGTCCATCGCGCTGTCCATTGAAATGCCCTGTGCTGCGGCAAATCCCAGTGCTTCCGCCAGACCCGCGACTTGCGCCGCGAGCAGTGCATTGGCGATGAGCTTCATGAGGCATCCGCGTCCGCTCGCACCCGCATGAAAAACGGTGTTGGCATACTGCTTGATAAGCGGGGTCGCCCAATTGACGGCCTCGTCCTCGCCGCCAACCAGGGCGACGAGCTGCGCGGCTTCAGCCTGAGGAAGGGACCCGACGACGGGCGCATCGACCAGCCTGGCGCCGCGCACACCGACCGCGGCGCTGAGTTCTGCGATCCATTCCGGAGACGCCGTTGTGACTTCAATGGCCGTCGCACCGGGGCGCAGTCCGGCAAGCGCGCCGTCGGCGCCTTTCCAGACCGAGCGCGAGGCGAGATCGTCGGACACCATGACAAAAACGGCGTCGGCGCCATTGGCCGCTTCGCGCGGCGTGCCGGCAACGCTCGCACCGTCGATGGCAAGGGTTGCCGCCGTTGTCCGATTCCAGATCTGGACATCATGTCCAGCCGCGATGAGATGCCCGACCATGCGGGAGCCCATCGCTCCAAGTCCAAGAAATGCAATCTTCTTCATATCTCGTCCTTTCGTCTCCCTCGTTTGTCGTTGGCGGCTTGATGGGCAGGTCGCGCAGGCGCACGCCCGTGCCGTCAAAGATCGCGTTGCCCACGGCCGCGGAAACGCCCGTTGCCGCTTGATGAGCCGGCAATGAGAACAACCTGCTTGCTCATCTCAGTCTCCGAAGTTGGAAGAAGATGGGACCGGACCGCCGTTGGGGAGGAGGGTGGCGGTCCGGTCCTGCGAGGCGCTGAGGGAGCAAGCGCCTCGAACTGCCGTCAGATGATGCCGCCGTTGGCGCGCAGTACCTGACCGTTGATCCACGAAGCGTCCGGCCCCGTCAGGAAGGCGGCGGTCGAAGCGATGGCAGCGCCAATGCCGCGCGAGGATCCGGTCACGATGGCTGGTCTTGAAGTCGTGCTCATCTTCCTGATTCCGATTTCCTGTCCGGAGGCGATTGATGCGAGGGTTTGCGTCTGGCCGAAACGCCCCGGTGATTGCTCGTCCTGAATGTGCAGCGATCCAGAAGAAAACTCACGTAAATAGATGAAAAAATTTGCGTATATTCGAGTTACTGGAATTTTATATAAGAATAATTTTGAAATATCTGGAAAGTATTTGTGTAAATAAGGATTTTATGCCGAATAAAAATCTGGAAAGTGGGCTTTTGTACGTGCATTGGCGCTGGATGCTTGCCAGTCTAGCGAATTGCCGAAGTAGCTGAGAAAGAAAAGGCCCTGACATCCCCGCTGTCCGGTGAGGACGTCGACAACCATCAGGACACTCTGCGCAATCTCGAGGCCAGCGGTCGGGCCTCCCATCTCCGTGCGCACCCATCCATGTGGCATGGCGATCACCGCCCGCGAGCCGCCCGTGCGGTCGAAGAAAGTGCGCAACAACATGTTCAGGGCAGCCTTGGGCAGGTCATCCTGCGAACGGTGGCGACAACGTGCCAGCCTCGTTCCGCCAGTTCGCTTGTGATCGCGAGGCCAGGCCCGCGCGACCCGCCTGAAGCGACAGCGCGGCCATTGAACGCCGTCATGAGGCGAGAAATGGCCTGCCCGCGAAAAGGCGTCCGGGCGCGTGGGCTAGGCGTGAAAGAGGACCGCGATGATCAGGCTCAGGGTGACGGCGCCGAAGAGGGTGCTCACGATCACCGTGGTTCCGATCACGCTGGAATCGCGGTGGAACTTCACGGCGAAGAGAATGCCGAAGAACCCGGACGGCCCCGCGGCCATCAGAATTGCGATGCGCCCGATTTCCATCGGCACCGCGAAGGCAAGAACGATCGCGATGGCAACTGCTGGCCGCACGACATCGGCAACCAAAGTTCCGATGATCGCGCGCCAGTCCAGGCGGAGCGGTTGGGCGGACAGCACCAGACCGGAGAGAAACAGCGCCAGGCCGGCGGCCGCGCTTCCAAGTTGGGAGAAGCTGTCGGTCACGATCTTCCCGAGCGGCAGCCCGGTCAGTGAGACGGCCAGACCAAGCAGGGGGCCCAGAACGACGGGCGCGGTGAGCGCGTGCAGCAGGGCCCGCGCGATCTTTGCGGCGAGAGGGCTCTTTGTCTCGGCCTTCTCACTGGCAAGTTCGCTTATGAGCAAGGCGAGGGGGCTGATCGTCAGAGATCCGGCTGCAAGGCTGACCGCAACCTGAACCACTCCTTCGTGACCCAGGATATGCATCGCCACTGGCAGCGTGACACCCGCCAGATTGGGAAGGGCGACGGTCAGGGATTGCAGTGCCGCCTCGCCGCTTTCGCTGCGAATTACGAAACGGGCGAGCAGGAACCATCCGAAGAAGATGGAGAGAAAGACGGTTGCGACGATCAAGAACAGCGGACCTTGCTGCAATACCATGGTCCGCGGAGCCGTTGCCATCGCCGTGAACAGGGCAAGCGGCAGGGCAAAGGTCATCGTCAGCGAATTGAGGCTTTCGACGTTGTGATTGTCGGTCAACCTGGCGCGTCCGGCGACGAAGCCGACGGCCATGGTGAAGAAGACCGGCGCGAGCGCCAGGGCAATGCTGCTTGCCATGTCCAGAATTCCATCAACTCGTGGATAAATCCAAATCCTCGCGCTTTGAAGTGTCGTGCGGAGGCGGTTCATTCGGTCATGTAAAATACACCTGCGAAATGAACCAGATTGAATGGCGCTAATATTGGAAAACAATTATAAAAATACGAATATTGCACGAGATTTATATTATGGATTCGACATTAAAATATGTAAATATGCGATATTTTCAAGAATTTACTTCAAAAAGGTGCAGAGATTGGGATGATGGCTGTGGCTTCGCGCCGCTCCCTTGAAACATTCCCTGACAGAAGGTGACTCCCGTGTTCTCCAACTTCCGAGCAATCCTCGCCATTGGCGCAGCTCTTACCGCCGTTTCTCCGGTCATGGCCCATGCCGAGCCCATCAAGAACATCGTCCTGGTCCACGGCGCCTGGGTCGACGGTTCGGGATGGAAGTCAGTCTATGACGTCCTCGTCCGCGACGGATACAACGTCGCCATCGTGCAGGAGCCCGAGACGTCGCTTGCCGCCGACGTCAAGGCAACCGACGATGTGATCAATCTGATGGACGGTCCGACCATCCTCGTCGGGCACAGCTATGGCGGTTCGGTCATCACCGAGGCCGGGATGAATTCCAAGGTCGCCGGCTTGGTCTATGTCGCCGCCCACGCACCAGATGTCGGCGAGGACGAGCATACGTTGGGCGTCCAGACGCCGAGCGTCCTTGGCAAGACAGCGGGCGCGATCAAGAAGACGCCGGACGGCTTCACCTATCTCGACCCGAAGGTGTTCCCCAAGCTGTTCGCGCCGGATCTTCCCAAGGCGCAGGCGGAATTCGCCGCGCGCTCGCAGGTCATGACCGCCGCCGCGAACTTCTCCACGCCCATGAGTGCAGCTGCATGGAAGCACAAGCCCGTCTGGGGCATCGTTGCCGGCGGCGACCAGATCATCAGCCCCGATCTCGAGCGCTTCTACTACAAGCGCGCCAAGGCCAACTGGATCGAAATCCCCGGTGCCAGCCACGCGGTCTACGAAAGCCACCCGGCAGAAGTCGCGCGGGTGATCGAGAAGGCGGCGACGGTCGTCGGCGACAAGGCATCCCCTCAGAAGATGAACTGAACGGCTGCTCCCCTGCCACTCGGCGGGGGGCATCCCCCGCCCATTCCTGAGGAGTACTCCGCGATGGTCGCTTCAAGCCAGGTCAGGGCCAGCCGCCGATGGGACGAAACCGTCGTCGAGCGGGATAGACGCCTTGCCGCAGGTGCCCGTTACGCTCGGGGCAAGGAGGTTGCGGCAGCGGATGTCCGCGGTCTGCTCGAGGCGGTGATCATGCCGGGCGACCGGGTTTGTCTCGAAGGAGACAACCAGAAGCAGGCCGATTTCCTGGCCGGCTGTCTGGCCACGGTCGATCCCGGCAAGGTCAGGGATCTCCACATCGTCCAGTCCGGTCTCGTTCTGGCCGAGCATCTCGATCTCTTCGAGACCGGGATCGCCCGCAAGCTCGACTTTTCCTATTCCGGGCCCCAGGGCGGCGCGCTGGCGCGAGCACTTGCCGCCGGCAAGATCGAGCTTGGCGCGATCCACACCTATATCGAGTTGTTCTCGCGCTACTTCGTCGACCTCACACCGAACGTCGCGCTGACGGTGGCCCGCGCGGCCGACCGGGACGGCAATCTCTACATGGGGCCGAACACCGAGGACTCGCCGGTGGTCATCGAGGCGACGGCCTTCAAGCAGGGCATCGTCATCGCGCAGGTCAACGAGATCGTCGACAAGGTGCCGCGTGTCGATATTCCCGGCGACCGGATCGACTTCATCGTCCGCTCGCCGAGCCCTTTCTATCTCGAACCGCTCTTCACCCGTGACCCCGCCCAGATCACCGAAACCCAGATCCTGTCGGCGATGATCGCGATCCGCGGCATCTACGAGCCCTACGGCATCACGCGGCTGAACCACGGGATCGGCTTCAACACCGCCGCGATCGAGCTGATCCTGCCGACCTACGCGCAAAAGCTGGGCCTCAAGGGCCGGATCGCGACGCATTTCGCCCTGAACCCGCATCCGACCCTGATCCCGGCGATTGAAAGCGGCTGGGTTCGGCAGGTTCACTCCTTCGGCTCCGAAGTGGGGATGGACGCCTACATGAGGGCCCGCCCCGACATCTTCTTCACCGGCCGGGACGGGTCGATGGGGTCGAACCGGATGTTCTGTCAGGCCGCGGGACTTTACGCGACGGACATGTTCATCGGGTCGACACTGCAGATCGACCTGCAGGGCAATTCCTCCACGGTGACGCGGGACCGCATCGCCGGCTTCGGAGGGGCGCCGAACATGGGGTCGGACCCGCATGGCCGACGCCACGCCAGCGAGGCGTGGATGAAGGCGGGGCGGGAAGCCGGCGGAGCGGGATTGCCACGCGGCCGCAAGCTGGTCGTGCAGATCGTCGAGAGCTTCGCCGACAAGATGGCTCCCGCTTTCGTCGAGAAGCTCGACTGTCTGGAGCTTGCCGAAACCCTTGGCCTCGCACTGCCGCCGGTCATGATCTATGGCGGCGACGTCACCCACATCGTGACCGAGGAGGGCGTTGCAAACCTCCTTTTGTGCCGCAACGCGGCAGAGCGCGAGCAGGCGATCCGGGGCATTGCCGGATACACCGAGGTCGGACGTGGCCGGGACCGGGCGATGGTCGAGGCCTTGCGCGCACGCAAGGCGATCCAACGGCCCGAGGATCTGGGCATCGACCTGCTCGACGCCAACCGAAACCTTCTGGCCGCGCGCTCGGTCAAGGATCTGATGCGTTGGTCCGGCAACCTCTACGAGCCGCCTGCAAAGTTCCGGAACTGGTGAGGACGACGCCGATGAACAAGTTGACGTTCAGCTACAGGACCGGCGAGAGGGCCGGCGGCAACCGGACGAGCGCCCTTGTGGGTGTCGTCGCGTCGGGAAACCTCGAGGTGCTGCTCGAACGCTCGCTCGGCGCCGAGGACTGCGTGATCGAGGTTGCAACGCCGGTGAACGGCTTCGACGACGTCTGGGCGACCGTGCTCGCCGACTTCGTCGACCGCGCCTCGCCCGGCGGATTGAGGATTTCGATCAATGACGGTGGCGCCAGGCCCGACGCGGTGACCCTTCGTCTGTTGCAGGGCATGAGGATGATGGAGGGCGACAATGGCTGACATGGAAATGGACCGGGACCTGTTGTCTGTCGGCGCGAGCTGGTTCCTGTCGACCGCGCGTGAACGGCTCGATGGATTTCTCGATGCAGGGAGTTTCGTGGAAGTCCTGCCGCCGACCGAAAGGCAGGTCAGCCCGCATCTGGATCTCTTCGGCCTGCCGGCGGCATTCGACGATGGCATGATCGTCGGACGCGGGCGGCTCGGAGGTCGCGAGATCCTGGTCGCGGCCCAGGAAGGCCAGTTCATGGGCGGAACGTTCGCCGAAGTCAGCGGCGCCAAGCTCGTGGGGCTCCTGCGCGCGGCCGCCCTGGGACCGGATCGGCCGGCGGCCGTGTGCATTCTCTTCGATAGCGGCGGCGTGCGGCTTCAGGAAGCCAATGCGGGCGAGTTGGCCGTCGCGGAAGTCATGCGAGCCATTTTTAACACCCGTCGCGCCGGCATCCCGGTGATCGCACTCGTCGGTGGCAGGGCAGGGGCGTTCGGAGGCGCGGGTCTGGCGGCTGCGACCTGTTCCAGCATCGTGATTTGCGAACAGGGCCGCACGGGTGTGAGCGGGCCGGAGGTCATCGAGACCAATGAAGGCGTCGAGGAATTCGACAGCCGGGACAAGGCGCTGGTCTGGGGCGTCACCGGCGGTCGCGCCCGCCGGATACTCGGTGGCGCCGACATCTACGTTGAAGACGGCGCATCGGCGTTCCGGGCGGGAGCGCTGGCCGCTCTTGAGGCGGCGCGGGTACCGGATCTCTCGGCATTGAAGGCGGAGCAACGGCGGCTGGCGAACCGGATTTCTCAGGCGGGCGATGCCCGCAGCGTTCGGGAACTCTGGTCCCGGTTTGGCATCGCAGACGCCGAAGCGGCCCGCAATATGAGCGACCCGGACTTCCAGCAACTTGTTTCCAGCGTGCAGGAGGGCAGTCATGCGGCGCGATGAGATTTTGTCCGCTCTGTTTCCCGGCGGTTGGAGCATCACCGATCGCGACGATGCCCTGATGCTCGGGACTGGCACCATGGCTAGCGGCGGCACCGTTCATGTCGTCGGCATCGAGCAGGGCAAGGCCCTTGGGGTCGATGGTGCGATCATTCTCGCCGGGCACGTCCTCCGGATCGTCGAGGAGGGCGGCCGCGATCCGCTCCTCGTGATGATCGACACCAAGGGTCAGCGCATGAGCCGCCGCGACGAGATGCTCGGGCTGAACGAGTATCTCGCGCACCTTGCCAAGACCATTCTCCTCGCCAGCCGGTCAGGTCATCCAACGATCGGGCTTGTTCATGGCAAGGCGGCAGCCGGAGCCTTTCTCGCCACCGCCCTGGCGACGGATCTCCTGCTCGCCTTGCCGCAGGCCGAGCCGGCGGTGATGGACCTGCCCTCCATCGCCCGCGTCACCAAGCTTCCCGAAGATCAACTGAAGCGTATGGCGCGCTCGACGCCAATCTTCGCGCCCGGCGTGGATCCGATGTACGGCATCGGCGCCATCGAAACCATTCTGGATCTGGACGGTGACCTTGCCGCCCAATTCGAGGAAGCCCTCGGCCGGGTCGACGGACGCGACATGCGGGACGAAACCGGGCTCGAGCGTGGCGGCCGGCGACTGGCTGCGATGATCTCGCGCAAGGTCATCGCGCGGGTGCGTGACGCGCGATGACCCTCGCGCGCCACGATCTTCTCCTGGTGCGGCCCGAGTGCTGGGCAGGTGTTCTTGCACGTGCGCACCGGGCCGGATGGCAGCCTGGCGCACCGGCATTGCAGCCGCAGGCACGCAAGCTGGTCGCGGGCTGGGCGGAGCAAGGGTGGCCCGTCATCGTCCGACGTTTGGCGGCCTGCGAAACATCGCCGCTCATCGCGGTCGGCCTGCCGCTACCGCCATCGCTGGGAAAGCAGCGCATTGCCCTTGAGGTTGCGCCGCAGGAGGTCCTTGACTCCCTCGCCGGGGTCCATCTCGGACGGGAGATCGGGTCATTGCCGCCACGGCTCGCGCCGCAACTGGGAGACGTCCTCGATTTGGCGCATGCCTGCGGCGTCGCTCCCCGGATTTTCGGAGCGCTGCTCTGGCAGCATCTCACCGGCCTTGAGTATGTGCATGGCGGATCGGACATCGACCTGCTGTGGCCTCTTGGCGAGGCTACGGACCGGAATAGGCTGCTGGGCGGGTTAACCGCGATCGACGAGACGGGCCCGGCGCGCATCGACGGCGAGATCCTGCTTGCCTCGGGCCGTGCCGTGAACTGGCGGGAATTGCGCGACGGGTTGGTGGCGGGTGCCGAAGGGACCGTCATGGTGAAAACTCTGGAAGGGGTGCGGCTCGAATGTTTGCAGACACTCTTCAACTGACACGGTGTGCCCAAATCGGACCGGATGCGGCGTTCCGGGAGCCCGAGGTTGACCCCATCGATGCCCTGGCCGGACGGATCGGGGCGCTCGCGGCCGATGTTCTGGTTCGTGAGTTGGAGACATGGCCGAAGCCTGGCCTCGTCAGTCCTCTCGATGCGGGGAGCCATGACGACATGGACGTCCCCCAGTTTCTCGCCAGCATCGATGCCGTCGCCCCGTATTTCGTGCAGCTTGCGGTTTGCGGCGCTGAAGGAGGGGACCTCGAGGACCTGCGTGGCATTGGCCGCGATGCAGAAACCGCGATGATGGCGGCAACGGGCGGCGTCAACACGCACCGCGGTGCGATCTTTGCCCTCGGCCTCCTTTGCGCGGCGGCTGGCTCAAGGTCCAGGGACAGGATGACGCGAACAACGCTCTCCGCCCGTCTCAACGCGGAAGGCGTGTGCGAACACGTAGCCCAGCACTGGGGAGAGGCTATTTTTCGCGGACCCATCCCCCTGCACAGTCATAGCAGCAAGATGGGGCGTCGCCACGGTGCCGGCGGTGCCCGCGCGGAGGCTGCGAGCGGCTTCTGGCATGCACGCTTTGTCGGACTGCCGGCACTTCGCTGGGTCCGCAGTCAGGGTGTGCCGGAGCGGGCGGCGAATGTCCAAGCCTTCTTCGCACTTCTGGCGACCATCGATGACACCAATATCCTGTATCGTGGCGGCGAGACCGGTGCCCGTGCGGCACGGAGCGCCGCCGCGTTGTTCCTTGCCCATGGCGGCGTGCTGAAGGCAGGTTGGGATGAGGGGGCTCTCGCGATCCATCGCAACTTCGTCTCGCAAGGACTGAGCCCCGGCGGATGCGCCGATCTTCTCTCCGTCACGCTGTTTCTCGACGCGATCGACAACCTCTCATGACCCGGCTGGCGGTCCTGTGTTCGGGGCAAGGAGGGCAGGGCCCCGGGATGTTCGACGCCATCGCCGACGCGCCCCAGGCCGGCCCGGTCTTCGCGCGGGCGGCCAGGGCTCTGGGAGGGCAGGACCCGCGCAGGCTTGTGAGCGAGGCACAGGATCGCATCCATGAGAATGCCGTGGCCCAAATCCTCTGCGCCACGGTCGCGATGGCCTGGTGGGCAATACTGGCGCCTCACGTCGGCAAGCCTCTTGCCGTTGCCGGCTACAGCGCCGGCGAATTGCCCGCATGGGGTGTCGCCGGCGTTCTCGATGTCGACGAGGTCTTTCGTCTCGTGGAGCTTCGGGCCGAGGCGATGGATCGCGCAAGCGTTGCGGATGCCGGACTGGGCGCCGTCAAGGGACTGCCGCGCAAGGACATTGACGCGCTTTGCCAACGGCATGGCGTCTATGTCGCAATTGTCGTCGGTCCTTTCCACTTTGTGCTTGGGGGAATGCGCGAGGCTCTCGCCAAGGCACTTGGCGAAGCTGATGCGCACGGCGCCAGCCGATGCGAACGGCTCCCGGTGCGCGTCCCCTCCCATACGCCGCTCCTGTCCGCTGCCGCCAGCGACTTCGCCGAGGATCTCAGGCACGCCGTCGGCGCCCCGGAAAACATGCGCGATGTCCGTCTCGTCTCCGGCCTCGATGGCAGCCGAATCCGCGACATGGAAAGCGGCAAATCGAAACTCGCCGCGCAGATCGCGGCGACGGTCGAATGGTCACGGGTGATGGATGCTCTTCGTGCCGCCGGAACGCAGACGTTCCTGGAACTCGGCCCCGGCAGCGCGCTCTCCAATATGGCCGGCGAGTTCGCACCCGAACTTCCGTCGCGCTCGACAGCGCAATTCCGGACCATCGAGGGCGTTCGCATGTGGCTTCAGGAAGGAACGCGCGGTTGACGCCAGCCGGCCTCGCGGTGGTTTCGGGTGATCGGCGGGCAAAGCATCAAGGGTGTCGATGGGGGGAAGTGCGCGATGGCGTTTGTTCTCGTTCACGGCGCTTGGCATCACGGGGACATGTGGAGCGCGGTGCGCCGGCACCTGGAGGCCGCGGGGCATGCCGTGCACACGCCGACCGCCGGCGCTGCGCGCGTACCGGGCAGCTCAGAGGCGCGCTCGCGCTTCTTCCAGCAAGGAGCGGGCGGCGCTGGGGAGCGAGTGACGATCGCTTTCCTCGATCTTTGCCAGCACCTCGATCAGGCTTGCTTCCGCCTCTTTGGGGCGCGACTGTTGCAGCAGGAAGAGCGCAAGAGACACGGTGCCGCGCAATTCCCAGCCGGTGCAGGAGTGCCTGCGGGCGATTTCAATCCCCTCACGCATCGCGGCTTCCGCGGCGACGGGGTCGCTTTGCGCACCCGTGGACAGCAAGATGCCGCGCGTTCGGAAGAGTTCGGGCAGCAGGTACTCCTCGCCATTCGCATCCGCCATGGCAAAGGCACTGTCGAGCAGGGCGGTTGCTTCGGCATGATTGCCGCCCTCAAGGGCGATCGCTTCGGCAAGCTGGCGCTGGAGGTCCGTGAAGATGACGCGGTGGTTTTCGCGTTCGAGGATCGCCAGAGACGCCCGCAGGTCTTCGATGCCGTCCTTGAATTGGCCCCGCCGCACGCTGACGCACCCGCGCAGACCGATTGCAACGGCACGATAGGGCTCCAGGGAATTCTTGGCCGCCAATTCATGGAGTTCCGCAACGCGCTCCTCGATTGAAGCGATTTCATCGCCCCAGATTGCCGCGGTCGTCGTGTAGATGAACGCAATGCACAATGCGACCGGTTGGCTAAGGGCCCGAGCTTCCTCGATTGCCATGACGGCCGTGCGGGCGGAAAGCTCGAACTCGCCCAAAATCCAGAGGGTGCGGATAAAGGCAATCATCCCACGGCCACGCTCGTCATAGCCGAGAGTGTCGATGTGCCGTGTGCCGCTCCTTGCGGATCGCTCCAGCGCAAGGTTGAAATGCTGTCGGGCAAGCAATTGATTTCCGCACAGATGATATGTCGTCCCCGACATCCAGTCGGCGGCAATCAGGGCATCGTCCGTCCCGATCTCCTTGGCGACGCTGATTGTGCGCCCCGACATCGAAAGCATGCTGCGAAAGTCGGCCCGGCGCGAAAGGAAAATATGCAAGCCGGCCAGGAGACGCATCTCGTGTTCTTTGTTGCCAAGCGATCTTGCGATCGTCAGCGAACGGTCGATGGCGCGACGGACCTCCGGATCGTTGCCGCTGGTAAACATGCGGGCACCGGCAACGCCTTCCCAAAGCGCCAGTTCTATCTCTGTGTCGACAAACTCTTGCGGCATGCCTTCGAGGGCACGAGTGCACCATTGTTCGCATTCTCGCAGCAGCGATAGCGACAGCAGCAATCGCACGGAGTTTGCCACGAGATCGGCAGTCAGCTGGCCTTCATCTTCAGCGTTCGAGCACCATTCGAATGCTGCTCGAAGGTTGCCAAGCAAATTTGGCGTGGCCAATTCCGCTGTGGCGGTATTGCGCAACTTCCCCAAGACGAAAAGGGAATGGCGGCGTGCAATCTCATCGGCGTCGCCGGAAGCGTTCAGTGCCGCTTTGGCATAGCTGCGAGCCATGTCGAGCAGACGGTAATTGACTTCGCGGCCGACGATCGATGTCCACAACAACGACTTGTCGGCAAGGGCTTCGAGGGTGAGGGCAATGGCGTTGGCGTCCTGAACGTCTCCCGCCACGATCTTATGGGCGTCTGCGAGCGTGAAATTGCCCACGAAGACCGAGAGTGTCGTCAAAAGGCGACGTTCATCTTCGGTCAGAAGATTGAAGCTCCATTCCAGGACGGCATGCAGGGTCTGATGCCGGGCCGGCGCCTGGCGACGACCCGGCCAGAGAAGCTTGAGGTGGTCGTCCAGCAATTCGGCGATGCCGTCGATGCCGTAACTTGGAACGCGGCTGGCAGCAAGCTCGATGGCAAGCGCGATTCCGTCGAGATGACGGCAAATCCTGGCGACCGTTATGGCTTCGTCGTCCGACAATTTCTTGCGATAGCCGCTGGCAGCGGCACGCTCCATGAAGAGCTGAACAGCCGACCAGTTATGAATATCGGAGGCTGTTATGAATTCGTCGGGAGGGCTTTCCAGAACAGGAAGCCAGTAGACCTGTTCGCCCTCCGCCCGCAATGCCTCCCGCGTTGTCGTGAGGATTGTCACGTCGGGGGCGTTCGCATGGATCTGCTCGGCGAGCGCCGAGACCGCTTCCAGCAGATGCTCGCAATTGTCGATCAGCAGAAGCACCTGGAGTTTGGCCAGCGCCTGCAACAGATCCTGGCTCGTGGACTCCGAATTTTGCGGCAATTTGATCGCCGAGGTGATTGCGGTTTCAACCAGCTCGTCTTTTGAGATCCCGCTGAGGTCGATGAACTCGACGCCGTCCCTGAATTCGCTGCGCAGGCTATGGGCGGTGGACACCGCGACAGTCGTCTTTCCAATACCTCCGGCGCCGACAATGCTGACGAAACGCGTCTCGGCGAGCAGTCGGGAAAGCTCTTGCACAGTCTCCTGCCGGCCGATCATTCTGCCGAGCGGCGATGGAAGGCGATTATGACTTCTCGGTCTGGCGGCAGTCTCGCTGCTGGTCCTCTGAGGCACCTGGCCTGCGTTGCGTTGCACATTGCCGACGAAGCAATAGCCGCGGCGTGGAATCGTCTCGATATAGCGCTCCTCGCCGTCTCCATCTTCGAGCGTGCTTCGCAACTTGGCGATATGGACGCGGAGATTTGCCTCCTCGACGTACATATTGGGCCATGCCCGCTCGATGAGGTCCCGTTGAGTGACGACCTGTCCGGACTGGCTGATCAGAGCGTGGAGAAGGTCGAACGATCGCCCGCCGAGTTTGACCTCTTCGCCATGTCGAAGCAGCAGTCTCTTTATTGGAAAGAGACGATATGGGCCGAAGCTATAAGTCTCTTGATCGTCAGTCACGGGTCACTCAAAGATTGGGTGATGAGTATTCAGATGTTTGAGTGTCCGACTACAACTGTGGAATTTCTGGGGGACTTGCCGAGCTGATTGCATATCGCTCCTCGGTATTCCGCAAAGTCCGTCGTAGCCGTCCTCTTATAGGGAATGGTCCGCGAAAAGATCGGGGGATTATAGGACGAATCGGCGCAAATCGGCCTTGGATTTTCTCAAAAGCAGGGTTGAGCGGTGTTGGATTCCAGGATGCTTTCCGGCCTTTGTGTTCTTGCAGATGTGCGTCCAGTGCGTCATGCGCTCCCGCAGCAAGGAAACTGGGAATGTCGGCATCGGGAGTGAGCCGGGCAATATCCAGGCTGGAGGAGAAGCTTGGGGCAAGGCTTTTCGATTGTTCGACGGGGTTGCTTCGGCTGACGGACAAAGGCGCCCGCCTCTATCGTTTGGCCGCACCCCATCTTTCGGGACTGGAAACAGCAGCCCGGACGACATCCAATCTCGCTGCTGACGTTTAGGGACTGCTGCGGGTCAATCTGAACACGATATTCGCACGCCATATTTTGGCGCCGCGACTGCCGGTCGCCTCCCTCAGGCTAAGGCACACCGCCTGGTGACTCAGGTGGTGTTCTCGATTTTTCCCGGGCAAGGGCAGGCTGGGCCTCTATCCCAAACTGGTTCGGGTCGATATCCATCAAATTCTTGGATCGGGCCGTTATCTGACATATCGTGCCGTGCGTTGATGACCGACACGTCGCAGTTCATTTTGCCCGGCTTGTCGAGTCAGGCCCCATCATGTCGGGAACCTTCTTGCCGCCGATGCCAGACAAAACAACAGTGTCGAAAAGGCCGGCGACACACGACAGTAAGAATGATGCCGTCAGCGCCGACCTGATCGCCGTCGTTATTGCCGTGAACCATGATGGCCCGCGCGTCCTCACCATCGCGGATTCGAACGCCTTGCCGTCCGGCCCGTTCGAGCAGGGGCATCGATCCTTGCAGTCGGGCCTCCGGGCGTGGGTCGAGCGGCAGACCGGCCATCCGCTCGGCTATGTCGAGCAACTCTACACCTTTGCGGACCGGGACCGGACCGGAGACGGACGCGTCCAGATCTCGATCGGCTATCTCGGCCTGACACGGGAAGAAAAGGCCGAAGGGTCTCCGACGCACGGCTGGCGGAACTGGTACGAGTATTTCCCATGGGAGGACCATCGCGCGGGCATGCCACCGATCCTGCAGGACGTCCTGATACCCCAACTGCTGGCCTGGGCCGATGACACGACGGATCCGAAGACGCGTCACGATCGCCGGCAGCGCGCGACCTTTGCCTTTGGCCTCGACGAGCGCGACTGGAACGAGGAACTCACCCTGCAGCGCTACGAACTGCTCTATGAGGCGGGGCTCGTTGCCGAAGCCTTGCGCGATCGGGGCGAAAGCAGTTCCTCTCCAATCCCAGGCCGGCCGATGATCGCCGATCATCGCCGCATTCTGGCAACCGGGATTGCCAGGCTGCGCACCAAGATCAAATACCGCCCGGTCGTCTTCGAACTGATGCCCCCAGCCTTCACGTTGCTGCAGCTGCAGCGAACCGTCGAAGCGCTCGCCGGCCGGCTCGTTCACAAGCAGAATTTCCGGCGCCTGATCGAGCAGCAGGATCTGGTCGAGGAGACCGGCGAAACCACGTCCGACACCGGCGGCCGGCCGGCCAAACGCTTCCGCTTTCGCCAGTCGGTGCTGGCCGAGCGCGCGGTCGCGGGAACGAAATTGCCATTGTCACGCTCTTGACATTCGTTATGCTCAAGTTCAGCATATGTCCATCTTATACTCAAACTGAGCATAGTGGACATGGCAATCACCTCCGCACGCACAGCCGCGCTCTACGATCGGGTACGGCGGTTCATCCCGCCGGTTGAGTGGCCGATTTTCGCCGACGATATCGACGCGATCCTCGATCTGAAGCGGCAGCGAAACGCCGTCGTCCTGGCGCACAATTACCAGACGCCGGAGATCTTCCACTGCGTCGCCGACATCGTCGGCGACAGTCTGGCGCTGGCGCGCAAGGCGATGACGGTCGAGGCCGATGTCATCGTGCTGGCCGGCGTGCATTTCATGGCCGAGACGGCGAAGCTGCTCAATCCGGGCAAGACGGTGCTCATTCCGGACACGGCGGCCGGTTGCTCGCTCGCCGAATCGATCACTCCGGAGGATGTCCGCCGCCTGCGCCAGTGTCATCCCGGCGTTCCGGTCGTCACCTATGTGAATACGTCCGCCGCCGTGAAGGCGGAATCCGACATCTGCTGCACGTCGGGCAATGCGAAGGCGGTCGTCGAAGCGCTCGGCGTGCCACGGGTCATCATGCTGCCGGACGAATATCTGGCCCGGAATATCGCCGCCGAGACCGACGTCGAGATCATCACCTGGCAAGGCCATTGCGAGGTGCATGAGCTTTTTGCCCCCGCCGACATCCGCCAGCTTCGCGAAGACCACCCCGGCGTGACGGTGCTGGCCCACCCCGAATGCCCGCCCGATGTGGTGGCCGAGGCCGATTTCGCCGGCTCGACGGCCGCCATGTCCGATTATGTCGCAAGGCAGAAGCCGTCTCGCGTGGTGCTGATGACCGAGTGCTCGATGAGCGACAACGTGGCGGTGGATCACCCGGAAATCGAGTTCATCCGACCCTGCAACCTGTGCCCGCACATGAAGCGGGTGACCCTTGCCAACATCCGCGCGGCGTTGGAACAGAACCGCCATGAGGTCACGATCGCTCCCGAGGTCGCCGGCCGCGCCCGGCTGGCCGTCGAACGGATGCTGGCAATATGAACGCCGACATCCGCGATCTGGCTGGCCGGCCGGTCATTGTCGGTGGCGGTATCGCCGGGCTGCTCACGGCGCTGCATCTCGCGCCGGAGCCGGTGATCCTTCTGTCGAAATCGCCGCTCGGCGCGGAGGCGTCGAGCGTCTGGGCACAGGGCGGGCTTGCCGCAAGTCTTGGCGACGATGACGAACCGGCAGCGCACCTCGCCGACACGCTCGCCGCCGGCGATGGTCTTTGCGATGCCGAGGCTGCAAGACGGATCGTGGAAGCGGCCCCCGCCGCGATCGAGGGCCTCACCCGCCTTGGCGTTCGCTTCGACCGCACGCCCAATGGGCGGCTGAGCCTCGGCCTTGAAGCCGCACACAGCCGGCGGCGGATCGTCCATGCCAGCGGCGACGGCAGCGGCCGCAAGGTCATGCGCGCGCTTGTCGCCGCCGTGCGCGCCTCACCGTCGATCACCGTCATCGAGGGCATCGAGGCACGCCGGCTGATATTGGAAGACGGCAGGATCACGGGTGTGGTGGCCGCCACCTCGACCGGGCCTGTGTTCCTGTCCACCGGGCGCGTCGTTCTCGCAACGGGCGGGATCGGTGGACTCTATGGCGACACCACGAACCCCCTCGGCAATTGCGGCCAGGGCCTCGCGCTCGCCGCCTGTGCCGGCGCGGTCATGGCCGACCTGGAGTTCGTCCAGTTCCATCCGACTGCACTTGACGGCCCCTCCCGTCCGATGCCGCTCATCAGCGAGGCCGTTCGCGGCGAAGGGGCAACGATCGTCGACGAGACCGGCCGGCGTTTTCTTGAGGGTATCGAGGGCGCCGAACTGGCTCCGCGCGACATCGTCGCACGCGCGATCTGGAAGCACCTTGCCGATGGCCATCGCGTCTTCCTCGACGCAACGCAGAAGCCCGGGGCAACCTTCGCGCAGCATTTCCCGACAATCGCCTCGGTCTGCCATCGCCGGCATCGATCCGTCGCTCGATCTCATTCCCATCCGTCCGGCGCAGCATTACCAGATGGGCGGCGTCGCCGTGGATCTTGCCGGCCGCACGTCCGTCGAGGGTCTATGGGCCTGCGGCGAGGTCGCCGCAACCGGGCTGCACGGCGCCAACAGGCTCGCCAGCAACTCGCTGACCGAAGCCGTCGTCTGCGCAAGCTGGGTCGCCGAGAGCGTTGTCGCTGCGCCGAGGCGTGGCGGCAGGCCCGTGACCATGCCGGACCTGCCCGCGCTGGACCTGCCCACGCCGGACCCAGGACCCGTGCGACCGATCCTCTCGCGCGCCCTCGGCGTCATGCGGAACGGCGAGGACCTGAAAGAGGCCGCGCGCGCCTTGTTGCCGCTCGTGCAGCAGCAGGGCGCCTCGTCCGATCCCGCCGCCGTGGGGTTGATGATCGCCGTCGCCGCCCTTGGGCGCGAGGAAAGCCGGGGCGCCCATTGCCGGACGGATTTCCCGAGCCATTCGGCCGTCGCCCGGTGCTCCCGGATCACGCTGGAGACGGCCATCGCCGCGGCTGAGGACCTTGCCGCCATCCCAATGCTTGAGAGAATTGCCTGATGACCCTTTCCCCCATTCCCGCAGTCATGCTCGAGCCAATGGTGCGGGCGGCGCTTCTCGAAGACCTCGGCAGGGCCGGCGACCTGACCTCGGATGCGATCGTCCCGAAGGAGCATCGGGCGACGACCGTGCTGACCGCACGTCAGGCCGGAGTGGTCGCCGGGCTCGATCTCGCCATGCTCGCCCTCCGGCTCATCGACCCGGCCGTCGAAATGAGCGTGCAGTGCCCGGACGGCAGCAAGGTCGCGCCGGGCGAGGTCATCGCATCCGTCAGCGGCCCGGCACGGGCAATCCTGACGGCGGAACGCACAGCGCTGAATTTCCTCTGTCATCTCAGCGGCATCGCCACGGTGACGGCCTCGATTGTCGCGGCCGTGGAGGGCCATGGCACGAGGATCGTCTGCACGCGCAAGACGACGCCCGGTTTGCGCGCCGTCGAAAAATACGCCGTGCGCGCGGGCGGCGGCTCCAATCACCGCTTCGGTCTCGACGACGCGATCCTGATCAAGGACAACCACGTCGCCATTGCTGGCGGCATTCGCCCCGCCATCGAGCGCGCGCGAAGCGCCGTCGGCCATCTCGTCAAGATCGAAGTCGAGGTCGATACGCTGGCCCAGCTGGAAGAGGCCATGGCTCTCGCCCCCGATGCCGTTCTTCTCGACAACATGTCGGCCGAGGAGCTTCGCCAGGCGGTGGAGATGGTCGGTGGCCGGGCGATCACAGAGGCATCTGGCCGGATCACGCCTGCGACAGCGCCGGCCATCGCCGCGACGGGCGTCGATCTGCTATCCATTGGCTGGTTGACTCACAGCGCGCCGATCCTCGATATCGGGCTCGACTATCGTGAGCTTTGACCGCTTGGCCCGATGGCGCCACGTCGCGCACTGCAATGAACGGGATGGACATGCACACAGCAACCGCGCAAAAGACCGCCCCTGAAGCCCGGTCGGCCGCCGGCCGCCGGACCTGGACGCTCGAAGAGGCCCGCGCACTCCACGACGCGCCGTTCAACGACCTGTTGTTTCAGGCGCAAACCGTTCATCGCCAGAACTTCGATCCCAACAAGGTCCAGCTCAGCCGGTTGCTCAGCATCAAGACGGGCGGATGTCCGGAGGACTGCGGCTATTGCAGCCAGTCGGCCCACCACCAGTCCGGCCTCAAGGCCTCCAAGCTGATGGAGGTCCAGCGCGTCATCGCCGAGGCGACCAAGGCGCGCGACGCCGGCGCGACGCGCTATTGCATGGGCGCGGCCTGGCGCAATCCCAAGGCCCGCGACATGGACGCGGTCGTGGCGATGGTCGAGGGCGTCAAGGCGCTCGGCATGGAGACCTGCATGACGCTCGGCATGCTGAGCGCCGATGACACCCAGCGCCTCAAGACCGCCGGCCTCGACTACTACAACCACAACATCGACACGTCCGAACGCTACTACGGCGAGGTCATCACCACGCGGACCTTCGCCGACCGCCTCGACACGCTCGCCAATGTCCGTGACGCCGGCATCAAGGTCTGCTGCGGCGGCATCGTCGGCATGGGCGAGGAGGCGGTGGACCGCATCGACATGCTGGTGACGCTGGCCAACCTGCCGGAGCCTCCCGAAAGCGTTCCGATCAACATGCTGATCCCGATCGAGGGCACCCCGCTTGCCGACGCCAGACCCATCGAGCCGATCGAATTCGTGCGGGTGATTGCGCTCGCGCGGATCATGATGCCGACGTCGCATGTCCGCCTGTCCGCCGGACGCACCGCCATGACCGACGAGATGCAGGCGCTCTGTTTCTTTGCCGGCGCGAACTCGATCTTCGCCGGCGACACGTTGCTGACGGCGGACAATCCAGGCGAGGACAAGGACAGCCAGCTGTTCCGCCGTCTCGGCATCGAGCCGATGGATCTTCAGACGCAATGAACGCGGCGCCGCTTGCCCGCTATGACGCGACGCTCCGGGGGCTGGCGCGCAAGGATCGGCTGCGGACACTGGCGCCGCGCGCCGGGCTCGACTTTTCCTCCAACGACTATCTCGGGCTTGCTGCGTCCGCGAGACTGGGCGAGGCGGTTGCCGCCGCGATTGCGAGGGGCACGCCGGTTGGCGCCACCGGGTCCCGGCTCCTGCGCGGCAATGCGCCGGAACACGAGGCACTGGAGGCAGACGCCGCAACCTTCTTCGGGGCCGAACGCGCGCTCTTCTTCGGCAGCGGTTACATCGCCAACGTCGCCCTCCTGACCACATTGCCGCAGAAGGGCGATCTGCTCGTCCTCGACGAACTTGCCCATGCCAGCATGCACGAGGGTGCGCAGGCCGGACGGGCGCATTTCGTGCTGGCCGCGCACAACGATGTCGATGCCGCCGAGGACGCCATCACGCGCTGGCGCGCCGCCGGCGGGATGGGGCGCGTCTGGATCGCGGTCGAAAGCCTCTACAGCATGGACGGCGACCGCGCACCGCTGGACGACCTGGTGGCGCTCTCAGGCCGGTACGAGGCCTTTCTCGTCGTCGACGAGGCGCACGCCACCGGCGTCTTCGGACCGGGCGGACGCGGACTTGCCGCCGCATTCGAGGGCCGCGAGAACATCGTCACGCTGCACACCTGCGGCAAGGCGCTCGGCGCCTCCGGGGCGCTGGTCGCGGGCCCGCGCACCCTGTGCGACTATCTCGTCAACCGCTGCCGTCCCTTCATCTACGCGACCGCACCGTCGCCGTTGATGGCGGTGGCGGTTCGCGAGGCGCTCGTCATGCTGGCCGACGAGTCCGAGCGGCGCAGCCGGCTGCATGACCACATCGCCGTCGCCGGCCGCCAACTGGCGGAACACTGCGGCGTCGCGTCCAGCGACTCGCAGATCCAGCCGGTCGTCATCGGCGACAACCGCCGCACAATGATGATTGCAAGCGAACTCCAGGCGCGCGGCTTCGATATCCGCGGCATCCGTCCGCCGACCGTGCCGGAGGGCACCTCGCGTTTGCGCATCTCGCTGACGCTCAATGTGGACGAAGCCGCCATTGCCGCCATGGTCGATGCACTGGCCGATGTGATGGCGCCGGCATGACGAAGCCCATCGTCGTCACCGGGACGGACACCGGCATCGGCAAGACCGTGTTTTCGTCGGGCCTTGCCGGCATGCTCGATGGCCACTACTGGAAGCCGGTGCAGTCGGGTCTCGACGAAGAGACTGACAGCGAGGTGGTCGCGCGGCTGTCCGGCCTTCCCGAGGGTCGCGTCTTGCCGGAAGCCTATCGCCTGAAAAACCCGCTGTCGCCGCACCGCTCGGCCGAACTCGACGGCGTTACGATCGAAGTGGATGGCCTCGTGCCGCCGGTCGTGCCGGGTCCGCTCGTCATCGAGAGCGCGGGCGGTCTGATGGTGCCGCTCGACCGGCAGACACGGTTCATCGATGTCTTCGAGCGATGGCAGTTGCCGGTCATTCTGTGCGCCCGCACGGTGCTCGGCACGATCAATCACACCCTGCTCTCGATCGAAGCCCTGCGCGCGCGCTCCATCCCACTCATCGGCATTGCCTTCATCGGCGATGAAATGGCCGATAGCCAGCGGACCATCGCGGACTTCGGAGGCGTGGCCGAGCTTGGCAGGCTGCCGCATCTCGATCCGCTGAATGCAACGACGCTGAGGGACGCCATGGCCGGCTTCGACCTCGCCCGGATTACGGGAGACGCATGATGTCCGGATCTCATGTCTGGCATCCCTTCACCCAGCACGCGGTCGAGCCCGCGATCCCCGAGATCGTGCGCACGGAGGGAGCCTATCTTCACAAGGCGGACGGCACGCGGGTTCTGGACGCCATCTCGTCCTGGTGGGTCGTCACCCACGGTCATCGTCATCCCCGCATCGTGAAGGCCATCGAGACGACGGCGTCGAGCCTTGACCAGATCATCTTTGCCGGCTTCACCCACGAACCGGCCGAGCGCTTGGCCAGTGAACTCGTCAGTCTTGCGCCCTCCGGCCTCGACTGGGTGTTTTATTCCGACAGTGGATCGACGGCTGTCGAGGTCGCCTTGAAGATGGCGCTCGGCTATTTCCGCAACATCGGTGCACCGCGCTCGCGCATCGTCGTCATGGAGAACAGCTACCACGGCGACACCATCGGAACGATGAGCGTCGGCGCGCGCGGCGTCTTCAACGCGGCCTACGAACCCCTGCTCTTCAACGTCGACACAATCCCTTTCCCCGCCGCTGGAAAGGAGCAGGAAACACTGGACCGCTTCGAGGCCATCGCGAGCGACGGCAGCGTTGCGGCCCTGATCGTCGAACCGCTGGTGCTCGGCGCCGGCGGCATGCTGATGTATCCGGCCTCCGTGCTGAGCGAACTGAAGCGGATCGCCGAGGCATCCGGCACGCTCCTGATCGCCGACGAGGTGATGACCGGCTGGGGACGCACCGGAACCCTGTTTGCCTGCGATCAGGCGTCGGTTACGCCGGATATACTGTGCACATCGAAGGGCCTCACAGGTGGCACGATCCCGCTCGCGGCGACGCTCGCCACAGACGCCATCTTCCAGGCGCACTACTCGGCGGACCGGCGCAAGACCTTCTTTCACTCAAGCTCCTACACCGCCAATCCGATCGCCTGCGCCGCCGCGCTCGCCAACGTCGAGATCTGGCGCGACGAGCCTGTCGCCGAGCGGGTCGCGGCCCTGAGCGCACGGCAGGCCGCGGGGCTCAAGCGCTTTGAAGGCAACCCCAGCTTCACAGACGGCCGGGTGACCGGAACGATCCTGGCGCTGGACCTTCAAGCCGATAACGCGGGCTATCTCGCCGAAATCGGGCCGAAGCTGCGCGCCTTCTTCCTCGATCGCGGCTTGCTCGTGCGTCCGCTCGGCAATGTCCTCTATCTGCTCCCGCCCTATTGCATCACAGCCGAGGAACTGGACGGGCTGCACGACGCCATTGAGGAGGCCGGCGAACGCTTCGGCGCGAAGACATGATCGGGTCGTCGCGCCTTCTCGGCTTCGGTCACCATGTGCCAGGCCGCAAGGTAATGAACGCGGAAATCGAGGCCGACCTCGGGCTGGAAGCGGGCTGGATCGAGCGGCGCACGGGCATCCTGTCGCGCTTCTGGGCGGCGGACCAAGATACGCTGTCGGGCCTTGCCACCCAGGCTGGCGAGATGGCGCTGGCGAATGCCGGAATCGTGCGCGGCGACATCGGCCTCCTCCTGCTCGCGACCTCGACGCCCGATCACCTCCTGCCGCCGAGCGGGCCGCTTGTGGCGCACAAGCTCGGGCTCGCCCGAGCGGGTGCGGTCGACCTGACCGGCGCCTGCGCGGGTTTCATCTATGCGCTGACATTCGCCGACGGTTTCGCCCGCCTGCACGGCAAGCCGGTGCTCGTCATCGCGGCCAATATCTTGAGCCGGCGTATCAATCAGGCCGAACGCGCCAGTGCCGTGCTCTTTGCCGATGCCGCGGGCGCAGTGGTGATCGGCCCCGGCGGAACGCCCGGTCAGGGCATTCTCGGTGCCTCGGTGGATTCGGATGGATCGCGCTACGGGCTGATCCAGATTCCCGCGGGCGGAAGCAACGAGCCGTTCCACGGCGGCCTTGAGCCAGAACAGACGCGCATGACGATCACCGACGGCCGCGAAGTCTTTTCGAAGGCTGTCGCGATGATGACGGCCTGCTCGCAGGACGCTCTCGCCGCAGCCGGTCTGGAGCCGAAGGAGATTGACCGCTTCGTGCCGCATCAGGCCAACGCCCGCATCTTCGATGCGGTCGGGCGCAACCTCGGCATCGAGGATCGCCGGATCGTCAAGACGATCGCCGACTACGGCAATTCCTCTGCCGCGACGATCCCGCTGTCGCTGTCGCTGGCCAGCCAAACGGCACCGTTCCAATCCGGCGAGAAACTCCTTCTCGCGGCGGCGGGCGCGGGCCTCAGCGGCGGTGCGCTCGTCGTTGGCTTTTAGCGGGTCGAGAGCCTGCCGGGAGAACAACAAAGTTGGTCGAGGAGAATGGAAGCGCCGCTACGGCCTCCGCCGGATGCGATGGCGTAGCCTTGCCAAAGCCTTCCCCCTTCAGAGGAATCCATTTCAGCCTATCCCACATGCTCTTGCAGGACTGAAACGCGCACATCCTCTTCGATAAGCTTCCAGATTTCGTCGACATAACGCGCGAACTCCGGCGTTCTCTTGATGCTCAGGGGCCGAGGCCGCGGCAGATCGACATCGACGATCTTGTTGATACGTCCGGGGCGACGCGCAAAAACGAAGACGCGATCGGACAGATAGACCGCCTCGTCGATCTGGTGCGTTACGAACAGAACGGTCTTGGCGCCGGCCTCCCAGACGCGCAGCAGTTCGGTCTGCATGATTTCGCGCGTCTGCGCGTCCAAGGCCGAAAACGGCTCGTCCATCAGCAGCAATTCGGGGTCGACCGCCAGCGCTCGCGCAAGGTTGGCGCGTTGCCGCATGCCCCCGGAGAGGTTGCGCGGCGGAAACCCGGCAAACCCATCCAGGCCCACGAGCTTCAGCAGCTCCGCAATCCGCTGCCGGGCTGCGTCATCGAGCGTGCCGTTGAGCTCCGGCCCGATCTGCACGTTCTCCTCAACGGTCCGCCAGGGCAAAAGGCTGTCCTGCTGGAAAACGAACCCCCGGTCCATTCCGGGCCCGGAAATGACCTTACCGTCAAGGCGGGCGGCGCCCGAGGACGCCGTTTCCAGCCCTCCGACGATCCTGAGAAAGGTCGTCTTGCCACATCCGGAGGGACCGACGATCGAGATGAACTCGCCATTCATCACATCGGCGGTGATCCCGCTGAGAACGTTGAGCCCGCCAAAGCTCTTGGTCAGCTCGGAGACGGCGAGCTTTCGATCCGATAGGGTCACGATGTCATTCCTTCCAGGGCAGAAGCCGGCCTTCCAGCCATTGGAAACCGCTTGTCAGGAGGATGCCCGACAGGGCGAGGATCGAAACGCCGGCGAAGAGTTCCGGCATGTTGAACGTCTCGGCCGATTGACTGATCAACTGCCCGAGGCCCGCTCTTGCGCCGAAGAGTTCGGCGACGACGACGCCGATCAGGCCGCGACCGATGCCGAGCCGCAGGCCGGCGAAGATGAACGGCAGCGCCGACGGAAGCGCGACTTTCAGAAAAACCTGGCGCCGGGAAGCGCCGAAGCTTCTGACCATCTCCACCAGTTGCGTGCTCGTGGTCCGGAGCCCCGTTTCGGTGTTGATGATGACCGGGAAGACGACGAGGATGGCCACGACCACGATCTTCGACACGATGCCGACGCCGAACCAGAGAATGAAGAGCGGCGCCAGGGCGACGGTCGGCGTCGCGTAGAGCCCCGAAATCCAGGGCTGCAGGGCCTGCTTGGCCGGAGCGGAACTCGAGATCAGCATTCCGACTGCAATGCCGAGAATGCAGGCGCCGACATAGCCGATGACGAACTCGAGCCCGCTGACCCACATGTGGTATTGCAGCTCGCCCGTGCGGGCCAGCTTCACCATGGCGCCGAACACCTGCGTTGGCGCCGCCAGGAACAGCGTCGATCCGACGATGACCCGGCTGATGAATTCCCACAGCAGGAGCCCGGAGAGGATCGACGCGATCGCCCATCGGTTGTCGAGGATGTGAGAGAGGGTCCGCGCGGGAAAGGACAGAACCGGCGCCCCCGGCTGACCGGCGTTGTCTGCAGCTTTAATTGCGCTCATGTGTTGTCCTGATCCGGGCAAGTGGAAGATCTGCTGTCATGTCGTTGCGCAGGCCGGTCGTCATAGCGGACGCGCCGCCTCGGCAATTTCTGCTCCGGTCGCCAGCCAGACACCGTCGTGGCGACAGATGTGTTCCAGGGCCCGGTCGACAGCGTCGATCCGGTGGGCGACCCCGGAGATGTAGGGATGCAGAGCGATGGGCAGCACGCGGGCCTGCACCTCGCCTTCGCGATACAGGACGTCGAACTGCCGGATGATCATGTCGGCGAAGTCGCCGGGCGACTGGTGCAGGGTCTCGTAGGCGCCCTTGTCGTTGATTTCGAAGGAATAAGGCACGGAGGCCAGCCGGCGTTCGCCGATCTGCATGAGATAGGGCTGATCGTCGTTGCACCAGTCGGCGACATAGTCGACATCGGCGGCGGCGAGATGACCCAGCGTATCCCAGCTCTCCTGCAGCCCCGCGCCGAGCCAGCCTTTCGGTCTCTTGCCGACGGCCTGTTCGATCGCGTCGAGCGTTCGCTGGATGAGCTTCGGCTCCTCCTCCGGCGGCACCTCGTTCAAGCGAACCGCGTTGCTCTCGCAATGGCCGATGAACTCCCAGTCTCGCGACCGGCATTCCTCGACGATCTCGGGATGATAGTCGCAGATGTCGCTGTTGAGCGCCGCCGTCCCCCGAATGCCATAGCGGTCCATGACCTCGAAGAGCCTGAAGATCCCGACCCGGTTGCCGTAATCGCGCCGGCTCCAGGACGGAACGTCCGGAATCTTGAGAGTGTTGGCCGTCGGGATCGCCTTGGTCAGCGGAAAGAATTCGATATTCGGGATAACCCAGACGGCAACCCGTGCATCGTTGCGGAAGCGGAATGGCGGACGCCGGTTGATCGCCGAGTATTTGAATGGTCCGTATGGTCCCGTCATCTTGCGGCTCTTTTCATCTCATGGCGGAAAGATGGTCGACGATTTCGGCCGACGTCATGACGTCCGCGTATTTGTGGTGCATGTCGAACAGGCCGATCTTGTGCGACAGGGGGCTGCGATCGAAGCAGCAATCCTCGGCGACCGTGACGTGATAGCCATGGGAATACGCGTCGACCACGCTGGCCCGGACGCAGCCGGATGTGCTCTCGCCGGCAATGATCACGCTCTGGATGCCGAGGCGCGCCAGATGCACCGTGAAAAGCGTGCCGAAGAACACGCTCGCCCTCTCCTTGGCGATGATCGTGTCGTCGTCCTCGGGGGCAAAGGCGTCGTGAATATCGAAATCGCCCGCCGCCGCCTCGGACCCGGTCCGCAACGTGGCCTTGACGCCGGCGCGTGGCACGCCCGTGCTGTAGAAGACGGGAAGTCCGCTCCGACGGGCTTCGGCGATGAGCCGAACCGTCGGAGGAATGGCGTTCCACGCCTCGATGCCGCAGCTCGAAGGGTAGGCATCGGCGACCTCGGCGATCGGCCGGGGACCGCCGGCATAGACGAGATTGTAGAGATCGATCAGCAGCAGAGCGGGCCGCGGGCCGACTTTGACCGCTCGGCTGTAGTGCCGGTAGAGATGCAGGACGTCCGCCGAAACGACGTCTTTCCAGCAGTGATCTTCGAAAGCGTTCATCGTGACTTTCCTGATCCCGCGCCCCGGGGGCCTTGCAGCCGGCTGGGGGCTGGGCTCGCAGCGGTCAGGCCACTGAGGACCCGACGCTGCGAGCGCCGGATGCACACCAGAGCGCAAGCGCTCAGGGGAGCATCGCGTTGACGGTATCGTCGATGAAGCGCTTCGGATCGGCAGCGCCCTTCAACTCTCCCGCATCGCCGAGGACTTTCACCGTCGACGCGAGGGCTTCCGGCGTCATGGTCGCCTTATCGGGGAAGATGTGCAGCGCCATGTAGTAGTCGTAGGTCTTCTCGACGTCCGGGCGCTTGGCACCCGACTCGGCGACCAGGATGTCGATGGCCTCTTCGCGGTTCGCCTTGTCGTAGAACCACGCGACACCCTCATGGAGACCCTCCAGGAATGATGTGACGAGGGCCGGGTGCGCTTTCGCCCATTCGACATTGGCCGCATAGCCGGTGAACGGCATGTCCTTCACATAGTCGGCCAGTTCGCCAAGCTTGCTGAACCCGGCCGCGGAGGCGGCGAAGCTCGCGGGCGGATACAGGATGGCCGCATCGACGGCGCCGGACTGCAGCGCGGCATAGCGGGCAGGCGTGGTTCCGGCATAGGTCAGGTCGTAGTCGCCGTCGTTCAATCCGTTCGGGACGGCCATCCGCTCGAAGAAGATCCGCGTGACGTCCTTGGCGCCGCCGACGATGACCATTTTGCCTTTGAGCCCGGCGATGTCCTTGACGTCCTGCTTGCCCCAAAGGCTGTAGGGCGGCACCAGGGTCTCGAGCGTCAGGAGCGACAGGCCCGCGCCCTGGTCGATGGCTCGGATCGGGTCGGTGAGACCGCCTGTGCCGAGGTCGCCCGAGCCGCCGGTGACCTGTTGCATCACCATCGCCGTCGAGGACGTCGAGAACAGATCGATGTCGATGTCACGGGACTTAAAGAAGCCCTTCGAGACGCCGATATAGAGCGGCCACTCGAGCGCCGACCCCTTTCCCGTGGTGATGATGCGAACGGTCTCCGCCTGCGCCGATGCGCTTCCCATCGCGAGAACGGCAAGACTAACAAGGAGCGCTTGCGCGATCCTGTAAATATAATTTCTCACTATCATTCCCCTATTGTTCATTTTCATGACGTTTACGAACATACGACCGTAGATTTTAAGATCGTAAGTTGTTATATCTTGATTTCGTATTGATTGTTATTTTAAAGCAATTAATATGCCATGATATACGCTGCGACAAATAACAAAATATGCTGGATTATTCGTCATGAAAGATAAATCAACATTCGCATCGACAGAGCGGGCGCCAATACAATGAAGACGCCCGGATTCATCGTCGTTACCGGCGCCGGCAGCGGAATCGGTCTGGCTCTCGTTGAGGCCGCCTTGGCGCGTGGCAGGAGCGTTCTGGCCTGCGACATCAGGATCGATGCCCTGGCGGCGCTCGATCATCCTGCCTTGACCGTCCGCGCCCTCGACGTCCGGGACGGGACTGCGATCAGGGCAGCCGTCGACGCCCTGCCTACAGAAGTGGCAATTGCCGGTTTGGTGACCAGCGCCGCCGTCTTCAAGCGCGTTCCGTTCCTTGAGCTGTCCGAAGAACTCTGGGACACGACGATCGGTGTCAACCTGACCGGCACGCTGACAGCCTGCCAGGCCGTGCTGCCACGCATGCGGGCGCAACGCTCGGGCAGCATCGTCATGCTCTCTTCGTCGCTCGCCCGCACAGGCTCGCCGACGGGTGGGCATTATGCGGCGACCAAGGGCGGCATTCTGGGCCTTGCCCGTTCGCTCGCGCTGGAACTTGCCGGCGAAGGGATTCGCGTGAACGTGGTCTCGCCCGGGCTCACCGATACGCCTCAGCCCCGGGCTCATCCAGGCGGCGCGGAAGCGATGGCCGAGCGCGCGAAAAGCATACCGCTCGGCAGGATCGGGCATCCCGACGATATCGTCGAAGCAATCGACTTCCTCATCGGCGACGAAAGCTCCTACGTCACCGGCCAGGATATTCGTGTCAACGGCGGCAGCCAGATCAGCTAGAATCGAAGCGATTTCACCATGAAAACAGTTCTCATCACCGGCGGTGCCAGCGGAATCGGCGCGGCGACTGCAAAGTGGCTCTGCAAGACGATGCGGGTCATCGTGGCCGATCTGGACGGCGGCAAGGCCGAGGACCTGGCCGCCGAACTGCGCACGCAGGGCCGTCAGTGTCACGGCTTTGCCGTCGACGTCGCCGACGCGGACTCCGTGCGGTCGCTCGTCCGCACCGTCGAGGAGCGCTTCGGCCCATTGGATGCGCTCTTCACCAATGCGGGCTCGTTCTTCCTTTCGGAGGTGTCGGACATGCCGCTCGACACCTGGACGCGCGAGATCGACGTCCATGTGAAAGGCACCTTTCTCTGCTGCCAGGCCGTGCTCGCCGGCATGGCCGCCCGACGCGAGGGTGCCATCGTGACCATGTCGTCCGACTACGCGGTCAGGGGAATGCGCGGCGGTGCCGCCTATGCCGCTTCGAAAAGCGCGATCTTCTCCTTGATGAAATCGCTGGCGCTCGAGTTCGCGCCGCAGAACATCCGCATCAACGCGGTGGGGCCCGGCCCGATCGAAACGCCGCTGCTCCGGCGGGGCATGACCGATGACGCATGGACCCGGTTCAGGCATGACCGCGCCGCACAGGTGCCGATGGGAAGGCTTGGCCAGCCGGAGGAGGTCGCAAGCGTTGTCGACTTCCTCCTTTCGGATCGCGCCCGCTTCATCACCGGTCAGATCATCCATCCCAATGGTGGGCAACTGAGCTGGTGAGGCGATCGATGGCCCGCCGGATACCAGGCTGCGCGGCGAAGACTGACGGCGGCGCGGCGATCGGGCTGTAGTCGTCGAAAGATCGATCGGGTCTGAGTGGCGTCTCAGATCAATGCGAGATGGCCGGCGCCGACCTCTTTCAGGGTTCTCCGGTCGGGCGTGTAGCCGACCGGGCGGACGGCGCTCTTGATTTCGGTGGCGGTGACGTCACCCATCTTGCGCATGCGTTGATCTGCAATCGGGACGGACGTGATCAGCCGTTTCGTGCAGGGGGGCGGATTGGAGATGATCGCCTTTTGATCGTGGGCGTCGGCGCGCCGTCCTGTTGTGGCGGTTGGGAGAGCGTAGTGGAGCGCTAACCGTGATCGAGAACTCCATGCTGACGGATTGGCTCACGGACTTTAGACTTTCGCTGGCTTTCAGGAGCATCCAAAAGACCCGTGCGGCACAGTGCCTATAATCAAGCCCTCAATTTTGACCGAGCAGCTATGTGACCTTGCAAAGCTGGAATGCCGGCGGCGTGAGTAACGCCTTTATGCGGTAGGCAGTGGAGCCTTACACTGTTGACGCGAATTGACATTCTTTTCCCGGCGGCAGCGCCATAGTTGGAACAGCCATCAGAACAAAGAACCCCTGCATGGAAGACGTTCAGTCAAAACTCGTGACAGCCATATTGATCGTGTTCGCCTGCGCCGTTCCGGTGCATGTTCTTTCCGTCAGGCGGGACAGGCAGACGGCGAATGCAATCTCGCTCAATGCGAAATACTGGGGCACTGTTCTGCTGGGACCGCCTCTCGGTTTGTTCTTGTTCCTGCTTTTCGTTGATCTTAGATCGCTCCTCATGGCTGCCCCCCGTCCGTCAGTCGCCGCTTCCGGCCACCTCGGCCTGATGTTCGATCTGTTTTTCCTGGGCCTGCCGTTGTCCTTTCCGCTGGGCCTTCCGGCCGCCTGCCTGTCAGCGTTCTGCGCGGCCGTGTTCGAGTACCACAACTGGTTTCAAAGCCGGATCGGCCGCCTTCTGCCTTACCTGATCGGAGGGGCGGTGAGCTTCGTCATGAGCAATGGATACCGGGTCTCATCGCTGTGGATGCCGAGAAACAATTTTTGGACCGAGCACCTGATCTGGTTTGGGCTGTGTCTTGCGGCCGGCATCGTGATCGAAACGGTCGCGTCCCTGATCAGGGCCCACCGGGACGGAGAATGGTGCTGGAATTTTGGCCGAAACCTGGATCCATGAGCCGCACACGAGCAGAGACGGTCGATAATGTGGCCGGCCGCAATGATTGGCCCTGTTTGAATTCGGTGGTCGACGGCAAACATTTGGCGTGCTGCCAGTTTGGCGCACAGCCGACCTTGATTCCTATGCTTACCTACTGCTTGCACAAGAGCGCATGCAGGTGTTGCGACCATAATCGCTGAACCAAATATCTTTTAATTTCAATGAAGTAAATGGCGCGCCCGAAAGGATTCGAACCTCTGACCCCCAGATTCGTAGTCTGGTGCTCTATCCAGCTGAGCTACGGGCGCATCCGGACCGAAGTGACTGCAATGGCCTTGGGCCTCGATCACTTCCGTCTTTAGGGTCGCGGGCATTGCCCGGCGACGGGATCGGACTAGTAGTCGCTCGTTTGCCTGAAAGCAAGCCCCGAAATTCGATCTTCCGAAAAATTCTTACGCGCGGCGGCTCAGGACGCGCGCGAGCGGCGCACGTCCTTGAGCTGAACCGGGCGGTCCGGAATTTCGATCTCGAAGGTCGTGCCCGGCGTGATGTCGAGCAGGGTGATCGTGCCGCCGTGAGCGCGTACGAGTTCGGCGGCGATGGCAAGGCCAAGGCCGGTGCCGCCCCGGCGCATGGAGCCCTGGAACGCCTTGAAGAGGCTCTCGCGTGCCTTCTCCGGCAGGCCGGGGCCCGTGTCGGCGACGCGGATGCGAACCACCGATCCGACGCGCTCGGCCGACAGCGTGATGCGGCTGACGAGGGAGGCATCGGCGGGGCCCTCCAGCGCCTGCGCGGCGTTGCGTACCAGATTGACGAGCACCCGGAACATCTGGTCCGGGTCCGCGTCGATCTCCAGCGCTTCGTCGACGGCGTTGATCCACTCGATATACCCGTGCCCGATCACGCCCGCCGTCTCGCCGACGTCGCCGGCAAGGCGATTGAGAGCGAGTAGCCGCCGGTTGGGCGCCTGCTCCTGTGCCTTGCCATAGGCGAGCACGGACTGGCAGTAGGTGATCGCCCTGTCGAGGGCGGCGATCAGCTTCGGCGCGACGCGCTGGACGGTCGGGTCGGCGACGCTCGCCAGGCGGTCGGAAACGAGCTGGGCCGAGGCCAGCATGTTTCGAAGGTCGTGATTGATCTTGGAAACGGCAAGGCCGAGGTCGGCAAGGTGTTTCTGCTGCTTCAGCATGTCCTGGAGACGCTGCTGCATTTCCGCAAGGCCGCGTTCGGCGCCGCCGATCTCGTCGGTCCGATTGGAGGGCTCTATGATATTGGCCGGGTTTTCCGGGTCCTCGGCAAACCGCCGCACGGCCTTGCCGATGCGCTTCATGGGCGCGATCAGCATGCGTTGCAGGCTGATGTAGACGAGGCTTGCCGTCACGACCGAAATCATCAGGGACAACAGCAGGATGTTGCGCGAGAAGGTCAGCATCTGCTCGCGCAGCGGCGCCTCGGAAAACACCATCTCCAGTTCGTGGTCGGGCTCTTCGGGAAAAGCGCCCGTCAGGCGGATCGTCCGGTCGCCGCCAAAGACCAGCGTGTCGAAGGCGTCATGGATCGAGGCGAGCGGTCCCAGCATGTCGATGCGGATGTCGCGATCGACCGTCGGCGGATGGGCCGTGGAGGCGAGCAGCCGCTTCATGCCGTCGTCGCGCACGGCCAGCGCGCTGGCGTCGAGTTCCTTCAGGAGGGTCGCCTGCATGGCCTCCGGCAGTTCCTCGTCATTCGGCACCAGCATCAGGGACCGGGCGGCGATCAGGCCGTTGCGCAGGCGTGCCTCCAGCACGGTGCGCTCGAAATTGGCGATCGAGGGCACATAGATCAGCACCTCGCTCAGCATCACGAACAGGATCGTGAGCATGAGCAGGCGCGCCGACAGGCCGATGCGGCCCCTTGGGGTCTCGCCGGCGGGGGGCTCCTTGCCCTCTGTCATTGCAGACTGTCTTGCATGGCAGTGACCCTCGGCGTCCTCGATAGGGCAATCATCAGCAACGTTCCGGTATTTCGTGCCGTCATATCGTGATTGTCCTGACGGTTTGGAAGACTGTCTTGTACGGATCCGGCGAAATTTGGAACGCTGTGCAGGAAATGGCGCGGTGCCGTCTCAGCCGAACCTGCGCAGCACCGCCAGCACGCGCCGCAGCCAGGGATTGGCGGTCGCGTCGCCATAATAGGTCAGAGCGGCCCGCTTGACGATCTCGCAGAGGGTCGGATAGGCGAACACGGTCCCGGCAAAGTCCTTTACGGTCATCTTCCGGCAGACGGCAAGAGACAGGAGGCCGATGATCTCGCCAGCCTGCGGTCCGGCGACGGCCGCCCCGAGAATGCGCCCGCGCGGGCCGACGATGAGCTTGAGGTGACCCTCGGTCTCGCGCTCGGTCTGAGCCCGGTCATTGCCGGCAAAGGCCGCCGTCAGCACCTTCACCCGGCCGCCGTGGCGCCGGCGCGCCTGGCCTTCCGAAAGCCCGACCGCACCGATCTGCGGATCGGTGTAGGTGCACCACGGCACGATGTCCCGATTCTCCCTGACCGGCAGGCGAAAGAGGATCGCCCGGACGACGAGGCCCGCATGATAGCCGGCCCAGTGGGTGAACTGAAACGAGCCGGCCACCACGTCGCCGATGGCGTAGACCTTGGGATTGTTCGTGCGCAGCGACCGGTCCGTCCGGATACCGCGCCGGTCATGGCCGATGCCGGCCGCATCGAGGCCGAGATCGTCGATATTCGCCGTCCGTCCGGCGGCGACCAGCAGATGCGAGGCACCGATCGTCCGGAGGCCGGCCTCGTTCTCGATGTCGACGGCGACGCCATCCTCCGTCTTGCGCACGGCGACAACGCGCGTCTGTTCGAGGATCGCGATGCCCTCGTCGGCGAGCCGCTTCAGAACAAGAGCGACAAGCTCCGGGTCGTCCTTGGCGAGCGGCTTGGCTGCCTCGATGACGCTGACCTCGGCGCCGAGCCTGCGATAGGCCTGCCCAAGCTCCAGGCCGATCGGACCGCCGCCGATGATGGCAAGGTGACGCGGCACCTCGGCGAGGTCGAAGATGGTCTCGTTGGTGAGATAGGGGACGCTGTCGAGGCCCGGGACGGGCGGCACGAAGGCGCGCGAACCGGTGGCGATGACGAAGCGCCGGGCCCGGATCGTATGGTCGCCCGCCTCGACGGTGTCCGGCCCGGTGAACCGGGCAGGGGCCCGGATGACGGTGGCGCCGAGCCCTTCGAACCGCGCCTGCGAGTCGTGTGGCGCGATGGCGTCGATGACGCCGTGTACATGGCCGCGAACGCCGGCCGGGTCGATTTTCGTGACGGATGCGTGGACGCCGAAGTTGGCGCCTGCGGTGACGGCATGCGCATGGCCGGCAGCGGCGATCAGCGCCTTGGAGGGCACGCAGCCGGTGTTGAGGCAGTCGCCGCCCATCTCGCCCTTTTCGATCAGCACCACGTCGACGCCGAAGGCGCGTGCGGCGGCGACCACCGTCAGTCCTGCCGATCCGGCACCGATGACGCAAATGTCGGGGGTCAGGACGGATGTCATGGGCGAACTCCTTGTCCGGACTTGCGTCTGATCGCCTTGACCGCGATCGGCAGCAGCGAAATGAGCCCGAGCGCGGCGAAGGCGGCCAGAAGCTGAGGCGTCAGCAGCGCGCCGACGTCGATATGCGGCGTGCAGTCGGGATCGGCCGCACAGGCCGGCTGGGCGGCGATCTGCGCCGCGACGACGGAATCAAGGCCGGACCCGATCACGGTGAAGGCGAAGGTGCCGGGCAGGATGCCGAGCGCGGTGGTGACGAGAAACACCGGAAAGGGAACCCCGAACAGCGCCGGCGCCAAGTTGACGACCCAGAAGGGGAAGATCGGCACCAGGCGCAGGAAGAGAAGGTAGGAGAAGGCGTTCTCGCGAAACCCGTCGGCAAACCGCTTCAGCCGTGGTCCGGCGCGTGCGGTCAGGGCCTCGCCGATCGAGGTTCGGGCAAGGGCAAAGAGGAGGCTCGCGCCGATGGTGGCGGCCACGACGACCACGATGCCGGCCAGCAGCCAGCCGAACAGAAAGCCGCCGGCCAGCGTCATGATCGCAAGCCCCGGGATCGAGACGGCCGTCGCCACGACATAGAAAAGGCTGAAGAAGAGGAGAGAGAGGGCGAAATGGTCGCTGACGAGGGCGTTGAGCTTCTGCCGGTGCTCGATCAGAGTGGCGATCGACAGATATCGATGCCCGCCCAGCGCCAGAAAGGCGGCCAGCGCGAGAAAGAGAACGAGGAAGGGCAGGCTTCGCCGGAGAATGGAGGCTTTTCCGGTTGCGTTTGTGCTCATTGCCCTGCCGTTCGCGTCGATCTGGTGCCGGTCATGGCGCCGCGGGATTGCGGACCACCCGTAGGGCATGACAAAAGCGGCCTTCGAAAGACCCGCCGCGCCCATACCCGCCTCGTTGGCATGCACGCAAGCGCCGTGGGCTGCAAGCGGCTCGCATGCGCTCTCACTGGCTTTTGATGACCGTTTGGGGTGCACTGGCCAGGGCGTGATCGGGGTGTGGCATGCGACGGTGCTCCCGCGGCGCAGGATTTTTGCCTGAGAAGGGCCAATGGCGCGTTGACGCGGACCTTCCCTCTCCCTTATAAGCCGGGCACGAATGGAAGGGCGCCTGCTTCCTCTGCGGCTCATTGTAGCCGGCAGTGCGAAGGCGCCTTTTCCATCTGTCCATTGCAGAGGCGGTATTCGGCAGCCATTCCAGGAGTGGAGGGCGAACCCGGTTGTCCGCCACAACAGATGAAGGACCGCCCGAGGGCGGTGAAGATCGATGAAGCGGACTTATCAACCCTCCAAGCTGGTGCGCAAGCGCCGTCACGGCTTCCGCTCCCGCATGGCCACCGTTGGTGGTCGCAAGGTGATCGCTGCTCGCCGCGCCCGCGGCCGCAAGCGGCTTTCGGCCTGATCTGGTGATGTCGGGCATCCGGTCAGTTCGGTGAACGAGCGGCGGAGCCCAGCCCCATGACCAGACTGAAAAAGCGCGCTGAGTTTCAGAAAGTCGCCCGGGGTGTGCGAACGCCCCGGCGCGGCTTTTTGCTGCAATCGATCCGCCGGTCGGCGGAGGGAGACGCGCGTTTCGGCTATACGGTCACCAAGAAGATCGGCAACTCCGTCGAGCGCAACCGCATTCGGCGCCGTCTGCGCGAGGCTGTCCGGCTCTTTGGCGAGACGGTGGCCGCGCCCGGTGTCGATCATGTGCTGATTGGCCGGCGGCCTGCCCTGACCCTTGCCTTCGATGACCTTGTCGCCGATCTGAAAGGCGCGCTCAACGCCGCGCGCAAGGCCCATGATCTGCGTCGCGCCGGCAAGGCGGACGCCAACCCAGATGGGACGCAAGGTCCGCGCGGTCCTGGCAGGACTGCTCCGGCCCCCGAGGCTGCCACCCCGTCCGAAAGACGCTCCGATGTCTGAGAACCGCAATCTTTTCCTCGCGATCATCCTGTCCGTGGCCGTGATGCTTGGCTGGCAGTTCTTCTTTGCGCCGAAACCGCCGGAGACGACGCAGCAGGCACAGCAGCAGGCGGCGGATGCGGCGAAGTCCGAGGGCATGACCGCCCAGGCGCCCGGCCAGTCGCCGGGCACGGCAGCCGCTCCGGGCACCGCGGCGGCGCCGGCGATGCTGAAGCCGCGCACACAAGCGATCGCGGAAAGCTCCCGCGTTCCCCTGGAAACGGCTGGCATCAGCGGTTCGATCAATCTGAAGGGTGCCCGGATCGACGATGTCGAGCTCAACGACTATCACGAGACGGTCGACCCGACGTCGCCCAAGGTGACGCTGCTGAGCCCCGGCGATTCGACCGAGGGCTATTTCGCCGAGGTCGGCTTCGTGGTTCCGGCCGGAACGTCCGCCAAGGTGCCGACGGCCGATACCGTCTGGACGGCGCCGGAAGGCGCGAAGCTGACGCCCACGACCCCCGTCACGCTGACCTGGGACAATGGCGAGGGGCTCCTCTTCAAGCGCACCATTTCGATCGACGACGCCTACATGTTCACCATCAAGGACGAGGTGGAGAACACGGGAACGGGCGAGATTTCCCTTTTCCCCTACGGCTTCGTGCAGCGCCATTCGATCCCGCAGGACCGCTCCACCTACGTGCTGCACGAAGGTCTGATCGGCGTCTTCGGCGAGAAGGGCCTCGACGAGGTCAAATACGCCACCGTCAAGGACGAGGGCGAGGTCAAGCCGGAAAAGGCCACCGATGGCTGGCTCGGCATGACGGACAAATACTGGGCGACCGTCCTGATTCCGGACAAGTCCGACCCCTTCCAGCCGCGCTACCTCTACACCGCCGCCAACGGGCCGGAGACCTGGCAGGCCGACTATCTCGGCGAGGCGATCAAGGTTGCCCCCGGCGCGACGGCGTCCAACACGACCTTGCTCTTCGCTGGCGCGAAGGTCAGTTCGACGCTCGATGCCTACGGGACCCAATACGACATCCGCAAGTTTGATCTCCTGATCGACTGGGGCTGGTTCTACTGGCTCACCCGGCCGATGTTCTGGGTCATCGACCACTTCTACAAGCTCTTCGGTAACTTCGGTGTCGCGATCCTGCTCGTCACGGTCTGCGTCAAGGCGATCTTCTATCCGCTCGCCAACAAGTCCTATGTGTCGATGAGCAAGATGAAGCTCGTCCAGCCGAAGATGCAGGAGATCAAGGAGCGCTACGCCGACGATCGCGCGCAGCAGCAGCAGGCGATCATGGAGCTTTACAAGACCGAGAAGATCAATCCGCTGGCAGGCTGCCTGCCGGTGGTGATCCAGATCCCGGTCTTCTTCTCGCTCTACAAGGTGCTCTACATCACCATCGAGATGCGGCACGCGCCCTTCTTCGGCTGGATCCACGATCTGTCGGCGCCGGATCCGACGACGATCTTCAACCTCTTCGGCCTCATCCCCTTCGATCCGATGACCATCCCCGTCTTCGGCCACTTCCTGATGCTCGGCGTTTGGCCGTTGATCATGGGCGTGACGATGTTCCTGCAGATGAAGCTCAATCCGACTCCGCCGGATCCGACGCAGGCGATGATCTTCAACTGGATGCCGCTGATCTTCATGTTCATGCTGGCGAGCTTCCCGGCCGGTCTCGTGATCTACTGGGCCTGGAACAACACGCTCTCGGTCATCCAGCAGTCGGTGATCATGAAGCGCCAGGGCGTGAAGATCGAGTTGTGGAACAACATCAAGTCTCTCTTCGGAAAGAAGGAAGCAAAGAGCTAGGCCGGGCATCGCCGCACGGCGGAACGCCGATCCTGCTCCTGATCCTTATGACAAACGATGAAGCCGGCTTGGCCGGGTGCGATCCGCGCCTTGCCAAGCCGACGGCGCTCGCCGCCGAAACCGGGGCCAGACCATGACCACTCCCGAGACCTCCGAAGAACAAGAGGCCGTGGCGCTTGAATCCGGACGGCTGCTCTTTGCCCGGCCCTGGTCCTTCGTGCGCGGCATTTCCGACATGGAGTCGCTGCCCGTCGCGGGCGGGACCGAGATCGCCTTCGCCGGCCGGTCGAATGTCGGCAAGTCCAGCCTCATCAATGCGCTGACGGGGCAGGGCGGTCTTGCCCGCACATCCAACACGCCGGGCCGCACCCAAGAACTCAACCTCTTCCGTCCCGAGGGCGTCGACAACCTGCTCGTCGTCGACATGCCCGGCTACGGCTATGCCAAGGCGCCGAAGGCGCAGGTGGATGCCTGGAACCGCCTCGTCTTTTCCTATCTGCGTGGCCGCCCGAACCTGCGCCGCGTCTATGTGCTCATCGACGCTCGTCACGGCATAAAGGAAAATGACGGGGAGGTCCTGTCGATGCTCGACAAGGCGGCCGTCTCCTACCAGATCGTGCTGACCAAGGCCGATAAGATCGGCGCGAAGGATCTGGAAGCCTGCATCGCCGACACCGAGGCCAAGATCCGCAAACGTGCCGCCGCCTTTCCGACGATCGTCGTCACGTCGTCCGAGAAGGGGCGCGGCATCGACGTCCTGCGCGCCGCGGTCTGGACGTTAACCACCGAATAAATTGCTTTTTTCGATTTGGTGCAATCTCGGATTGGATACCCTAGATTGCACCGCGATGCTGAAACCTGCCTGCCCCGATGCCCTCGCGAACAGTTTCCTCGCCGAAACATGTCGCGCCTTCGATGCCGCTTTCGATCTGGATGCCGAACGAATCGCCGAACCTGCCCTCTGGCAGTTCGGGGCGGTTCTTCTGGTTGGCCTCCTGCTCGCAAGGCTTCGTGCCTGGCGCTATGTGGTGCCGCCAACAAGCCGTGAGACCGGCTTGTTCTGGCCGGAACCCGAAGGAGAACCCCGCGGTTCCGATCTCGACCGGATAGGCTCCCTTCTTTCAAGGGTTGCCGTGGGGCTTGGCGCACCGGATGGTGGAGCCTCGCTGGCCGTCGATGTCCGTGCGGCCGTGGAAATGCTTCACGCATCCCCGGCGAGTGCGCACCCGGTCCTCGGCATGGGCCTGAACGCACTCGGCGAGGAAATCGCGCGGCTGAGGCAGACCGCTGACGCCTGTGACGACACCGAGGCCGCCGACGTCGATACGGCGGGGGACATCGCCTTTCGGGCTGCCGCTCTCGCCCATTGCTTCAAGAGCCTCGCGCGCCGCCTGCGCGGAGAGGTCTGGTCGGACGGTCCGCTTCTTAACGAGGCCGGTCTGACCGCACTTGAGGAGCGGTTCGGCGTCGATCATTCGGCGCTCCGGTACCTGGAGCCCTTGACGATGGACGAGACGTTTCTGTCCGCCGGGAGCGAATGATCGCCGGCGACCGGGCCTCTTCCCATTGAGACCTTTTTCAAAAGCCGGTATACGGCACGCGGCCTTCACGCCGCCTTTCCCGTGATCCCATCCGGAGACGCCGTCCCATGCCCACCACCAGCGACCTTGCCAACGGCCTGTCGGAGGCAAACCAGGTCTCGCGCGCGCGGATCATCTCCGAGGCGCTGCCCTTCATGCAGCGCTACGACGACAAGACCATCGTGGTGAAATACGGCGGCCATGCCATGGGCGACGAAGCCCTTGCGCGCGCCTTCGCCCGCGACGTCGTACTCCTGAAGCAGTCCGGCATGATGCCCATCGTCGTCCACGGCGGCGGGCCGCAGATCGCCGCGATGCTCGAAAAGCTCGGCATCAAGTCCGAGTTCAAGGCCGGCCTCCGCGTAACCGACAAGGCGACCGTCGAGATCGTCGAGATGGTGCTGGCCGGCTCCATCAACAAGGCGATCGTTTCCGCGATCAACGCCGAGGGCGGACGCGCCATCGGCCTGTGCGGCAAGGACGGCAACATGGTCGAGGTGGAGCGCGTCACCCGCACCATGCGCGACCCGGACAGCAACATCGAGAAGGTCGTCGATCTTGGCTTCGTCGGCGACCCGAAGAAGGTCAATCCCGCTGTCCTCAACATGGTGGCGAAGGAAGACCTCATTCCGGTCATCGCCCCGGTCGCGCCTGGGATCGACGGCGAAACCTACAACGTCAACGCCGATACCTTCGCCGGCGCCATCGCCGGTGCGCTCGGCGCGACGCGGCTGCTTTTCCTGACCGACGTTCCGGGCGTGCTCGACGCCCAGGGCAAGCTGATCAAGGAACTCTCGGTCGCCGAGGCCCGCCGCCTCATCACCGACGGCACCATCTCCGGCGGCATGATCCCCAAGGTGGAAACCTGCATCGAGGCGCTGGATCGCGGCGTCGAGGCGGTCGTGATCGTCAACGGCAAGACGCCCCATGCGGTGCTGCTCGAGATCTTCACCGAGCATGGCGCCGGCACGATGATACACCGCTGATTTAGTGGGGTCGCATTCAGCGATTCCGCATCGCGAAAGAATGACTGGCTGTTCATAAACGTCCGTTTATAATGGTGTCCCGAAGGCAAGGGCCCGGGCTGCGGAATACCGCGTCGCTGGGCCTTCAAGACAGGACGTTGGAAATCTTGACCGTCGCGCCTTTTATCCCCTCCGAGGGCCGTCATCTTCATCTGCATGACCTGCGCGTGTTTCACGGCACGGAAGCGTGGATCTTCGATCTGGACAACACGCTCTATCCGGCAAAGTCGAACCTCTTCGCCCAGATCGACGTGCGGATCCGCGACTATGTCGCCAAGCTGCTCGATATTCCGATGGAAGAAGCCAACACCGTCCAGAAGGACTATTACCAGCGCTATGGCACCACGCTGCGCGGCCTGATGGAAGAGCGGGACATCCAGCCCGACGACTTCCTCGACTATGTCCACGACATCGATCACTCGGTCCTCGAGCCCGACCCCGATCTCGGCCGGGCGATTGGCCTGCTGCCGGGCAAGAAGTTCATTTTCACCAATGGCTCGCGCGGCCACGCCGAACGGACGGTCGAACGCCTCGGCATCGCCGGCCATTTCGAGGATGTGCTCGATATCGTCGCGACGGACCTGGAGCCGAAGCCGCGGCGCACGGCCTATGACATCTTCCTGCAGAAGACCGGCGTTTCTCCGGCGCGCGCGGCGATGTTCGAGGATCTTTCGCGCAATCTGGCGGTCCCGCATGCCCTCGGCATGCACACGATCCTCGTGGTGCCGACCGGCACCCGCGAGGTCTTCCGCGAAGCCTGGGAACTGGAAGGCGACGATGCGCCCCACGTGGAATTCGTCACCGACAACCTGACCGGTTTCGTGGAGAAGGTGGCGGGCGCCCTGAAGTCCTGAGAGGTCGACCGGCGGCGGGCTGACGTCGATTTGACAGCCGCGACAGCCGCCTGCCATCCGCTCCGACAGTCCCTCAGACCAGCACTTCGTGCTCGGCCATCCCCCGGTCCCCAAAGACCCGGAGATAACGCTCGATCTCGTCCCTCGGCCCGGTCGCCTTGGTCGGGTTGTCGGAAAGCTTCACGGCGGGTCGCCCCGCCGCTTCCATCACCTTGCAGACGAGCGACGTCGGGTACATCAGCTTGTCGTCGCCGTGCGGCATGCAGCCACGGAAGTCGTTGGTGAGGTTGGTTCCCCAGCCGATCGGCACGCCGCCGATCTTGCCGCGGAAATGGCGCACGCAGGTTTCGATCGAGTCGATGTCCATGCCGTCGGACAGGATCGCGACCTTCGACATCGGGTCGCGGCCGCGCGCTTTCAGCCAGGCGATATATTCCTCGACCGCCTCGATCGGCTCCTTGGAATCGGGGCGAAGGCCGGTCCAGTCGGAAAAGTCCTCCGGCGCGTGTTCCAGGAAATAGGTCGTCCCGAAACTGTCCGGCAGCATGATCTTGAGATTGCCGGAATAGAAGGACGCCCAGTCGCGCAGCACCTTGTAGGGCGACTGCCGGAGTTCCTCGTCGGAATCGGCCAGCGCCGCGTAGACCATCGGCAACTCGTGCGCGTTGGTGCCGAGCGCTTCGAGACCGAGATCCATGGCGTGCTTGACGTTTGAGGTGCCGGTGAAGCTGTCGCCGATCCCCTCCATCATCGCCTCGATGCACCAGCGCTGCCACAGGAACGAATGGCGCCGGCGGGTGCCGAAGTCGCCGACCCTCAGCGGGCCCTCGCGCTCGAGCTGGCGCAGCCGCTCGATCTTGGCCCAGAGCTTGGCCTTGGCGCGGGCATAGAGCACGTCGATCTCGAACCGGCTCATCGACTTCATCACCGCGCGGGCCTTGAGCTCGCTCATGATCGCAAGCGCCGGGATCTCCCAGGCCGTCACCTCCGCCCAGGGGCCGTGGAAGCGCAGCTCGAACTGGTCGTCGACGATGCTGAGCTCATATTCCGGCAGCTTGAAATCGTAGAGCCAGGAAATGAACTCCGGCCGGAAGATCTGCTTGGTGCCGTAGAAGGTGTTGCCGGCAAGCCAGATGATCTCGTTCTTCTGGAAGCTGAGGTTGCGGACGAAGTCGAGCTGCTCCTCCAGTTCCTTCCGGTCGATGATGCGCGCGAGCGGCAGGTCCTTGGCGCGGTTGATCAGGTGAAAGGTGACGGGAAGGTCGCGATGCAGCACGAACTGCATCTGCTGCATCAGCAGCTTGTAGAAATCGGTGTCCAGAAGCGTGCGGACGATCGGATCGACCTTGAAGGTGTGATTGTAGGCCCTGGTCGCGATATCGACGATCATCCGTTCCCGTCCCGCCATGTCATTGAGGAAGCTGTCTGGCGCAATCCCTGCTCCTATCCCATTCTGCGGCGCGATGCCACATCGGGCCGGCGAGATTTTCCTCACCGAGGCGCAAGTGTTTGTGGCGCCGCCGCGACCACATGGCTCTTGAGCACGGCAAGCGAGTTCAATAATCAGACGAGTGACAGGGGGAACGATGCATGGCGATCGACAATCCGCGTGAATTTCTGAAAGACCTCTTCAAGGCTGCCGTCGATGCCGCCGACCCGGATCAGATCATTGCCCGCTACCTGCCGGAGCGTCCCAAGGGGCGCACGATCGTCGTCGGCGCCGGCAAGGCCTCGGCGGCGATGGCGCAGTCTTTCGAAAAGGCCTGGAAGGCCGCCGGCAACGGCCCGCTCGAAGGCATCGTCGTCACCCGCTACGGTTACGGCCACGCATGCGAGGAGATCGAGATCGTCGAGGCCGCCCATCCGGTGCCTGATGCCGCGGGCGCCGCGGCGGCGGGTCGGATCATGGATCTCGTCTCGAACCTGACGCCGGACGACCTCGTCGTGGCGCTCATTTCCGGCGGCGGCTCGTCGCTGCTGACCATGCCGCCCGAAAGTCTTGGCGGCGAGGCCAAGCGCGAGGTCAATCGCGTCCTGCTCCATTCCGGCGCCTCGATCCACGAGATGAACTGCGTGCGCAAGCACCTTTCGCTGATCAAGGGCGGCCGTTTGGCGAAGGCCGCCCATCCGGCCAAAGTCGCGACGCTCGTGATCTCCGATATTCCCGGCGACGATCCGGCGCTTGTCGCCTCAGGCCCCACCATTCCCGATCCGGCAACGCGCAAGGATGCCCTCTCGATCGTCGAGCGCTACGGCATGGCGCTGCCGCAGGCAGCGATGGACTGGCTGACGAGCGATGCCGCCAGCGCGCCGCATCCGAACGACCCGGAATTTGCCGGCAACTCCGTGGCCGTGATCGCCGCCGCGCAGATGTCGCTGGAGGCGGCCGCCGCGAAGGCAAGGGCGGCCGGCCTTGAGACCCATATCCTCAGCGATTCCATCGAGGGCGAGGCCCGCGATGTCGGATCCATGCATGCCGGCATTGTGCGCCAGATGGCGCAGCACGGCGAACCTTTTGCGCGGCCGTGCCTGCTGTTGTCCGGCGGCGAGACGACCGTTACCGTGCGCCAGAAGGGCCGGGGCGGGCGCAACAGCGAATTCCTCTTGAGCTTTGCCATCGGCATTGCCGGCGTCGAGGGCGTCACCGCGCTCGCCGGAGACACCGACGGCATCGACGGCTCGGAAGACAATGCCGGCGCGCTCTGTGATGGCGGAACGGCCGAGGCGATCTTCCAGGCCGGCGCCAATCCGAAGGAACTGCTCGCCCGCAATGATGCCTGGGGGGCCTTCGACAGCGTCGGCTCGCTGCTGGTGACCGGGCCGACGCGCACCAACGTCAACGATTTTCGCGCCATTCTTGTCCTTTGATGGATGTGCCGGCCCTTTTGAAGGTGTGCAGCGGCAGCCGTCTTGGGCCGCTGCAATTTGTCTCAGTGCAATTTTACTTATGACCCGGCGGTGAAATAAAACACCACAAAGATGATGATCGAATCCCGTGATCTGAGCGATGGGGCGGAATCATGGGTCGTGCGTAAGAATTAAATTGTTAGAATTGAACCGTATTATTTTAAGTCCATGTTGGATGCACTGTAAATTATTGTCGACTAATCATTGATTTTGGCATGATATGTGTAGGGAAAATCGGATTTTCTGAATTTTATTCACTGAATATAGATTTATTCGATAGTGATGACTGAAATCGAGAAAAAGCAGTCAAATGCCTTCCGAAGGCGGTCTCTTTAAGTAAGAGATTGATAATTTTAGAAAATTAAACTTATTCCTTTGAACGGGCTGTCCGTCCCGGACGCGCCTCTCCCCTCCAGTTCTTCGCCGGGCCAGCACTGCGGCGTTTAAATATCTAAATTCCAGCATATATCGGACGATGACGAAGCCTGATCGGCGCAAGACGCTTGGTTGATCGGGCATCCATCCAATCGATTTGACGTCCGGGAGACGGTTCTCCTGCAGGCGTCAGTCATGTGTCTCATCGTGGTGGTGGGCATCCTTCATGGTGCAGGTGAGAAATGGTGTTTGTATTGAGGACGACTTTGGGATTGCGCATGCCGTTTGCCGGGCCGTGCCGGAACGCGGCGGGTGACTGACATGATGCAGCGAAAGAAACCCAAGCTTTCCGTGCGGATCGTGGCCGAGTTGCGCCGGCGCATCGAGAGCGGCGAAATCGTCGAAGGCGGACGCTTGCCGACGGAAATCGCTCTCGTCAGGGAGTTCGGCGTCAGCCGAACTGTCATACGCGAAGCCGTGACCAGCCTGACCTCCGATGGCTGGGTCGAGCCCCGTCAGGGGGCGGGCGTTTTCGTCATCCGCAGGGGCGACGAGAAGAAGCCCTGTCCCTGGGCGCTGCAGCAGGTTGACCCGGCTGCTGGCGACGATTTCCGTCTCGCAATGGAAGTCGAGGCGGCGGGGCTTGCCGCTCTGCGCCGCGATGCGTCGGATATCGAGGCGATGCGCCAGGCGCAGGAGGCGCTCGCGGGAGCCGGGAGCGGGGAAATGCCGCCGCACAAAGCCGACATCGCCTTTCACTGTGCCGTGGCCGCCGCCACCCGGAATGTCTATTTCCGGCAGGTGGCGGAATCCTTGATGGCCATGCTGATCCGAAACCGGTTCGACGACGAGGCGGGGACGGAGGCCGCGGCAGGCGACGGGGAATGGGCGCATGCGATTCATGCCGAGCATGAGGCCGTGATCGCGGCCATCGCCGCCGGCGATGCCGAGGCGGCCCGGGCGGCCATGCAGCGCCATCTGGCCGGATGCCGCGTCCGTCGTGCGGGAAGTTCGCCGAAGCAGTGCATGGCGGGCGGCTAGCGATCGATCAAGGCAAGCGGCCTGCCAGGGGCGGGCCGCTCACGTCGCGGCAGTCTCTTGCTCGGCGTTGCCTGTGTTTCCAGTCAGAAGCGCCTGAAGCCGGGTCCATCTGCGGCGGGCATTGCGTCCGGAAACGGCAATTTCCAGCGCCCTTGGTTCGGCGATGAGAACGACAAGCTGCCGTGCGCGCGTCACCGCCGTGTAGATCAGGTTGCGGGCCAGCATCGGATAGTGCTGGCCGGACAGCGGGATGACGATGGCCGGGTATTCCGAGCCTTGCGCCTTGTGGATCGTCACCGCATAGGCCGGCGCCAGCGCGTCCAGTCCGTTGCTCGAATAGGTCACGACCCGCCCGTCGAAATCGACGACGATCTCGTCGTCCTCGCGGTCGATGGAAACGATGCGGCCCATGTCGCCGTTGAAGACGTCGTGGTCGTAGTCGTTCTCCACCTGCATCACCCGGTCGCCGACCCCGTAGGAAAGCCCGCCGCGTTCGATGCGCGTTCCGGCACGCGGATTGAGCAGGCCGGCCAGTTCCACATTGAGGTTGCGAGCGCCGAGCGGTCCCTTCTGCATCGGCGTCAGCACCTGCACCTCGCGCATGGGATCGAAGCCGAAGCGGCCCGGGATGCGCCGGCTGACGACTTCTTTCAGCTTGGCGATCCCGTCCTCCGGGCTCGACATCGGGATGATGTAGAAGTCGCCGGTTTCGCCCGCCGGCGTCGTTTCCGGCAGCTCGCCGTGGTTGATGCGGTGGGCGTTGACGACGATGCGGCTCGACTTGGCCTGACGGTGAATTTCGGTGAGGCGCGCGACCGGCACGGTCTGCGACGCGATGATATCGCCGAGCACCTGTCCGGGACCGACGGAGGGCAACTGGTCGACGTCGCCGACGAGGATCAGCGCCGCCTCGTCCGGGATCGCGGCGACGAGCGCGGCCATCAGCCCGGTGTCGACCATGCTCGCCTCGTCGATGACGACGAGATCGACCTCCAGCGGATTGGAGGCAGCGCGCCGGAAGTCGCCGGTCGCGGCGTCGATCTCCAGGAGCCGGTGGATCGTTTTCGCCTCGCGCCCGGTCTGGTCGCTCATCCGGCGCGCGGCCCTGCCCGTGGGTGCGGCCAGCGCGATACGCCGATTGCCGCCGACGAGCCCGAGCAAAGCGTCGAGGATCGTCGTCTTGCCGACGCCGGGTCCGCCCGTGACCACCGAGACCTTGCCCGTTGCGACAAGGGCGAGCGCCTCGCGCTGCGAAGCCGACAACGACACCTTGGCCCGGCGCTCGAAGTCCTTGGCGGCCTTGTCGAGGTTGACGTCCGACCAGGCCGGTTTGCCCTCCCGCAAGACGGCTAGGCGCTCGGCGATGAAGCTTTCGGCCTCGGCGAGCCGGCGCGAGAAGAGGCAGGTGACGCCCTCGACCTCGGCTTCGACGACCTCGCCGCTTTCCTTGGCGCCGGCCACCGCCTCGGCGACGGTGTCCTCGTCGACGGCAAGAAGCTTGGCCGCCCGGGGGATGAGGTCGGCGAGCGGCAGGCCGGTGTGGCCGTCGCTGGCCGCGTCCTCCAGCGCATGGCTCAGCCCGGCGCGCAGGCGGGCCGGCGCCGTCGTGTCGAGGCCGAAGCGCTGGGCGATGGCGTCGGCGCCGGTGAAGTCGATGCCGCGCACCTCACGGGCAAGGCGGAAGGGATCGCTTTCGACCACCTCGCGCGCCTTCGCGCCGAACTGCTTGTGGATGCGCATGGCGTGGACCGTCGGAACGCCGCGTTCGGCAAGGAATTCCAGAAGATCGCGCAGGGCCTTCTGGTCGTTCCATCCGCGCGCGATGCGCTGAGCGGCCGCCTTGCCGATGCCCGGCACGTCGAGAAGGCGCATCGGCTCCTTCTCGATCACCTCGATCGCCTTCGGACCGAATTTCTCGACGATCCTGCGGGCAAGCGCCGGTCCGATGCCGGGCACCATGCCGGACCCGAGATAGCGCGCGACGGCCTCGCCGGCGGTCGGCGGCTTGGTCATGAGTTGGCGCGCGCGAAACTGCAGCCCGTGGGTGCGGTCGGTGGTCCATTCGCCGATGGCGTCCACCTGCTCGCCGCGCACGATGGAAGGCGCATGGCCGACGAGCGTGATCGCGGTGCGCTGCCCCGGCACACGCAGCTTGACGACCAGGAAGCCGTTTTCCGCATTGTGGAAGGTGACGTGCTCGATCGTTCCCGTGATACGGGCGTCTTGCGTCTCGGGGGCGGGACTCGGCTCGGAAGTGGACATGGCACTTTATGGCCCGATTTGGCGGGCCAAGTCGACTGATTCGATGGCTCGGCGCGTGATCATGCACCCCGAAGGGGCCGGGCTGCGAATTGCCACAATTCGGCGTTTCTCTCTCACCACGCCGCGCGTCTTTTGCTAGGGTGCGGTTTGCCTTGCGAGGGGCAGGGAAAAGAACAAACGGCCTCAAGGGCCCGCGATCCAGAAGGTCATGATGACGTCATCGTTCAATCGCCGTGAATTCGCTCAGCTCACCGGCGGCCTTCTGGCCGCGCTCGGGATCGTCGCTCCGACCGGGGAGGCCCTCGCCGAGGTGCGCCTTGGCAAGCCGGAGCCCTTTTCCTTCGACGGGCTGATCGCGGCCATGAAGGAGAAGGCGGCCAAGCCCTATGTGCCGCCGAAGACGCGGGCCTCCGACATTCTCGACAAGATCGACTATGACGCCCACTGGAAGATTCAGTTCCGGCCGGACCACACGCTGGAGCTTGGCGGCGGCAAGGCGCCGATCCGCTTCTTCCATCTCGGCCGCTATTTCAAGGACCCGGTCGGCATCAACGTCATCGACGGCAACACCGCCAAGCCCGTGCTCTACGGGCCCGACTATTTCGACATGCCCAAGGACAGCCCCGCCCGCGAACTGCCGAAGGACATCGGCTTTGCCGGCTTCCGGGTGATGGAGGAGGGGGAGAAGAAGGACTGGCTCGCCTTCCTCGGCGCTGCCTATTTCCGCTCGTCGGGCGAGCTTGACCAGTTCGGCATGTCGGCCCGCGCGGTCGCGATCGACGTCGCCATGCCGACGCCGGAGGAGTTCCCCCGCTTCACCGACTTCTGGTTCGCGCCGCTCGAGACCGGCACGCTGACGATCTACATGGCGATGGACGGCCCCTCGATCACCGGCGCCATCCGCATGGATTGCGACCGCTCCAAGGGTGTCGTGATGGATATCTCGGCGCATTACTTCATGCGCAAGGATATCGCCCGCCTCGGCCTTGCCGCGCTCACCTCCATGTTCTGGTTTGACGAACTCAACGCCCGCAACGGCAAGGACTGGCGGCCCGAGATCCACGATTCCGACGGTCTTGCCATCTGGAACGGCAATGGCGAGCGGCTCTGGCGTCCGCTCAACAACCCGCCGACCGTGATGACGTCGAGCTTCGTCGACCAGAACATCAAGGGCTTCGCGCTGGAACAGCGCGACCGCAACTTCGATCATTACCAGGACGACGGCGTCTTCTACGAGAAGCGTTCGACCGTCTGGGTCGAGCCGAAGGGCGACTGGGGCCCCGGCACGGTGCAACTCGTCGAAATCCCGACCGACGACGAGATCCACGACAACATCGTCGCCTATTTCATTCCCGAAAAGCCGGCGAAGGCCGGCGACGAGGTCGCGGTCGACTACCGTCTCCATTGGGTGGCAGAAGAGCCTTATGTGCCGCCGGTCGCCCGCGTCTGGTCGACCCGTGCCGGCATGGGCGGCGTGCCCGGTCAGCCGCGCCCGAAGGGCGTGATCAAGTTCGTCGTCGATTTTGAGGGCGGCGGCATCGGCAAGCTTGGCCAGCAGGATGGCGTCGAGGCCGTGGTCGAGGCCTCCTCGGGCAAGATCTCGGGCGTCTACACGCTGCCCGTCGTCGGCACCGAGCGCTGGCGCGCGGTCTTCGACTTCACCGCCGACGGCACGGCCCCGGTCGAGATGCGGCTGTTCCTCAAGGACAAGACAGCGACCCTGTCTGAGACCTGGCTCTACCAGTACCACCCGGGGACGCTGGTGCCGCTGGATTGAGGCACCGATGCCGTGCTCCATCTCTCCAAGGAGAGATGGAGTAATAGGCGCTACTCCTTACCCCTCGAAGCGCAGTGCCAGCACGCCGAGCGGCGGGATTGTCAGCTTCAGCATCTGCTCGAACCCCTGCATGCCGTGAGGCTCGGTCGCCGCGCCGCCGAAATTGCCGTGGTTGGAGCCGCCGTAGACCTCCGAATCCGTGTTCAGCACTTCCTTCCAGTAGCCGGCCTTCGGCACGCCGACGGCGAAGTCGAAGCGCGGCACCGGCGTCATGTTCGCAATCACGAGCACCGGCGAATAGCCCTGCGGATCCCAGCGCAGGAAGGCGTAGATGGACGTCTCGCGCTCATTCACCAGAATCCATTGGAAGCCGCCGGATTCCGCATCGCGCAGATGCAGCGCCGGCTCGCGGGCATAAAGGTGATTGAGATCGCGGACGAGATGCTGGACGCCGCGATTGTCCGCGTGCTCCAGATGCCACCAGTCGAGCGGATCGTCGTGCCGCCACTCGTGCTCCTGCGCGATCTCGCCGCCCATGAAGAGCAGCTTCTTGCCCGGATGCATCCACATCAGGCCGAAAAGGGCTCTGAGGTTGGCGAATTTCTGCCAGTGGTCGCCCGGCATCCGCCCGATCAGCGAGCGCTTGCCGTGCACCACCTCGTCATGGGAGAGCGGCAGCACGAAGCGCTCGGAGAAGGCATAGACGAGGCCGAAGCTGATCTTGTCGTGATGCCAGCGGCGATAGACCGGATCCTCTCCCATGTAGGAGAGCGTGTCGTTCATCCAGCCCATGTTCCATTTGTAATTGAAGCCGAGGCCGCCCTCGGAGACGCGCCCGCTCACCTGCGGCCATGAGGTCGATTCCTCGGCGATCGTGATCGCCCCCGGCACGCGCTCGGCGATCACCGTATTGAGGCGCTTCAGGAAGGCGACGGCTTCGAGGTTTTCCCGCCCGCCATAGCGGTTCGGCACCCACTGGCCCTCCTCGCGCGAATAGTCGCGGTAGAGCATGGAGGCGACGGCGTCGACGCGCAGGCCGTCGATGTGGAAATGCTCCAGCCATTCCAGCGCGCTGGCGATCAGATAGGCCACCACCTCGTTACGGCCCATGTTGAAGATCAGCGTGTTCCAGTCCTGGTGAAACCCTTCCTTGGGGTCGGCGTGCTCGTAGAGCGCCGTCCCGTCGAAATGGGCAAGGCCGTGCTCGTCGGTCGGAAAATGCGCCGGCACCCAGTCGAGCAGCACGCCGATGCCGGCATTGTGGCAGGCATTCACGAAGGCGGCGAAGTCATGCGGGCTCCCGTAGCGCGCCGTCGGGGCGAAGAGGCCGAGCGGCTGGTAGCCCCAGGAGCCGCCGAAGGGATGCTCCATGATCGGCATCAGCTCGATATGGGTGAAGCCGAGACCTTGCACATAAGGGATGAGATCGTCGATCAGCAGTCGCCAGTCGACGCTGCTGTCCCAGCGCCTGCGCCACGAACCGGCATGGATCTCGTAGATGGACATCGCCGCATGGCTGGCCTGGCGGTCGGCGCGGGCCTGCATCCAGCTCTCGTCGCTCCAGCCGAAGGGCGTCGGGTCGGTGACGACGGAGCAGGTGGAGGGCGGCATCTCGAACTGGCGGCCCACCGGGTCGCTCTTTTGCGGCAGGAGGATGCCGCCGGCGCCGCGGATCTCGTAGCGGTAGCGCTCGCCGGCCCAGATGCGGGGCACGAAAATCTCGAAGACGCCCGCCTCGAGGCGCTTGCGCATCATGTGGCGCCGGCCGTCCCAGCTGTTGAAGTCGCCGACGACCGAAACGCGCTCGGCGTTGGGAGCCCACACGGCGAAGCGCACGCCCGAGATGCCATCGATCACCGTCGCCTGCGCGCCGAGGCAGCGGCCGATGTCGAGGTGGGTGCCCTCGCGGATGAGATAGACGTCCATCTCGCCGAGCAGCGGGCCGAAGCTGTAGGGGTCCTCCGTCTCGATGACATGGCCGTGCCAGTCGATGCGCAGGAGATAGGCCTCGTGCGCTTCCAGCGAGGCCACCATCAGGCCGGTGTCGCCGACGGGCTCAAGGGTTCCGAGCAGCCGGTGGTCGGATCGGGCAATGACGGACGCACCGCTGCAGCCGGGCAGGAAGGCACGGATGATCGGTCCGCTCTCGTCCTCCTGCGGTCCGAAAAAGGCGAAGGGATCGCCGTGCCGCCCCTCAAGGACCGCCTGGAGTGCCCCCTGGTCCACTTTTGTCGCTGAGGGGTTTTTTCCGCGGGCCATGGGTGCCTCCCTTGCTCGTTCTTCTTTGCAAGGAAGGAAGCCTACACCCGTGAACCGCTTGCCGCACCGTTCTTTTTGCCGGAAAGGGCAAGGTCAGGCGGAAGGGTGTAAAAGCCTTCTCAGGCCGCCTTGGCCTCCTCGTCGAGGATCAGCACCTCGTCGCGGCCGAAACTGACGATGGCCGCCTCGCCGGGCGCGGGCGGCGTTTCGGCGGGGTTGTTGAACATGTCGAAGAAGATGGAAACGCTGCCGAGGCGCACCCGAACGCGCAGCACCGAGCCGAGGAACTGGACATCCTCGATGGTGCCGGAAAGCTGGTTGCGGCCTTCGGCGGCCGGCGTCAGCCGGATGGCTTCCGGCCTGAGCGCGACGGTGCAGGCCGCGCCGTTGGCGAGCTTGTGCGTCTCGCGGGCCGCAAAGACCTGCTGGCCCTCGATGTCGATGCAGCCGGTCGCCGCGTCGACGACCTTGCCGGCGAGGATATTCAGGGTGCCGACGAAATTGGCGACGAAACGGGTCTTCGGAAAATTGTAGACCTCGAATGGCGAGCCGATCTGGTCGGCCCGGCCCTCGTTCATCACCACGACGCGGTCGGAGATCGAGAGCGCCTCCTCCTGGTCGTGGGTCACGAAGACGGTGGTGATGCCGAGCTTGCGCTGGATGACGCGGATCTCCTCGCGCAGCGACACGCGGATCTTGGCGTCGAGCGCGGAAAGCGGCTCGTCCAGCAGCAGGACGCGGGGCCGGATGGCGAGAGCGCGGGCAAGCGCGACACGCTGCTGCTGTCCGCCGGACATCTGGTAGGGGAAGCGGTCGGCCAGATGCCCGAGGTGGATCAGGTCGAGCATTTCCTGAACGGTCTGGTCGATCTCCGCCTTCGGTTTGCCGGCGACCTTGAGGCCGAAGGCGACATTCTGGCCGACGGTCATGTTGGGAAACAGCGCATAGGCCTGGAACACCATGCCGATATTGCGCTGGTTCGGCTTGAGGTCGGTCATGTCCTGGCCGCCGATGGTGATCGTGCCGGCGGAGACGGTCTCGAAACCGGCGATCATGCGCAGCACCGTCGTCTTGCCGCAGCCGGATGGCCCGAGGAAGGAGACGAACTCGCCCTTCTCGATGGCCATGTTGAAGTCCTTCACGACCTGGACGGGGCCAAAGCTTTTCTGGATATGGGAAAGCTCGAGAAATGCCATTGATCAAAGCTCCGTCAGGGAGTGGCCGGGCGGGCCTGCGAGAAACGGGAAACGAACTGGAGAAGGCCCATGCTGAGCCAGGTAATCAGGAAGGCGATGATCGCCAGCGCCGACGGCTCGTAGGCCTTGTTGGCGCCGATCAGTTGCAGATACGGGCCGAAGGCCGGCCGGTCGAGCAGCGAGGCCATGGTGAACTCGCCCATCACGATCGCGAAGGTGATGAAGGAGCCGGACAGCACGCCCGTCATCACGTTGGGGAAGATGCAGCGGAACAGGATCACCCGCCAGGAGGCGCCGAGGCTTTCGGCCGCTTCCGTCAGCGTGCGCACGTCGATGGTGCGCATGGCCGTGTCGACGGCCCGGTACATGTAGGGCAGCGACAGCATCATGTAGGAGAACATGAGCAGCACGTCGGTCGCCCGCTCCGAACTGGTGAACGGCAGGATCGAGGAGGAATTGTAGATCCTGAGATAGCCGAAGACGACGACGATGGCGGGGATCACCAGCGGCATCAGGCTGATGAATTCGATGATCGGCCGGAACTGCGGCAGGCGCAGGCGCACCCAGTAGGCCGTCGGCACCACCAGCAGCATGCCGAAGATGATGGTGAGGATCGCCATCAGCGCCGAATAGCCGAAGGTCGCGTGGAAACTCGTGTCCGAGAACACGGACCGATAGGCGTCGAAGGTGTATTCGCCGCGCCGCATGCGAAGCGAGAACTCAAAGGTCGAGATCAGCGGCACGATGAAGTAGATGACACCGATGGCGATGGCGACCCAGGCGCCGATTTTCTTCGCATTCATTTCTGCCACCGTTCCGCGCGCATGCGCAGCCAGATGTAGAGCACGTTGGAGACACCCGTGATCACGATCATGCCGAGCGCCAGGGCATAGCCGAGATTGGCGTTGTGCAGCACGTCGCCCCGGATCTGCGCGTAGAGCACGATCGGCACGATGTTGAGGGAGGAGCCGGTGAGCGAAATGGCGGTGGCCACGGCGCCGAAGGCATTGGCAAAGAGCAGCAGCGTCGTGCCGAGAAGGCTTGGCCACAGGATCGGCAGCGCCACCATGGTCCAGTATTGCCGCGGCGTCGCGCCGAGGATGGCGGCGGCCTCGCCCCATTCCTTCTTCAGGCCTTCCAGCGCCGGCGTCAGGATCAGCACCATCAGCGGGATCTGGAAGAACATGTAGGTGATCGTCAGCCCAAAGAAGCTGAGGATGTTGAAGCCGGTGGAATAGAGGTTGAAGCCCGCATACTCGCGCAGAAGCACGGTGACGAGGCCGGTGCGCCCGAGGGTCGCGAGAAAGGCGAAGGCAAGCGGTACGCCGGCAAAGTTGGAGGCGACGCCGGAGAAGGTGACGATGCCGCCGCGCACCCAGCCGGGCACACCGCCGAGCACGACCGCCCAGGCAAGCGCGAACCCGATCGCCGCGCCGCCGAGGGACGAGGCAAGCGAGATCTTGATGGAGATCCAGTAGGCCGCCAGGATCTTGTCGGTGAACAGACCCGCGATGTTGTCGAGCGTGAAGTCTCCGGCCGGCGTCTGGAAGGCCCCGACGACCAGGAACAGCGTCGGAGCGATGAGGAACATCACCGCGAAGAGGACGAAGGGCAGGATGCCGAGCCAGTCGACAACAGCTTTGTTGGCAAGCAACGAGGCTCGGGCCTTGGGACGGGGAAGATCGGCTTGTGCGCTGGCATCCATGATTGTGTCCTAATGCGCTCCGGTCTCGTGGGGGGGCAAAATGCTGGATCGGGATCTGTAGCTGGCGCCCGGTTCGGTCCGTTCGCCCTTTGGGGCTCCGGTCATGGCTGCCGGAAAAAGGCGGTGCAGTCCGCGCCTGTTCAGGATGCATCCGGTGTGCAGCCTGGTTTCGCGCAAGCCCTCGCAGGCCTGGCAAACAGACGAAACCGCGAGCATCAGGCCTGCGGGACGATCAGGGGTCTTCGCCGAAAAGACGGCGAAGACCCTTCTTGTCGAGACCTTACTGGACGGACGCGCCGACCACGCTGTCCCACTTCGTGGTGATCTCTTCCTTGTAGGCCTTCTGCTCGTCGAGCGTCGGGAAGACGGCCTTGGCGTAGCCTTCCGCCGGCGGCAGCTTGTCGAGCAGATCCTGCGGGATCTTGCCGGCCTTCGCCATCGCGTTGAAGCGGATCGGGTGGCAGTAGCCCTTCAGCCAGGTGAGCTGGCCTTCGTCGGAATAGAGGTATTCCATCCAGAGCTTGGCGGCGTTCGGATGCGGCGCATAGGCGCTGATCGCCTGCACGTAGACGCCGGCGACGACGCCGGTCTCCGGCAGGATGATCTCGGCCGGCGGGTTGCCGTTGAGGCTGTCACGCCAGGCGAGGGCGTTGTAGTCCCAGGCCATGAGGACCGGGGTGGTGCCCTGCGCGAAGGACGCCGACTTGGCGATCACCGGAACGAAGTTGCCCGCCTCGTTGAGCTTCTTGAAGAAGTCGAGGCCAGCTTCGCCGGCCTTGGCGGCGTCGCCACCGGCAGCCGAGAGGCCCGCGGCGAAGACACCCGAAATCGCCTGGTTGGACGCGCGCGGGTCGCCGGCAAGGGCGACGGCACTGGCGAACTCCGGCTTGAGAAGGTCCGACCAGTCCTTCGGCATCTCGGTGATCAGGTCCTTGTTGACCATGATCGACATGACGCCGTAGTAGTCGCCGTACCAGTAGCCCTCGGCATCCTTGGCGCTGTCGGGAATCTCGTCCCAGGTCGCGACCTTGTAGGGCTGGACGAGCCCTTCGGCCTTCGAGGACGGTCCGAAGGACAGGCCGACGTCGATCACGTCAGGCGCCTGCGGGCCGGTGTTGCCCTTGTTGGCCTTGATGGCCTCGATTTCGTCGCCCGAGCCCGCATCCGGGTTCAGTTCGTTGACTTCAATGCCGTATTTGGCCTTGAAGCCCTCGATCATCTCGCCGTAGTTGCACCAGCTGTGGGGCAGGGCGATGGTCGTCAGCGTGCCTTCCTTCTTGGCGGCCGCGACGAGAGCGTCCATGTCCGCCGCCTGGGCGGCATTCGCCATCGCGATCGAGACGATCAGCGAGGCGGACGTCATCATTTTCCAGGTTGTTCTCATTTTGATCTTTACCCCTCACCCATCGGATGTTGTTGAGGAATGAGCCGGAGCCCGACCCACGCCTGCCGCTAGCATGACACCGTTGACAGTTCTGTGTCAGTCGAAAATCTTTTGCCGTCTTGATACCCGCCCGAAGGGCCCCTGTGGCAGGCGTTTTATAAATTACAGACAGGATGATAGATGTCCATGCCGTAATTTTTGGCAGGCATCCGATTTGCCTCAAAAAGTGTCGCGATACCGCCGGCGGCAGCGGCCGGGAGCGGGGCCAGGCGCAGGGACGGGCAAGCGCGACGATCGAACGTGGATGTCGATCGCCCGTCGAACATTTCGTAATGTCCCGCGGTTATCATCAAGTCTGTGCTTTAGGTCTCGTGCGGATGGCTTTGAGCTTCAATATCCGTTATGCCAAAGCTGTCGGATGTGGGAAGCCGGGCGGGGCGCTCTCATATGAGCGGCCGCGAGGAAAAAAAGAGGCCGAGAAACGGTGGTGCGCCGTGCATGCGGCAGGAGACGCAGCCGAAGGGCAGCCGGATCCTGCGCAAGGTCGCGGCGACGGAGGGAACGGAGTGCGACGCCGGGCGAATGGCCTGGCAGCCGCGCTGGGCTGAAAAGGTCGGTTTGATGAAGGTGATGGACTATGTGTGGCCGATCATCGGTTTGGGAGCCGTTGTTCTGTCGGCCTGGTTGCTCTATCAGGAACTGAGGGGCATTTCCTTCACGGATGTCATCGACAGCCTTGCCGCCATTCCCGCCCACAACTGGCTTCTGGCGGTCGCGGGCGCGATCGTCGCCTATGCGGCTCTGGCCTGGTACGACCGGATCGCGCTTCTGCATCTTGGCCGCAAGATTCCCTGGCTCTTCATCTCCATCGCGTCCTTCACCACCTACGCCCTGTCGCACAACATCGGCGCCTCGGTGTTTTCCGGCGCGGTCGTGCGCTATCGGGCGTATTCCTCGCGCGGCCTGTCGGCGTCCGAGATCGGCGTTCTGGTCGCCTTCTGCTCCTTCACCTTCCTGCTCGGAACCCTGCTTCTCGGCGCGCTCGTCCTGATCTTCGATCCCTACCTGGTCGAGCGCCTGCACAAGGGAACGCCGCTGATCGTGCCGGTGTCCATCGGTCTGGCGATGCTGGCCCTCGTCGCGACCTATGTTGTCGGCAGCTGGCGTGGCTTCAAGCCGCTCAAGATCGGCAGCTTCGCCATCCACTATCCGAAGACGCCGGTCGTCATCCGCCAGCTTCTGGCCGCTCCCGTCGAACTCATGGGCGCGGCGGCGATCATCTATTTCGCCTTGCCGCCGGATGTCGGCGTCTCCTATTTCACCGTCCTCGGCATCTTCCTCGCCTCGTTCTCGCTCGCCCTCGTCTCGCATGCGCCAGGCGGTCTCGGCGTGCTGGAGGTCGTCTTCGTCACGGCCGTTCCGGATCTCGACAAGGCGGACGTTCTGGCCGCGCTCATCGTTTTCCGCCTGCTCTATCTTCTCCTGCCCTTCGCGATGTCGCTCGTGGTCGTCGTCCTTTTTGAACGCGCGCGGTTCATCGGCAAGACCTCGGGCCGGCTCCGGGAAAAGCGGCAGACCTGATGCCTTCCCGGCTTGCCTGATGCTGTCAGGCGGCCGGCTTCGGCAGGTGGATGGCGGCGCGCAGGCCGCCCTTGGGCCGGTTCGAAAGCCGGATTTCACCACCATGCGCGTGAGCGATGGACCGCGCCGTCGCAAGTCCCAGCCCGACGCCGCCGGTCTCCTGACTGCGCGATGTTTCAAGCCGCACGAAGGGCTCGAACACCTCTTCCATGTGACCGTTGGGAATGCCGGGGCCCTCGTCCTCGATGGCGATGACGATGTCCTCGCCAACCTCCATGGTGATATGGGCCGACCCGCCATAGCGCAGCGCATTCTCGATCAGGTTGCGGATCGCCCGGCGCAGCGCGGTCGGGCGCACCGTGAGGTCGAGGCGGTCGGGCGCCGTGACGGTGACATTTTCCCCCATGTCCGCGAAGTCGTCGCCGAGCGCGCTGACGAGGGCGGCAAGATCGACGCGGCGGGCGGGTTCGTGACTGACATCCTCGCGGGCGAAGGCCAGGGTGGCCTCGGTCATCCGGTGCATCTCGTCGATCGTCTCGATGAGCTTTTCGCGGATTTCGTCATCCTCGACGAACTCCGCCCGCAGGCGCAGGGCGGTGAGCGGGGTTCGCAGGTCGTGGCTGATGGCGGCCAGCAGGCGCGTGCGGTCGGCGACGAAACGCCCGAGCCGTTCCTGCATGGCATTGAAGGCCCGTGTCGTCTGGCGGATCTCCACTGGCCCCGTCTCCGGCAACTCGCCCGAGGTATCGCCACGGCCGAGTTTGTCCGCGGCGACGCTGAGCGCCCTCAGCGGCCGCGTGATCCGGCGCACCATGACGACCACGATGCCGATGATGCCGAGCGCGATCAGGCCGCCGGAAAGGAAGGTCGGCCAGGCCCAGGCCGGCGGCGGGCCGAACTGGGCGAAGACATTGAGCCAGCCGCCAGACTGCAGCGGCAGGGAGTAGCCGGCCGTGAAGGCGACGATGGGCCGGGGGCGGTGCGGCCGCTCCTTGTCGCCATGCTGTCCGTCTTCGCCCTGCGGGGAAAGGCGCTCCCCCTGTTCGCCGTTCTGCTCCATGCGCGGGCGCGGCGGGTCCATCAGGCGTGACAGCCGATAGAGGATCGGCCGATCGATATCGACGTCTGCGCGGATGTCGAGGTTGCTCCCGAGCATCGTCCGCAGCGCCTGCGTCACACGCCGCTCGGCATGGTTCTGGGGCTGCTGGGTGACCTTCGGTTCCGGCGACAGGGTGAAGGCCAGATTGCCGCTGGAGGCAGCGGCGAGGATGCGTTCATGCATCTCGGGTGGCGTTTCCTCCAGCAGATGCACGAGCGAGGCGGTTCTCAGGAGGATCTGCTCCCGGTTCGCCGCGGCGACCGCCGATCGCCGTTCGTCGATGAGGAGCACCGTCGTCAGCGCCTGTCCAAGGACGACGGCGCCAAGCAGCAGCGCGATCAGCTGGCCCGCAAGGGAACGCGGGAAAAGGGTGGGGCGGAAGCGTGCCATGGTCAGGTTTCGACTTCGCTCACGTCTGCCGTGAACGTATAGCCGCCGCCCCACACCGTCTTGATCAGCACGGGGTTCTTGGGGTCGGTCTCGATCTTCTTGCGCAGCCGGCTGACCTGGTTGTCGATCGACCGGTCGAAGACCGCCATCGGGCGTCCCGACGTGAGGTCGAGAAGCTGTTCGCGTCCGAGCACCATGTGTGGCCGCTTCAGGAAGGTGGTGAGTAGCTGGTATTCGGCGGTCGAGAGCGGCGTTGCGACGCCCTCCGCGTCGAGGAGTTCGCGCCGCTGGATATCGAGCTCGAACCTGTCGAAGGCAAGCTTCTTGGCATCGACCGCATCGCGCGGCCTGGTCGGATTGGAGGTCCGGCGCAGCACGGCGCGGATGCGGGCGAGCAGTTCCCGCGGGTTGAAGGGCTTGGTGACATAGTCGTCCGCCCCGATCTCCAGGCCGACGACGCGGTCGGTGTCCTCGGCCATGGCGGTCAGCAGGATCACGGGGATGTCGGTCGTCTCGCGCAGGAAGCGGCAGAAGGAAAGCCCGTCCTCGCCCGGCATCATGATGTCGAGGACGACGAGGTCGATCGAGGCCGCCTTCAACAGCTTGCGTGCGCTGGCGGCGCTGTCCGCGGTCGTCACCCGCATGCCGTTCTTGACGAGATAGCGGCCGATCAGGTCGCGGATATCGCGATGGTCGTCGACGACGAGGATATGATTGCTGGTATCGTTCATCGCGATGCTGCTCCTCTCCCTTCCCTCTCCGGTCCGGGAGGATGCCGCTGCTTCGTTAACAACGCGGTAACCATGTTTCGATAGCGTTTGTTATCCAGTATGGATCGGCGGCCGGGAATGGCCGTCCGCGAATGATGCCGGTCAAAGCCAGGAAGGCAGAGCCGATCATGAAGACCTACGGCGTTTCCGCCAGCCGTCTCGACAGTTATGGGCGCTACCAGCCGCGCAACCGTTCGGCCCTCAACAGGGCGACGGTGAAGAATCTCTGGCAGCAGCAGCGCACGGCGCTTGCCAATTCCCTCTATGTGACGGTCGATGCCTCGGCCGCGTCGATCAACAACGTCCTCACCAAGATCAATCAGCAAAGGACCGATGCGGCCAAGCAGGCGGCCTTTGACGAACTCTTCGCCAATCTGAAGCCGATCAACGTCGGATCGTCGAGCAGTTCCGGCAGTACGGGCAACTCTGTCGATATCGTTGTCTGATCCCGGCTTGTTTGGATTTTGTTGACGATCGGGAATTACAATCCCTTTCGGGCGCGTGTTGCCGGAAATCTTCCGGCGTGTGCCGGAAAGGTGCGTATCACCATGGCGAGTTATTCGGTCGGCGGCTGGAGCCGGGGCAAATACTCCTCCTACGGCTACACCAGCCACTACTCCAAGCAGCGCGCGGCGATCAAATCGTCTCTCAACAAGACGACGGTGAAGAACCTCTGGTCGCAGCAGACGGCCGCCGCAGCGAATATCTTCTCGATCCAGTCCTCGTCCGTCGTCTCGATGTCGAGCCAGGCGATCAAAGGCGCCGCATCCGCACGCCAGGTCGCCGCCATCGATCAGGCGCTCAAGGACCTGAACTCGATCGACATCACGGTCTGACGGCCGCAGCGCTCCCTTCACAATAGAGATCCCCCAGGTTGCGCCTGCCGCAGATTGCTGCGGCGGGCGTTTTCGTCGTTGGTGATGTGCGGCTGCTGCCCTGGCGGCTCCACCGCTCGCAATCTGTCGATTGAAACATAGACCGGCGGCCCGGTTTCGGCCGGAAACAGTTGTATCGAAATGTAAGAGCCGCCGGGCTACGCAACATCTTGCGACCAAAAGGGCCAATCCTGGCGTAGTTCTGCGACGATCAATCCCCATCTTAGGTCCGTGACGTCGAGGGAAATGACCGCACCGGTCCCCTTCGGCCAATGGATGGAACCCCCGTGCGCCGCTGGCGCAAGGGTTCCTCGCCGAACGTGGTACCGGGTCGATTGCCGGTCAGCGACGTTCCAGAACGAAAGACTGGGAGAAAAACAATGAAGACTTCCACCAAGGCCATCCTCGCCGCGCTTGCCCTGACGACTGTCGCCGGGGGCGCCGGTGTCGCCTTTGCCGACGGCCGCCGAGGCGGCGATGGCTTCGGTCACCATGGCATGATGGGCATGCATCATGGTGAGGGCGGACGTGCCGAGATGCTGATGCAGCGGTTCGACACCAATGGCGACGGCAAGATCACCCAGGATGAGATCAACGCCGCGCAGGACAAGCGCTTCGCCGAGGCCAACCCGTCGGGCACCGGCGACGTGACGCTGGACGAGTTCAAGACCTTCTGGCTCAAGGAACATGACCTGCGGGTGGTGCGGGCCTTCCAGCGCCTCGACCGCAACGGCGACGGCAAGATAACCAAGGACGAGTTCGACTACCGGACCAAGGATATGGTCAAGCGCCTCGACCGCAATGGCGACGGCGTGCTGGAGCAGGTCGACCGCCCGCGCGGCTGGGGGCATGGCCCCGGCAATCGTGGACCGCGCGGGATGATGATGGGTGACGGGCCGCGCGGCATGATGAACGGTCAGGGTCCGATGGGCCAGGGTCCGATGGGCCAGGGTCCGATGGACCAGAGCCCGATGATGCAGGACGACGATAGCGACAGCGCCCAGTAAATCTGGACCTCCCCCCGCGCTGTTGCCGCGCGCCAGCTCCGGTTCGCCCGGGGCTGGCGCTGCAGGGCCGAATATCGAAGATGCCCCTTCCGTTCCCAACGGGAGGGGCATTTGCGTTCAGGCGAGCCGCAGATACCAGGCGTAGTCGCGGTCGGAAACTTCCGCGAAGAAGCGGTCGCATTCTGTTTCGCGGATCGTGAGGAAGATATCCGTGAAGCGCTCGCCGAGGCGCGCCGGCAGGACCGTGGAGGCGCGGGCGCGCCGCAGCGCCTCCGGCCAGTGCCGGGGCAGGCTCGGCGCAATCTGCTCGTAGCCGTTGCCGGTGATCGGCACCGACGGGGTAAGCCCGTTGTCGATGCCTTCGAGCATGCCGGCCAGCACCGCCGCGAGCGCCACATAGGGGTTCGCATCCGCGCCGCAGACGCGATGCTCCAGATGGCGCGTCTTCGGCGGGCCGGAGGTCACGCGGATCGGAACCGTCCGGTTGTCCACCGCCCAGGCCGGGCCGACCGGCGCGTAGGAATTCGGCTTGAAGCGGCGGTAGGAATTGGCGTTCGGCGCGAAGATCGCCATCGCCTCGGCCATGGTCGCCTCGAGCCCGGCGATGGACGCCATCAAGAGCGCGTTCTTTTCCGGTTCTTCGCCGGCAAAGAGATTGGTTCCCGTCTCGTCGGCAAGGCTGACGTGAAGATGCATGCCGCTGCCGGAAAAGTCCGCATGAGGCTTGGCCATGAAGCTGGCGACCATGCCGTGCTTCTCGGCCATGCCCTTGACGAGCCGCTTGTAGAGAATGGCGTCGTCCGCCGCGCGCATCGGATCGGTGCGGTGCTCCAGCACGATCTCCAGTTGGGCCGGAGAATACTCGGAAATCAGCGTCTTCGCCGGCAGGCCCATCGCCTCGGCGCCGGCATAGACGTCGTCGAGGAAGGGCGCGAAGTCCGACAATTCCTGCATCAGATAGGCTTGAAGCTGGTCGGGCCGGAAGCCGTTGGCGGCCTTTGGCGGCTGGGCGCGGTTTTCCGCCGCCGCTGACGCATCCAGCAGATAGAACTCCAGTTCCACCGCGACGGTCGGGAAATAGCCCTTCTCGTTGAGAGCGCCGACCACGCGGGCGAGCGCGTGACGCGGATCGGCAAGGCTCGGCGAGCCGTCGGGCTCGTAGCTGGTCAGGATCACCTGCGCCGTCGGCGTCTTGCGCCAGGGGCTCAGCGTGATCGTGCCGGGTACGGGCATGCAGGGCCGGTCGGAGTCGCCTTCTTCCCACAGAAGACCCGTGCCTTCCACGTCCGCGCCATTGGTGTCGAGCGACAGGATCGAGCAGGGCAGGGGCCGCCCGTTGCGATAGGCGCCTTCCAGTTCCGAGGGGCGCAGGATCTTGCCGCGCTGCACGCCGCAGGCATCCGTCAGGAAAGCCTCGATCTGGACGATGTCTGGATGGGCGGCAAGAAAGGCGGCAGCCTCGGCTTCGGGGCGGGAACTCTCAGCGGTCATATTGCACTCGAAATGTATGCGTCATGCGATAAGCGTGTCGATGGCGTCGGCGAAGGCGCTGCCGAGGCGCAGCACATGGCCCTCGGTCGTTGCCGGCGACACCAGCGTCATATTGTGGAAGGGCGTCACCAGCACGTCGCGGTTCAAGAGGAAGAGGTGGATGGCCTTTTCGAGGTCGTGGTCGATGGACGCATAGGCCGCGCGGCCGTCGGCCAGCGGCTCCGGCGAGAAGACGATCTCGGCCCGCGCGCCCATCTGCGTCACGGTCCACGGCAGGGCGCGCGAGGCAATGACGTGCCTTAGCGCCGCCGCCAGTGTCTCCGCAAGGTCGATCATGTGCTGATAGGCGTCCTCGGTCATCACCTCGGCAAGTGTCGCCCGCATCGCGGCGAGCGCCAGCATGTTGCCGGCGAGCGTCGTGCCGATGCCGCTGTAGCCTGCGGGGCGCTCCGCATCGACCGCGCGCATCGCGGCCTCGACCTCGGCGGTGAAGCCGAAGACAGCGGCAGGCAGCCCTCCGGCGATCGGCTTGCCGACGACGAGAAAGTCCGGCTTCAACCCATGCGTCTTGGCGTAGCCGCCGCGCGCGGTCGAGATCGTGTGTGTCTCGTCGATGCCGAGCAGGGTGCCATGCGCCTTGCAGAGCTTCGCCAGTCCGTCGAGAAAGCCGGGCTTCGGCAGCACCATCGCGGTGTTGGTGAGCGCGGGTTCGGTGAGGACGAGCGCGATATCGCCCTTCTTCAGCTCCGCTTCGACGGCATCGAGATCGTTGAAGGGAACCGAGACCGACGTCGTCGTGATGCCGGTCACCTGACCGAGCAGGCCGGGCCGGATCGCCGTCTTGCCGTCCTTGATCGTGACGAAGGCGTCGTCCACCTGCCCGTGATAGCAGCCCTCGAAGACCATCAGGCGCGGGCGGCGGGTGATCGCGCGCGCCCAGCGGATGACGGCCCGGTTGGCGTCGCTCGCCGTCTGCGTCATCTGGAAGAAATCGAGGCCGAAGATATCGGCGAGAAGATCGCCGACCTCGGCGGCGAATGTGCTCGGCATCATGGCGGTGAGGCCATGTCCGGCCGCCTCGCGGATTGCCGCGACCACGGGTTCCGGCGAATGGCCGAACATCGCGCCCGTGTCGCCGAGGCAGAAATCCGCCAGAACGTGCCCGTCGGCGTCCGTGACTTCGGCCCCCTTGGCGCTCGCGACGGAAAGCGGAAACGGCGTGCCCCAGTCCTTCATCCAGTGTAGAGGCACGCCGCCCGGCAGGTGCCGCGACGCCTTTTCGGCAAGAGCCCTGGACCTCGGATTGCGCTGCTCGAAAAGGGTGCGCTCGGCGGCAAGCACCGCGTCGATGCGCGAACGGGATATGGAATTGGAGGTCATCGACAAGGTTGGCAGCGTGGACAGCGGGCGCAGACTATGCGTCAGCGGCATTTCGCCTGCAAGCTTGCTGAAGGATGGAGGCAGTAGTCATCAGATGAAGACATCGGCTGGCATGCTGACGTGCAAGGTCGACCGGCACCAGGTCAGCCCGGCGGCGTCTTGACCGTCTCCTTGGTCAGCGTGCCCTTCTTCTTCTGCCGCTCGAAGATGAAGAGCCCGGCCGCGACAATGATTGCCGCGCCGACGGCTGTGGAGAGTTGCGGCACATCGCCGAAGATGAAATAGCCGAAGACGACCGCCCAGACGAGCAGGGTGTACTGGATCGGCGCGACGGCGGCGGCCGGCGCGAGTTTCAGCGACCGGTTGATGAGCAGATGCGCCAGCAGCGCCACCACGCCGAGCAGGCCCATCAGCGCGATGTCCCGGCCACTCGCGGGCGCCCAGTCGAAGGGAACGAGCACGATGCCGGCGGCGAGCGCCCCGACCGTCTGCCAGAAGACGATGGCGACATCCGGCGTTGCCCGTAGCTGGCGGCTGAGGATGATCATCAGGGCAAAGGCGAGGCTGCCGGCGAGCGCCAGCAGTGTTGCCAGCGAGAACGTGTCCGCCGAGGGCTGCAACGCGACGATGACGCCTCCGAAGCCGACGACGATCGCGCTCCAGCGCCGCCAGCCGACGGCCTCGCCCAGCATCAGGGGCGACAGCGCCGCGACCCAGATCGGCGCCGAGAGATAGATGGTCATGACATAGGCGAGCGGCAGGCTCGCGACGGCCGCGTAGAAGAGCACGATCTCGGCGGTGGAGAGCACGGCGCGGGCAACCTGCAGCCGTGGCCGTTCGAGGCGGAGGACCGATGTCGGTCCGGCCTTCAGCACCATCGGCAGGATGACGGCAACGCCGGCGAGGCTGCGCAGGAACAGCACCTGCCCGACGCCGTAGGACCCGACCAGCCATTTGCCGAGCGCATCGTTCAGCGCGAACATGAAATCGCCGACGAGCATCAGCAGGATGCCGAGGAGGATGGCATCGCGGTGGCGCGGCGCGGCGGCTGTGATCGTCATGTCATGTCCGAAAGGCATGGATGGCGGAACGGCCACCCGAAGACTTGCCGATACATCTCGGCGCAAGGGTTGGCGAGTGAAATCTTTCTGCGCGCCACGCACTGGCTTTCACCCGCTCGTCTTTGTAGGGTTTGGCGGCTTGAAACGACGGGACGACGAATGCCAGGACTGCTTGCCGCTCGCCATCTGTGCTGGATCGCTCTGATCCTTTTATCCGCCTGTGCCGGGCGGCCGGAGGGTGGGGCCCTTGTCGTCAATGACGTTGCCGCGCCCGGCGCGAAGGAACACGAGATCTTCGTCGCGACGACCCGCAGCCGCGATGACACGGACGCGAATGCCATGTTCAGCGGAGAGCGGCGCGATCTGGAACCGGGCGTTTCGGAACTGGATTTTGCCCATGTCGGCGTTTCCGTGCCGCCGAACCATGTCGCCGGCAATGTTGAATGGCCCAAGAGCCTTCCCGGCGATCCGTCGAAGAATTTCGTGACCCGATCGAAAGGCTATGTGAACGACGAGAAGGAGTTCGCGGCCGAAATTCGCAAGGCGGTGGCCTCCAGGCCGAAGGGCCAGCGAAACGTTCTTGTCTTTGTTCACGGCTTCAACACCAAGTTCGACGAGGGCGTCTACCGTCTCGCCCAGATGGTCAACGACACAGGTTTCGAAGGCGTTCCGGTGCTTTTCACCTGGGCCTCGCGGGGCAGAATCTTCGACTATGTCTATGATCGCGACAGCGCCACCGTGGCCCGCGACGCGCTTGAGGACACGCTGGAAATTGCCGCCGCTTCCGGGGCGGAAGAGGTCACCCTCTTTGCCCATTCGATGGGTAACTGGGTTGCCGTCGAAGCGCTGCGCCAGGCCAAGATTGCCGGACATGAGAGATTTGGCGGCAAGCTCAAGGGCGTGGTCCTGGCCTCGCCCGATATCGACGTCGACGTCTTCAAGGCCGAGATGCGCCGCTACGGCAAGCCCAACCCGCCCTTCCTGATGCTGATTTCCCAGGACGACAAGGCGCTGAGGGTGTCGTCTCTGCTGGCAGGCGACAAGCCGCGCGTCGGCGGCTATGCGAGCGACGATCAGGAAATTGCCGACCTTGGCGTGGTGATCGTCGATCTCACCAACTTGAAGGGTGGCGACAACCTTGGCCATTCCAAGTTCGCCTTGATCGGGGGTGACTTCGCCGCCGCAATGATGAAGCGCATGCGGGCCGGCGATAATCTGGACTTCGCCAGCGACCCGACATTCTCCGAACAGGCGAGCCAATTGGGCCGTGGGCTTGGAAACACGGTCGGGGGCGCCGCGGGCATCATCATCACAACCCCGGTTGCGATCCTGACCGCGCCGCTGGAGATTTTCAGTCGGTAAATTGGGTGGCAGATCTTCGCTCTTCGGAAGGAATGAAGCGCATGCGCGGATGGCTCGCGCCATTGTTTCTGGCTGCTCTTTGCGGCCTCTCTTCGCCCGCACTGGCCGCCGACAAGGCCGCCGTCGAACGGCAGTTCCACGGCTGGCTTGAGAAGGACCTCTGGCCGAAGGCGCAAGACGAAGGGGTGCCGCGCCGGGTCTTCGACGCCGCATTCGCCGGCGTCCGTCTCAACTGGAAACTCCCCGATCTGGTGCAGCCCGGCGAAAAGCCGCCGAAGCAGCGGCGCCAGACCCAGGCCGAGTTTTCAACGCCCGCGCCCTATTTCAAGGAAGATCGGCTTGCTCAGACGGCCGCGAAGGGACGGGCGCTGAACGCCGGCAACGCCGATCTCCTTGCGCGCATCGAGAAGACCTACGGCGTGCCGGGCCGCATCGTGCTCGCTCTCTGGGGCCGCGAAACCGGCTACGGAGCGGTCTCCGGCTCCTATTCCGCTTTCGAGGTGCTGGGAACGAAGGCCTTCATGTCGACCCGGAAGGATCTTTTCGAAACGGAGCTTCTGGCCGCCCTTCGGATCGTCGCCAAGGGCGATGTGTCGCCCGGCTCCATGAAAAGCTCCTGGGCCGGCGCCATGGGGCAACCACAGTTCATGCCGTCGAGTTTTCTTGTCTATGCGGTCGATTTCGACGGCGATGGCAGGCGCGACATCTGGAACTCCGTGCCCGACGCGCTCGCCTCGATCGCCAACTATCTGGCGCAGAAGGGCTGGCAGCGCGGCAGGGATTGGGGCTTCGAGGCTCAAATTCCGGACACGGTTTCCTGCGCGCAGGAAGGGCCCGATCTGGCGCGGCCGATAGCCGATTGGGCGAGGACGGGCATCACCCGCGTCTCCGGCCGGCCGTTTCCGGCTGAGGAATTGCGCAGCGATGGCATGATGCTGGTGCCGGCGGGGCGCTTCGGGCCTGAATTCATCGTCACGCCGAACTTCTACGTCCTCAAGGCATACAATAATTCCGACCTTTATGCCCTCTATGTCGGCAATCTCGCCGACCGCATCGCCTATGGCTCCGGCGCGTTCCAGGGGCGCTGGGGCAATGTCGGCCACATGCTGCGCTCGGACGTCCAGGCCATGCAGGAGGCGCTCGTCAGGCTCGGCCATGACGTCGGCAAGGTCGATGGTCTTGCGGGCTACAAGACCCGGCGCTCCATAGGGCGCTGGCAGGAAGCCCATGGCATGGCCTCTACCTGCTTTCCGAGCAAGGATCTCAGGATCCGCTGAACGGTGCCCGTGCAGGTGAGATCAATCGCCTGCACGGTTCCTTGGCTCCCGTGCTGAAGCCTGCGTCGTCAATCCCAGCAACTTGGGCATCAGGCCGTCGGGGCGCAGCAGCCGGCATCGCTGGCGGCCGTGCCGCAGCAGGATGCCTGGGCGCTGGACGCGGTTTCCGCCAGCCACCGGTCGCGCGGCTTGCAGCTTGCCGGGCGCGGCGTCAACTGCACATGGACAATCCCATCGCGGACGACGGGCGCATCCGCGCTGTAAAGCTGCATGGGCCGCATCCCGTCGCTGACCTCGAAGGTCATTCGGGCGGACGGGTCGATCCCCACATGGTCGGCGACTTTCAAGATGATGGCGGAGAACTTCCCGGCCGTCATATGGGTCCGCTCACCTTCGTCGATATCCCAAAGCTGAATGAAGATTTCGGACCATTCCTCGTGATTGGCGCCGCAATCGAGCGCGGCGAACGCACCGGCCTTGACCTCCGTCACATGGTAGCCGGAGCGCACCGGGTTTCCATCGTAGGCGAAGATCAGCGGCAAATCCGCCGCATCGCGCAGCACCGTGAGCAGGTCGCCGAGGGTAATGTCCTGATCGGCATTTTTGAGGTTGTCCATCTCGGGCATCTGACCTATCCTTTGTTTCAACATTTCTAGGATTATTGAAATATGGATGAACGTCAAGCGCTCGGCGCATTCGCGGCCCTGTCGCAGGAGACCCGCCTTCAGATCATTCGCCTGCTGGTCGTCGCTGGCCGCGAGGGCATGGCGGCAGGGGACCTCGCCAAGGCGGCTGGGGTGTCGCCGTCCAATATCTCCTTCCATCTGAAGGAGCTGGAAAGGGCCGGCCTCATCGCACAGAGGCGCGAATCCCGTTCGATGATCTACACCGCGGACTACGATGCTCTCGGCGAGTTGCTCCAGTTTCTCATGGAGGATTGCTGCGCCGGCCACCCCAGGGTTTTGGGAGCTTGCGGTGCCGGATCCTGCGCCACGCCGCCGGAAGCGATCGAATGAAGGCCTATCAGCGATCTCCTGCGGGGCGGAAAGATCCATGAGCGCCGTTCCCGGAGCGGTTCCACGCCGCGGGGCGATCATCGCCGCCCTCGGCGTCACCCAGATCTTCGCCTGGGGCTCGTCCTACTATCTGCTGGCCGTGCTGGCCCGGCCCATTGCACAGGAAACGGGCTGGCCGATGTCCTGGACCGTCGGCGGCTTTTCCGTGGGCCTCCTGGTCGCGGGACTGATCGCGCCCGGTGCCGGGCGCGCGATCGAGGCCTATGGCGGGCGCCCTGTCCTCGCGCTTGGCTCGCTGCTGCTTGCATGCGGCTTGCTGTTTCTCGGGCTTTCCGAGAGTCTCCCGGTCTATCTCCTGTCGTGGACGGTCCTCGGCGCCGGCATGGCCTGCGGCCTCTACGACGCGGCATTCTCCACCCTCGGGCGCTATTTCGGCAGGGAGGCCCGGAGCGCGATCACGCTGCTGACCCTGTTCGGCGGCTTCGCTAGCACGATCTGCTGGCCCATATCGGCCTTCATCGTCGATCGTCTTGGCTGGCGCGAGGCGTGCTTCGTCTACGCCTGCGTGCAGATCGTCATAAGCCTGCCGCTGCATGTCTTCGTTCTTCCGGGCGTCGAGGATCGAACGCCCGTGTCTGGTCAATCGAAGGGGGCATTGGCGCTCGAACCCCATGAACGAACGACGTTTCGGTTGCTCTCTGCGACCATGGTTCTCTGCGGCCTCGTTAGTTCGATGATCTCGGTCCACTTGCTGACGATGCTGCAGGCGCGCGGCTTCGATCTTGCCGCTGCCGTCGCCTTCGGAACGCTGGTGGGACCCTCGCAGGTCGGGGCTCGCGTCGTCGAGATGACGGTCGGAAAGCGCCACCATGCGGTCTGGACGATGTTCGCCGCGGTCGGGCTGCTGACCCTGGGGCTTGTCCTGCTCTGGTCGGGGCTGCCGATCACGGCACTGGCGCTCGTGTTCTATGGCGCCGGCAACGGCGTCTTTTCCATTGCGCGCGGAGCGGTGCCGCTCGCCCTGTTCAGCGAACGCCAGTATCCGGCCATCATGGGGCGGTTGGCCCTTCCAAGCCTCATCACCCAGGCGACGGCGCCCTCGCTTGGCGGTCTCATTCTTGACCGGATGGGAGCCGGCGCGCTGCTGGTCCTGCTGTCCGTGTCAGGAGCCATCGCCGTCGGACTTGTCCTGGTCCTGCTCGCCCGCGTGAAGGTGGCGGGCGCGCTGGTTCGGCCGTGAAGGCCGCCGCAGTCATCGCCTTCAGGTGCGTTGGCTCTGGAAAAGTTCCCCGGCGCCCGCCTCAGAACCCCGCCTTCAGACTCCGCGCCTTGGCGATCCTGTCGAGCGCGGTGAGGTCGGCAAGGAAGCCCGGGATCCACTCGAGCGGCAGCATGTTCGGTCCGTCGCTCGGGGCGTTGTCCGGGTCGTCGTGCGCTTCGGCAAAGATCGCCGCACAGCCGACCGCGATGGCCGCACGGGCCAGCGCCGGGGCGTAGTCGCGCTTTCCGCCCGACGAGCCGCCGCGTCCGCCCGGCTCCTGCACCGAATGGGTGGCGTCGAAGACCACCGGATAGCCCGTCTCGGCCATCATCGGCAGACCGCGGAAATCGGACACCAGCGTCTGGTAGCCGAAGGAGGTGCCCCGGTCGCAGAGCAGGATCTTCTCGTTGCCGGTGGACGCGATCTTGTCCGCGACATTCGCCATGTCCCAGGGCGCGAGGAACTGGCCCTTCTTGACGTTGATCGTCCTCCCGGTCTCGCCGGCCGCGATCAGAAGATCCGTCTGGCGCGACAGGAAGGCCGGGATCTGCAGGATGTCTACGACTTCGCCGGCGCGCTTCGCCTGTTCGATGTCGTGAATGTCGGTCAGCACCGGGCAGCCGAAGGTGTCGCGGATTTCGGCAAGGATCAGCAGACCCGCGTCAATGCCGATGCCGCGCTGGCCCTTCAGCGACGTGCGGTTGGCCTTGTCGTAGGACCCCTTGAAGACGAAGGGCACGCCCGCCTTCTTCGTCTCCGTTGCCAGGAAGTCGGCGATCTTCAGCGCATGCTCGCGGCTTTCGATCTGGCACGGGCCGGAGATCAGCACGAAGGGCTTGTCGTTGGCGAAGGTGACGTTGCCGACGGTGACGGGCTTGGGCGTGGTCATGATGCTTGGCTTTCTTGGGGCTGCTGCGTCCGGCGTTTCAGGCGAGGCCCGCGCGCAGGAGATCGAGCATGTGCAGGATGCCGATGGGCTTCCTGCCGTCGAGCACGAAGAGCACGCTGATCTTGGCGCGCTGCATGATTTCCAGCGCCTCCGTCGCGATGGCGTCGCGGTCGATGACTTTTGGCGAATGCGTCATCACCGCCTCGATCGGCTGCTCCATGAGGTTGCCGGACATGTGGCGGCGCAGGTCGCCGTCGGTGACAATGCCGACGAAGTCGCCCGCCTCGTCCACGACCCCGACGACCCCGAATCCGTTCGACGTCATGGTCATGATGGCCTCGGACATCGGGGCGCCGACCTTGGCGAGCGGCAGCCGTTCGCCCTTGTGCATCAGGTCGCGGACAAAAGAGAGTTGGGCGCCGAGGCGTCCGCCCGGATGGAAGACCTTGAAGTCCCTGGCCGAGAAGCCCTTCTGTTCCAGCATGCAGATCGCGAGCGCGTCGCCGATGACGAGCTGCAGCATGGTGGACGTGGTGGGCGCGAGCCCGTGCGGGCAGGCTTCCTCGATCTGCGGCAGGATCAGCGGCACCGTGGCCGCCTTGGCCAGCGTTGAATCCGGACGCGACGTCATCGCGATGACCGGCACCGAGAAGCGCTTGGCGTAGGTCAGGATATTGGCAAGTTCCGCCGTCTCGCCCGACCAGGAGAGCGCCAGGATGACGTCCTCGTTGCGGATCATGCCGAGGTCGCCGTGGCTGGCCTCCGTTGGATGGACGAAATAGGCCGGGGTCCCCGTGGAGGCGAAGGTCGCCGCGAGCTTGCGGGCGATATGGCCGCTCTTGCCGATGCCGACCACGATCAGCCTCCCCGTCGAGGCGGCGATCAGCGTTACGGCCCGCTCCATCGCCTGCCCGAGAAGGCCGTTTTCCAACGCACCGGACGTGGCGGCGATGGCTTCACCGGCGAGCGAGAGCGTCTTCAGCACCGACCGGCCTGTCGTGCTTTCTTTGGAGGGATTGGATTGAGGCACCGGGCTGGACGGCATGAACTGGAATCCGGGTATCGATGGGCCTGATCTTGCTTGACCGGCCGAAGATGGGGTTGGGACCGGCCGATTGCCATCTCTGGCGCCGGCCGGTCAAACATCTCAGGGCTTCGAGTTGCGCTTGCGCAGATGATCTTCCCAGGCGAGGGCATGCGACACGATCGTGTCGAGCTCCTGATATTGCGGTTGCCAGCCGAGCAGCGAGCGGATGCGCTTCGATTCCGCGACCAGCGAGGGCGGATCGCCTGCCCGTCGGCCGGTGAGTTCGACCGGGAAATCGACGCCGGAGACGCGCTTGACCGCATCGACGACCTCGCGGACCGAATAGCCGTGACCGTAGGCGCAATTGGCCGTGAAGCTGTCGCCGCCGTCCTGCAGGTGCGCCAGCGCCAGCACATGCGCCTGGATGAGGTCGGAAACGTGCACATAGTCGCGCACGCAGGTGCCGTCCGGCGTGTCGAAATCGGTGCCGAAGATGCTCATGCCCGACCGAAGGCCGATGGCCGCCTGCGAGGCGATCTTGATCAGATGCGTCGCGTCCTTCGTCGACTGGCCCGTGCGGCCTTTCGGATCGGCGCCGGCAACGTTGAAATAGCGCAGGATGCCGTATTTGAAGCCGTGCGCGGCGGCTGCGTCGCGCAGCATGACCTCGGTCATCAGCTTGGACGAGCCATAGGGCGACATCGGCGCAAGCGGCGCGTCCTCGTTGATGAGATCCTGACCCGCCTCGCCATAGACGGCGGCGGTGGAGGAAAACAGGAAGGACTTGACGCCACCGCGAACCGCCGCGCCGATCAGCGTGCAGGAATTGACCGTGTTGTTGCTGTAGTATTTCAGCGGGTTGGTGACGGACTCCGGAACGATGATCGAGCCCGCGAAATGCGCGATCGCGTCGATATCGTTTTCGGCGATGATCCGGTCCAGAAACGCCGCGTCGCCGACATCGCCGACGATCAGCCGGGCATTTTCCGGCAGGACCGCATCGAAACCTGTGGAAAGATCATCGAGGACCACGACCTCCTCGCCCCGGTCGACGAGGGCGTGAACCATGTGGCTGCCAATATAACCCGCTCCGCCAGTCACAAGGGTTGTCATGCCGGAAATCCATCTGAAATTGTTCAAATCTGAGGAAAAACCTCAATCGGCGATCGGCGCATGTCATATCGGCAACATGGCACCTTTGGCAACGTGTCTGCAGGAAAGAGGGTTGATGACAGCAGTTCGACCCGCCGACGGAAGAAAATGGCCAAAATCTGCTTGTGTAAAACTCTCCGGCACAAGCTTGAAAATCAAATGGACCTCGGTGAGGCTGCCGGTGCGTGATTTGCAGGCAAATTGGCCGGCCAATACGACCGGGTGCTTGGGTGATGGTGCAGTCGTTGCCCGGGGTGATCGGCGCAGGCAAGGCGGTCAGGCGCGTTGGGTGTGTGGAGCAATTGCATGAGTGGACCGTTGGATCCCTTGAAGGAAAGCGCCGAGAAGGCTGCCAGCCTCCGGCGCTTGTCCGTTGTCGATGCCGACAATCCGCTCCCCAGGCGGCGGGCGATCCGCGTTCTCTGCGTCGAGGACGACCCGGTCGACCAGCGGCTCATGCAGTTCTACCTGGAACGCATGGCCGTTCACGAGGCGGAGGTCGTCTTCGCCCGTTCCCTTGACGAGGCGCGCGGCTACTACCAGTCGGAGCGCTTCGACGTCTGCCTGTGCGATTTTTGGCTCGGCCACGAGACCACCATGCCGCTCGTGGATGAAATCCGGTTCGGCGCGAAAGGTTGCCCCGTCGTCCTGATGTCGACGCTGGACAATGACGACATCGAGCTGATCGGCCGGCGCAGCGGCACCTGCGGCTTCATCGGCAAGGCCGACCTGTCGGCCGCCTCGCTGGATAGAATTCTGGCGACGATCCTGCCGGCCGTGCCGGAAGCACCCAGGGAAGTCGAGCCTTTCGACGATGCCGTGACGCACTGGCTGCGCGATCTCCTGCGCCGGCTGGACCGGCTGCATGCCGGCTCGTCGCTGGCGCTCGGGGCGGCCGCGGACAGCGGAACGTCGCTTGCCGAACAGCTTCTCTCCGATATCGAATTCGATACGGCCGACATGCGCGGCGATATCGTCGCCAAGCTGCTGTCCTACGAGAAGATCATGAGCGCCAGGGCGCGCCACGGAACCTTCGACGTGGTGCCCCAGCTCCAGGCCGCCGTGGACGTGGTGCGGGCCCAGGCGGGCGAGGGCGGCCGTATCGACTTCCGCGTCCCCTGCATGTCGATTTCCATTGAGGGCGCGCCGGAACTCTTTGCCGATCTTCTGCAGGGCTTCATGGCCGAGGCGCTCGACATGATGCGGACCGGCACTGTCGTCGTGGAACCGGCCATCCGGGGCGGCATGTTCGACCTGACGCTGAGGACCGAGCAAGACCCGTCCGGGGCATTACCTGAGCAGGAGGCTCCGGCGGATGCACGGCAGGCGGCCCTCGTTTCCGTCCGCCGTCTCATCGTCGAGGCGCTGGCGACAAGCTGCTGCGGCCATGTCGAGGTGGCGACCGACGGGACCGCGTCCCACGCGCTTCTCTCCGTACCGCGGCGCCTCACGATCTGAGGCGCCCGGCGTTTGATGCATTTGGCGATCCGGTCGGCGGTCAGTCGTCCGCTGTGTCGAGGAAGGTCGGGCCGAATCCCAGGATCTTGTTGTCGATCGAGCCGATCGCGCCGGCATCCTTGTCCGGATAATCGATCTGGCTGAGCACATAGCGCATGACGTTCAGCCGCGCGCGACGCTTGTCGTTGGCCTTGACGACGATCCATGGCGATTCCGCGCTGTGGGTTTCGCGCAGCATCCGGTCGCGGGCCTGCGTGTAATCGTCGTAAAGCGTCAGCGCCTTGACGTCCATTGTCGACAGTTTCCAGATCTTCAGCGGGTCGTGCCGGCGGTCGTGAAAGCGCTTGAGCTGCATGATGCGGCCGATGTTGAGCCAGGTCTTCACGAGGATCACGCCGTCCTTCACCAGCATGTCCTCGAATTCCTGCGTCGCGCGCAGGAAATGCTCGTATTCGTCCTTCGTGCAAAAGCCCATGACCTTCTCGACGCCCGCCCGGTTGTACCAAGAGCGGTCGAACAGCACGAATTCACCGCTGGTCGGCAATTCGGCCGCATAGCGCTGAAAATACCATTGGCCGCGCTCGGAGTCGGTCGGCTTGGGCAGCGCCACGATCCGCGCCGAGCGCGGGTTCATGTATTCCCGGATGGCGCCGATCGCCCCGCCCTTGCCGGCCGCATCGCGTCCTTCGAAGAGGAGAACGACCCGGCGTCCGGCCGCGCCGACATACCGCTGCGCCTTGACGAACTCGATCTGCAGAAGCCTCAGGTGCTTTTCGTATTTGTCGCGGTCGAGCTTGTCGTCATAGGGATAGCCGCCGGACCTGACCGACTTTTCCTCCAGGTCGGCGGGAAACTCCGGATCCTCCAGATCGAAGGACGTGCCTGCGACTTCGATGACAGGCACCTCGCCGAGGTGAGGGGCGAGAACCGGCGACGGCTTGTGCGAAGCCTTCTTTTCGGACGTCTCGTCCTTCGTCTTCTTGCCCATGGATGTCCTGCCTTGCCGTGAAGTTGATGCTCTGTGCCGGGCGGTGGCCGCAACCGCCGCGCGCTCTTGCACCAAGTGTTATCGTTCCGTCGCATGTCAATGCTAGAGCAGTCGGGGGAGTCTTGAAAACCGGCTTTTCGAATCAGGACGCAATAACAAGATGCTGGAGCGCTACTCGCCCGGCGCAATCCGCTGAGGATCGGCTGTGAAGCGGCCATCGGGCGGGGCTTGCGTGTCGCGGCCGCACGGGAAAGTCTTGCGGCGTGGGATCGTTTCCCGGCAAATGATATTGTTGGCAAGGTAGCCGCAGCGGTTGTCGCTGGCTGGCGACGGCGCAAGACGGGCGACGGTCCCCGAAGACGCGCCGGAGCCGCGCGCATGAAGGGTTCGCAATGCCGCAGGTCGAGGAGAACGAGGACACGGTCGGACTGCGCCGGCAGGTGCTGGAGCGGCTGAGGGTCGCGCGCTATGCGCTGATCGTCCTTGCCTTCGGTTGCCTCGTGCTGGCGCTCCTGCCCAAGATCGTGGCCGTCGATCTGCTCGCCCTTTTCCTCGCGGTCTTGGTGACCTGGCTGCTGACCGCGGTGCCACTGCCGCAGCCGCAAAGGCAGGATCTGCGTCTGCGCACGACCGCCGCCGCCATCTGGCCGGACACGAGCATGAAGATGATGGCCGAAGCGCTTGCCGCGCCCTGCTTCATCATCGACCGCCATGCCATCCTGCGCTACGCCAACAAGGCGGCGGTCGACAGCTTCGGATCGGTCCGGCCCGGCGATCCAGTTTCGTTCAAGCTGCGGGTGCCGGAGCTTCTCGCGCTGATCGACGCCGTCGGACGGGGCGAGGAGGGCGAGACCGTCCGCTATGCCGAGCGTGGCCCCACCGAGCGCGTCTTCGACGCCACGGTGACGCCGATCCGCATCGCCGAAGGGCGCCGCCGGCCCGATTTTCTGCTGGTTCTGCTGTCCAACAAGACCGAAGTGGTTCGCATCGAGCGGATGCGCGCCGACTTCATTGCTAACGCCAGCCATGAGTTGCGCACGCCGCTCGCCTCCCTGACCGGCTTCGTACAGACCTTGCTCGGGCCGGCAAGGAATGACGAGGTCAATCGCGAACGCTTCCTGAAGATCATGCTGGAGCAGGGCGAGCGCATGGCGCGGCTCATCGACGACCTCCTGTCGCTGAGCCGCATCGAGATGAAGTCGCATGTCAGACCGGACACCGTTATCGATATCGGCGAGATCGTGCAGCATTCCGTGAATGCTCTCCTGCCGCTTGCCAAGAGCAGCGGGACATCGATTCTCGTTCATGCCACGGATCGCCCGGCCATGGTGCGGGGTGACTGGGATGAACTCGTCCAGGTCATGCACAATCTCATCGAGAACGCGCTGAAATACGGTCGTGCGGGCGGGACGGTGGACGTCAGCATCCGCTTCGAGGATGGCGGCGATGGCCAGCCCGGGGTCGCCGTCAGCGTCAAGGACGACGGTCCCGGCATCGATGCCGCCCATATTCCAAGGCTCACGGAGCGCTTCTACCGGGTGGATGTCAGCCGCTCCCGCGCCCAGAAGGGCACCGGTCTCGGGCTGGCGATCGTCAAGCATATCGTGGCTCGCCACAGGGGGCGTTTGTCCATCACTTCCGAAAAGGAAAACGGCTCTGTCTTCTGTGTCTGGCTGGAGCGGGCGACCGTGACGGAGAATTTGCCGGCTCTTGAATTAAAAGAAGAAAATCAAAGCATTAACATGTCACAAAACTGATATTAAACTGTCATATAACCGTCTTGGCGAACCGATAGGTGTTGCGGTGTCGGGCTTGAGACGGAGGGCCTGATGCACTTCGCTAAGGTGCGAGCGCCCCATCGGATCCCGCCTCGATCCGATCACAGGGACTGGCGCCGGACCGATGACATTCGCGGTGCGTTTTGCCGGCAAAGTTGCCTGCGGAATGGCTGCATCGGCAAGGCCGGGGGCCTTGCGGGACTGAAAAAGACAGGGAGTTCCCCAAATGAAATTCGCCATGACTGTCAGCGCCCTCGCGGTCGCTGCTTCTACTTTTGCATTCGCTGGCGTTGCCGAAGCCCGCGACCAAATCCAGATCAAAGGCTCCTCGACGGTTCTGCCCTATGCCACGATCGTTGCCGAAGCGTTCGGCGAGAACTTCTCCTATCCGACCCCGGTCGTGGAAGGTGGCGGATCGGGTGCCGGCCGCAAGGCGCTTTGCGAAGGCGTTGGCGAGAACACCATCGACATCGCCGACTCGTCCTCGCGCATCAAGCAGTCCGACATCGACAACTGCAAAGCCAATGGCGTGAACGACATCCAGGAAGTCCGCATCGGCTATGACGGCATCGTCTTCGCCTCGGACATCAACGGCCCGAAATTCGCCTTCACCCCGGCCGACTGGTTCAAGGCTCTGGCCGCCGAGGTCGTGGTCGACGGCAAGGTCGTCGCCAACCCGAACAAGTCCTGGCACGACGTCAACGCGGACCTGCCGGACCAGGCTATCCTGGCTTTCATCCCGGGCACCAAGCACGGCACCCGCGAAGTCTTCGACATCAAGGTGCTCGAAGACGGCTGCAAGGAATCCGGCGCTCTTGAAGCCTTCGTGGCCGCCAAGGGCGAAAAGGACGGCGAGAAAGCCTGCCTCGCGCTGCGCACCGACGGCGTGTCGGTCGACATCGACGGCGACTATACCGAGACGCTCGCTCGCCTCGAAGCCAACAAGCAGGCGATCGGCGTCTTCGGCCTGTCGTTCTACGAAAACAACACCGACAAGCTGCAGGTCGCGACCATGAACGGCGTTACGCCGTCGGTCGAAACCGTCGCCAAGGGCGAGTATCCGGTTTCGCGTCCGCTCTACTTCTACGTGAAGAACGCGCACCTCGACGTCATCCCGGGCCTGCAGGAATATGTCGAGTTCTTCGTCTCCGACGACATGGCTGGCCCGGGCGGCCCGCTCGCCGCTTACGGTCTGGTTCCGGATCCGGAACTCGCCAAGACCCAGGAAATGGTTAAGAACCGTACCCCGATGGGTCCGCTGGACTGACCTTCCAAGCCGACAGGAGGCGGCGCATGGCGCGCCGCCTCTTTTTTCCAAACGACGGCGGGACGTGGCATGACTCCTGGTATACTCGCGCTCATCGTGCTGGCGCTCACGGTAATAGGCTATTTTCTGGGCCGGCAGCGCGCTGTGGCGTCTTCCGAACAGAGCAAGGTGAAGCTCCATTCTCTGCCCGGATATTACGGCCAGTCGGTCGCCCTTTTCGTCGCTGTTCCGGCATTTCTCTTGATGGCCGCATGGCTGTTCTTGCAGCCGCTTCTCATCGAGAATCAGATCAGTGCGCAGATCCCCGATCAGGCGATCCCGGAAGGCGGTGCGCGAAGCCTCGTGATGGCTGATGTCCGCCGCATCGCCGACGGTCTCGACTTGGTTGCCCAGCGCGGCGGGATCAGCGAAGCCGACCTGACGCGCATGCGCGCCGACTTCTCCAACGTCCGCAGCCGCCTCGCCGATGTCGGCGTTGCCGTCGGCACTGACGTGTCGCCGGCGGTTTTCGAGGCAGCCAAGTCCTATCGCGAGATCGGCAAGGTCGGCTCGCTCATCCGAAACATCGCGGTTTTAGTTTCCGCCCTGGGTTTCGGGTTCTGGGCTTGGAGACGCATTAATCCCGCGATGCGCGCGCGCAATATCAGCGAGACTTTCATCCGGGTCTTGCTTTTGGGATCTTCGCTTGTTGCCATCCTGACGACATTGGGCATCGTTCTTTCGCTTCTCTTTGAAACGATCCATTTCTTCAGGATCTATCCCGCCCAGGACTTCTTCTTCTCGGAGACCTGGAATCCGCAGTTCCGCGGCGGATCGACCCTGGGCATTCTGCCGCTGCTTTGGGGCACGTTCTACGTATCGCTCGTCGCCCTGCTGCTGGCGGTGCCGATTGGGCTGATGATCGCAATCTATCTTGCCGAATACTCGGGCCGTGCGCTGCGCAGCTTCGCCAAGCCGGCCATCGAAGTCCTCGCCGGCATCCCGACCATCGTCTACGGCCTGTTCGCCCTGATCACCGTCGGACCGATGCTGCGTGACTGGATCGCACAGCCGCTTGGAATCGGAAACTCGTCGTCATCGGTCCTGACCGCCGGCCTCGTGATGGGAATCATGCTGATCCCGTTCGTCTCCTCGCTTTCGGACGACATCATCAATGCCGTGCCGCAGTCGTTGCGCGACGGTTCCTACGGCCTCGGCGCAACGCAGTCTGAGACCATCAAGAGGGTGATCATGCCGGCCGCCCTTCCGGGCGTCGTTGGCGCGGTCCTGCTCGCTGCCAGCCGCGCCATCGGCGAAACCATGATCGTGGTCATGGGTGCTGGCGCCTCGGCGCGCCTAGGCCTCAATCCCTTCGAGGCCATGACGACGGTTACGGTGAAAATCGTCAGCCAGCTGACCGGCGACACCGAATTTGCCAGCCCGGAAACACTGGTCGCTTTCGCGCTTGGCCTGACGCTGTTCGTGTTCACCCTGGGCCTCAACATCCTCGCGCTGTACATCGTGCGCAAATATCGGGAGCAGTACGAATGACCGACGCGACAACAACGTCTGCCGGCGATATCGCTCATCCGAAGGGCCGCTCACTTGTCGTCCCGGGGGAACGGACTCGGCATCGCCAGGCGTCGGAACGCAGATTCCGGGCGATGGGCCTCGTGGCGGTTGCCTTTGGCATTGTCGCGCTTTTCGGCCTGCTCGGATCGATCCTGTCGAACGGTACGTCGTCCTTCTGGCAGACCTCTATCGCGCTCGACATCTATCTTGACCCAGCCAAGCTGGACAAGGTCGGCGATCGCAACCCCGACGATCTGGTCAAGGTCACGACGTTCGGTTACACGCCGCTGATCAAGGCGGCCCTTGCCAAGGAGTTGGAAACGCGCGGCATCAGCGTCGAGGGCCTCAGCGCCAACGATGCGATGGACATTATCTCCAAGGAAGCCCCGGCGTCGGTTCGCAACTACGTGCTCGCGCATCCGTCGAAAATCGGCGAGACAGTCAAGTTCGACATTCTCGCCGACGGACGCATTGACGGTTACTACAAGGGCCGCGTCTCGATGGAGTCGGCGAAACTCGACCGCAATGTTTCGCCCGAAGAGCTGATGCTTGCCGATAAGCTGAAAAAAGAAGGCGTGTTGGCAACCAAATTCAACACGGCGTTCTTTACCGCACCAGATGCCTCCGACACCCGTCCGGAAGCGGCCGGCCTCGGGGTCGCCATCCTCGGCTCGGCCTATATGATGCTGATCGTTCTGGTCCTGTCGCTGCCGATCGGCGTCGCCGCCTCGATCTATCTCGAGGAGTTCGCGCCGCAGAACTGGATCACCGACATTATCGAGGTCAACATCGCCAATCTGGCGGCCGTCCCGTCGATCGTCTTCGGTATTCTCGGTCTGGCGGTCTTCATCAACTGGGCCGGGCTGCCGCAGTCCGCGCCGATTGTCGGCGGCCTTGTGCTCACGCTGATGACGCTGCCGACCATCATCATCGCCACCCGCGCGGCGCTGAAAGCCGTGCCGCCGTCCATTCGCGAGGCGGCACTGGGCGTCGGCGCGTCGAAGATGCAGACCATTTTCCATCACGTGCTGCCGCTCGCGGCGCCCGGTATCCTGACCGGCGCGATCATTGGTCTGGCCCAGGCGCTTGGCGAAACCGCGCCGCTGCTGCTGATCGGCATGGTCGCCTTCGTGCGCGAGTATCCCGGACTGCCGCCGGAAGGCTTCTTCGATCCTGCGTCGGCCCTGCCGGTCCAGGTCTACAATTGGACGACGCGCGGCGACCCGGCATTTGTCGAGCGTGCGTCGGGGGCAATCGTTGTCCTGCTGCTGTTTCTCGCCGTCATGAACATCATGGCGATCATCCTGCGCAGACGTTTCGAGCGGCGGTGGTAAGATCATGGAGAAGAGTGCGATGAAAGTAGAGGCGGATCAGGTTTTCGCAAATAAGACTGCGGCGACCGCCAGCGCTGGCGGCGGACTTGTCACCAAGATGAAAGGCGACGCCGTCAGCGTCTTTTACGGTGCGAAACAGGCTCTGTTCGAGGTCAACCTCGACATCTACGAACGCCAGGTCACCGCCCTCATCGGCCCATCGGGTTGCGGCAAGTCCACCTTCCTGCGCTGCCTGAACCGGATGAACGACACGATCGACATCTGCCGGGTCACCGGCAGGATCAGCCTCGACGACGAGGACATCTACGACCCGTCGATCGACGTCGTTGAATTGCGCGCCAGGGTCGGCATGGTGTTCCAGAAACCGAACCCGTTCCCGAAATCGATTTTCGAGAATGTCGCCTACGGTCCGCGCATCCACGGCCTGGTGAAGTCCAAGGCCGATCTGGAGGAGATCGTCGTCACGAGCCTCCAGAAGGCGTCGATCTTCGAAGAGGTCAAGGATCGCCTGAATGAGCCTGGAACCGGTCTGTCCGGTGGTCAGCAGCAGCGCCTGTGCATCGCGCGCGCCATCGCTGTCAGCCCGGAAGTGATCCTGATGGACGAGCCTTGCTCGGCACTCGACCCGATCGCCACCGCCAAGGTGGAGGAACTGATCGACGAACTGCGTGAGAACTACACGATTGCCATCGTCACTCACTCCATGCAGCAAGCAGCCCGCGTCTCGCAACGCACGGCGTTCTTCCATTTGGGACAGCTTGTTGAGCAGGGCGAGACCGACCAGATCTTCACCAATCCGTCCGAGAAACGCACCCAGGACTACATCACCGGGCGCTACGGCTGACCGGTTTCCGCCGACGGCGCCGGCCGGCCCCGCGCACGTGGCGGATCGTTCCCGCTGCGACGCGCTCCGGGAGCGGATGGGCCTTGATTTTCAATCGTGTTCGAGGTCTGCCTTGAACCGAGGAGAGCTGAAGAATGCCTGATCAACATATCGTCACGGCCTACGACGCCGAACTGCGGCGCCTCGGCGGACAGATCGCCGAAATGGGCGGACTGGCCGAAACGCTGGTCGCCGATTCCGTCGCGGCGCTGTCGCGCAATGATCTGGAGCTGGCCCAGCGTGTCATCACCCATGACAAGCGGCTCGACCAGATGCAGCGGACGGTCGAGGAAGAGGCCATCCTGCTCATCGCCAAGCGCCAGCCGATGGCGACCGACCTTCGCGAGGTCATCTCCTTCATGCGCATCGCCAACGACCTGGAGCGGGTCGGCGATCTTGCCAAGAACATCGCCAAGCGCGTGATCGCGATCGACAGCCCCATCGCGCACAAGCAGTTTCTCGTCGGCGTCCAGCATCTGGTGGAAATCGCGCTGGAGCAGCTGGCCAACGTGCTCAACGCCTACAGCAATCGCGAGGACGGCCTTGCCAGGGCCGTGCGCGATCGCGACACGGACATCGACGCGCTCTACACCTCGCTTTTCCGCGAGCTGCTGACCTACATGATGGAAGATCCGCGCAACATCGGCCAGTGCACCCATCTGCTCTTCAGCGCCAAGAATATCGAACGGATCGGCGACCACGCCACCAACATCGCCGAGACGGTGCATTATGCGATCACCGGCGAAATGTGGGAGGGTGACCGCCCGAAGGCCGACACGACGAGTGTCGAGAGCCTGCCGGTTCCGGGCTGATGCCGCCCCGCGAACCGATGATGATGAGGATGGAGTAACCGACTGCGATGCCGAAGGTATTGATTGTCGAAGACGAAGAGCCTGTCAGCCTGCTGCTCCGCTACAACCTTGAAGCCGAAGGATTTGAAGTTGAGTCGGCCGACCGCGGCGACGACGCCGAGGTTCGTCTGAGGGAGATCGTTCCCGATCTCGTGTTGCTCGACTGGATGCTTCCGGGCCTTTCCGGCATCGAGCTTTGCCGGCGCCTGCGCCAGCGCGAGGAGACCTCGCGCGTGCCGATCATCATGCTGACGGCGCGCGGCGAGGAAAGCGAGCGGATCCGGGGACTTGGAACCGGGGCCGACGACTATGTGGTCAAGCCCTTTTCGGTGCAGGAACTGATCGCCCGCATCAAGGCGATCCTGCGCCGGGCAAAGCCGGAGTCCCTTTCCAACCAGCTGACCGCCGGCGACATCGAACTCGATCGCGAGACCCATCGCGTGCGCCGGGCCGGACGGGAAATCCATCTCGGCCCGACCGAATTCAAGCTTCTCGAATTCCTGATGCAGAGCCCCGGCCGCGTCTTTGCCCGCGAGCAGTTGCTCGACGGCGTCTGGGGGCATGACGTCTACGTGGACGAGCGTACCGTCGACGTCCATGTCGGCCGCCTGCGCAAGTCCATCAACCGCGCCAATGCCAAGGACCCGATCCGCACGGTACGCGGCGCCGGCTATTCCTTCGACGAGCACTTCGTCAGGACTTGAGGCGAGGGGCCCTGTTGAAGGGCCCCCCTGTTTTCTTGTGCCCGGGGGCGTCAGTCGAACTGTTCCGGCGAGAATTCGTAGCTTGCCGAACAGAACTCGCAGGTGACGCCGATCTTGCCGTCCTTGACCATGTCGCGGCGATCCTCCAGCGGGAAGCTCTTCAGCATTTCCGCGACCTTTTCCTCCGAGCAGCGGCAACGCTCCGTCACCGGCTGGTGATCGAAGACCCTGACGCCACGTTCGTGGAACAGCCGGAACAGCAGCCGCTCGGCCGAGACCTCGGGATCGGTCAGTTCGTGGTCGGCGATCGTGCCGACCAGCGAGGACACTTCCGTCCAGGCATCGTCATCGTCGATCGGATCGACGGTCACGCCGTCCGGCGCGTCGCCAGGATCGAGATCGCGGGCGCGGATGCGGTCGGTGTTCTCGGGCAGGAACTGCACCATCAGGCCGCCGGCGCGCCAGGCATGACGGGCCTTGCCGTCCTCGCCGCGCGTCAGCACCTCGGCCACCGCAAGGCGCACCTTGGTCGGAATTTGCTCCGACTGGGCGAAATACTGGTGCGCGGCATCCTCCAGCGACCGGCCGTCGAGCGGCACGACGCCCTGGTAGCGGCTCATGTCCGGGCCCTGGTCGATGGTCATCGCCAGATGGCCGTTGCCGAGCAGTTCGGACGGACTGGTCCGACCTTCAGCGATCGCAGCCTCGACGGCTTCGGCGTCGAAGCGGGCGCAGGCCCGCACGGCATCGGGCGCCGTGAAGTCGACGACGATCATATGCACCGGCCCATCGCTCTGGGTCTGGAAGATGAAGCGGCCGTCGAACTTCAGCGACGAGCCGAGCAGCACGGTCAGCGCCACAGCTTCGCCGAGCAGGCGGGCGATCGGCTCCGGGTAGTCATGCCGGTCCAGGATGCGGTCGAGCGCATCGCCGAGATGGACGGTGCGCCCGCGCGCGTCGAGGACGTCGACCTGGAAGGGCAGGATGCTGTCGGACATCGGCACACCCTGAACTGTTGCCGTAAAATCGTTCATCGCTTTGGGTCCTGTGGCCCTGCGTCGAGCCGCAGGGTCCGTTCATATCAGCACGAAACAGCCGATATGGCGCCGGCGGGTGACCTTCGCAACGGTTGGCGCCGGCAGGGCTGCCATGCTCAGATGGCGCCGAAACACCAGGCAAGCACGCCCTTCTGAGCGTGAAGGCGGTTTTCGGCTTCGTCGAACACGACCGACTGCGGGCCGTCCATGACGGAGGTCGTCACTTCCTCCTCCCGGTGCGCGGGCAGGCAGTGCATGAAGATCGCGTCCTTGTCGGCGGCCGCCATCAGCCGGTCGTTGACCTGATAGGGCATCAGGAGATTATGCCGCCGCTCGCGCTCCTTGTCGCCCATGGACACCCAGGTGTCGGTGACGACGCAGTCGGCGCCGTCGACGGCCTCGAAGGCGTCGGTCGTCACCTCGACCCGCCCACCGTTCTCGCGCGCCCAGTCGATCGGGCCTGCGCGCAGGGCAAGTTCCGGCGGCGTCGCGATCCGCATGGTGAAGTCGAAGCGCGCGGCTGCGTGAACCCAGGAGGCGAGCACGTTGTTGCCGTCGCCGACCCAGGCGATCGTCTTGCCGGCGATCGGGCCGCGATGCTCCTCGTAGGTCATGATGTCGGCCATGATCTGGCACGGATGCGACTTCCGGGTCAGGCCGTTGATCACCGGAACGGTGGCGTTCTCGGCAAGCTCGGTCAGCGCCGCGTGGTCGAGGATGCGGATCATGATGCCGTCGACGAAGCGCGACAGGACCCGCGCCGTGTCGGCGATCGTCTCGCCGCGGCCGAGCTGCATTTCCGCGCCCGTCAGCATCAGCGTCTCGCCGCCGAGTTCGCGCATGCCGACGTCGAAGGAGACCCGCGTGCGTGTCGAGGGGCGCTCGAACACCATGGCCAGCACCTTGCCGGCGAGCGGACCCTTGCCGCGATGGACGCCATCGCGCGAGGCCTTGAGCGTCTTGGCCTGGTCGAGCATGAGACGCAGGTCGGACGCGCCGACATCGGTGAGGTCGAGGAAATCGCGCTTCTGCGCAGTCTTGGCTGTCATGACTTCGGATCCCGAGGGGGCGCAAGCGTCGCGGCCGCGGCTTCCAGCCGCTTGGTCGCCTCGTCCACGTCCCGTTCGTCGATGATGAGCGGCGGCAGCAGGCGGACGACGTTGTCGCCGGCCGGGACGCCGATGAGATGCTGGGCCCGCATGGCCGCCACGACGTCGCCGACGGGCTTCACGCATTTGAGGCCGAGCAGGAGACCTTCGCCGCGCACGAGCGAGAAGACATCCGGATTGTGGTCGACAAGCCCGGCGAGCTTCTGCTTCAGCTTCAGGCCGATCTCGCGCACATGCTCGAGGAAACCGGGCGCGAGCACGACGTCCAGCACCGCGTTGCCGACCGCCATCGCCAGCGGATTGCCGCCGAAGGTGGTTCCGTGGGTGCCCGGAACCATGGCCGCCGAGGCCTCTTCCGTGGCAAGGCAGGCGCCGACAGGAAAGCCGCCGCCGAGCCCCTTGGCAACGGCCAGGATGTCCGGCTCGATGCCGCTCCACTCATAGGCGAAGAGCTTGCCCGTGCGCCCGATTCCGGTCTGCACCTCGTCGAGAATGAGCAGGATTCCTTCCGCGTCGCAGAGATCCCGCAAGGACCGCAGGAACGCCGGGGGAAGGGGGCGTACACCGCCTTCGCCCTGCAGCGGTTCGGCGAGGATCGCCGCCGTCTCGGGGCCGATGGCAGCCTTGACGGCCTCAAGGTCGCCGAACGGCACCTGGTCGAAGCCCTCGACCTTGGGGCCGAAGCCCTCCAGATACTTGGCCTGCCCGCCGGCGGCGAGCGTCGCCAGCGTCCGGCCGTGGAAGGCGCCCTCGAAGGTGATGATGCGCACGCGCTCGGGCTGGCCCTTGGCGTAGTGATAGCGCCGGGCGGTCTTGATCGAGGCCTCCAGCGCCTCGGCGCCGGAATTGCCGAAGAAGACGCGGTCGGCGAATGTGTTGTCGACCAGCCGCTGGGCAAGGCGCGTCTGCTGCGGAATCTCGAAAAGGTTCGAGGCGTGCCACAGCTTGCCGGCCTGCTCGGTCAGCGCCGCGACGAGATGCGGATGGGCATGACCCAGTGAGTTGACCGCAATGCCGGCGCCGAAGTCGAGCCAGGCCTCGCCTCGCGTGTCGTAGAGCCAGGCGCCTTCTCCTCGCTCGAAGGCGATATCGGCCCGCGAGAAGGTTGAAAAAAGTGGCGATGTGGCAGTCGGACTTGCGGTCATGGCGGCACCGGTTCTCTGGCGCTGGGATTGAGGTCGTTCCGGCCCGTCCGGGCTCCATATCGGGGTGTCGGGAAGGGGCGCGGAATGATCGGGTTTCTCAGGAAAATCAAAGCCGCGCCCCCGGTGTGCGGCGGCGCGGCCATGACTGGCGTCCGTATACCATGCGAGGCACGGGGACTGTCAATTGCAGATCCGCCGCAAATGGGCCGGACTCTGCAGAATTCCGCGTTTTGTGCGCGGCCGGTCCGCATGCCGCGCCGGATCGTGTCGATGGCGCGGCCGTGACGGGCCTTGCGGTTGAAAAGCAGGCTATCGGCCTCGCCCTCTTGCCTGTGCAAAATTGTAAGTCGCTCTATTCTATGAGACTTTTCTGGCGCCCCTTGTCTTTGCTCATGGAAACGCCAGATTATTTGGGGAAAAGTAGAGCGAGGCCCGCTTGGAACCGCGTCCGGCGTTGCCACGGAGTCAGCCGATATTGTAGGTTCCTCGCCAGTTGCCACGACATATCGTGGCGCTTGATGCCTCTTGAGGCGTATCTCGTCATTTGAGTTCACGATCCGGACCCTGCGTTGGATCAAAGACGTGCCCGCGTTGTGTGTGGGGGCGAATGATGAGGGATTCCGCTTCTTTAAAGGGAGATGCAGCGTGACCGAATTGTCCTGGACCGAAGAGCGGGTCGAGCGCCTGAAGGCCTTGTGGGCCGAGGGACTGAGCGCCAGCCAGATTGCCGGTGAACTGGGTGGAGTGACCCGCAATGCGGTGATCGGCAAGGTCCATCGTCTCGGCCTTTCGGGGCGGAGCAAGCCGCAGGCACAGCCCACGGCCCGCCCGCGCAAGACGCGCGAGCCGACGCATCCCATGCGCCCGTCAGCACCCGCTTCGGTCGGCAACACGGCCCTGAAGGCGGATGTCGAGGAATTGCCGGCCGCCGAGCCGGAGGCAAAGACCAGCCCGCGCCCGGAGGTCATCGATTTCGAGCGCGCAACGATCCTGACGCTGACCGAGCACACCTGCAAGTGGCCGATCGGCGATCCGAGCCGCGAGGATTTCTTCTTCTGCGGCCGTCATTCCGAGGCCGGCATTCCCTATTGCGCGCATCATGCGCGGATCGCCTATCAGCCGGCGCATGATCGCCGCCGCGACCGCAAGGCGAGCTGATCGGCGCATCGAACTGGCAAGCTTTTGAGAGGCACCCGTCGGAAACGGCGGGTGTTTCTTTTTTTGGGGACCGCCCGTCTTCCGGCGGCATCTGGGCTCAGGTTGCGGAGGATGCCGCCAGCCTGTCGGCGAAGGCGGAGACAAGGGCGCCGGCCCGCTTCATGTGACCCTCGAAGGTCTCGCCGCTCGCCTTTCGCGGCTTGAGGTCGTGGTCTCCGTCGGCAAAGCCGGCGACGTCCACATGCCCCGGAAGGTCCGCCGCCGTCAGTTCGTCAGCCGAGCCGAACGGATCGCGCGTGCCCTGCAAAATGAGCAACGGGCAGCGGACGTCCAGGAGCGGCCCGACCCTTGCCTCCGTTTTCCCCGGCGGGCGAAAGGGATAGCCGAGAACGACGACGCCGGCGGGCGAAACCACAGGGGCTGCCTCTCCCGCCAGCATGGTGGCAATCCGGCCGCCCATGGACTTGCCTCCGATGAGCAACGGTCCCTTGCACAAGGCACGCGCGGCGGCCACTGCCTCGCGAAATTCCGGCAGCAGCCGCTCCGCCCTTGGCGGCGGTTTGCGCTCGCCGGCGCGGCGCGCGGCCATGTAGGCGAATTCAAAACGCAGCACGCGAAGACCCCGCGCGGCCACCTCGCCGGCAAAGGCATTCATGACCGGGCTGTCCATCGGCGCACCCGCGCCATGGGCAAAGAGCAGGGTCGCCCTGGCCTCCTCCGGACCGTCGCACAGAAAGGGATGGCTTGTGCCATCGGCAGGGATCGGCATGTCGCGAACTCGAAGTGGACGGGTGGCGCTCAGTAGAGGCCGACCGGCAGGAACCGCCTGTAGAGATCGGCAAGTAAGCCCTTCGCTTCCAGCCTTGCAAGACTGTCGTCGAAAAAGGCCTTGAGCGCCTGATTGTCTGTCGCCACCGCGATGCTGAGCGCACCGGAAAAATAGGCCGGGTCGGAATAGGCGTCGCCGCCGAACCGGCAGCAGTCCTTCGCATCGGCGCCGGAAATCCAGAAGGCGAGGGCAAGACTGTCGGCGAAGACGGCATCGACCTCACCCTCCTTGAGGGCGCGAAGCGCCGGCTCCAGGCTCGCATAGCCCCGTTTGACGCTCTTGGGAAAATGGGCGGCGAGGAACGCGTCGTGGCGTCCGCCCTCAACAACGGCCACGGGAAATCCTTCCAGGGTCTCCGGAATGACGCCGCCGATGAAATCCTTGCGGACGACGAAGCGGGCGGGAAGGCGCAGATAGGGCGCGGAGAAGGCAAGAAACTCTGCCGTCTTTTCGGTGTCCTGGAGGCCGGCGATGATCGCATCCGCCTCGCCGTCCCGCACGGCATCGACGAGTTCGTCGAACGGCTTCGTCTGGATCGTGCAGGGGATTTGCGCCTGCTGGCAGATCGCGCGGGCGAGTTCCACATTGTAGCCGACGAGATGCCCGGCTCCATCGGAGAAGTCGAAGGGCGGAAAATCGTCGGTGGTGACGAAGCGGATGGCATTGGGAACCGTGACGTCCGCCTTGCGCGTCTGGCCGGCGTCGAACAGCCTCGGCGGCAGCAGGGCTTCGTTCCGGCCGTGCACCGGAGGCGAGCCTGGTCCCGTTTCCGCCGGCGCAGGCTGCGCATAAAGACAAAACAGAAATGCAGCAGAAAGTTGCAAACTTTTCATTGCTATTCAAACGCGATCGTCAATACTCTCATGACGAGCATATCCGAGGCTGAAGTCTTCCCGCCAATCCGATTGACCCTGGGACGATGCCATGCGGGTGGGGCGGTGTCCACACGCTGGGGTGTGATCCAGGGCCTCAGTCGCGCCCAGAGTACGGCCTGTGTGGAAACCCAAGGACGAGGAGCCGGGCGGCGTTTCTCCAGTGCGCCCCGAAGCCGAGAGTACGAGTATCCCTCCTCTCGCCGCCATCGGCCTTGCCGGGGAGGCCGGCGATCTCTTGGCCGTCGCGGCTGACCATCTGGGACGCCCGCCGGCCGAACTCGTCCTGAGGCTGGGGATTTTGAGCCCCGACGATCTCCAGCAGCGATTGGCCTCCCTGTGGGATCTCCCTTCCCTGTCCGGGGCAACGGTCGACCTGCTCGACCGTCTCGCGCCACGCTGGGAGGGAGAACTGGCCCTTGCTCTCTTGGGCGATGCGGCGTTCCGCCGCCAGCGCGGCCTTGTGATCGCGCTGAACGCGCCTTTGCACGACCTGGACCGGCGCCTGCCGCAACTGCTCGCCGCCCGGCGGCTCGGGCTCACGGTCTATCTGGGGCCGATGACGGGCAGGCATCGCTTCGTGATCTGGGATCTCGGGGATTTCCGGCTCGACATGGTGGTGAAGGCGGCAAGCGGGCAGGATGGCCTTGCGGTTCTGGCCCGCCAGCGCGGCCCCGGACCGGCCGAGTTCTATCGCCTGCTTGCGAACCGCTACGGGCTGGACTTCGCCTCGCCGGGGGATTTGCGATCCTGCCGGCTGGAGGGCGGTCCGATCTCGCCGGAGGTGGCCCGCCGCGCTCCCGTCGCCTTCGCGCGCCTGGCCGATGACCGTCCGGTCATTCTCTGCGCGCCGAGGATCGGCCGCATCGAGGCCGATCTGCACCGGGTGCTCACCGAGCATCGCCTGCACCGGCCGGTCGTCCTGTGCCCGCCTCGTGACCTGCATCGCCTGGTGCGCGAGGCGGCCGCCCCCGAAGTCCTGCGCCGGGACCTGACCCGCCTCGACCGGGAGCGGCCGGCCCTTTCGGCGCGAAGGACGCCGTCGCCCTCGCTGCGCTTCTCTCTCGCGCTCTGGCTGCTGGCGCTTGCCGTCCTTGCGGCGGCTGCACCGCTGGTCTTCATCCATCTCGGCCTCGCGCTGACGATGGTCGGCTTCCTGAGCGTCGGCCTCGTCCGTTTCTTCGCCGCCCGCGCGATGGGCCTGCAGCCGCCGCGAGCGTTCCGTCCGCCGCGCGATCCGCCGGTCTGCTCGGTCCTCGTGGCCCTCTACGATGAGGCCGACATGGTTCCGGGCCTCGTCGGGGCGCTGGAAAGGCTGCGCTATCCGCGCGATCGGCTGGAATTGAGGATTGTCTGCGAGGCAGATGACCGCGCGACGATCGCCGCGGCAGAGGCGGCGCTGGCGGGCCTGCCCCATGGCGAGGTGATTGTAGTGCCCGATGGCCGGCCGCGCACCAAGCCGAGGGCGCTTGCCTATGGCCTCGCCTTCTGCGAAGGCGCGATGGTGACCGTCTTCGACGCCGAGGACCGGCCGCATCCGGACCAGCTCCTGCGGGCCGCCCAGGCCTTCGCGGAAGGCCCCTCCGACCTCGGCTGCGTCCAGGCACGGCTCGTCATTGACCGCATCGGCAACACCCTGCAGAAGCAGTTCGCCATAGAATACGCCGCGCTCTTCGACGGCCTGCTGCCCTTCTTCGCCCGCTATCGCCTTCCCGTGCCGCTGGCGGGCACCTCCAATCATTTCAAAAGGCAGGCCCTCGACGAGGTGCTTGGCTGGGATCCATGGAACGTGACCGAGGACGCCGATCTTAGCATTCGCCTGGTTCGTGCCGGATGGCAGATAGACCTGATCGACGCGGTGACGCTGGAAGAGGCTCCGCGTCGCTTCACGCCCTGGCGCCGCCAGCGCAGCCGCTGGATCAAGGGCTGGATGGTCACCTGGCTCGTTCACATGCGTCAGCCCTGGCGCTTGTGGCGCGAGGTCGGACCGCTGGGCTTTGCGGTGATCCAGCTCTATTTCGGCGGCGTGGTTCTCTCAGCCCTGGCACATCCGGCCGGCGTCATGCTGATCCTGTTCAATCTTCTCGGCATCTGGCCGGTCCTGATCGGTGGCGATCCGCTGAGCGACACGCTGATGGCCTGCGCCGTCCTCAACATCCTCTTCGGCTATGGCGCGTCGATGTGGCTCGCGGCTCGCTCGCTGGCCGTGCGCCGGCGTTTTGCTTTGAGCGGGGCGATACTCTGGATGCCGGTCTACTGGCTGCTGGTATCCGTCGCGGCATGGGGCGCGCTGTTTCAGCTCATCGCCCGGCCGCACCATTGGGCCAAGACCCCGCATGAGCCCCACGACCGCCCGGACGGCGAGCCTCTAGGCTCCATCATCCCGAAAGGATGGATCGGCTGGCTAAAGCGAAGATTCGGAGGGAGAAGATGGAGCGGGTGAAGGGAATCGAACCCTCGTATGCAGCTTGGGAACTTGATGGCTAAATCTATTTTTCATATTATTTTTCAAATGATTAGTGCTATCTCTAAGCTGTTGCTGCAGACAGTCTGTAGGAGGATTGATCAGGCCTGATCAATATCGTTCCAATAGTCCTCGGGCTCGAATATGTCCACTTCGCCTAGATCGACTTCATGATACCGGTCTTCGATCTCGCCGTCTCCAAGGTCAATTAATTCGTTGTCCATTCCTAGGCTGTAGACATATAGTGTAAATGAGGCTCGAACGGTCATTTCTTCTTCTGCTTTGACCATTCGACCGCCCATCGAGACCGACTCGCGGTCCACGCCGTCCCAGACCGAGAAACTGAGTTCAACCGGAACTTTCACCTGTAGGCCAAGCGGCATACTGGCAACTACCTGCAAGCCTTCTCCGTCGTCAATTCCTTCAACTTCAATTATGTCGATGTCATCTTCTTCCGGCCAAGTGACCTCTTCGAGTTCGCCGGCCATGGCATAAAGTTCGACCTCGCCGTGTGTCGGGTGTGCATTTGCTGTGAACTCCAGCCGTTCTACATTGCTGGCTACAAGCTGCTTGGCATCTTCATTTCCTGCGCCATCTTGGTGAAGCCATGCATGAATGGCTGAACGGAGGCCTACCGGCGCATCCGTTACGAGGGCCAGTGCGCGTTCGATTTGAGGAACGAGGAACAAGCGTTGCGACTGCTCGCAGTACGCACGCCAGTCACCGTCGTTGGACACAACTAGTATCGAAGTTCCGTCTTGATCGGCGGTTCGCTCCAAAGCGTGCAGGGCCAAGGCGTCCGGAAACTCATCCTTTTTTCTGCCCGAACCAAATGGTGGCCGGCCCGCGAAGTAGGCATCGTAGACCGTCGCAGTTGACACAAGCGCGGCATCGTCCAGAAGCTCGCATCCTGTGTCCTTGATGAATTCGTTCCAACGCTGGCTCGCAGCGTCGGCGGGAGTCCTCCCCCCGGAAATTTGCTCCAACAGTTGATCCCGAGTTGGGTCTTCTGTCCCGAACGCAAACAGTGCTTTGCCAATGCTTTTCTTCGCTGTTTGAAGTGCGTCCTCTGCTGCCTTCGTTAGGTGCGCGGCCACTTCTCTTGCGACCGTGCCAGACAGTATGAACCGGAACGGACGCTCTTTGAGGCGTGCCAGCGCATGCATCGAGGCTGAACTGAGTTGCAGCCGCTTCTGATCAAAAATGTTGGTGTCAACTGAGAGCGCTGTTATGCGACCCTCCGCCAGCAGTGTCTTCAATTGTCGTTCGTCAACAACGGGCACTATGGGGTTGGCTTCTCGGGTTCAAACATCACAATCATGGAGGGCTGGAGCGGGTGAAGGGAATCGAACCCTCGTATGCAGCTTGGGAAGCTGCCGTTCTACCATTGAACTACACCCGCCAGAAACAGCATTCAAAAGATTGAAATCTCAGCTGTTTTGGTCCCGCAGATCGTCATCTGACTGCGAAATCGGACCTTTTTGTACTCGATCTCTTCGGAGATAGGCAAGGCCATTCTGGCGTGCAAAATCCCGCTGACCGCAGGCGCGCGCGCCCGATGGCGTCGCAAGATGAGGCGATGCAGCCGGCGGCCCGCTGCCTGCCGAGAGGGGCTCTCATGTCCGCAAACCGCGCCGGGGCGGAACGCGCGAGTTTGCAAAGCTATGGAATGATTTGAAGATTCTAGAGTATCCGGGAAGTCAGACTACAATTCGCATCGCTCGTTCTTTTTCAGATACGGCGAATTGCACCGCCATTGAATCCCGCTGTAGTCCAGATGGCTATTGGCTGGAAGTTCGACTTTTTCGCAGGAGTTGCCGACAGGTTTGAACCCTCTTTCGCATATCCAGCCACTGCCGAACGGCATGTCCTCCAGAAATGCATTGGGCGGAACGATGACCTTGTCGCACGCGCCGCCCGATTTTCTGTAGCCGCGCTCGCAGGTCCATTCGAAGCCATTGCTGTTGATGAACCCGTTCTCCGGAACGTGCAGCTTCGTGCACCCCGTCGCCGAGGAAATGAAGCCTCGCTCGCATTCCCAACCCCTGTGGGAATAGTCGGAAAGATAGGCATGCTCCGGAACTTCGATCCGCGGGCATTCATCGCCAACGCGCTGGTGGCCGCGCGCGCATCGCCAGGCATCGCCATCCGCATCGATATAGCCGTTCTCCGGAACATTCAGCGCAAGGCAGCCGTCTTGTGTTGCCGAATACCCGAAATTGCATTCCCATCCCTTCCCGTAAGGAGAAGAGTGCGAGAAGTTGGGAAGCGCTTCCGAAGCGTAACCTGGAGTCATCCAGATCGACAGAAAGAGGCCCAGGAAGCCGATTGCAAGAGTTCTGGCCATCGTCGCAAGCCCCCTAAATTTTGGTTCAGATCATGATTTCTTCATGTGCGTCTTCGTCGCGACGGGCAGAGCCGGCGCGGTGCCTTCATGCGCGAGTCGGGCGGCCCGGAGGCGCTCTGTCTTTTCTGCCCTGTCCCTGGCCTGTCTCTCGTTGATGGCCTTGGCGGACCCGTCGGAGGCATCACGTCCGGTCTTGCCGTGCGAGGGCTTCTGCTTGGAGGCGTTGCTTCCTGATTGACGACGCATCGGGTGTTCCTATGGCTGAAATGAAAAAAGGCCGGGACAAGCCCGACCTCTTCCAAGGTGTCTCGATGGTCAGTGCCAGTACATCCGTGGTCAAAGCCCGGAGACACCGAAACTCATGCAGACTGCAGGTTCTCAGCCGACATCTTCCCGTTGCGGTCGTTGCGGACCGCCTCGAAGGAGAGTTTCTGTCCTTCGACGATCGACAGAAGTCCGGCGCGCTCGACGGCGGAGACGTGAACGAACACGTCGGGCTCGCCGTTGTCGGGTTGAATGAAGCCGTAGCCCTTGGTCGCATTGAAGAACTTTACAGTTCCGATAGTCATGACGATTTCCTTTCAATCGCTCAATAAAAACGTTCTCGCCGCATGAATCATGCGTCGAAAAATGATGAATCGATTTTGAGGGAGGAAAATCGTAAGTGTCGCGATAGTCGCGAAAACAACATTCAACAGCAAGATCGATGAGACTTATATAAGGGCAATCGGTCAATACGGCAAGGCGTGGCCGAATAATTTTCAAAATGAAATTCTCTGAAGAATTTCGGCAATACTTTTTTTACCCGGACATCCGCGGATTTTGAGGCAAGGCTGGCGTGGATCTCCAGACCGACGTTTTGTCCGGAAATCCGGAGCGGCGAGACCATGACGATCTGTGCCGGGCTCAGCCTCGAAAATGCTTGGAGAGCTTCAGCCCCTGGGCCTGGTAGTTCGATCCGATGCCGGAGCCGTAGAGCGTGTCGGGCCGCGCCTTCATGCGCTCGTAGACGAGGCGGCCGATGGTCTGGCCGTGTTCGAGGATGAAGGGCACCTCGCGGCTCCGCACCTCCAGCACCGCGCGCGAGCCCTTGCCGCCGGCGGCCGCATGACCGAAGCCGGGGTCGAAGAAGCCCGCGTAATGGACGCGGAATTCGCCGACGAGCGGATCGATGGCCACCATTTCGGCCGCCGTATCGGGCGGCACATGCACTGCCTCACGCGAGGCGAGGATGTAGAATTCGCCCGGATCGAGAATGAGGCTCGGCACCCCGCGCGAATGGATCGGCTCCCAGTAGTCGAGCACGTCGCAGGCGTTCTTCTTGTCGACGTCGATGACGCCGGTGTGGCGCTTGGCGCGGTAGCCGAGCAGCGAGCCAGAGCCTTCGCGCTCCAGGTCGATGGACAGCGTCAGCCCGTCCTCGAAGCGCGCCGGGTCGGTGTCGACGAGCGGCGTCTTGTTGTGGAGATCGGCAAGCTCCTCGTCGGTGAGGATCGACGATCCGGTCCGGAAGCGCACCTGCGACAGCCGGGAACCGGTGCGCACCAGCACGGGGAAGGTGCGCGGAGAGATCTCGACGTAGAGCCCGCCGCGATAGCCGCCGGAGATCGTGTCGAAGGCCTCGCCGCCGTCGGTGATGACGCGGGTGAAGACGTCGAGCCGGCCGGTCGAACTCTTCGGGTTGGCGGAGGCGGCGATATGGTCGGGCAGGGCGAAGGTTTCCAGCACCGGCACGAGATAGACGCAGCCCGTCTCCAGCACCGCGCCTTCGGAAAGGTCGATGGTGTGGAGCCTCAGGTTGTCGAGCTTGGCCTCGACGGATGAATGCGGCCCGGGCAGGAAACTTGCGCGCAGGCGATGGGCGACCGCGCCGAGCCGGAGATCGATGCTCGCGGGCTGGATCTGGTCGGGATCGAACGGCCGGTCGGCCGTGATGCCGCCGGCGTCCGCCATCGCCCTGATTTCCTGTGAGGGCAGGATGCCCACGTCATACGCCGTCATGTGCTGGGTCCGCTTGGGAAATGTCTGGGAGAGCAATAGGGGGAAAGTGGCTCGAAATAAAGGGAATGCTTGATCGAGAAGAGGGCGCCGCCACACTGCGTGAAGCGAATGCCGTAAATCCGCGCAAATCTCCGTTGGCCGTCATTCCCGCGAAAGCGGGAATGACGATATTCGAAGATTGAGAAAAGGCGGCAATGGCGAGCCGGAAGTTATTTTAACTGCTCGATATAGGTCCTGACCGCCGACTGCACATGCCGGAATCGGTCGCCGCCAAGGTGCTTGCCGCCGAACCAGCGCGTCACGACGACGATGTGGTCGGTCAGTCCCTCGCGTTCCAGCATTTTCAGGATGATCATGCCGGCACCGCTTTCGCCGTCATCTTGTCTGATCTGGCCTTCGGCGCAGATGAGCGCCCAGCTGTTGTGGGTCGCCTTGGCGAATTTCTTGGTCTTCTTCAGGTCTTCGACAAAGGCCCGGGCCTCGTCGGAGGATCGGCACGGACCGCCGGAGACGGCATATTTCGAGCCGCGGTCGGAGATGATGTTGTCGAGAATGACCATAGGGAGGGTGTAAGCGATTGCTCGGCGCAATGCCAAGGCAAGAATCCGCGCTGAGGGACAGCGCGGAAGGGCAGGAGTGAGGGCTCATGCCCTTCCGCGGGACGTTGACCTGCTTCGGTCTGTCCGCAGATGCCGCCCGGCGTCATCTGCAATGAGAACCCGTCCGATAGTCTTGGAAACCGGACAGCTGTGCTTTCGGGACACGGGAAAGACTAGCAGCGGTAGCCTTTATTCAAAAACTTTAATTTGACATGGAACTGATAGGGATTTGCTATAGATCGCATGAACCTCAATCAGCTCCGCTTCGTGAGCGCCCTTGCTCAGCACGGATCCTTCACGAAAGCCGCGTCGGCCTGTGCCGTCACGCAGCCGACGCTGTCGAACGCGATCGCGCTTCTGGAAGAGGAACTCGGCCAGAAGCTCTTCGTGCGCACGACGCGCAAGGTGACGCTGACGGCTTTCGGCGCCAACCTGCTGCCGGATATCGAGCGGGTGATTGCCGCCCAGCAGGCTCTGGTACAGCGGGCGGCGGCATTCCTCTCGCCGCAGAAGCGGCTGATCCGCATCGGCACTTCGCCGCTGCTCGACGCGCGCTTTCTCAATCTCCTGATTGAGCCCTTCCGGACCGCCGCGCCCGAGACCGACCTCATCTTCTATGAAATGAACATGGCCGATCTCAATCGCATGCTCGACAAGGAGGAACTGGACTTCGTCTTCGGCGTCGTGGAGCCGCAGAAGGAGCAGCGCCAGAGCACGTTCCTTTATCGCGAGCCCTTGCTCTACGTTCCGAGAGGCAAGGAAAAGCGGCCGCAACAGCAGGACGCCGTCGTTCGCTTCGACGAGATCGCCGGCGAGACCTTCGTTCTGGTGCCCGATGCCTGCGGGCTGACCCGTACGATCCGCCATCTCTTCCGCAGCCACCGGCGCGCGCTCAACGAATATTCCGGCGAGGCGCTGAGCTACCAGGTTCTGGAGCAATGGGCGGCCCTCGGGATCGGCGCCGCGATCCTGCCGAAGTCGAAGCTGACCGCCGACAGCGACGGCGGCATGCGGATCATCGACAAGCTCGGGCAGGAAGTGCTGATCAACTTCGAGGCGGTCTGGAACCGCGGTTCCGGCCGGGTGGGGCACCTCGGCGAATTCGCCAAATATTTGCGCGAGATTGTTCCGGCGGTGGCGAACGGCCTTGCCGACCGGCCGAAGGGTGGCCAGCTCCCGTCCTGATCCTTCTTTCCGGCAAACGCCAAAAGGCCCGCCCCGGTGATGCGGAGACGGGCCTTTCGTTTGTCTTGAAGTCCTCGCCGGAGCACATCAGACGGCTTCCGCCACGCCGATCACGCCGACCGTGACGAGGCTGAGCGCCCAGACGACGTCGAGGTTGAACCAGCTCTGGGACAGGAATTTCAGGCCCAGCCAGAAATAGACGGCGGCGGCGATGATGCCGCCGGCCGTGACCATGGCCAGCGTGTGAACCCCGGCAACCGCGAAGGCCTGCAGGGCGTTGGCGCCCATCAGGGTCGCGGCCGCCTCGTGGCCGGCGTCGCCCGGCACCGCCGTGCAGAGCCCGAGATAGATCGGGACCAGCATCAGCGCCGCGCCATGGGCGATGGCGACCAGGAAGGACCAGAGCACCAGCCGGGACGGCGGCACCCGGGCGAGAAAGCGCGGATGCCGCCGGTAAACGAGCAGGAAAAGCCCGAGCACGAGGACGAAGATCCCGGCGCCGATCTTGATCGGGCGCTCCCAGTCGAGGAGCGTCGTCATCACAGAGAAGGGCGTCAGGATCGCGGCCATGGCGAGGAAATGGCCTGCCCCGAGGGCGAGGAAGGCCGTGGCCAGCGCCATCCGCCGGCGCTCCATCAGGGCGGCCGAGACCGCGAGCGGCCACCCCATGCCGGGGTTGACGCCGTGATAGATGCCGGAGGCCACGACGGCCCACCAGAGGGCCGCCTCGGGATGCGTCGCGATCATCGCGCTGTCAGGCCGAGGGATAGCAGAAGCTGTCCGTCGAACAGTCGCCGCCCTCAAGCCGGATCTGGTGCGACCGGTAGCCCTTCGGGAAGTCGACGAAGAAGTTCGGGTCGAGCGTGAGCCCGCCGTTCGCGCCGACGTCGGCCTTCACCATCGCCGCCGGAACGCCCGCCGGATAGAACTGGTCGTCCCAGGTCGAATAGAGCGAGTTGGTCCAGTAGACATGCTTGCCGTTGCGGCTGATTTCCAGCATCTGCGGCCCGCCGGCAAAGGGCTTGCCGCTCGGGTGCGCCGTTCGCCGGACGATGCCGCCGATGTGGACGGAGCCGGCCAGCACAGGCTTCATCGGGTCGCTCACGTCATACTGGCGCAATTCGCCCGTGCCCCAGCAGGCGACATAGAGGAAGCGGTCGTCGAGGCTGAGGTCGATGTCGGTGACGAGCGGCGGAACGGCCGAAAAGCCCTTGAGAAGGTCGGGCAGGTCCGCCGGGTCGGCGGGCTCGGGCGGAATGGTGATCGTCTTTTCGGCGTGGAACTTGCCGCTCTCGTCGCGCCACCAGGTCCAGATCGAGCCTTCCAGGTTCGTCGTGTCGACGACGACGCCGCAGAAACCGTATTGCTTGATCGGATCGTGGGCGGGCCGCACTTCGAGCGCCATCTGGTGGTTGGCGCCGAGATCGATCGTCTGGATGTTCTTGCGGGCGGCCAGATCCCAGAAGTGAATGCTGTGGCCGTATTTGTTGGAGAGCAGGTCTTCCGGCACGATGCCGTTCTCGTATTGCGGCGGCAGGCCCCATTCGCTGCTCACCATGTAGTTGCGCGGCAGGTTCCACCAGAAATCATACTGCTTGTCCTGCACGCCGCGGTCCATCTCGTAGCGGCCGACGACGTCGAAGGTCTCGCAGTCCATGATGAAGATGCCGGGAGGTCCGTCGGTGCCGTCCGCGCCGCCGCCACCGAGCGTCGAGACATAGATGCCCTCCGGGCCGCAGTGGACGGTGTGCGGGCGCGAGTAGCCGGTCTTGGAGAAGATTTCCTCCGGCTCGATGATCTTGTGGATCTTGGCCGCCTTCGGCCCACCCTTCACGTCGATGACATAGATGCGCGATGAGCGGATGCCGGGGATGATGAGATAGCGCCGCTCCAGAAAGGCATGGCCCGAGAGCGGCGAGAGGGCGGACGAGCAGGCGTTCCAGCCAAAATGGTGAAACTCGTCGCCGGTGTAGGGCATGATCACCTGATGGACGATCTTGCCATAGTCCGGCGATGCCGGATCGACGTCGACCACGGCAAGCCCGTCGGGCTGCGAGCCGTCGGGGCTCAGCATCAGGGTATAGGCCAGCGTCTCGGCCGGCGCCTCCATCGCAAGTTTCGGCGACGCGTGGAATGTCGGGTCTGGTCTGACGGTCATCGGGGTATCCTCTCCCTGGCGCTGTTCTTGGCGGGGCTCTGGGCGGCCCTTCGCAACGCCGTCCGACGCGCCTGTCGTTTGCCGTCATTGATCGGAATTGCCGGCGCCCTGTTCGGGCAGGCGGCCGGTCCGGCGGCTTATGAGACGTTGCTGAAATACACGCTAGTGGAGGTTGCCGGTCGGCTCAAATTGGAAATCTAAATCGTTTATATTCAAGATTTCTATAAATCGAATTCGATATTCCGAAAGCCTATGAAAGCCGTGGCATTGACGGGCCGGGGTCATGGGTCTATCAAGAACCATCGCGTGGTCATTTGAGCCGGCCGGCTTGCCGCCACGTTAAACAATGGGCTAAAAAGGTCGGGTGGGCGCGGAACCAAGTCCGTGGCTCTGTCGAACCCGGACCGGCTTTGCCCTCCGGGTTTTTTCATGCCCGCGTGCCTGCATCCCCTGGGTTCGCGGCTATCTGGATCGATGCTCATGACAGACCGCGCTCTTCATCCCGACACTCTTCTTGTCCACGGCGGCACGTTGCGCTCACAGTTCGGCGAGACCTCCGAGGCGCTCTTCCTGACGCAGGGCTATGTCTATGACAGCGCCGAGCAGGCCGAAGCCCGCTTCACCGGCGACGATCCCGGTTACCAGTATTCGCGGTTCTCGAACCCGACCGTGACCATGTTCGAGGAGCGCATGTGCCTGCTGGAAGGCGCCGAGGCCGCGCGCGCGACGGCGACCGGCATGGCGGCGGTGACGGCGGCGATGCTTTGCCAGGTGAAGGCCGGCGACCATGTGGTGGCGGCGAAAGCCCTCTTCGGCTCCTGTCGCTACATCGTCGAGAACCTTCTGCCGCGCTTCGGCGTGGAATCGACCCTTGTCGACGGCGCGGATCTTGACCAGTGGAAGGCGGCGATGCGTCCCAACACGGTCGCCTGCCTGATCGAGAGCCCGACCAATCCGACGCTGGAACTGGTCGACATTGCCGCCGTTGCCGAGATTGCCCATGCAGCCGGCGCGAGGCTTGTGGTCGACAATGTCTTCGCCACGCCGATGTTCCAGAAGCCCATGCAGCTCGGAGCCGACGTGGTCGTCTATTCGGCGACGAAGCACATCGACGGGCAAGGGCGCTGCCTCGGCGGTGTCGTGCTGTGCAGCGAGGAGTTCCTCAACGATCACCTCCAGACCTATATCCGCCAGACCGGCCCCTCCATGAGTCCCTTCAACGCCTGGGTCCTCCTCAAGGGCCTTGAGACGCTGGGTCTCCGCGTTGAGCGCCAGTCCGCGAGCGCGGCGATCATCGCCGATGCTCTTGCCGCTCATCCGGCGATTGCCAAGGTTCTTTATCCGGGCAGGGCTGATCACCCCCAGGCCGATCTGGTCAAGCGCCAGATGACGTCGGGCTCCACGCTGGTGGCCTTCGAGGTGAAGGGCGGCAAGGCTGCTGCCTTCGCCGTCTCCAACGCCCTGAAGCTGATCCGGATTTCCAACAATCTTGGTGATGCCAAGAGCCTCATCACCCATCCGGCGACGACAACGCACCAGCGCCTTACCGAGGAAGCGCGCGCCGAACTCGGCATCGGGCCGGGCCTCCTGCGGCTTTCGGTCGGCCTTGAGCATCCCGACGATCTCGTCGCCGACCTGACGGCGGCGCTGGACGCGGCTTCCGGGGCCCGTGCCGCCGCCGAGTGATACGCCGTTCACCCGCTCCGGCAGGCCTTCGATGGTGCCGGAGCGGGCATTGGGCTCAGATCAGCGAGCGCTCACGATCGAGAGGATGACTCCGGTCGAGATCGCGACGAGCAGATAGTCGTTCCCTTCCCTGACCCAGCGATGGCCATGCCTCGGCACGCCCAGACCGTAGCGGCGCGGGTCCTTCACGATGACGCCATACCCCTTGGGCAGATGGCCGCCTTTCCTGTGCCAGGCCATGTGCGCCGGCACCTTCTTCACCTCCACTTTCTTCGTCTTGTGCACCTCGACCTTTTTCGGCTGCGGCTTGTGGTGCCGCTCCTGTTCCTGAGGCGGCAGCGGCCGTGTGTTGTCGGCGAAGGCCGGAGCCGCGGACGTTGCGATCATGGTGAAAGCGAGAAGGGCGGCAAGGTGCTTGTTCATATCAATTTCCCTGTGCGAGTCGTTGGACAGGGACTAAAGACCTGCGCGGCGAAAAAGATCGCCGCTCATGCGTATCAGTCTGTTGCAGAAGGCGGATCTGATACAGCTCTACGACAATTGGAAATGCGCGGGTTACGATTGGGTTCGGTTGCTACCTGAAAACGTGGGCCTCGCGGTGCCTGTCGCCCTTCGCACTCTCGTGGCATCATTCGGTTCAAGGACCGGGGGGTATCGAATGCTGCGGCTTTTCCTGAAACGGCTGATCACCTGCCACTGGGTCGTGACCCTTGCGGTCATGTGCGCGAGCGTCATCATCTTCAGCACAGCGTCGGTGAACCTCTTCGTCATGATCAGCGGCAACCTGCGTTTTCTCGCCGAGCATGGGGTGATGGCCGTCATGGAAGGCGCGCTGCACCAGTCGCTGCAGCTCTTCGGCCTCAGCCTCGCGACGGGCGTCAGCTATGTCCTCTTCAAGGCCTGCGAGCACGTGCTGGTGGGCAAGTTGCTGTCGTGACGGCGATGGAGGGCTCCCGTTTGCCGCCAGAAAGCCGCTTCAGCCGAGATTGAGGGCTCCCGCGACGACCCGCGCGATCGCCGAGGCGAAGGTGAGGGCGGCAAAGGCCATCGCGACGACCGGGAACCAGTCGGGCAGGGCGGCCATGATCAGGAAGACGGCGATCGTCTCCGTCCCCTCGGCAAGGCCTGCCACGTAGTAGAGCGATTTCCGGCCTTGGGCGGTCGTCGTGAGCTTGCGCTTCTCCGCCATGATCGCGAAGGCGAGGAACGCTGCGCCGTTGAGATAGAAGCTCGCGAGCAGCACGGCGGCGGCCAGCGCGTTGTGGTCCGGGTCGTGGATGGCGAAGGCGAGCGGAATGAGGCCGTAGAAGGCGAAATCGAGCACGATGTCGAGATAGCCGCCGCGATCGGTAAGATGCGTGGCCCGCGCCACCGCGCCGTCGAGCCCATCGAAGAGCCGGTTGACGGCAATCAGCAGGAAGGCGGCCCAGAAGTGGCCGAGGCAAACCGCAAGAGCCGCGCAAACGCCTGTGGCGAAGCCCGCCAGTGTCACGCCGTCGGCGGAAACGCCCCGCGCCGCGAGGGCCGCGCCGAGGCGGTTGATTGGCGGGTCGATCAGCGGGCGGAGCCTGGAATCGAACATGCGTCGTTTCGGTGCCTCGGTTTGGACGGCTTTCCGCGGGAATCCCGGAGGCGCCATTTTCCGGAGTTGACGAGCCGAAGCAAGCCGCCATATTTCCGTTCTTGATGAAGGAGGCGGCCAATGTTCCGAGCGATTACCCACGATATCGAGGTGAGGGTGACGCCCGTCTACCGGGAAGACGAGTCCAATCCCGACGCCGGCCGGTGGTTCTGGGCCTATACGGTCGAGATTTTCAACGGCGGCTCGCGCGCGGTCCAGCTTCTCTCCCGTCGCTGGGTGATTACCGATGCCAACGGCACGGTGCAGGAAGTGGAGGGCGCGGGCGTTGTCGGCATGCAGCCGATGATCGCCGTCGACGAGCGCTTCGAATATACGAGCGGCTGCCCGCTGCCGACCTCATCCGGCTTCATGCAGGGCGAATATCACATGGTCGACGAGGCCGGTGAGGCCTTCGACGTGGTGATCCCCGCCTTCGCGCTCGATCTGCCGAATGTGATCCGCATCCTGAATTGAGGCCGGAAAGCCTGCGTCAGAGGCCGGCGCGCCGGTGGCGCACGCGGGCGCTGCGCTCGATGGCGGCAACGACCAGCTTGTCGATTTCGAAGCGGTCCTCCATCATCTCGAGGAAGACGAGTTCCTCCTGCTTGACGGAGACGTCGGCCGCAGCAACGTCGACGGCGAGGGCGTAGGCGGTTTCCTTGAGGGGCGGTGTCAGCGCGACATCGATCGCATCGAGGATGCTGTCGATGCCATGATCCTCGCTGAGGGTTTGCACGCAGTGCTGGGCAATCGCCGAGACGTCCCCGACGAACCCTTCGAAGCAGGGCAGCAGCGCCAGGGTGGAGCGGATGCGCGAAAATTCCGCGGCGCTCATGGCGTGGTCTGCGGCCGACGTTGTCACCATCGCGTAGATGAGGGCTTCGTGGGTCGAAAGCGACTTCAAGGGGGAACTCCTGCGGGCTGATCTTGGCTTGCGGTCCATGGCTGTAGGCCGCCACTATATCGCCGCCGCGTCGGTCGAATGCAAGACGCGGCCTGAAGAGGAAAAGGCATCGGGGATGAAGACGAAATGACGGTCCTGAGGATTGTGGCCAATCTGGCGACGCCCGATGTCGATGCGGTCCGGACCTTCTATGAGGAGCTGCTGGATCTGGAGGTTGTCATGGACCACGGCTGGCTGGTGACGCTGGGGAGCGGCGCCGAGCATCGGGCCCAGCTTGGCATTGCCCGCGAGGGTGGTTCCGGCACCCCGGTGCCAGACCTCTCCATCGAGGTCGATGACGTCGACGAGGTTCATGACCGCGCCTGGCTGGAAGGGCACGAGATCGTCTATCCGCTGACCGACGAACCCTGGGGCGTGCGTCGTTTCTTCGTCCGCGACCCGGTCGGCAAGGTGCTCAATATCCTCAGCCACAAAGCGTAGGGCTGAAAGCCGGCAGAGAACCGGGCTCCGCCTGCTGCGCCGACCCTGCTGCGCCGACCCCGCCGCGCCGACATTGACGCGGGGACCCGCACTGCCTACTGTCGCGCGCCCGCGAAAGAGCGGGCTTTTTGTATCCGCACACCCAACACTTGATCGAGGACCTTCATGTCTGCGCTCAGCGCCACCGCATCCGCCATTGATCCCGCGCTTTTCGAAGCCGCCGGCCGCTCCAAGGCCTGGCCCTTCGAGGAAGCGAAAAAGATCATCGCGCGGATCGAGAAACGGGGCGTTCCGGAGGGCGGGGTTCTCTTCGAGACCGGCTACGGTCCCTCGGGCCTTCCGCATATCGGCACCTTTGGCGAGGTGGCCCGCACCACCATGGTGCGCCATGCCTTCCTTCTCCTGACCGAGGGCCGGGTGCCGACGCGCCTGCTCTCCTTCTCCGACGACATGGACGGCATGCGCAAGGTGCCGGACAACGTGCCGAACCAGGACCTGCTGCGCCAGCATCTCGGCAAGCCGCTGACCAAGGTGCCCGATCCCTTCGGCACGCACGAAAGCTTCGGCCATCACAACAACGCCCGGCTTCGCGCCTTCCTCGACCATTTCGGCTTCGACTACGAGTTCGCCTCGGCGTCAGACTATTACGCGCGCGGCATTCTCGACGAGAAGCTCCTCGTGATGCTGGAGCGCTATGACGACGTCATGGCGATCATGCTGCCGACGCTGCGCGAGGAGCGGAGCAAGACCTATTCGCCCTTCCTGCCGGTTCACCCGAAGACGGGCGTCGTGATGCAGGTGCCGGTGGAGGAACGCAATCCGTCGAAGGGCACCATCGTCTGGACTGATCCCGACACCGGCGAACGCTTCGAAACGCTGGTGACGGGCGGTCACGCCAAGGCGCAGTGGAAGCCGGACTGGGCGCTGCGCTGGGCGGCCCTCGGCGTCACCTACGAAATGAGCGGCAAGGATCACATCGACAACGTCAAGACGTCGAGCCAGATCTGCAAGGTGCTCGGCGGCGTGCCGCCCGAGGGCTTCAACTACGAACTCTTCCTCGACGACAAGGGCGAGAAGATTTCGAAGTCCAAGGGCAACGGCATCACCATCGACGAGTGGCTGGCTTACGCGAGCCCGGAGAGCCTCGCGCTCTTCATGTATCAGAAGCCGAAGACCGCCAAGAAGCTCTTCTTCGACGTCATTCCGAAGAACGTCGACGAGTATTTCTCCTTCCTCGGCGCCTATGACAGGCAGGACATCGACGCTCGCCTGAACAACCCGGTCTGGCACATCCACTCCGGCAATCCGCCGAAGGTGGACCTGCCGGTGCCTTTCGCCATGCTCCTGAACCTCGTCTCGGCCAGCCACGCCCATGATCGCGGCACGCTCTGGGGCTTCATCTCCCGCTATGCACCGGGTGTGACGGCTGAAACGCATCCGAAGCTCGACGAACTCGCCGGCTACGCGATCCGCTATTACGAGGATCGGGTGCGGCCCTTCAAAACGTTCAAGACGCCGGACGACGTGGAGCGCGCCGCACTTGCCGCGCTGAAGGAACGGCTTTCGGGCTTGCCCGCCGGGTCGGACTCCGAAACGATCCAGAATGCGGTGCTCGATGTGGCACGGGGGATCGAGCGCTATCAGGATACGAAGAAACTTGGCCCCGACGGCGGCCCGGGCGTCTCGGTGGAATGGTTCTCTGCCCTCTACCAGCTTCTTCTCGGACAGGAACGGGGTCCGCGCTTCGGGTCCTTCGTCGCGCTCTACGGCATCAGCGAGACCTGCGTCATGATCAACGACGCCCTTGCCGGACGTCTCGGCAACGGCTGAGTAGCAGCCGGATCACAGGCCCGCCGAAATGCCGGCGGGCCGACCCTCCGCAGCTAGAAAGCTCCTGCCTTTTGTGCGCAAAATATGTGCGCATCATGCATTTTGAAGTCGGGGCAATCTTATAGTCTTGCCTGAGTGCTCACCGGCAGGCGGCGACGCGAGACCGTGCATCCCTGGATTTTGAGATCGGTTCAAGAGGCGGAAAGGAGCGGCTACTCGCCGGCAGCCGCAATCCGCTCTTCTTCGGTCGTGGTCGGGTGCAGGTGATGGCAGTCGCAGGTACCCGTGTCGCACATGCGGCAGAGCCGCCCGATGTCGCCGCCGTCCTCCACCACCGCATCGAGCAGGCGGTGCAGGAGCAAGTCGAGGGCGCCGATTTCGCTCGGGTTCAGGTCCTTGACGAAGCCTTCGGCCGCAATGATCCGCTTTTCCTGAAGCGTGGAGGCCCGCCGCTTGCCGCGCGAGGTCAGTTCGACCATCACCTCTCGCCCGCCGCGTCGTTGCCGTCGCACGAGCCAGTCCTTCTCCAGCCGGTCGACGAGTCGCACGGCGGCCGAATGCGTGAGTCCGACAAGCTGGGCCACCGTTCCGACCGACTGCGGACCTCGCGCCTTGAGGGACATCAGGGCCGCCGCCGCCGACGGTGAGAGATCCTCGGTCGCGTCATCGGCCGCATCGACGATCGCCTGCGCCAGGGCGGCAAGCTTGTTGGAGACCGGCGTCATGTCGTCCATGCAATATCCCTTTTCCGCTGGGCGCGGCGTCGGGATTGGCCTCCTCCCTTAAAACCGCGTCAGGTCAATCTTTTTTGCATCAGGACGAGATCGAGGAACCGTCCGAATTTTTGCCCGACCTCCGGCATGCGGCCGGTTTCGGAAAAACCAAGGCTGGCGTGAAGCCGGATCGAGGCAACATTCCCCCCCTCGATGCCGGCGACAAGCATGTGCAAACCCGCACGAACTGCCTCATCGATCAGCGCTTGCAGCAGTTTTCTGCCCAAACCCTGACCGCGCGCGGCAGCGTTAACGTAAACGGAGAGCTCGGCGGTCGCCCTGTAACCCTCAAAAGGTCTGAAAGGTCCGTAGGTTGCGTAGCCCAGCACACCACCCCGCTCGCCAGCCACGATAACGGGATAGCCGGCGGAGATGCGAGACTCATACCAACTCGCACGATTGTCCAAATCCACCGGGGTATCCATCCAGATAGCCGTCGTATTGAGCACGGCCTCATTGTAGATCGCAAGGATTTCCGGCAGATCTTCCAGGTTCGCCGGACGGATAATTGTCATGATGTGTCCTCAAAGACATAGATGCGACCCGAACACGAAGCCCGGGCTGTCAATTCGACCTGACTGACGCATTCAGGCGAGTTGCTTGTAGAAGAAGGTTGCCGCGGCCGGTGCGCCATGGGGATCGTAGGCATAGCCGGGAACGGTGCCGTAGCCGATCCAGCCGCAACGCCGATAGAGCGCCTCGCCGGCGCTTCCCGCCTCGGTGTCGAGGATGAGCAGGGTGCGGCCGAGATCGAACGCGCGGCGTTCGGCGGTCTCCAGAAGTCGTCGGCCAAGCCCCTGCCGGCGGGCGCGGCTGTGGACGATCATCTTGCCGATATCTGCCCGGTAGGGGGCATTGGGCTGCGGCGCGAGGGTGAGCACCACGCATCCGACGATGTCGCCGTCCGCCTCGCGCGCAACGAACAGCGTGCGCATCCCGTCCCGCATGGCCGGAAGCTGGCCGCGCCAGAAGCCGAGGGCGTCGTCGTGGCTGATGTCGGCCATGAAGTTCACTGACGCGCCGCCGCGCACGGCGTCGACGAGAAGATCGGCGAGCCCCGGCAGCGCCTTTTCCGCCTCCGCCGCGCTCAGGGCGTCAATATCGATCGATGCCGTGCCGTCATGCACTGTCATGGCTGCAGAAATCCTCGTCTATCAGGTATGCAACTGTTATCAGATCTTCGATTGATGCACCTGATGACGGGCATTGGCACGGCTTATGGATATCGAACAGCTACGGACCTTCGACCGGATCGTTCGCGATGGCAGCTTCACCAAAGCGGCCGCGCGCCTCAACGTGACCCAGGCGACGGTCTCCATGCGCATGCGGGCCCTGGAGGACGTCATCGGCAAGCCGCTGCTGGTGCGCGGGCGCCAGATCGCCCTGACGGAAGCCGGCATCGCCTTTCTGCCTTTCGCGCGTCGCATCCTGTCGACGATGATCGAGGGGCAGAACGCCATTCGCGCCGCCGAACATGGTCAGGTCTCGCTGGCCTGCCTGCGCAGCCTGATCCGCGTGTTGACGGCCGAACCGATCGCCGAATTCGCCGCCGATCATCCCGGCATCCAGCTGACGATCGAGGAGGGGCGGCACCGCGACATCGCCGAGTATGTCCATGACCGCCGCGTTGACCTCGCGGTGATGGGCTGGCCAAACCTCGATCCGTTGCTCGACACCATCGCGCCGATCGCCATCCTTCGCGAGAACGTGCCGCTTTGCGCCTGCCCGGCGCTTGCGGCTGCCATCGGCCCGGAGCCGACGATCGAGCGCATCTTCGATCTTGCGCCCCAGTTCCTGCGCCTGTTCTGGTGGCAGCACATGCCGGAGGCCATCGCCTCGCTCGGTGCGCGGGCCCGCACGATGTCCGCCGCGCCCTATGCGCCGGCCCGTGCGATGATCGAGAAGGGACTGGCGGTTGGCCATCTGCTCGAACCGTTGGTGCGTGATGCGCTCGATGCCGGGCGGCTCGTCGACATCTCGCCGGTCGACATGCCTGTGGTGACGCGGGATTCGGCGCTTGTCGCCGGAAAGCCGGATGCGATGGCCCGCCCGTTGGTCGCCGATCTCGCCGGCCGCCTGATCGCCTCGGCCAACGCCATCGGGATGACGGCGACCGACTGCCGCTGAAGGGCAACCACGCGGGGCAGACGCGAATGAACGGCGCCGCGCGAAAGCGCTCGCCGGGCACGATACGATCAACGTGCGCGGCGAAATCCGGCTTGCCGTTTCGCCTGGCAAACCTGCCTGCCTCATCGCCGGACGGGCGTGGCCGGCGTTGCGGATGGCCGGCGGGCCGCTCCTCCTTTGAACCGGGGTCAAGAATCCGCTGAAATCCGCTTTGCGGTGCACACGCGCAATGCTATCTAGCGCGCCATGACGACCGAACCGATTTCCAACATCCGAAACTTCGCCATCATCGCCCACATCGACCACGGCAAGTCGACGCTGGCCGACCGGTTGATCCAGTCGACCGGCACCTTGTCGGAACGCGAGATGACCAATCAGGTGCTCGACTCGATGGATATCGAGCGCGAGCGCGGCATCACCATCAAGGCGCAGACGGTCCGCCTGATCTACAAGGCCAACGACGGTCAGGAATATGTCCTGAACCTCATGGACACCCCCGGCCACGTCGACTTCGCCTACGAGGTCTCTCGGTCGCTGGCGGCCTGCGAGGGCTCGCTGCTCGTCGTCGACGCCAGCCAGGGCGTCGAGGCCCAGACGCTCGCCAATGTCTACCAGGCGCTCGACAATGACCACGAGATCGTGACGATCCTCAACAAGGTCGACCTGCCCGCCGCCGAGCCGGAACGCATCAAGCAGCAGATCGAGGACGTCATAGGCCTCGATACGGCGCATGCGGTGGAAATTTCGGCCAAGACCGGCCTCAACATCGAAGGCGTCCTGGAGGCGATCGTTACCCAGCTGCCGCCGCCGAAGGGCGACCGCACCGCGCCGCTGAAGGCCATGCTGGTCGACAGCTGGTACGACGCCTACCTCGGCGTCATGGTGCTGGTGCGCGTCATCGACGGCGAACTGAAGAAGGGCCAGCGCATCAAGATGATGCGCACGGGCGCCGTTTACGATGTCGAGCGTGTCGGCGTCATGAGCCCCAAGCTGCTCGTCACCGACCGGCTCGGGACCGGCGAGGTCGGCGTCTTCACCGCTTCGATCAAGGAAGTGGCGGACACCGCCGTCGGCGACACCATCACCGACGAGCGCAAGCCAACGTCCGAACCGCTGCCTGGCTTCCGTCCGGCGCAGCCCGTGGTTTTCTGTGGTCTTTTTCCCGTTGACGCGGCCGATTTTGACGACCTGCGCGCGGCGATGGGCAAGCTTCGGCTCAACGACGCCAGCTTCTCCTACGAGATGGAATCCTCCGCCGCTCTCGGCTTCGGCTTCCGTTGCGGCTTCCTCGGCCTGCTGCATCTGGAGATCATCCAGGAGCGGCTGGAGCGCGAGTTCAACCTCGACCTCATCGCGACAGCCCCGTCGGTGGTCTACAAGATGCATCTGACGAGCGGCGACGAAATCGAGCTGCACAATCCGGCCGACATGCCGGATGTCGTCAAGATCCAGGCCATCGCCGAGCCATGGATTAGGGCCCAGATCATGACGCCCGACGATTATCTCGGTCCGATCCTGAAGCTCTGCCAGGACCGGCGCGGCATCCAGACCGACCTCTCCTATGTCGGGCAGCGCGCCATGGTCACCTACGACCTGCCGCTCAACGAGGTCGTCTTCGATTTTTATGACCGCCTGAAGTCGATTTCCAAGGGCTACGCCTCCTTCGACTATCACCTGACCGACTATCGCGAGGGCGACCTCGTCAAGATGTCGATCCTCGTCAACGGCGAGCCGGTGGATGCGCTGTCGATGCTGGTGCACCGGACGCAGGCCGAAAAGCGCGGCCGGCAGATGTGCGAGAAGCTCAAGGATCTGATCCCGCAGCATCTCTTCCAGATCCCGATCCAGGCGGCCATCGGCGGCAAGATCATTGCCCGCGAGACGGTGCGCGCCATGCGCAAGGACGTGACGGCCAAATGCTACGGCGGCGACGTCACGCGCAAGCGCAAGCTTCTGGAAAAGCAGAAGGAAGGCAAGAAGCGCATGCGTCAGTTCGGCAAGGTGGAGATCCCGCAGGAAGCCTTCATCGCCGCGCTGAAGATGGAAGACTGAGGCGAGAGATGAGCGGAGCCCGTCCGTGAGCCGTGCCTTCACCAGGGAAGGAAGCGGCAGCGACGCCGTCGACAAGCTGCCCGACCGCCCGGTTTCGCCGCATCGCAATCTGGTGACGCCCGAAGGGCTTCGGGACCTCGATGCCGCGCTTGCCGCCGCCGAAGCGGCGCTGGATGCTGCACGCGAGGCGAAGGATGACGACACGGCCGCCCTTGCCGCGCGCGATCTGCGCTATTTCACGGCACGTCGGGCGAGTGCCGAGGTGGTCGCCCCACACGAGCCGGCCGATCAGGTCCGCTTCGCTGCACGCGTGACGATCCTGCGCGAGGACGGCCGGCAGCAGACCTTTCGCATTGTCGGCGAGGACGAGGCCGACCCGGCAAAGGGAAAGCTCTCCTATGTCTCGCCGCTGGCCCGTGTGTTGGCCGACCGGGAGGAGGGCGACGTCGTGCCCTTCGGCTCCGGCGAGATCGAGATCCTCAAGGTCGAATGAGGCCGGACGAGTGGTCCGCCGGATGGTTGAAATGCCGCACATCCTGTTGGCGACGGCCTGCCGCTGGACCGACTGGCGTTACTTGCTGCAGGCGCGGGATCGAGGGTCGAAGGGCCACGGCAAAATGGCGCTTCCATCCCTCGTCATCGCGGGTAATCCGCAACAAAATCGCCCAATTGAGATGAAATCCTAAGCCGGCTGTGTCATGAAAGCTTCGATGAAGCCTGATCTAGTGAGCCGACGAAATCCTTGCGGCAAATCCAGCGGATTTCGATTCGGACGAGGAAAGGCTTGCGAACGTGGACGCCCGGCAACTTCATCCCCAGCGGCTCAACCCGAAGCGACTTGCGGCCAAGATGGCGCCCCTGATGCGCTCGACGGCTTCGGCACTCAAGCTGCCTGGTATGGTGCGGGGCTTTCCGGTAGGACAGCAGGCGGAGATCATGTGCCGGATCGGATCGCTGGAAGCGCGATTGGCGCGCGGCCCCGGAGAGGTCAAGACCGCCCAGCGGCTGCGCTATCACGTCTTCTACGAGGAGATGGCCGCCATCGCGGACGCCGAAACGCTGGCGACCCGCCGCGACGTCGATGCCTTCGACGACATCTGCGACCACCTGCTCGTCATCGATCATGATCCCGCCTCGGCCATTGACGGCGCGTTCGGCCGCCGCAAGGCGCCGATCATCGGCACCTATCGCCTGCTGCGGCAGGGTGTGGCCGACCTCAACGACGGCTTCTATACGGCCGGCGAGTTCGACATCCAGCCGGTCCTCGATCGCCACAGCGCGCTCAACTTCCTCGAGCTTGGCCGCTCTTGCGTTGAAAAGCCCTACCGCAACAAGCGGACGGTGGAACTGCTCTGGGCCGGCATCTGGTCCTATGTGAAGCGCCACGGCGTCGACGTGATGATCGGCTGCGCATCCTTCGAGGGCACCGATCCCGACCGCCTCGCCCTGCCGCTGTCCTTCCTGCATCACCATGCCTCCGCGCCGGAGGAATGGCGCGTGTCGGCCCTGCCGGAACGCTACGTCGACATGAACCGCATGCCGAAGGAAGCGGTCGACATGAAGGCGGCGCTTGCCCAGCTGCCGCCGCTGATCAAGGGATATCTGAGGATCGGTGCCTTCATCGGTGACGGCGCCATCGTCGACCACCAGTTCGGCACGACCGACGTTCTGGTGATCCTGCCCGTCTCGGCGATCAATCCGCGCTACATCTCCTATTACGGGCCCGACGCCGAGCGCCGCGCGGCGTAAAGGTCAGCCGGTGAAGACGAGCCGGCTGTAGCCGAAATAGGTGAACCCCATCGCAACGGCCGAACCGATCGCGACCGCGAGCGGGATCGGCAGGCCTGGCGCGATCAGAATTGCGGTCGCGTAGGTCGCGTAGTTGACGGCGCAGCCCGTCAGCGCGACGGCCGTATAGCGTCCGGCTTCCTCCGCCCGTGAGGCGGATTTCCTGTCCGCGAAGGTCAGGCCGCGGTTGAGAAACCAGGTCGCCAGGACGGCGACGGCAACCCCGCCGATCCTCGCCAGCAGCGGGTGAAAGCCGAACCGCACGAGTGCAAACGTCAGGCCGGCATCGACCAGAAACCCGATCCCGCCGGCAAGGCCGAACTGGGCCAGTCGAGCAAGCAGGGGGTGGAAACCGCCGGTCCGCCTCATGTCCTGAAATCCGTCCCTGTCAGGCAATGTCCCGCCACGGTTCTCACTGCACCGGCAGCCCCGGCACGCCGAGATAGAGAATGCGCTTCTGCTCGACGCGCGACCGGGTCAGGCTGTCGAGGATCATGCCGACCGCCGCCAGCAGCATCGCCGTCAGCATCAGGCCGGTCGACAGGATAGCCGTCGGAAAACGCGGCACGAGGCCGGTGTCGAGATAGGTGGCGATGAGCGGGATGGAGAGCATGAAACCGACGAGGGCAAAGCCGAGCGCGAGCGAGCCGAAGAAGAAGACGGGCCGCGTTTCTTTCAGAAGCTGCACGAACATCGCGAAGATACGCAGCCCGTCGCGGACCGTGCGCAGCTTGCTCTCCGAGCCTTCCTGGCGGCGCCCGTAGGCGAGTGGGATTTCGACGCACGGGATCTTGAGCTGGCTGGCGTGGACACTCATTTCCGTCTCGATCTCGAAGCCGCCCGAGAGCGCCGGGAAGCTTTTCACGAAGCGGCGGGTGAAGGCCCGGTAGCCTGAAAAGATGTCAGTGAAATCGTTGCCGAAGAGCTTGCGGTAAAGAACGTTGAAGCCCTTGTTGCCGAGCGCATGCCCGGCGCGGCCCGCGTCGTCCTCGACCCCCATGCGGGTGCCGACAGCCATGTCGACCCGTTCGGAGATGAGCGCCCCGACGAGGCGCGGGGCATCGGCCGGATCATAGGTGCCGTCGCCGTCGGCCATGACGTAGATGTCGGCGTCAATGTCGGCGAACATGCGCCGCACCACATGGCCCTTGCCCTGGCGCGGTTCCTTCACGACGATCGCGCCAGCGCCGGCGGCGCGCTTGGCTGTCCCGTCGCTCGAATTGTTGTCATAGACGTAAATTTTTGCCCCGGGCAGCGCGCTCCGGAAGCCGGAAACGACGCCGGCGATGCTCGCTTCCTCGTTGTGGCAGGGAATGACGACGGCAAGGTCCAGCCCGTCAAAGACTTCTAACTGCGACATAATTCGAGCACCCCCTGACGCGTCCGGCACCCGGTGGCGCGCGCACGCCAGGCAACACTCGGATAACCGGTGCTTTACCTTTTCTCCATGGAGTTAAGGGCACACTAATGCCGGCCCCTTCCGGGAGCCGCGTCCTTCAAGTTCTCGCGTCTTGGTCAACGAATGGAAAACGGCATCGCCACGCTCGTCTTCAGAAAGCCGGGCAGCACGACTGCGGACGGAACCCGGCACGAGGACGGCCGCACAGCCATCGGCAATACGCTCCTCCCGAGCGTCGCATTGGCGGTTCTCTTTGCCATCGGCATGCTGATCCGCGGCTGGCAGCATGACATTGCCTTCACGCTCGATGATCCCGATTCGGTCATGCGCCTCGTCGAAGTGCGCGACTGGATCGCCGGGCAGGGCTGGTTCGACCTGACGCAGTACCGCCTGGCGCCGCCCGAAGGCGTCTTCATGCACTGGTCGCGGCTGGTGGATGCGCCGATTGCGCTTCTGATGTCCGCCTTCACACCTTTCGCGGGCAGTGCGGCTGCCGAGACCATTGCCGTCAATCTCTGGCCGGTCCTGACGCTCGTGCTCTTCCTCGTTGCGACAGCCATGATGGCAAGAACGCTGGCGGGTCAGGGCGCGGGCCTGCTCGCCATCGGGCTGCTTCTCGCAAGCCCGGCGGTTCTTCTCATCTTCACACCCGGCCGCATCGATCATCACAATTTGCAATCGGCCCTGATGATGCTGATGACGGCGCAGATCTGCTCGATCCGCAACGGATGGCGCCCGGGCCTTGTCGCGGGCATCGCGGCGGCTGCCAGCCTTGCCATCGGCATGGAGATGCTGGTCGTGGTCGTGGTCGGCGCGGCGGCGCTCGGCATCGACTGGACCCGCGAGGGCGAACGTGTCCGTTCCGGCGTTGTCGCCTACGGCCTCGGCTTTGCCGCCGCGACGGCGGCCTTCTTTCTCGCCACCGTTGCGCCAGATCGCTGGATGCTGCCCGCTTGCGACGCCATCTCGCCGGTCTACCTGACGCTGGCCATGGTCGGAGGCCTCGGCATAGCCGCGCTGGCAGGCGTCCTGACGGGAGACCGCCGCGATGGTGCGGCGGGCTATCTGCTGCGCGGCGCAGGGCTCGTCGGACTTGGCTTCCTGCTGGTCACCATCGTTGCCGCCTATTTCCCTGCCTGCCTCGGCGGACCTTATGCCGGGCTCGACCCGCGCCTTGGTCCGATCTGGATGGACGAGGTTTCCGAGGCACAGAATGTTTTTCAGGTCTTCGCCAAGGGGCCGGCGTTTGTCGTCCTCTACTACGGGCCGGCTCTGGCCGTTCTTGCAGGGATTGCCTGGGTCTGGCGCCGTCTGCCCGAGGACGAGCGCGCGATATGGCTGAAACCGGCCGCCATGCTGGTCCTGATGTGGTTCGTTGCCTGCTGGCAGGTGCGCGCCGCGGTCCCGCTCGGTGCGCTGTCGATCCCGCTTGCGGCCGCCCTCCTGTTCAAGCTTCTGGACCGGAGCCTGCCTTCGAGGCGGCGCATCGCGGGCGCGGTTCTCTTCGCAGCCATGCAGCCGCTGGTTCTCTTCGTGGTGATGGCGAATTTCGGCAAGGTGGGCCAGTTGAACGCGTCGGACGACCAGACAATCCTCGCCTGCAAGCAGGATCTCTCGGGCGTGCTGGCGCGCGAAGCCGGAGGCCTCGTCGTCGCGCCCTGGACGCTCGGTGTCCCCATTCTGGCAACGACCGGTGACAGCGTTCTCTCCGCTCCCTATCATCGCGGTGGCGCCGGCATCATTGCGGCCGACCAGATCATGACGGGAACGGCGAAGTCTGCCGAAGGCATCATGGCGGCCGAGGGCGCGCGCTACGTGGCCTTCTGTGCGGGCGAGCCGGGCAGTCGCAAGGTGATGGAACGGGCGCCGGAAGGCCTGCTGGCGGTGCTGGCGGCGGGCAGGACGCCGTCCTGGCTGGAGCCGCTTCCATCGGAGGGGCCTGCCCGCGTCTTCGCCATGCGTCCGGTGCCGGAGGTCGCGGAACCGGAAGTCACCGGCTCCACGAACCCGTTGCCGGACAAGGAGGGCCCCGGTCTGCGCCCGACATTCGCCCCTTTTGGCGGCTGAGATGACGATGCCGGAAACGGGCTGACGGTAGCGGATCGCTGAGCGGCCAAGCGTTTGGGCAAAAGACGGGTTTGAGGGAAAGATGACAATGCGGCGGACATCCTTGCTCCCTGGCGCGCATGGCTTTGACGCCATCCTTACGGCCGCACGAAAAGGCCTTGCGGCGGCGTGCCTGCTGCTGGCCGCTGCCGTCCTGTCCGGCGTGCCGTCACCGGCCCATGCCGACGACACGCCCGCCAAGCAGCTCTTCGGCGCACGCAAGGATCCCGCGCCGCTGGCGCCGCAGGCGATCGGGTCCTACGCCCGGGGATGCCTGGCCGGTGCGGCAGCCTTGCCGATCAACGGCCCCGGCTGGCAGGTGATGCGCCTGTCGCGCAACCGCAACTGGGGGCATCCGTCGCTCGTCGCCTATCTGGAGCGGCTCGCATCGAAAATGGGAAAGGCTGGCTGGCAAGGCCTCCTTATCGGCGACATGTCGCAGCCGCGCGGCGGCCCGATGATCAGCGGTCATGCCAGCCACCAGATCGGCCTCGACGCCGACATCTGGGTCCAGCCGATGCCCGGACATCTGATGAGCGCCAGCGAGCGCGAGAAGACCTCGGCCATCTCCGTGCTCGACAAGACGGGCCGGGCGGTCGATCGCAGGAAATTCACGCCGCAGCTTGAGGCCATGATCAAGACGGCTGCGAAGGACCCGGCGGTGGCGCGGATCTTCGTCAACCGGGCCATCAAGCGGGCGATGTGCGACGATGCCGGCAAGGACCGGTCGTGGCTCGGCAAGCTCCGGCCCTGGTACGGCCACGACGACCACATTCACGTGCGGATCGATTGCCCGAAGGGCTCGCCCGGCTGCAAGGAGCAGGCCGCCCCGCCGCCCGGCGACGGTTGCGGCAAGGAACTCGACTGGTGGTTCACCGACGGTCCGTTCAAGAAGCCGGACAAGCCCGCGAAGAAGCCGAAGCCGGTGACGCTGAAGGATCTGCCGCCGGCGTGCGCCACGGTCCTGACGGCGCAGTAAGCCGCCGGGGCATCACCACCATTCGACCGTCAGCATCGGCCAGGTGACAAGGCATCGCCTCGCCTTGGCGTCGTGGCTCGGCCCGTTGGGCCGAAGCCGGTTGGGGCGCAGATGCATGGCAAAGACGTCGGCCAGCCCGTAGGGGGCGAGCATGTCGAGCCCGCCCGCCGCGTTGCGGCGGACGCCGACGGAATGCGTTGTCGAGGCGTAGAAGAGAAGCGACTCGGCACTGGATGTCAGCGGAGCAATCGGAAAGCCGAAACGCTCCTCGTACCAGAGATGCACCCGGGCCTGATTGCGGACCTCGACGGCCAGCCCGAGCGGACGGCAGGCCGCTTCCATTCGCCGGATGACGCGATCCTCCGCCTCGTAGGACGTGTCGGGATCGAAATAGATGACGTCATAGTCCTTGATGCCGGTCTGGCGCCGATGGCCGGCGATCCGGTTCCAGACCGTCTGGTAGATCGCGCCCGCGACGAGCCAGCCGTCGGGCAGGTCCTGATCCGCGATGAGATCGACGATCGCGGAGAGATCCGGATCGGCAAGGACGATCCCGGCAAGGGCCTGCTGCTGCTCGGCGAGCGAGGCGGTGGCAAGGGCCGGAAGATGCTGGTCCATGTCCTCGTCGCCACTTGGAGCGGAGTGCGGTCATGTGGATTCACAGGAGCGCCTTTCATCGCCGCTCCGCACCATTGAATCCAGTGCGCAACGCCGTCAAGCGCATCCAATAACCGGGTTCTGTTCCTGGCAAAAAGAAGCGCGGCGACAGGGATGACCGCCGCCGCGTTATGCTCTAGCCGCGCAGGGTGGCTCCGGTCGCCTTGGAGACCGCCGCGACGACATCCTGGCCGAGCTTCTCGATCTCCTCGTCGGTGAAGGTCTTGCCCTGCGGCACCAGCGTCACCTCGATGGCGACCGACTTCTGCCCCTCGCCGACATGCTCGCCGCGATAGACGTCGAAGATGTTGACCGCGCCGATTGCCTGCTTGGCCGCGCCCTGCGCCGCGCGGATGATCCGCGCCGCTTCCACCGTGTCATCGACGATGAAGGCAAAGTCGCGCTTCACCGGCATCAGGTCGGAGGCCGCGAGCGGCGGCTTCGCCTTGGTGGGCTTGGCCTTCGGCAGCGGCACGTTGTCGAGGATCACCTCGAAACCGACGATCGGTCCGGCCACATCGAGCTTTTCAAGGGCGCCGGGATGCAACTCGCCGAAATGGCCGAGGACGACCTTGGGGCCGAGCTGGATCGTGCCCGAGCGGCCCGGGTGGAACCAGGACGGCGCACCCTTGACCACCTGCACCTTGGAGGTATCCATGCCCGCAGACTCCAGCACCGCCAGTGCATCGGCCTTGGCGTCGAAGACGTCGACCACCGGCGCATTGCCGGACCAGTGCCGGCCGTCGCCGGAGATCACCGCCGTGCCCTTGCGGATGCCGGTCGCGGCAATGAACTGCTCCTCGGGCTTGTCGCCCTTGAAGATCTGGCCGACCTCGAAGAGCGCGACGTCGTTGAAGCCGCGATCGGCGTTGCGGCCCGCCGCCGCGATCAGGCCTGGCAGAAGGCTCGGGCGCATGTCGCTCATTTCCGACGAGATCGGGTTGGCGAGCGCAAGCTCCGGCGCGCCGCCGCCGAACATGTCGGCCTGCAGCTTGGACAGGAACGACCACGTCACCGCTTCGACGAGCCCGCGCGCGGCGAGTGCCCGCTTGGACCGCCGCGTGCGGATCTGGATGGGGGTCAGAACCTTCTGGCCGACGACCTCGCTGCCGGGCAGGGGAGTCGGCTTCACCCGGTCGACGCCGGCGATGCGCACGACCTCTTCCACGAGGTCGGCCTTGCCGTGAACGTCGGGACGCCAGGACGGCACCGCCACCTTGACCGTGTCGCCCATGCCCGAGACCCAGAAGCCGAGCATCTTCAGGATGACGTTGATCTCGGTCACCGGAACGTCGAGGCCCGAAAGGCGCTTGACCTCGGAGAGCGGCAGGTCGATCGCCCGGTCGACGATCGGCTGGTTGCCGGCGACGATCGAGCGCGACGGGTCGCCGCCGCAAAGCTCGGTCACGTAGCGGGTCGCAAGCTCCAGCCCCTCGATGACGAAGGCCGGGTCGATGCCGCGCTCGAAGCGGTAGCGGGCGTCGGAGTTGATGCCCGTGCGGCGGCCCGTCCGCGCCGTGCGGTTCGGATCGAAATAGGCGCTCTCGATCAGGACCTCGGTCGTCTCTTCCGTGACACCGGAGTATTCGCCGCCCATGACGCCGCCAAGGCCGAGCACGCGGGCGTCGTCCGCGATCACCGTCATTTCCTCGTCGACCTCATAGGTCTTGCCGTCGAGCGCGACAAAGCTCTCCCCGGCCTTGCCGAGGCGGGCGCGAACCGTGCCGGTGAGCTTGGAGACGTCGTAGACGTGCAACGGCCGGCCGTGGTCGTAGGAGATGTAGTTGGTGATGTCGACGAGCGCCGAGATCGGGCGAAGGCCGATGGCGCGCAGCCGCTTCTGCATCCAGGTCGGCGAGGGGACGTTCTTCACGCCCTTGACGATGCGTCCGGCGAAGACCGGGCAGGCATCGGCCTTGTCCTCGGGGAAGTCGAGGGCGATCGGCACCGGGCATTCGAAGCCCGAATGGAAAGGCGTGATCGTCTCTTCCTTGAGCCGGCCGAGGCCGCGGGCGGCAAGGTCGCGCGCGATGCCGCGCACGCCGAGGCAGTCCGGCCGGTTCGGCGTGATCGCGATCTCGATCATCGGGTCGGCAAGGTCGGCATAGTCGATGAACCGCGCGCCGATCGGGGCGTCGGACGGCAGGTCGATGATGCCGCTGTGCTCGTCGGAAAGCTCAAGCTCGCGCTCCGAGCACATCATGCCGTGGCTCTCGACGCCGCGGATGTTGCCGACCGACAGCGTGACGTCGATGCCGGGCACATAGGCGCCGGGCGCCGCGAAGACGCCGACGAGGCCTGCGCGGGCGTTGGGCGCGCCGCAGACGACCTGGATCGGCTCGCCGTCGCCGGTGGCGACCCGGAGCACCTGCAGCTTGTCGGCATTCGGGTGCTTCTCGGCCGAGAGCACCTTGGCGATGCGGAAGGTGCCGAGCGCTTTCGCCGGATCGACGACATTCTCGACCTCAAGGCCGACCATCGTCAGCGCATCGACCACATCGTCGAGGCTCGCGTCGGTGTCGAGGTGATCCTTCAGCCAGGCGAGGGTGAACTTCATGGGACTTGGTTCCTGTTGGGCCGTTGCGCCGTTGGGCGTCGGCCACCTTCAATTCGGCTTGTCTTCGCGCCGTGCGGAAACGGCAGGCGAAGACAGGAGACATGCGGCGGCGAAGCGTCGCCCTAGCTGCTCAATCCTCCGAACAGCGTCGGCAGATCCAGCGGCCGGAAGCCGTAGTGCTTCAGCCAACGGATGTCGGCGTCGAAGAAGGCGCGCAGGTCCGGCATGCCGTATTTCAGCATGGCGATGCGGTCGATGCCCATGCCCCAGGCAAAGCCCTGATACTCGTCCGGGTCGATGCCGCCGGCCTTGAGGACGTTCGGGTGAACCATGCCGCAGCCGAGGATCTCCAGCCAGTCGTCGCCCTCGCCGATCCGCACTTCGGAGCCGGTGCGGGTGCACTGGACGTCCACCTCCATCGACGGCTCGGTGAAGGGGAAGAAGGACGGGCGGAAGCGCATCTTGACGTTCTCGACCTCGAAGAAGGCCTTGCAGAACTCCTCCAGAATCCAGCGCAGATGCCCGAAATGGCTGTGCCGGTCGACGACGAGCCCCTCGACCTGATGGAACATCGGGGTGTGCGTCGCATCCGAATCGCAGCGGTAGGTGCGGCCCGGACAGATGATCCGGATCGGCGGCTGGCTCGACAGCATCGTGCGGATCTGCACCGGCGAAGTGTGCGTGCGCAGCAGAAGCCGCTCGCCGTCTTCCTTCTGGTTGAAGAAGAACGTGTCGTGCATCTCGCGCGCCGGATGGTCGTCCGGGAAGTTGAGCGCGGTGAAGTTATAGAAGTCGGTCTCGATGTCCGGCCCTTCGGCGACCGAGAACCCCATGTCGGCGAAGATCGCCGTGATTTCGTCGATCACCTGGCTGATCGGATGGATGCGGCCGCTGTCGGCAGCGCCCGGACGGGTCGGCAGGGTCACGTCGACCGTCTCGCGGGCAAGGCGCGCTTCAAGGGCGCTCGCCTTCAGGGCCTCGCGGCGCGCGTTGATCGCGTCGCCGACGATGGTCTTGAGGCCGTTGATCGCGGGGCCGGCGGTCTTGCGCTCATCCGGGCTCATGGTGCCGAGGCCCTTGAGCAGCTCGGAGACGGAGCCCTTCTTGCCGAGGGCCGCGACGCGCACGGCTTCGAGGGTCGCTTCGTCGGAAGCCGTCTCGACGGCGGACAGGATGTCGCCCTTCAGTTGATCGATATCGGTCATGGGTCTCAATCGTTCTTTTCTGTCAGCGATTGCGCGGACTTTTAAACGGGTTGCGTGACAATTGCCACAGCGGACTGGGGAAGCTTCAGCTGCGCCAGCGCAGCGTCTGCGGTTTCAGCGGATTGACGAAGGCGCGCCCGTCGGCCTGCGACTGCATCCACTCGCCCTTCACCCGCATCCACCAGCGCGCCTGCGTGTCGGCGTCGTTGATCAGCATCGTCTTGTTGCCCTGTTCGAGGCCCTCGCGCTGCTGCACGACGACGCGGCGGTCCTGGTCGAGGAAGACGGTCATCAGATGCTGGGTGAGGGGACGCAGCGGTTTCAGCCAGCCGGCGCTCGCCCAGAAGATCTGATGCACTTCCGTCGCCTCGTCGGTCACCGGCGTGATCGCGGTGAGGCCGACGACGACATGCTTGGAGCCTTCGATATGCTCGATGCGGTAGCCGGGCAGGCGGTAGGCGATCTCGGTGGAAACATTCTGGCCGAAGATCTTGTAGGCGATGTTCTGCGGTGGAATCGGGTGCCGCACCATGCGCCAGCCGAGCTCCGACGGCTCGAACTTCTTCTCCTTCGGCCTAAGCTTCGTCGCGTCCTTCTTGAACCACCACGAGGTATGCACGAAGGCCGCGTGCGTCGGGTCCATCAGGCCGAAGGCCGCATGGTCGGTGGAGCAGGGAAACGGCAGCTTGATCGCCGCCTTCGGCGCATCGTCCGCGGCAAAGCCCGGCATCGACGGCGGTTCGGTCATCGGCCCGTCCTCCGGCGCTTCGCCGTCGACGCCCATGTAGATCCAGATGACGCCCTGCCGGTCGACGACGGGATAGGAGCCGCAGCGGATCTTGGAGAAGTCGACCGACTGGTCCTCGCGCAGCGACGGGATTTCCGTGCAGGTGCCGCTCTCGTCGAAGCGCCAGCCGTGATAGCAGCAGCCGACGGTCTTGCCGTCGAAATTTCCGTAGCGCAGCGGGATGCCCCGGTGCGGGCAGGCGTCGCGGATGGCGAAGACATGGCCGTCCGCCTGCCGGGCGAAGAGCACCGGTTCGCCGAGCAACGTCTTTGCCACCGTCTTGCCCGGCGCGAGATCCGACGAGAGCATCGCCAGATACCAGCAGCCGCGAAGCAGATCAGCCTTCAGTCCCTGCATGGGTTTTCCTTCAGATCCGGCCCAAGAAGTGATCCGGGGCCCCGGAACGCCGAAAGGCGGCGCACCTATCGGCACGCCGCCTTTCCAAGCAGACTGCGGCCGATCAGTGACCGGCCCGATGTAAGCTCATCCGGCTTGAATCAAGCCAGCGCGCCCTGGGCCTTTTCAACCAAGGCCTTAAACGCGTCCGGCTCGTGGATGGCAAGGTCAGAAAGCACCTTACGGTCCACCGTCACGCCGGCCTTGTTCAGGCCGTCGATGAAGCGGGCGTAGGTCAGCGTCTCGGACACTTCGCGCACACCGGCGTTGATACGCTGGATCCAGAGCGCACGGAAGGTGCGCTTCTTGGCGCGGCGGTCGCGCGTCGCATACTGCATCGAGCGATCGACGGCGGCCTTGGCCGTGCGGATGGTATTCTTGCGGCGGCCGTAGAAGCCCTTGGCGGCCTTCAGGACCTTCTTGTGCTTCGCATGGGCGGTAACGCCCCGTTTCACGCGTGCCATTTCGGTTAAACTCCGGTCAAATCAGGAAAATCGGCAAGAAGCTTCTCAGGCGTAAGGCAGGAAGTTCTTCTTGATGATGATGGCATCCTGATCCGAGAGGGTCGTGGTGCCGCGGGCGTTGCGAATGAACTTGGCATGCCGCTTGATCATGCCATGGCGCTTGCCGGCCTGGGCGGAAAGCACCTTGCCGGTGCCGGTCACCTTGAAGCGCTTCTTGGCGCCGGACTTGGTCTTCAACTTGGGCATTTCGCTCGTCTTTCGAGTCATGATACGGCAGAAACAACGTGTCTCTTCCGCGGGTACTGGTGTCTGGACCAAATGAGGCTTCACGGGGTCGGATCAATCCGCCCGCCGGTCACCGTCCGTCTGGTCCGGGTGAGCATTCGAGGCCGCCACGGCATGCCCTTGGTCGGGACGTGCAAAGACGTCCCTGAGCCGGGCGACCCGAAGTGGCGGCCTTATAGGCGGAAATGCGGGCGGACGCAAGCGTGAAACGGCGGGAAATCCCCCGAAGGAGCGCGCCTCAGTCCGCGTGGGTCTTGAGCCGCGCCAGCGTCATCCAGTCCCGTTCACCGTCGAAAAAGACCTCCAGTGCCTCGCCGTAGACGTTCGGCTCCTCGCTTGCGTGGTCGAAGAGCGTCATCGACGAGCGGAACTTCATGGTGTCGATCGATCCGAAGAGGTTGTCGAGCGGCAGCCCTTTCGTCGCCAGCACCAGGTGGGTGCATTCATCGAGCCGGGCCGAAAGCAAGGGATGGGCAAGATAGGCCTTTGCCTCGTCGAGCGACGAGATGGCGTAGCGCCGCGCCATGCCCGACGATCCAAGACCCGCGATCTGGGGGAAGACGAACCACATCCAGTGGCGCACCTTCCGCCCGGCGTGGAGTTCCTCAAGAACGGTCTCGTAGACGCGATCCTGCGCCTCGATGAAACGCGCCAGATCGAACGGTTCGTCCACGGGTCCTCCTTCGTCCGGCCGGACTGGCCGGGAAGTGTCTCGATCGTCATTTGGCAGGGAGCAGAGGGCTTTTGCCAGGGCTCAGCTCTCGAAGCGCTCGGAGAGGAATTCCTCGAGCCTCTTCCAGGATTTCTCGTCCGCGACCTGCCGGTAGCGGTCCGATCCGAACACCGTGAAGGCATGCGGGGCGCCGGAGTAGACGTCGATCTGATAGGTGATTCCCGCCTTTTCCAGTTGTTCGGAGAGGCTGGTAACGTCCGCCATGGTCACCGACGTGTCGGCGCCGCCGTGCTCGATCAGGATCGGCGGGGTGTCGCTCGGATAGCTCTGACCTTCCGGTGTCGTGAGACCGCCGTGGAAGGCAACGTAGCCGACGACCTTGTCGCCAAGGCCGGAGCGGGCAAGTTCCAGCGCCGCCGCGCCGCCGAAGCAATAGCCCATCACCACGGTGCTGGCCGCGTCGCTCTTGGAATGCAGTTCCTTGAGCCCGGCGACGAGCCGGGTACGCATGGCCTCGCGATCCTGATAGAGGGCCTTTGTCGCCGCGACCTTGGCGTCCATGGTCGCGGGCCGGTTGCCAGCGCCGTAGAGATCGAGCGCGAAGGCGTCATAGCCGAGCGCCGCCAGCATGTCGGCGCGCTTCTCCTCATAGGAATCGACCCCGTCCCAGTCATGGATGACGAGCACCGCACCCTTGGATTTGCCGCCCTCGGCAGGGGCGAAATAGCCTTCGAGGGGCAAATCGCCGGCCTTGTAGGACACCGTCTCGCCGGCGTGGGCAAGCGAACCGGCGGAGAGAATGGCAAATGCGGATGCGAGCAGTCTGGTCATTAGGGCCTCCCTTACTCTTTCGATCAAACAGACATGGGTAACCTCCCACCGATTCCAACCCCGATGCGGGCGGAAATCTGCCGCTTGCGGCGAAAAAGGAAGGGCTGAAAACGCAAAACGGCGGGTCAGGGACCCGCCGTCGCGAACGTGCTCGGATATTGCTGGAGGAGCCGCTCAGCGCGGCGACAGCATCATCACCATCTGCCGGCCTTCCAGGCGCGGCTCGGTCTCGACCTTGGCGATCTCGCCGGTCTCTTCCTTGACCTTCATCAGGAGCTTGTAGCCCAGATCCTGGTGGGCCATCTCGCGTCCGCGGAACCGAAGCGTCACCTTGACCTTGTCGCCCTCTTCGAAGAAGCGCTCCATCGCCTTCATCTTGACCCCGTAGTCGTGGTCGTCGATGTTCGGCCGCATCTTGATCTCCTTGATCTCGACGACCTTCTGCTTCTTGCGGGCCTCGGCGGCCTTTTTCTGGGACAGGAACTTGTAGCGTCCGAAGTCCAGGATCTTGCACACCGGCGGCTGGGCGTTCGGCGAGATCTCGACTAGGTCGAGACCGGCCTCGGCGGCCATGGCAAGTGCCTCCTGAGTCGGGATGACGCCGAGGTTTTCACCCTCTTCGCCGATCAACTGGACTTCCGGAATGCGAATTTCGCGATTGACGCGCGGCCCTTCCTTTGTGGGCGGCGGGGCTCTGAATGGGCGGCGAATGGCTGCCTTCTCCTCTGTTGTTGACACGGGTCCTGCCGGGATGCCTCCTTCGGGCATCTTTCCGGACCGGACGGGTCTCCCTGGCGCTGGATTGGCGGTCCGCCGTCAGATGAAACGTGTAGATCGCTTCTCTTGCCGGACAAACCTCTGT